>CAJOEV010000030.1 GCA_905233545.1 uncultured Eubacterium sp. | reverse complement strand
TATACAGTGATTACATAAGGCTCTGCGAGCTGTGCAGGAATTGCTGCCATTGAAATTGATGTCTGTGCGCCTGTTGCATCAATTCTGTCAGTAGTTGTTGTTGTTGAAATTTCGTTTTCGTTAATCTCAACATATTCAACTGTGATATATCCGTCCTCTGCATCATGATACTCTGTATCAATATTAAAGTTGATATCGATATCATCGGTAATTGTGAGGTTGTAGGTATCCTCGGGTTCGTCAACAGGTACTAATTCAAGATTCGATTTAGCGTCTGTGATTGCCTGAGCTGCGTCTGCAATTACCTTAGGTGCAAGTGTTTCGTCTGCTATCTGAACTGCTGCTTCATAATCTGCTCTTGATTCTGCAGTGTAGGTTGCCTCATAATCAGCGGCATTGATTGTTGTGTTATAATCTGCAACTGCTGAATCGTAAGCATCAAAGTTGAGTGCGTCATATGATTTATATGAATTTCCGCAAGCGCAGCTGTATGTTGTGTAGCCGTTTAATGCGTCTGTTGCATCTGTATGTGCGCCTGCTGTGAAGGTACAAGCTGTTTCTTCTGCATTCTCGGTGATATCGGTATCAGCTGTGATAACCGACTCAGCAGTGTATTCACCCCAAGTATAAACATTGTGGTGACTTGTGTCTGTTGAGGCGATAGCAGTGTTTGCAGGAAGTGCACCGAGTGCATCGCCTTTTCCGATTACTCTTGTATCAACAGTCTGGTTAGCTGCGTTGATAAAGTTAACCGTAACATTTTCAACAAGATTGCCGTATGCAGTGTTTAAAGCAGAAGCTAAGGTGCCTGCTGTCGTTGCATTGTATCCGCTTGTGGGAAGTGCAGCCATATGAGCTGTTGCATTGCCGTAAGCTGTCTCAAAAGCTGAGAATGAAGCTGCGGTGTATTTGTTATCGGTATTGCTGATATCTGCATAATCAGTGATTGCAGTTTTGAGTGCTGCATAAGCTGAATCAGCTGTTGCAGAAGCATTGCTAAATGCAGCGCCTGCATTGTTTGAAGCAGTTATAGCATCAGTTGCGCGGGTTTTATAATTGCTGTTATCTGCTTCTGAGAAGTATGAAGCCATGTCAAATGAAGTTGCTAAATCATAAGCGTTCATTACGCTTGATAAACCGCCCTGAGCATATGAAGAAACCTGTGATAAATAGCTCTTATTGTTGTTGATGCCGTTTGTAATCTGAGCATAGTCAACAACATAAACAGCCATATTCATATAAAGGGTTTTATACTGATAGTTGCTGTTACCTGCATAAAGAGTTTCATATACTGTTTTATTTGCATTAGAGTAACTGCTGTTGCCCTTATAGTAGATTCTGTTTGCGTAGAAACGGGTTGATTCGTTCTTGCCCAAAGCAGTGCTTGTGTCTGCATTGGGAACGTTGGAGAACTGGTCGCTTCCATAAGCGTTTGCCCAGTTATAGCCGTTCCAGTTGGAATAACCCTTCCACCACTGACGGAATTCAAAATCGCCGTCAAGGTTTTCGGTTGTGCTCGGTGCGCCTGAACCTGAAATGTTACCGTTTGATAAGTAAATACTGTGAACGTCACGGTTGTTATTGCTGTTCTTGCCGCCGATTTCAACTATTGTCGGGAAATATGTGTTGTTGTTATTTCCATCGTAATAAAGAACAACACCGGTGGGAATCCAGATTTTCAAACCGTTAAGGTTGCCTAAATCTGTGGATGAGTTTTCTGTTCCGTCACAACCGTAGTTAGCGGTGTTGGTGTTGGAAGTGTCCTGATAAAGAACGTTTGAATATGCGCCGCCGCATTCCTGATTAATCATTGTAATACTTCTGTTTGCAGAGCCGTCATATGCATACCATGCAGTCATATTATTTGTTGCTGCTGCAAGAGTGCTTGCAGCTGCTGCCAGGTCAGCATCGGTAACGGTGCTGTCTGAACCGCCGTAGTTATATGAATCAAGTGCTTTGTTTGCTGCAACATAAGCATTGTAAGCAGTGCCCATATTCTTATAAACAGTGCCGTTCATCTTGTTTTCATATTCGCTTACTGCAAGGTCAAGAAGATTTGCAGAATTAACCTCATCATAGAATCTTACGTTCTTGATATATCCTGTAAATCCTTCCGAACCGCTTGCATCAGCTGCGCCGATATAGTAATCGGTTAAGCCTGCAATAACGCTTGCTGCAGATTCATTTGTGAGTCCGCCGCCGTTGCCTGTTGAGATATAATCGCTCTTGTATGTACCAAGAAGCTCACAGTTTCTGTAGTATGAATATGAGCCGTCTGTATTCATAACCAGAGTGAACGTATACCATTCATTAACTGGGTATGAATCGTTACCGTTAGCAGCAGCGGTAACAGTCGTGTAATCTGCGCTGTTTAAATCAGATGTATAGTACCATCTTGTGTTTGTGCCGTTTGAAATCTGTGATCTGTAAACTGTCCACCAATCGGGTGAAGAGCCTTCACAGGAATAGTACTGACTTCCGTTTGTAAAGTTGAAATACTTGTTACCAAGTCTGTTATCAACATTATAAACATCCATCGAAACAATGAAACCGCTTGTCCCAGTTACATTCTGAAGCGGAGCGCTGTTCAGCTTAACTGAAGATGAGCCGTCAAAATAAGCAGCGTTCATACCGTCATCCCATGTAACGCCGTTATTGGTGATACCGTTTTCAAATGTTGCCTTGCTTGTCAGGAAAGCCTGAGCATCAGAAGCATCATTTGCAAAAGCGGTGATGGCAAATGCAGGAATCATGGAAATAACCATCAATGCCGATAATACAAGTGCCAAAGTTTTTTTGAAAGAATTTTTCATAGAATTACCTCCATATAAATTATATATATAAATATACGAAATGATTTTAACAAATTATTCAAAAAAAGTCAATATTATTAATAATTAATAGACGAAATTTTTAAAAATGTAATGATAACTGAAGAGCAGTCAAAATTCAATATCGCTTGTAATGAGCAATAAAATATGATATAATCGGTTTGCAATTTTTTTGAATAATTAAAAAGTGAAGTAAGGAGAAATATCAATGATAATTAAATTGAATGGTAGAATTGATTCATCCAATGCAGCAGAAATTGAAATGAATATCAATGTGCAAATCGGTGACTACAGCGGTGAGATTGTTCTTGACGCTACCAATCTTGATTACATCTCAAGTGCAGGTCTTCGTGTTGTTCTCCGCTTGAAGAAAGCAAATGATTCAACAAAAGTAATTAACTGCAGTTCTGAGGTTTATGAAATCTTAGATATGACAGGTTTCAGCGAAATGATGGATGTTTCAAAGGCATACAGAAAAATATCCATTGACGGCTGTGAGGTTATCGGTGAAGGCGCAAACGGTATTGTTTACCGCACAGACCCCGACACAATTGTCAAGGTTTATAAGAATCACGATGCTCTTGAAGAAATACATAACGAACGCGAACTTGCAAGAAAGGCATTTGTTATGGGTATTCCGACAGCAATCCCCTATGATGTTGTTCAGGTCGGCGATTTGTACGGTTCAGTGTTTGAGTTGCTTGATGCAAAATCATTTGCAAAGCTTTTGAACGAGGGCGTCAGCACTGAAGAACTTGCAAAAGAAAGCGTTAAGATACTTAAAACAATTCATTCAACAACGCTTAAGCCGGGTGAGCTTCCGAGCAAAAAGCAGGAGGCCTTGGTCTGGGCTGAATTTGATGTTGATCATCTTCCTGAAGAAATCGGAACAAAGCTTCTGAAAATGTTTAATGATATTCCCGAAACAAACAATATGCTTCACGGAGACTTTCATATTAAGAATATAATGCAGCAAAACGGCGAAAATCTGCTCATAGATATGGACACCCTTTCAATGGGACATCCGATTTTTGAGTTTACAGCAATATACGCAGCCTATGTTGGCTTTAGCTGTGTTGATAAAGAAAACAGTGCAAATTTCCTTGGAATAACAAAACAGCAGTGTGACGATTTCTGGAAATACACAATTAAGTATTACTTTGAGGGCGAAGACCCTGAAAAAGTTGAAAGCATTATCAAGATGGCTGAAACAATCTGTTATGCAAGAATACTCAGATGGAAAATCAGACGCGGCAAGACAGAACTGGAAAAACAGGAAGCTGAATTCTGCAGAAATTATCTTATTGAAAATGTTCCGAAAATGGAAAAACTGTATTTTTAATGTAACATTACTATGAGTTATTCAATCGGCAAGGCAGTTACAAATGAATGCCAAATGCCATATATCAGATTCGGCACAGGAGATAAAACGCTTGTTATCCTTCCGGGTATCAGTATTCAAAGTGTATTAATGGCGGCACCTGCTATTGAAAAGCAGTATGAATTATTCTGCAAGGATTTCACCGTTTATCTTTTTGAGCGCAGAGAGAATATGCCCGAAAGCTATTCCGTATATGATATGGCAGAGGATACGGCAAAAGCAATGAAGGAACTCGGGATTTGCAATGCTCATCTTTTCGGAGTTTCGCAGGGCGGTATGATTGCTTGTGTTATTGCTGCTGATTACCCCGAGCTTGTCAGCAAACTTGCGCTTGGCTCAAGCGCTGCGTATATTACAAAGGAGAGCAGTTCCGTTTTAAATGAATGGTTAATCTGTGCCGAAAAAGGCGATACCGAAAATCTCTGTCTTTCTTTTGGTGAAAAGGTTTATTCTTCAGAGATTTTTGCACAGTATAAAGACGCTTTTGTTAATATGGCAAAAACCGTTAATAATAATGATTTAAAACGGTTCGTTTCACTTGTTAAAGGCACTGTTGGCTTTGATGCACGCGAAAAAATTTCAAGATTAAAATGTCCTGTTTTGGCTATCGGTGACACCGATGACAAGGTGCTTGGCGCAGAGTCAACACCAGAAATTTCAAAACTGCAAAAAGGCAATTCCCGGTTTGAGATGTATATGTACAGCGGATACGGGCATGCGGCATATGATACTGCACCTGATTATGCCAAAAGGCTTTATAAATTTTTTAATGATTAAGGATATAATATGGATTATTCAAAAATGTTTCAGGTATCAACCCTGCAGGCGCTTGCACTGGGCTATACCAAATCGGTAATTACTGTTGAAGAACTGCTGAATCACGGCGATATCGGGCTCGGCACATTTGAGGGCGTTGACGGAGAGATGATTGTTCTTGACGGAAAATGCTATCAGGCAACTGCTGACGGCACTGCCTTTGAAGCACCCAAAGATAAAGGCGTGCCGTTTTGTGCGGTTTCGTATCTTAAAGACGGCGAGCAGTTTGATATTAATAATATCGGAAATATTAATGATTTGAAAAATCTGCTTGATTTGAGAATTGATATGAATTTTGAACTCAACAGTATGCATATCGTCAGGATTGACGCTTGCTTCAAAAGAGTTATGGCGCGTTCGGAAACGGGCAAAAAATCCCACCATGTTGAGCTCAAAAGCCTGCTCGAAAACAATCAGCAGGATTTCGTTTTTAATGAAATTCAGGGCACATTGGTTTGTGTGCATTTTCCCGACTATATGGACGGTATTAATGCGCCCGGATGGCATTTGCATTTTATTTCAAAAGACGGTAAAAAAGGCGGTCATGTCTTTGATACGGAATTTGAAAATGCTAAAGCCGTTATCAGCAAAATCAGTGCGATTGAAATCAAGCTTCCCGAAGGTCCTTATTTTGACACCTATGCACTCAAGGAAGCATCACAAAATGATATAAAAAAGGTTGAACAGGGCGAATAGATTTAAAGGAGAATGAAATGGATTTTGAAAAAGCGGCGATAAACGATGCCTCAGGTTTCGTTTTGCTCTCTGATTATGTTCCGTCAATAGTGCAGGAAATCCGCTACCATTCAACATATAATTTTATTGGCGAGCGTATTGACGGCTATGAACAGCCCTGTGCCATAATAACTAAAGAGGCGGCAAGAGCGCTCAAAGCAGTCAGCAACGAGATGAATGTAAAGGGCTATCGTCTGAAAGTTTTCGATGCATACCGTCCCGCAACCGCTGTCAAGCATTTTGTGCTTTGGGGAATAGAGGACCTCGACCAGAAAATGAAGCCGTTTTTCTATCCCGAACTTGAAAAAACAGAGCTTTTTGAGCGCGGTTATATTGCAAGCAAATCAAGCCATTCGCGCGGCAGCACGGTTGACTTAACACTCCTTGATATGTCAACAGGTAAAGAGGTTGATATGGGAAGTCCTTTTGACTTTTTCAGCGAGATTTCACATCCTGATTACAAGGGCGTAACCGCTGAACAGTATGAAAACCGAATGATGCTTCAGAAGGTTATGATAAAACACGGTTTTGAACCGATTGACTGCGAATGGTGGCATTTTACTTTGAAAAACGAACCGCATCCTTCAACTTATTTTGAGTTTCCGAACACAGCAGAAGTTCTTAAACGCTGAGTTATTTAATAATTTAAAAAACAGCACCGAAGTCAAACTTCGGTGCTGTTGAATTCCGGGCAGAAAGCTCGGCTTTTTTTATTTATAATTCTTTTTCATTGTAAAGATGTTTTTGTTGTCCTTGTATTCATAGGAGATTTCATCCATAACCTTTTTAACAATGAATATACCATAGCCTCCGATACCTCTTTCTTCAGCTGTAAGAGTAATGTCGGGGTCTTCTTTTTCAAGTGGGTCATATGGAATACCGCTGTCAATTACAGTGATACTTATGCCCCTATCATCTGAATCAAATTTTAAGGTAACCTTGCCTTCCTTGCCATCGTAGGCATATCTTGCAACATTGCTTACTATTTCATCTACTGCAATTTCAAGCATATGCTTGTCCTTTACATTGAAGGGCAGATTTTCCGTTTTTTCGCCCACGAAATCAATTGCAAGTTCAACATTTTCAACCTTTGCATCAATAGTGATTTCGTTATTTTCCAAACCTATATATTCAAAGCAAAGCATTGTTAAATCGTCAAACTGCGGTGCTTCACCAACAAATTCATCAACGCACTTTTTAACGTTGTTAAGAATCTCCTGAGGCGAGCCGTCTTTAGCACCGTTGAGCGCTGAAAGTGTTCTCTCGATTCCAAAGAGCTCATCGTCTGCGCTCGTTGCTTCTGCAACACCATCGGTATAAATGAACAGTTTTGAGCCCTTCTCAAGCTTGATTTCATAATTTTTGTACTTAAGTCCTTCCATACCGCCGATAACAAAGCCATGTCTGTCTTTGAAGAATTCGAAATCACCGTCAGGCATTTTGATAATCGGCTTTTCGTGACCTGCGTTAGCGGCTGTAATAACACCTGTTTTCAAATCAACGATACCGAGCCATACTGTTACGAACATTTCCTCACGGTTGTTTGCGCATATCAGATTGTTTACTGTCATAAGTGTATCGGCAGGGGACATTCCGCTCATTGCAACATTTTGAATAAGAATTTTACTCATCATCATAAAGAGTGCTGCAGGTACGCCTTTGCCCGAAACGTCTGCAATAACCATAGCAAGATGGGTGTCGTCAACAAGGAAGAAATCGTAGAAATCTCCGCCGACCTCTTTTGCAGGTGTCATACTTGCGTAAACATCAAAGTCATCTCTGTGCGGGAAAGCTGGGAAGATGTTCGGAAGCATGTCAGCCTGAATTTTAGTTGCAAGTTCAAGCTCAGCACCGATTCTCTCTTTTTCCGCTGTTACGGCTGTAAGGTGTTTAATGTATTCGTTAATATCCCGCTCCATCTGCTGAATTGAATCGCTTAGTGTTTCAATTTCATCGTTTGTTTTAATGTCGAGTTTTGAAATTGCGGATTGTTCGATATGCGTTTTGTCTTTTTCTTCAACAAAGGTTCTTGCTGCGCTTGAAAGTGAATTGATGGGCTTAACCACGGCGTTATCAACACCTTTTAAGATAATCAATATCAACAAGCCGACAACAAGAAGCATTATTCCTACTAAAGTAACAAGGTATATTATACCTTCGTTAACCACTTTGCTCATTGAAATATCAACGCCTACAAGAGCAACGGGGTTGCCGTCTGCGTCCATAATTGGCCTCATACACGAGCAAAGCCAACCGTCTTCAGCGGAGTTTGAAACAAATGCCGGAATTCCGTATTCAAGCCCCTTGTCGCCTGAGATTTCATTTGATACGGGGCGTACAGTTCCGAGCTGATATGCTTCATCCGTATGGTCCGCATCAAAAATATAGGTTACATGGTCGCCTTCAAGTACCTGAACATAAATGTATTCAATATCATTCCTGTCTTTAGACTGGTCTTCAATGATGAAAAGGGTATCAAGCATCTGCTGGTATTTTTCATCTTTGATTGCATTTACCTGCTCGTCATACTTTGCTTTGTATGCTTCGTCGCTGTAATATTTATCTTCGTCAAAGGGTTCAATCTTTTTTACTTCATTATAATAGCGAACTATATCCTCTGCGCTCATTTCATATGCAGCGGTATCTGCCAACTGTTCAGCAAGTTTTTTGTAATGGTTGAACATGTTGTAACTGTAAAAAGCTCCGCTGATGATAACTGCAATTACAGAGAGAATTGAAGCGCCAATCAAAACGACGGATACAGTTTTGTTTCTGAGTGATTTAGTTCGTTTAGTATTATCTTTGTTTTTCATTACAGATACCAATCCTTTAAATCATAATCATATTTATATATGGGTTATTAATTTGCGAATTATAGAGCATAATTGAAATTGCTTTTTCTCCTTCACCGCAGAAGGCAGGCATATACGCTTCAATCCTTTCGGTGCCGAAAATGCTGCCAAGGGAATTGCTAATATTTTTTATCTGATTAACAGTCAAATCTGTTTCGTTAATAATAAGTGTATTATTCTCAGGATATCCCATAAGGAAATAATCCTTGTTTTCATATTTAATTCCGAGTGTTTTTCCTGAAAAATATTCGTTTTCCAAAACGCACCATTTTATATGCGCGTTGCTCCATTCAATGTGGGGAATACCGTCAAAAGCATTTTCCCTCATACGGTTGTATTCATTGAACGAAAGCTCATAAGCCGAGAATTGCTGCATTTCGGTGGGATTAATGCTTATAAGATTCAATGCTGATTGTTCTTCAAATCCGAATGATTTATAAAATCTTTTTGTGGACGCTGTAGAGGGCTTGAGACAAAGCGCATATCCGTTTTTGTCCGCCATTTCTTTAACATGCTTAATTAAAGCGCTCATACAACCTTTTTTTCGGTAATTCGGAAGTGTGCCTGTTGCATATATGAACCATGTCGGCTGACTGTTGCCTTTGTCTTTTAAGGTTGCATCAATTATATGCAGCATACTGACGGGTTTGTTTTCTGAAACAAAAATAAATGCTTTAATGCGTTCAAAGTTGTTATGATAAAACAGCTCAATATATTCTTTGCTATCCTCAAAGCATTGTTTCCATATTTCACAAAGTGAGGGAATATCCTGCTTTTGAGCGAGTCGGATGTTATCGTTCATATTCTATTCAACCTCCACTGTGAGTGTGTTGAAACCGGAATACTTGCGATAAAAGAACTGTTTTGATTTGTTTTTTACCATCTGGATTCCAAGAGAGGCAAGATTTTCATCATCGTCATAGTCCTGCCCCATTTTCATAGCAAACGGATTAAAGGTTGCCGCATTATCACGAAAATGCAAAACTACCGAGCCTTTATTTTCGATACAGAGCGTGAGCATAATATATTCGTCGCCCCTTCTGTTAAAGGCGTTTTCAATAATCGCCTGGCAAACCTCCTCAATGCACATAATAATTGTGTAGCTCTGTTTCATGCTGACATTATTTTCTTCGCAGAACTGCTCCGATTTACTGAGTATTTCGGATAAATCTGAAGAGTTTACATCAAGAAGATAAGTAAATACTTTATTGGATACAGGCTGTTTTTTAAAATATACAATTGTTGCCCAGATTAAAAGTGTCAGCAATTCGGCACCAAGAAATGTGAACCAGAACCATTTAAGTTCAAATTTAGAGAGAATAAGCGCGAACGCAAGGAAACAAACAAAAGTTCTGAGTTGATTAATAAGAAATACTATTTTCTCTCTTTTAATTGCCTGGAAACATGCGCTCCATATTATGTTGAAGCCTGCCGGAATAACCGAAAGACAGAATAATCGTACTGCAAAGGCGCCTGATGTTATTTCAGAGCCCGTTAATCCGAAAATACTGCAAATCTGAGGTGCAAAAAGTGCAAACAGAGAAGAAATTATAACTCCGAAAATAGCGCCAAAACCTGTACCCAAAAACATAACTCGATTTATAGCGTTCTTGTTCTGCTCTGCAAAAAATGTTCCGCTCAGTGGCTGAACTGTGTCTCCGAGGGCAGTATATATTGCAAGCGAAAGATATGAAACATTCTGCACAACATTTAACTCGGCAAGTGCGCCCGCACCTCCCTTGTGCAGTAAGAGGTTGTTTACAACTATAAGCGCAACGAACTGACCAATATAGCCGACTGAGGACGACATTCCCGTTTTTAATGTTGAAAAAATCAGCTTGAAATCAGGCTTGACGGGATGAAAACGTAGTATTGCCCATTTCCGTGTGAAGTGAAACAGAAAAATACAAACACCTACTGCCTTTCCTAAAACAGTGGCGTAGATTGCGCCCTTAACATCAAGCTTGAAGCCCATAATGAATACGGCGCTTGCAACAACATCGGTTAAGTAGCCGATTGTATAACCCGCGCTGGCAAGCTTTTCGGCATCGTCACAGCGCACGCAGTAGTACAGCAAAAAATATAAAAATGTAATTGGGGCGCCTAAAAACATAATCTGCAAATATTCTTTTGTATAGTGCCAGAGCTCACCGCGCTCTGAGCCTGCACCCAAAAAGCGAAGAATATACGGCATCGCCAGAAGACCGATTACAGCGATTAATGCACTGACAACAAGCGCAACAATAAGCATCTGTGAAAAGATTTCAGCTCCTTTTTTTGCCTTGCCTTTTCCAAGAGCCTGCGTATATTTTACGGAAGTTCCGACGGCAATTCCGACATCGAGAACATTGTAAACCATATATACAGGAGCAACAAGCGACATCGTTGCAAGACCAACCCTGCCCAGACGAATACCGACAAATAACGCGTCGGCAACATCACCGAGAGCCCATCCTATGGCAGAAAAAAGCGTAGGCAGAAAAAACCGACGGAACATTCTGTCAGTAAACGCTCGGCTTTGTATTGTTTTTAATGAAGTGTCGCCCATTAATTATAACTGCCTTTCCAGATTCGAATCAGTTCTTTTGGCTGGCGTGAAATTTTGTTTATGCGCAGTCCTTCAATACCTAAATCCTCTTCGCAATCAATTGTTTTGACTTCTTCGGGCAAAGCTTTGCATAAATTCCATCTTACAAAGAAGTCGCACCCCTTGTTTAAAACCTTGCAAAAGCATAAATCAAATATTTCAGGTGTGATAAACGAGCCCGCAATATATGCAGCATCTTCACCGTCGGCTTTGAATAATAATCCCCACAATGAAAGCTCGGAGAAATGTTTGAGTGCACGCTCGGCTGCAACAGTGTCTGCAAGCCCGTAATCCTTTCTGGCTTCAGCCCATTTGCGATTAATTTCCAGAGCCCTTTCAACATTTGCTTCTGAAAGCTCTTCGATAGCCCAGTCTTCTGCGTTAGAACGGCCCGAATTAACATGATGTCTGAGATTTTTAAAAGTTTTGCCTTTTAGTTCAATCTGTTCTTTTTTATCATAATGATAGATAAATTCATCTCTGTATTCCTCAAAAGAAAATTTTGAAGGATATTCTTTTTCAAGAAAGAATTTGTCCTCATCACTAACAGAGTAGAAATCGATTTTTCCCTGTTCAAGAAGGGCATCAATCAACACTTTTTTGTCGCCGTCATCACCGCAGGGGAACAGATATGCGTTTTCACCGACTGCGCCGTTTTTAACTACAAAAGCGTTATTAAAAAAGCAAATCTCATACTGTTCATTCATCTGCCATGCATACAGAGAAGCAAAGGTGAAAACGTATAAAGTGTTGCCGGAATTTTTACGAATTGCCTCAACCTTTTCTCTGTGCGACAGTGAAATCGGCTCAAAATTAATCGGTTGAGATGCAAGTGTATCCGTATTCAAAATATAGCTCACTCCCTGTCTGATCTGAAAAGATTATTCTATATTAAGAATATCGGCAAATCCCGTAAATTCAAGGATTTCCATATTTGTGTCATTAACATTAATAATAGTCATTCCGCCCTTAGCCATCATCTTCTTATGAAGAGAGAGTAAAAGACGAAGTCCCGCAGAGGATATGTATTTTAAATCCTTCATATCAATAACAAGGGAATCTGCACTTTCAACATCAGCTTCAATCTCGGACTGAACCTGTGGAGTAGTGCTTGTATCCAGTTTGCCATCAAGCAGAACTGTGAGAATTCCGTTTTCAAGTGTCTTTGTAGTATTCATAATTATTCCTCCAATAAAAACTTGAGTAATATTATAACATATAATAATAAAAAAGTCATTATTTTTCTGATTTAGAATATTTCTTATCCTCATTTTTGCTAAAAATTTCAATTAGTTTTTTTGAATACATTGCAAACAATAAACTTGCAAGGTGAAAATTGTTTGCAGGGCGAAAACGTCTGAGCAAATAATTTACGCCCTGCAAATAACTGAAAAAGAGGTGTATTCAAAATGGCAAAGAACACAGTACCTGAGGCTAAAGAAGCTCTCAACCGTTTCAAGATGGAAGCTGCTTCTGAGGTAGGAGTTCCAAACCATCTTGAAAACGAAAAAATCCCCATTTTATGCGCCTTTCGGGACTTGCAAAAAATGGCACTGAACGTGTTCAAATACATCAAAACGCCAAAAATCATCAAAAAATACATAAATGAGAGCTATCTAATTGCCTAAAATCAAAGAGAGCGGAAGTGCTTTTTCAAGCATTCTCCGCCCTTTTTTGCATAAGAAAAGCCCTCCATAAGCATTGCTGCTTAAGGAGGGTTTTGCTTTTGTTGATTGTTTTATACTGGTTCTGATTCCGTATTATCATTAATTCAGTCATTTCATCAACTAAATAAACATTACATAATAAATCGGCAGATACAGAATTTTGCCTTTTTGAACAACCTCTCTGTTATTAGATAAAACGATTCCCTGCGTTATACCGTAATCATCATTATTCAGGAAATTGTTTAAGGCACTGTGAACGGTATAATCTTTGCCGGATTTCACCTCAATCGGCACAACGGACAGTAAATCATAATCATCAATCAGATAATCAACCTCGCCTTTGCTACGATTATCATAATAGAATAAGTTGTGCCCGTGTGCTTTCAGCTCCGAAGCAACAACTGATTCATATACCGTGCCGAGATTAATGCTTTTAACGTCGTCAAGAATTGCTCTGATATTGTTTCGATAAAGAATATTTGTTAATATGCCGACGTCATTTAAATACAGTTTTAATAAGTTTTTTCCGCTTGATTCCACCAAAGGAAAAACAGGGTTTGAGATAGCCTTTACCTCAAGCGCGATACCTGCGTTGATGAGATAATCAAATTCATCCTGATAATCAGCAAAGCGCTTGCCCTTTTTGTTTTCAATATTCTGAACAACAACGCGCTTTTTCTTGTTTTCCAGATTTGACGGAATCATATCAAAAATGCGCTTGATTTTGAGTTTGTTTTCTTTGTCATATTTAGCAGCGTCAAGACCGTAGTATTCGTGAATTTCACTTTGAATAGTGCGTACATTAACAATGTTTTTGCTTTCAAGATAAGCGTTTACTGCATCCGGCATACCGCCAACCAATAAATACTTTTTAAATAAATCCATTATCTTCAAATGTGTGGATTCATCCAGGCTTTCTTTATTGTTATATTTACTCTTTAATGCATCAATTGAAAACGAATTAAAACCGTTAGCATATAAGAACTCCTCAAAATCAAGAGGATACATATGCTTCACTTCAATGCTGCCGATAGGAATTGATGATGAACGTGAAAGTGTTACACCAAGAAGAGAACCGCTGGCAATATAAGTAAATTTGTTATCCTTTTTCAAAAACTTAAGCAGCGTTAACAGTTCAGGATATTCTTGAATTTCATCAAGAAAAATCAAAGTGTTATGTTCCTTCATTTTATCACCGGCAAGCATACTTACCTGCAGGTAGAAGTCTTCAACGGATTTAACATTTGCAAACAATCTGCTGCTGATGGAATCCTCCAACAAATTGATTTCAATATAGTTTTCAAATAGCCTTTGTCCGACGTTGTTAATAATATAGGTTTTGCCAATCTGCCTTGCGCCGTCTACAATCAGAATCTTGTTTGAATCTGATTTCAGATAGTCTTCAATATAGGCTTCAATTTTTCTGTAAAGCATACTATCACCACTTTTGTAATTATATCTCTATCGATATTATACACTTTTCAAAGAAATATATCAAGTGAAAATTACACTTTTCAATAATTATATTTGTGCCATATTCTATTGTTCAGAACTTTTGAAATATTCAAAATTCACATAAAAATCAGCTGTTTACTTAACTTAAAATCAAAGAGGACGGAATTCTGACGCCCTTTTTGCTTATTAAAGTTGACGAATGTGCTTATATTTCACACATTTGTAGGCGCAAAGGTCAAGTAATGGTTTAAAAACACTATTTATCTCAATATTAACATTAAATGTCCTTGACATTATACCACCACAGACGTATAATAGACTTAAACTACTTCCACAGAAGTATATAATAAGGAGGGTTGTTATGAGCAAACTAATTTTGTATCACGGTTCGCCCGAAATTATAGAAAAGCCCCTTTTTGAAAAAGGAAAAGAATATAATGATTATGGCAGAGGTTTTTACTGCACAGAGCATATAGAACTCGCTAAAGAATGGGCGTGTACTGATGGCATTGATGGTTACGCTAATCGCTACGAAATCGAAACCGACGGTCTAAAAGTATTAAAGCTATCTTCTGACGAATTCACAGTTTTAAACTGGCTTGCAATACTTTTGCTGCACAGAAAGCCAAAGTTAAACACACCTGTCTCTGTTCAGGGCAGAAAATACCTGATAGAAAACTTTGTTCCGGATTTTGAAGACAGCGATTTGATTATCGGATATCGTGCAGATGATTCTTATTTCTCCTTTGCCCGTTCATTTGTAAACAACGAAATATCGCTGCGCCAGTTGTCTTTCGCTATGAGGCTTGGAAAGCTCGGTGAACAGATTGTACTCAAATCTAATACTGCTTTTGACAGAATTGAATTTATTGATTACACCGTTGCAGATAACGCCGTTTATTATGCAAAAAGAAAAGCCAGAGACGAGGAAGCAAGGGCAGCATATATCAGAGAACTTGAGACCGACGATATTAACGGAATATATATGAGGGATATTCTGAGGGAGGAAATTAAACCCGATGACATACGCTTACGATGAAAAATATCTTTCTGATGCCATGAAAAACCTTGGCGAAGCATTTGATTACGCTGTTAACGCCTGCAATATTGATATCACTGCTTTTGCAGATCTGTTCATTTCAACCGGGATTGCAGAGTGTTTTGGTGACGGCCACCCAAAATATGTTTCGGGTATGTCAGGTACCGAACTTGTTATGGAAATAGCCAAAAAAGCAAACCTTTGTATTGATTTTCCCGAGCTTCACGCGGATTATGACTATTCGGTTGAATACTGGTGTGGCTGGATACTTGCCTATTATCAATGGAAGTCAAATAAAAGATTTCGTGACATATTATCAAAGCTTTCTGCAGAAGAAATCTGCAAGTTATATCATCCGCTTCACGAAGCATCCGAAGAAAAATTCGTTGATATTGCCGATGAAATAATAGAAAAGCGAAGTGTTGGCACAAAACTGCAGAATCAAAGAAAAATCTGCGGATATTCTCAAAAGGAGCTTTCTCAAAAAACGGGCGTCAACCTAAGAACACTGCAACAATATGAGGTGGGAACAAAACAATTAGACAAAGCATCTGTATCAACCGTTATGGCTTTGGCTAATGCTTTGGGATGTAAAATAGAAGATATTCTGGATTAATGTTTTTTAATTATAAAAATCAAAGAGGCGGATTTGCATTTTTTTGCATTTCCGCCTTTTTTGCGTTAATAATTTGCTTAATTACCAATTCATTATCAAATCGAAGCAACTTATTATCAACATATGTTGATAACAAGTTTTACAAAAGTCTTGAACTTGTTTTAAATATAATTATTATGTCCAAACTTTGGGACACCAAACATCTGTTCTATAGACAAGCGCGTTTTTTTATGATATTTAGAGGGTGGATGGGGAAACAAACCTTTCATTTATGTGTTCGATGTTTTTCATTTTCCTTTCTATTTCACCCTTTCACTTTTTGTTTCCCTGTCCTGGCAAGAGGTGGTTTTATGATAACGCTATTGATTATATTGTTAATAATGTTTGGTGGTAAAGACAGTACACATCACGGTTTTGACGCCGAAGAGGATGATTATGAAGAAATGCTCATAATGGGCATGATTGATGACGATTAAGGAGAAAGAACAATGCTTCTGATAATTGGTATCATAGTTATAATTGCATTGATATTTGAAGCTTCTCCGAGCGGAAACTATAACAGTTTTATTGACGGAGAATTTGACGAAGGAAGATTTTAATCAAGGGTATGTCTTTTTAATGATTAAGGAGGTATTCCTATGGCATTCAATGATTGGAACGGAGATGGCAAAAAGGACATCTACGATGATATGATTGAATATCAGATATATAAAGATACTATGGGAGAAAATGATGAAGATTCTTCATCTGGAAACAGGAATTTTCCGATATTCAACTCAAATAACAGCGATAATCGCAAACTTCAGACCGGATATAACATTGTTTTAATATGTGCGCTGTTGTTCATCGGAATAACATTTCCAATACTTACTGTGGCTTTTTTAATAGTTGATCCTGAATACTTTTTTGAGGATGCATCAGGCGCAGCTATCGGAATAATAGGAAGTATAGAGATAATTGTACTGATTGTTTTGTTGATTAAAAAACTTATAAAAAATTTTCGCACAAGGGAAAAGAATGAATTTGATAAATCTGAAAAACACGGTGCTGTACTGATAGTGCTTATACTTTCGGTTGGATTTATTGCGGCATTCATTTCAACCCAGACATATAAGGTTCAGCACGCAGAAACAACGACAATAACTACTACAGAACCTACAACCATAGCCGTTAATAATTATGCAGATGAAACCACTTCAACGCCTGCAGTTCCGTATATTGGAATGTCAGAAAGCAGAATAGACTCAACAAGTCTTGGAACTGCCAAAAGGCGAGGCCATATCAACAATGAAATGATTAACGGTCAGGTTTATCCTGCATATCTTTACGACTATTATCGCGGTGATACTCTTGTTTTTACGGCTCGTTGCGTGCAGGGCAGAGTATATAACGTCTGGGATTACAGAAACACAACCACGACAAAATATCATTACACAACGAAACGCCATACCACCAAAAAATATGATGAATATGACGTTTATGATTATAGTAACGAAGAAGATTTCTACTATGACCATTATGATGACTTCTACGATTACTACGAAGCAGAAGATTATTACAACGAGCATCATGATGATTAAGGAGGCTTTTATATGAAAAAGGATAGTTGGTTCTTCCCTATTGAGATGCCTGGAAATAGCCTTTTTGACAGTAATAAAGACGGAAAAATTTCAGGCTTTGAAACCATAGTGCGTGATAGCTTTTGGTTAGAACAACAGCGCAGATGGAATGAAGAACACAATAAGAAAAACAAGTAAAATACATAATAAAACAACCTATAAAGAGCGTGCGAGGGACAAGCCCTATGACCACGCAGCAACCTGCCAAAAGGTAAGGTGCTAATGCTTGACCTATGGGTTCCCTAACACGCTCTTTTTGGAATATTAATATGTTTTGAAAGGAGCATTTTTTATGGTTCGTTTTAGACCGCTCCCTGTGGGAGAAACAGGGAGAAAAAAGAACTGCCGAACGGTCAAAATCTGTAGGCGCTCCAAGCCTATAACAGATTTTGGGAACCGTTGGTCGGGTAAACTAATTGATTTAACAAAAGGTGAAAAGAGGGTGTTTGTACAT
>CAJOEV010000029.1 GCA_905233545.1 uncultured Eubacterium sp. | reverse complement strand
ATTTCAACATTCTTTACACTTTTCCACAAAATGAAAGCAGGACTCACTTTTCAGTGAATCCTGTTTTTCTATTTGGCTGTTTTTTTACAGCCCCTTTTTATTTTTTTATAATCTATCGGAAACACTCAAAATTTCCGTCTCACCTTTATCTTTGTGAAAAATCATCGGACCGAATAATACCGCGCGAACAACAATTGCAACAACAAGCAGAAACAACAGTACCGCTGCAATAAGTTTGTATATCGGGAGCATATTTCTTATTCATCCGCGGTTTTATATGAACCTGATGCAATTTCTTTTACTTTATTATCAGAGAAATCAATATAGGAAATCTTAGCTGATGAACCGCCCTGATATTTACAGAAATATGCTCTGTCTTTTGTTACAAAGTAAAGAACATCGCAATCAATATTTGCAACCTTCTTTGATTCAAAATCCTTTGATTTCAGATTGATTGAATAGAGTTCACCGCCCTTGCAGTAGTAGAACTTCTTTCCTGCAATATAGTAGCTTGTTGTTATTTCGCAAATCTTCTTTGCTTCATCTTTGCCCTTAAGATAAACAAGCATATATTTATCATAATTGCTTCCGCCGCAGAAAACTCCGAATTTTTTTCCTCTTGCAGTAAATACCTGCTCAAGATAGTATTCCTCCAATTCATTGGGCAGACTCATAAAGCCATTGAAAAAGAACTCCCTGTCAGCTGATTTATCTGTTTCAACAAATTCAACCGAGCTGTCTTCGGTATTTGCAATATAGATTTTTTCACCGTCGAACTCACTTGAATATTCGTTGACATTTTTTGAAATATCTTTTTTGCCTTTATAAGCGCAGGCGTAAAAATGATAGTCAACAACTTCTCCGTTTACTGCATCATCACTTAAATATTCAACTATAACGCCCTTTTCACAGAGCTTTACAAGGCTGTGATATGTGCTTCCGTATGATTTAGCAGAGGGAAGCTTAATATATTTTACTTTCTTTGACTTGGAGGAATCAAACCTGAATATTGCACTTGCAGCGTTTTCATTATCTGCATAGTAAATCTTTGTTCCGTCTCCTCTGAACTTCATTTTTGCATCTGCAAAACTCAAAGCGTTCTTTTTCAAATCAGCTTCAATTGATGAATAGTCCGTCTTTTTTTCTGTTGTGGTTTGCGTTGTTGCGCTTGTTTGAACCTGCTCGGCAGTTGTGCTTTCTTCATCGGGATTTAGCGTTGGAAGTGTTGAACTTGCAGCTGCTTTTTCAGCGCTGTTTTTATTTGCAATCGCTGCAGCAGTGATTTCTGCCGCAATTAATGCAATAATAACAACCGCAATGATTATAATCATTTTTTTGTTTGCCTTTGACTCTTTCATAATGTGTTCCTCTTTGATAACTAAAAATTCTTGTTTATATGTATGATGTTATTTTAGCATTTCTATATAATACAGTCAACAAAAAATGACATCCGGTGCTGATAATAAAGGATTTATATTATAATGATTTCAAATATAAAAAACGAAACAGAATCAAAAACATCCAAGTCATATGAGAAAATCAAATCGCCTTGATGCCGGAATAATTGAAAGTATTATTCCCGATTGTTTAATTGATGACGGATGGGTTGAAAAAAGGATGAAAAAAATCAAGCAGTTTTTGAACTGCTTGATTTTTTATTCTTCAATTAAATTATTGGTTTTGAGCATTTCAACAAATTTTTCAACGTCTTTTCTTGCTCTTTCCTCTTCGACCTCGTATTCGTCAAGTACCAATTTAACCGCGTCATCAACGGTTATATCATTCTGAAAACAGTCCCAATAGAATGCGCCCGACTCGTTGAGAGTTATCATCGCGTTGAATTCCATTGCTGTTTTTCCGACGGGAACAACAATGTGTGAGCCCGCTATTTCTCTTTTTGCAAATCCGTCTTTTATTTTCATAATATCACCCGTTCTTAGTTTTGTTTATTTTAACATATCATTTAAAATAGTTCAATTATTCTATTTATGATATTTTGAATTATTTATAATTGAAAAAGCTCTGTAGGTCTGTTCAAGCAGAATCACTCTCATAAGCTGATGCGGAAGAGTTATCTTTCCGAAGGAAAGCCTGAAATTGCCTCTTTGCTTAACCTTGTCCGACAGACCGAATGAACCGCCGATAATAAAATCTATTTCCCCGCTTGTGAGCATAATGTTTTCAATTCTTTTGCTCAGCTCCTCGCTTGAAAGCTGAGTCCCTTCAATGCACATCGGAATAACAAAGGCGGAGCTTGAAACTTTTGAAAGAATCATTTCTCCCTCTTTGTCCTTGATTATCTCAATTTCAGAAGCACTTGGATTGTCTTTTGCCCTGTATTCGTTTATTTCAATAATCTCAACCTTTGCATATGCCCTGAGCCGTTTCAAATATTCGCTGCAGGCATCAGCAAGATATTTTTCCTTTAGTTTTCCGACTGCAATAATATTAATCTTTATCATAATGTTATCGCCTTTTCGCTGTTAATCGGAGCGCTTATGTATAATCTGTAGTCCGAGTTTTCTTCAAAACCCTCTTCAAAAAGAGCTGAAAGAGCAGTCTCCCTTGCAATATCAGGGGTGTTATTATCCCTGCTGAGATGAGCAAGAACAAATCTTGTTGTTCCTCCTTTTGCAAGCTCCTTTGCAAATTCACTGCTTGCAAAATTCGAAAGATGACCGTACTCTGAAAGTATTCTTTTTTTCAGCGGATACGGATATGCACCGTTTTGAAGCATTGTTACCTCGTGATTTGATTCAAGAAAAACCAAATCCGTACCCTTCAGCGTTTCTCGCGCGTTATTCGTTACATATCCCGTGTCCGTGCATACGCCAACGCTTCTTGAATTTCCCAGATTAAAGCGATATCCGTGGCACGAAACACTGTCGTGGCTGAGTTCAAACGGAAGAACCTCGATACCAGAAAGTTCCATATTGGATTCAATCGGAACAATATTAACCTTCTCGTTAATAATACCGTCCCTGTTCATCTTATCGATAACATCCTCCGCCGCAAAAACAGGGATATTATATTTTGATGCTAAAACCCTGAGTCCGCTGACATGGTCAGTATGCTCATGAGTGACAAAAATCGCCGAAATCTCAGACGCATCCTCGCCGATATCGCTGAGTCCCTGACAGATTCTTTTTGCGCTGACGCCTGCATCAACAAGTATTTTTGTTTCTTTATATGAAACGAATATTGAGTTTCCGCTGCTGCCCGAAAAGAGCTGACACACTTTTGACATATCTTGCTTCCTGAATAGTAAAATGGCTGCTGATTTTCTCAGCAGCCACTGTTTTTTCGTTTTATCCTGCTGTTTGAACTGTTTGAGTGTCCTTTACTTCAACTCGCTGAATATCTGCTCCGAGCGAAGAAAGTTTAACAACAACATCTTCATAACCGCGGTCTATATAATTAATGTTTTCAACAGTTGTTGAGCCTTCTGCAACAAGACCTGCAATAATCATTGCAGCACCTGCACGAAGGTCGGTTGCCTTAACGCTGACACCTGTAAGCTTGTTAACACCCTCAATAACTGCAACCTTGCCGTCAACCTGAATGTTTGCGCCCATTCTTAAAAGCTGGCCGACATACTGGAAACGGTTGTCCCAAACGCTTTCTGAAAGAATGCTTGTTCCGCTTGCAATTGAAAGAAGAACTGCAATCTGCGGCTGCATATCCGTCGGGAATCCGGGATGAGGCATTGTTTTAACATTGCATTTGTTCAAAGGCTTGAATCTTGTTACACGAACAGCATCATCATATTCAATGATTTCTGCTCCTGCCTCTTCAAGCTTTGCGCTGATTGACTCAAGGTGCTTGGGGATAACATTCTTAATAAGAACATCTCCTCCGCAAGCTGCAGCGGCAACCATATATGTTCCTGCTTCAATCTGGTCGGGAATTATTGAATAAGTGCAGCCGTGCATTTTTTCAACACCGTGAATTCTTATAACGTCGGTTCCTGCACCTCTTACATCCGCACCCATTGAGTTAAGGAAGTTTGCAAGGTCAACAATATGGGGCTCTTTTGCAGCGTTTTCAATAACAGTAAGTCCTCTTGCAAGAACTGCTGCAAGCATAACATTGATAGTTGCGCCGACAGAAACTGTATCCATATAGATTGATGCACCGACAAGCTTGTCCGCCTGAGCGCAAACCATTCCGTCAACGATATCAACATTTGAACCGAGCATCTCAAAGCCCTTGATATGCAAATCTATCGGACGAACTCCGAAATTGCATCCGCCGGGCATTGCAACCTCTGCCTTTTTAAATCTTCCGAGCATTGCGCCGATAAGATAATAGCTTGCTCTGAAATGTGATGTAAGGTCATAACCGACAGCCTGATAGTTGATATGTGAGGTGTCAATTTCTATTGTGTCCTTGCTTAAAAGCTTAACACCTGCACCCATACTGTCGAGTATTTCAATAATAAGCTTAACATCACTTATCTGAGGTATGTTTTCAATTATAACTTTATCATTTGCAAGGATTGCCGCAGGAATAATTGCAACTGCCGCATTCTTTGCACCGCTGATATTCACTTCGCCGAACAGCTCGTGTCCGCCGTTAATAACAAAATTCTCCAATGTTTTTCCCCCTGTATATCGGGATTAACTCGATTTATAAATCTCTAAATATATTATTAAAACTATTATTAATTTTATGTATGGCTTTAAACCTTGACTATTATACCAAACTCAGCATATAAAAGAAACAAAACACAGCCTATTTTATCCAAACTGTAATTTTTGAAAACCAACAAAATATCTGAAAAAGTTTTATTTCAAATACAATATGTTGTGTTTTCACTAAGCATATGGTTTTTTAATCAAAATCTTGTTATCGCCATAGGTAACAAAAAGGTAACATATTCTTACATTTTTGTCAATAGATTTCTTTATAAATTCGTATATTTTTGCATTTTATATATCTTTGATAATAATTAATCTATTGACTTTAAATGAAAAAAAATATATATTTTATATAAATATATCAGTTATAAATATATCAGGTTTGGTACTGCTATGAAAAAGGAAAACTATATCTATACGAACACCGTTATAGTGGGCTCGGGAGTTGCAGGACTTTTCACTGCGCTTTGTCTCCCGAAAAATAAAGACATACTTATTATAACCAAAGAAGAGCTCAAGGATGCGGATTCTTATCTTGCACAGGGCGGCGTTTGTGTTCTTAAAAGCATTGACGATTTCAACTGCTACTTTGAGGACACAATGAAGGCAGGTCATTATGAAAACAATCCCGACGCTGTCAGAGTTATGATTGAATCCTCCCCCGATGTTATTCAGACTCTGATTAATCTCGGAGTTGAGTTTGACACTGAGGACGGCGGAGAATACGACTACACCCGCGAGGGCGCACACCGACAGAATCGCATTCTTCACTATAAGGATGAAACGGGCAAACAGATAACCGACGCCCTTCTTTCAATGGCACTTAAAAGAAGAAATATCACCTTCGTCACTCAGACCACAATGATTGATTTTATCGAGAAGGATAACGAGTGCTACGGCATTGTCTGTGAGGACGATTACGGCGAAATGGGCGCAATCATCGCAAGAAATGTCATTCTTGCAACGGGCGGTATTGGCGGACTGTTTCTTAATTCAACAAACTATCCGCATATAACAGGCGATTCATTCGCGCTGAGCATTAAGCACGGTGTTGAGCTTCAGGATATGAACTACATTCAGATTCACCCGACAACGCTCTATTCCAAGAAAAAGGGCAGACGCTTTCTTATCAGTGAAAGCGTTCGCGGAGAGGGCGCAATTCTTCTCAACGAAAAGGGCGAGCGTTTTACCGACGAGCTTCAGCCGAGGGACGTTGTAACAAACGCCATTGTTGAAGAGATGAAGAAATTCGGCACCGACCATGTTTACTTAACCCTTCCTACAATGTCAAGCGAGGAGGCAAGAAAACGCTTTCCGAATATTTTTGAAGCTTGTATGGACGAGGGATATGATATGACAAAGGACGCTGTTCCCGTAACGCCTGCTCAGCATTATATGATGGGCGGAGTCAAAACGGATATAAACGGTGCAACCTCGATGAAATACCTGTACGCTGTCGGCGAAACCGCCTGCAACGGCGTTCACGGAAAAAACCGTCTTGCATCAAACTCACTGCTTGAAAGCCTTGTTTTTGCACAGCGCGCAGCCGAGCTTATTGCAAAAGACAGGTCGATAAAAAACGACAAATTCCCTCCCGTTGACCTTAAGTCATATCCGAAGAAGGAACAGCGTGAAAAGGAGTTTAAAGAGCTTATTATGAATGAAATCAAAAGAAAGGATGAGGATTTCTATGCTAAATGGTGTAACAATGAAGGTTAATGTTGATGATTATATTATCAACACTCTCAAAGAAGATATAACCAGTGAGGATGTTTCAACCAATGCTGTTATGCCCGAGGACAGAAGGGGTATGGCAGAGCTCATCTGCAAGGAGAGCGGAATCCTCTGCGGACTTGATGTTTTTGTAAGAACATTCAAACTCCTTGATGAAAACAGCTGTTTTGAAACCGAATTCAAGGACGGCGACAAGATTGAAAAAGGAACATTGATTGGCGTTGTTTACGGCGATATCAAGGCGCTCCTCAGCGGAGAGAGAACTGCGCTCAACTATCTCCAGAGAATGAGCGGTATTGCAACAATAACAAACGAATATGCAAACGAGCTTAAGGGATATAAAACCGTTTTGCTCGACACAAGAAAAACAACCCCGAATATGCGCCCCTTTGAAAAGCACGCAGTGAAAATCGGCGGAGGAACAAACCACAGATATAACCTCTCCGACGGCGTTCTTCTCAAGGACAACCATATCGGAGCTGCGGGCGGAATAACAAACGCAATCAATATGGCAAAGGCATATGCGCCGTTCGTCAGAAAGATTGAAATTGAAACCGAAACTCTTGAGCAGGTTCAGGAGGCTCTTGATGCAGGCGCAGACATCATTATGCTTGATAATATGGATAATGAAACAATGGCAAAAGCCGTTGAAATGATTGGCGATAAAGCCGAAACCGAATGCAGCGGAAATGTTACAAAGGCAAGACTTAAAGAAATTGCCGAAATCGGAGTTGACTTTGTTTCCTGCGGAGCGTTAACCCACTCTGCACCGATTCTTGATTTCAGCCTTAAAAACCTCAGACCAATTGACTAATAAGGAGTAAAAAGATGTTATACAAACCTCAATATGACGAAAACGGCAAAAAGGTTTTATGCGAGATGAACGGCGTAAATCCCGAAATGCTAATGGACGTTTATGTAAAAAAACTCAGTGAAGGCGAAAAGCTTGAAATATTTGAAAAGGATAATGAATGTGCTGTTCTTCTCCTTTCGGGTAAAATCAATTTCACAGTCGGCGAAACAATCAATGAGGACTGTGAAAGAGAAAACCCCTTCCAGAAAACTCCGTATGCCGTTCACTTCCCAAAAGAAACAAAGGCTGTTGTCACTGCATTTAAAGACAGTGAAGTTCTTGTTCAGATGACGGATAACGAAAAAACCTGGGAGCCTCAGTTCTATAATCCCGAAAACTGCATATATCAGGAATTCGGCAAGGGACAGTGGGAAGGAACAGGCCACAGAATTGTTTCAACAATGTTTGACCTCGACAATGCACCCTATTCAAATATGGTTATGGGCGAGGTGTTCAACCAGCCCGGAAGATGGAGCTCATATCCTCCGCATCATCATCCCCAGCCGGAGCTTTACTACTATCAGTTCAATCCCTGCCAGGGATTCGGCGCAGGCTTTGAGGGAGACACTCCCTATAAAACCGAAAACGGCACCTGCCTTTGCATAAGGGGCGGAAACGCTCATCAGCAGGTTACCGCACCGTGTTATGAGATGTACTATGTATGGCTCATCCGTCACCTCGACGGCGACCCATGGGATAAAACAAGAATTAACGATAAGGAGCACGAGTGGATTGTTGACGCACCGTGATATGAGACCTGCGTTTTTAGAAAATTATTCCGATATTAAAAAGGTTTTTGAACAAAACAATGTTCAAAAACCTTTCGTATGCTGCGGCAAAAGCTTTCAGCAATCATATATTTTTGAATACTTAATGCAATTTGAACCCGTTGTTTTTGACAATATCCGTCCGAATCCGCGATTTGACGATATGCTCACAGCAGCAGAACTGTTTAATTCTGAAAACTGTGATTTCATAATTGCCGCAGGCGGCGGAAGTCCGATGGACAGCGCAAAAATAATTCGTATTTTAACAAACAACGATGAAGAAACTGCGCTTTACGGAAAGTTTGAGGAAAACGGCATAAAAACGCTTTTCATCCCTACAACCGCGGGAACGGGCAGCGAGGCAACCAAGACCTCTGTTTTCTATCTTAATGAAGTTCATAAATACAGCGTTCACAGCCTCACATTCATTCCCGATTATGTTCTTTTTGATGAAAAACTGCTTGAAACGCTTCCCCTCTATCAGAGAAAGGCAACCTGCCTTGATGCACTCTGTCATTCAATTGAAAGCTATTGGAGCAAAAAGGCGAATGATGAAAGCAGAGAATATGCCGAAAAATCAATAAAACTTTTCTTTGAGCATAAGGACGGTTATATTAACAACACAAAAGAGGGCAATCTCGGAATGCTTTGGGCTTCATTTTACGGCGGAAAAGCAATAAATCTTACGGGAACATGCGCGCCCCACGCGCTTTGCTACAACATAACAATGAACTGCAAAACCTCACACGGTCATTCCGTTGCACTTTTGCTTTCAAAAATATTCGAATATATGCTCGAAAAGGATTATCCGAAAGAGCTGTTTGACTCTTTTGCAAAGGTTATGGGCGGAAATGAAGCTGAGGACGCGCTGAAAATTTTCAATTCAATCATAGAAGAATTTGAGCTTGAACGTCCGAAAATTGATGAATCAATGCTTGATGAATTTGTAAGCGAAGTCAATGTTTCAAAGCTCGCTTCAAACCCTGTTGCATTTGATAACAGCGATATTAAAGAAATATACAAAAGGACTCTGTGTTAAATGAAATACAAATATGAAATGCACTGCCACACAAATATGGTATCCCAGTGCGGCAGAGTTCACCCAAAAGAAATAGTTGAATTATATAGGGAAAACGGCTTCTCGGGAATAGTTGTAACCGAGCACTATTCTCCCCTTACCTTCACGGGAATGAGCCGTGTTTTTCCGCAGAAAAAAAATCGATTTCTATACTTCCTCATACTATGAGATGAAGAAATATGAAACCGAGGATTTTTCGATTATGTTCGGCATGGAGCTCCGTCACTACGGAACGGGCGCAGACTATCTGATTTACGGCGTTGACCCGCAGTGGCTCAAACAGCAGAAAAACCTTATGTTCCCCTGGGAGAAAAGCATATATGAGCTTATGCACGCGCAGGGCTATCTTGTTTTTCAGGCGCACCCTTTCAGACCGTATATTCTGAGGTGCAACCCCAAATATATTGACGGCGTTGAAATATACAACGGCAAAACCCCGAAGAGCGAAAACGACAAAGCTTTTGAATGGGCAAAGAAAAACAATAAGCTGATGGTTTCGGGCTCGGATTTTCACACAAGAGAACATGTGGGAAGAGGCGGAATAATCACCGAAGAAAAAATCAATAACAACGAGGATTTAATCCGCGTTTTAAAATCACAGAATTTTGAAATGATAAAAACCTACTGAAAAGTCCTTTCAGTAGGTTTTTTATAATCGGGTGAGGGCAGAGCCCTCCCATAATTCTTAACTTTTAACTCTTAATTCTTAATTCAAAAAGAAATATCCTGCACATCCGTAGATTGTTGAAAGCATAACAAGAACATTTGCAATTGCATTTGTTTTTCCTGTAATCATTCTGGTGATGATTCCCACTGCCGAAAACAGCAGACCGCACCACGCAGCAACAACCTTGTAGGTTTCTTCAATCGGAAGTGAAGTTGCATTGATGAATGTTACCAGACATGAAAGTGCAACGGCAAGCCAGAAGAAAATGATATGTACTGTTTCATTTCCCTTGGGTTTGAACATAAAAATCGTTGTTACTATAAAAGAAAATACGATAACAATATATAAGATAAACAGTGGTGAAAGTGCCATAATTATATTCTCCTTATGCTGATTTCTCCGCTTCTCAGCGTTTTTATTTTTTTATTTTCAAGCTCAACGACCAGTGCGCCATCGTCTTCGAGTGCAAGCGCCTTCGCGTGAGTTATAACCGAATTTTCAATAATATCAATCTCTTTGCCGATAATCATTGAATGAGCGCGGTAGTAATCTATGAAGCTATTATACCCGCAATCAACAATTTTCTCAAGCTCTTTTGTTATTGCCGAAATCAAGTCCGCTCTTTTAACATCAGCTCCGAGAGATGATGCATTTTCAACATCCTCGGGAAAAACCTCGGTTTTTATGTTAACCCCTATTCCGACAATAACGGAAGTAACCGTTTTGGTTTCAAAATCGCTTATTGCTTCACAGAGTATTCCGCAGATTTTTTTGCCGTCAAGATAAATATCGTTAACCCATTTGATTTCGGGTTTCCTGTCGGTCAGCTTTTCAATTGCTCTGCAAACGGCAACCGACGCCGCAGTTGTTGCAGTAACAGAGGAGGAAAAATCTTTCATCGGGTGAAAAACATAGCTCATATATATTCCGCTGAACGCGGGTGAGAAAAAGCTTTTTCCCTGCCGTCCCCTGCCGTTTGTCTGGGTGTCGGCAACAACAAGAAATTTTTTGTTGTTAACTTCGCTTAAAAGGCGCTTTGCCTGATTATTTGTTGAATCAATTGAGGGATAATGGAAAACCTCAATGTTTTGCCCGAGCTTCTCTTTAAGAATTTCGGCGCTTAAAGCATCATTCCTTGCTTCCATAGTTAATTGATATTTTCTCAATCTCGCTTTGAGGATATGCCTTGTCGAAGTTTATTCTCAAAACCTCTTTTTTACCGCTTGTATCTATTGCGGCAGTGTATGCAATATCAAGCTTCTTGTCAATCAGAACAGAGAATTCGCCCTCGCCGATTGCTTTTGAATCAAACGAAACATCCTTCTTTGCCGTAAGCTCAACATAGCTTTCCGTAAGCTTTATTTTTTCGATTTTGTTGATATCGGAAAGGTCGCTTGCAAAATCCATTGTCTGGGTATACATATCGGGATTGTATTCAATTGAATATTTTATCCAGCGAACATATTCCTTTGATTTTGAAGCGGATTTGTTTGAATTCTTCAGGATATATTTCCAGCTCTCCGATGCTGTCTCGGTCGGGTCGGTCACCAGATAATCCTCGGAAGGATTAAATACCATGCTCTTTTCGGTTACCTGGAATTTGTTGTCCTTATTTAAGAAAATCTCGAAATAAATGTTTCCTGCGTTTTGAATTCTTTCGGATTCCTTATAGCTTACATTAATATCAATGCTTATTGAAATTCTGTTGTCCTTGGAAACCGAATAAATACCGTCGCCCTTAGTCCAGTTGTCAACGGTCATATACTCGCCGTTGGAATTCTGAAGCGCGCGTGCATAGCCCGAATATCCGCTCTTTGCTATTCCTGTTTCTTTATCGTATTCAATGCCCTTGCTTTTTGAGTTCATTGAAAACTGAATAATTTTTTTGCAGTTTTTAAGCTGGCGCATTTCTTCGGTTATGTTGTTGTCGAGAATACTGCTCCATGTGTTTCTTGAAGCGTAAACAACATCATATTCCTCTTTTCCCTTGCTGTTTGTTTTCGGAATAAGAAGATAGAGCTCATAAATAAACTTTCCGTCTTCTTTCTTTTCGCTGACAGCCTTGATAAGAAGCTCTTTAACACCGTCGCCGTTGAAATCCGCATAATGCATTTCAGGCTCTTCGGCATCAATCAGATTGCTCCAGTTTGTGAAAGTTGTTTCATTCTTGCCGTGTTGCAGAAGAACTCCTTTCGAGCCCTTGTACAAATAGAAATCCTCTTTTTCCAGTGAAGCAAGCAGAATTCTGTTTGAATTCTTTTCAGTTGCTGCAGGCTTTGAAACCGTTGTTAACTGTGATGTGTCGCCTTTGTCAAAAGCTTCGGGGTTGGTATAGCGGAAAACTCCGAAAACAACCCCTGCTGCAAGCACAAGAACAATAAAAACTCTTAAAAAATACTTCATTAAAAACCTTTAACCTCAATTAGTCTTTATACATCTCTGAATATTTAAACTCAATTCGTTTTCCCTTAACAATATGATAGCATTTTCCGTTTGCAAGGGAGAAAATATATTTATCATGTTTCAAAGAATCCGAATAAACATCAACAACATTTATTTCATCCTCTTTGAACACTTCATATAAACGCCGTACTTTTTCTTCTCCTCGGCAGTTTTTTCCTTCAATAATTCCCGTTTTTTTATTGTGGCGCGTTGAAATCAGTGTATCAAATCCCAATCGCCTGTCAATTTCTTCAAGCAGAAAATCGGGACTTGCACTAATGACGATTGTATATCTTTTGCGCTCTTTGAACCACGGCTGAATCAATTTTTCATATCTGTTCCAGAACTTTACAACCGCTTTTTTCTTTGGAATAAAAGGGATATATGTATAGCAGATTCTTTTGAACTGCGTGAAATGAATAATCCCGACTAACATCAGAAGAAATGAAAAGCCGATTATCGGAAGAAGAACTATGCACCAGGGATAGTGAATCATTGAATAAACAAAGAACAGTGTTCCGCTGTCATACGGAAAAATCGTCTGGTCGAAATCATAGATGTCGACATCCATTTTTTTATCATTATCCATCTTATACTTCGCTTTCGTTGAAAGAAAAGCTTATTTTCTTGTCACTTTTAAACTGTGTATACTTAACTCCCGCTGCATCAAGCATTTTTTTGCTTGCAATTGTTCCGGGTGTTGTTGCATATTTGTCAGAAATATAGATAACCTCTTTTATTCCGCTTTGAATAATTGCCTTTGCACATTCGTTGCACGGGAAAAGCGCAACATAAATTCTTGAGCCTGCAAGATTCTGACCGCCTGCATTAAGAATTGCATTGAGCTCTGCGTGGCAGACAAAGGGATACTTTGTGTCGTTAGCATTCTCAGCGGAGCGCTCCCACGGAAAATCGTCGTCGCTGCATCCTCTCGGGAAGCCGTTATATCCAACGGACATAATTTTGTTTTCGGTGCTGACAATGCAGGCGCCAACCTGAGTGCTCGGGTCCTTGCTTCTCATTGAAGCAAGAAGCGAAACGCCCATAAAGTATTCGTCCCACGAGATATATCCTTCTCTTTTCGGCATATGCTTTTCCTCCTGTGTGGATTTAATAACTAAAATATCTGAAGCGCGTTAACGAGTCCGTCGAGCTCTTCACATTCAATATCCTCAACCCTGCCCTCATCAACGAGTTTTGCGTTTTCGGGGTTAATCGGAAGCTTTGCAAGAACGGGAAGCGAAAGTTCTTTTGCTGTTTCTTCAATCCGTGACTCACCGAAAATGCTTACCTTCTTTCCGCAGTCGGGACATTCATAGTAGCTCATGTTCTCAATAAGTCCAAGAACGGGAACGTCCATCATTTTCGCCATATTATATGCCTTGTTAACAATCATCTTAACAAGGTCCTGAGGTGTTGAAACAATAATAATTCCGTCAACGGGAAGCGACTGGAAAACAGTCAGCGCAGCGTCGCCCGTTCCGGGAGGCATATCAACAAAGAGAAAATCAAGCTCGCCCCAGTTAACATCCGTCCAGAACTGCTGGATAACTCCGCTGATAACGGGACCTCTCCATACAACGGGAGCGTTTTCATCCTCAAGAAGAAGATTAATGCTCATAATTTTTGTTCCGTTTTTGCTTACATTGGGAAGCAAACCCGTTTCATCCTGAACAGCGTTCTGAGTTACGCCGAAGGATTTCGGAACTGACGGACCTGTTATATCGGCATCAAGAACACCGCATTTGAGCCCTTCTTTCTGACATTTTGAAGCAAGCAAACAGCTAACAAGGCTTTTGCCAACTCCGCCCTTACCGGAAACAACTCCGATAACTTTTTTTACTTTTGAAAACTGATTAGCTTCTGCTAAAAAGCTTTGTTTTTCTGTTCTCTCGCTGCAGTTGCTTGAACAGCTTGAACAATCGTGATTACATTCTGCCATAATTTTTCTCCTTGTTCCAGGTTTTAGGTTTTAGGTATTAGGTTTTAGGGATTATTGATCTTTTGACTGAATTTTCTCAGATAAAACATTAAGCATTTTTTGAATCTCATCACACAAGCAAAGTGTAGAATCAATTTGATTTTCAGAAAGATATCCGAGTCTTACACATATTAACAGTTGTGTTTCCAATTCAGCAGCCGAACCTCTGGCAATATTCAAAAATCTTGAATAATCTTTTGATGTTGATCTTTGTTTTCCTTCTGCAATATTGGAGGGAACAGAAACAGCGGCTCGTCTCATTTGACTTGAAAGCGCATAAACTTCATCTTTTGGTAATAATATAATGAGTTTATAAACCTCTGTTACAAGATCCATGGATTTTTGCCAAACAACTAAATCTTTAAAATTGTTTACTTTCATATTGTTCCTACAAATTCACTAAGGTATAGGCTTATTCAACCTAACACCTAACACCTAACACCTAACACCTAACACCTAATACCTAATATTTGACTAATTATAAATTAATAATGTTAAATTATCAATAATATTTAAAAAACATTTATTTAATCGTAGTTCCTTATTAAAGATTTTACCTTGCCGAGAATTGCAAGTTCATCGGTAATAATCGGCTCGTAGTTATCATTCTCAGGCTGAAGTCGAAAGCCTCCGTTTTCTTTATAAAAACGCTTAACCGTTGCCTCGTCCTCAATCAGCGCAACAACAATATCGCCGTTTTCGGCAACGGGAGTTCTTTCAACAATAACAATATCCCCGTCGCAAATGGACGCATTTATCATTGAATCACCGCGAACACGGAGAGCAAAAAGCTCTGCACTGCCCGAGCTTACGGGAACGGGAATATAGTCCTCGATGCTTTCAACAGCCAAAATCGGCTTGCCCGCCGTTACCGTTCCGAGAAGAGGAACGTGGTATGTTCCGCTGCCCTTCTTTGCAATCCGAAGAGTGCGCTTCATATTGGCGTCGCCTCTTTCAAGATATCCCGCCTCAACAAGAGAGTTGATATGATACTGAACAGTTGACGGCGACTTCAGCCCGACAGCCTCACCGATTTCACGCACAGACGGCGGAGTTGAGTTTTCATCTATGAAATTTTTAATATAATCAAAAATCTGCTGCTCTCTTTTACTAATCTTTTTCATAAAGAGCCCTTTCCGATAATAATAAAGTCAATATATTATAATATTTTCCAATACTAATGTCAAACATTTGTACTCACAATATATTTATTAAAAAAAGGTGTTGACTTTTCTCTCATTATAATATATAATTTCTCTTGCATTTATGAGACACGGCTTTATAGCTCAGTTGGCTAGAGCATTCGGTTCATACCCGGAGTGTCACTGGTTCGAATCCAGTTAAAGCCACCAACGGCCCGGTGGTCAAGAGGTTAAGACACCGCCCTTTCACGGCGGTAACACGGGTTCAATTCCCGTCCGGGTCACCAAAATGAAAAGAACAGTCCGCAAGGGCTGTTCTTTTTGTTTTGAGGCACGTGGCGGGAATTGAAACGAAACTCCAAATTTGCCGTGCAAAGCCTTGCTGGGCAAATTTGGGAGAAAGGTCCGGTGGACCTTTCGATAGTTGAGAAGAAATTCCCGTCCGGGTCACGCGGAGCATAGCTCCGCAAGTGCCTGCCTTTTAGATTTTTTGTGATTTTTATACTCCTTGACTTATTTTTGTCTAAATGATAAAATGAAAGTGCTAAACTAATTCAATATCGATAACTATTATTATGGCACGCCATTTTTATCTTCTTTTGATAAAAATGCTTGCTCTTTATTTGACGTGCCTTAATAGCAGAGTTGAATTAGTTTAGCAGCTTTGAGCAAAGCATTTTTGGCGCAGCTCAGGCTGCGCTTTTTTATTTGAAAGGAGGTGAAGATTGTGTATATTTTATCTAGTAAAACTATGAAGCTTCATAAAGAAAATTGTTGTTGCGTTAATATGACAAACAATGAACACAAAAGATTTTATGATGGTGTTGAGCACGCACAAAAAGAATGCGATGGTTGTATAAGTTTTTGCCAAAGATGTTTTTCAGAAGATGAAAGGAAGTATTTTTATGATAAAAACAAAAAGAGCAATTAGTTTATTTGTTTCGTTATTGATAATTATAAATATTTCGGTGGGAATAGAATTCTCGGCTTATGCTACGATATATACTGGTAATTATCCAAAAGATAATGCAACTTACTCAATTGATTCTGAAACAGGAGTTATGATTGTATCTGGGGAAGGCAATATCAATAATTATGCTTCGGGTACTTTGCCTATTAAAAGGGAATTAGCTTATCTTGTAAAAACTGTTAGAATTACTCCAACTATAACTGGAATTGGAAGCTATATTTTTTCAAACGGATATTATGAACGTTCATATAACGGCAGCATCTACTACGAAACAGTAGCTGGCTGTTTTAAAAATTTGGAAAGTGTTGAATTTAGTCAAGCTATAACCCATATTGATGACCATGCTTTTTTTGGCTGTAAATCTTTGAAAAATGTTTCTATTCCTAGTTCGTGTAAGTATATAAAAAGTAACGCTTTTGAAAATTGTACTGCTTTGGAAAATGTAGTTATTAATAATAGTATTGAATTATTGTCTGATTCTGCGTTTAAAGGGAATGCTAATATGTGTACCCCAAATTTCCCGAGCAGTTTGAAAACCATAGAATCATACTGCTTTTATGGGTGTTCTTCAATGACTGGTGATGTTGTTCTAAAAAGTAATGTTAACTCTGTTGGTACGAATGCATTTGCAGGTACTGATATTGATAGTATTACAATTTATAATTATTCTTGTGAGTTGCCTACCAGCACAGGCGTTGTTCCATTAACCACAACAATTATCGGTCATATTGGTTCAACTGCTCAGCAATATGCTGAAAAATTCGGATATACATTCGAACCAATAAGTGGAGAAACGACAGAAATTGTTGCTCCTACTTGTATTGAAAGAGGTTATACAATTCATAGATGTAATGACTGTGGCGCAGAATTCATTGATACATATACCGATTCTTTAGGACATACCGAGGTGCCCGTTGCCGCACTGTTACCATCCTGTACAGAAGCAGGACATACAAACGGCTATAAGTGTTCCGTATGTGGTGCCATTATTAATGGTATTGATAGAATACCCGCATACGGTCACACAGAAAAGATAACCAAAGAAGGTAAAGTATCAACCTGCACGGAAACAGGATTGACAGAAGAAGTAAAATGTGAAGTGTGTAGTGCTGTTTTACAAGAGCAAACAGTGATACCTGCAAACGGACATAATTACATATTAATTTCGGAAACTGCTCCAGAATGTACAAAAACTGGCGAAAAGAAATATAAGTGTACTGTTTGTGAAGATATAAAAATCGAGGTTGTACCTGCAACAGGTCATAGTTACGCAAAAACAGTTGTACCTCCAACTTGTCTTACACAAGGTTTCACTTATAATGAATGTACTGATTGCGGAGATAATTTCAAATCAGATTATATTGCAGTTGCCGAAACCCACAGTTATGAAAGCAAAATCACAACCGCACCCACTTGTACAACAACAGGTGTTAGGACTTACACTTGTTCAATCTGCGGTGATGCATATACCAAAGTAATAGAAAAGACTGCCCACACGCCAGAAACGGATGCAGCAGTTTCACCAACCTGCACAAAAACAGGACTTACATCAGGTTCTCATTGTTCTGTTTGTAGTTATGTTATTACTGCACAGCAAGTTGTTAATGCTAACGTTCATACTTATGTACCCGTTGTAACAGCACCAACTTGTAAAGAACAGGGTTACACAACCTACACCTGTTCTGTTTGCGGTGATAGTTATAAGGCAAATTATACCGAAGTAACTACAAATCACGATTACAAGGCAACGGTTACAAAACCTGCAACCTGCAACGAGGACGGTGTTAAAACATTTACTTGCTCCGTTTGCGGTGATAAGTACACAGAAAAAATTGATAAAACAGGCAATCATAATTATACTTTTGCTGTAACTACTCCCGCTACCTGCACAACAAAGGGAGTGAAAACATTCACTTGCTCAGTATGTGGTAATAAATATACTGAGGATATTGATATGCTCGAGCATACAGCTGTGACAGATTCAGCAGTTGCGCCCACATGCACAAAATCAGGTTTAACAGCAGGTTCTCATTGTTCATTATGCGGTTATGTTATTACTGCTCAGCAAGTTATTAACGCTAAAGGACATACCCCTGTTTCGTCAAACAACGCAATAGAGCCAACTTGTACAGAAGCGGGCAAGGAAAGCGATACAAAGTGCTCTGAATGTGGAGTAAGATTAACGATTGGTGAAACAATATCTGCTAACGGTCATACTTATGTACCCGCTGTAACAGCACCAACTTGTAAAGAACAGGGCTATACCACCTACACCTGTTCTATTTGCGGTGATAGTTATAAAGCAGATTACACAGAAGTAACTACAAACCACGATTACAAGGTAACGGTTACAAAACCTGCTACCTGCAACGAGGATGGTGTTAAAACATTCACCTGCTCCGTGTGTGGTGAAAAGTACACAGAAAAAATTGACAAGACAGGCAATCATAATTATACTTCTGCTGTGACTACTCCCGCTACTTGTACATCAAACGGAAGATATAGATATGCTTGAGCATACGGTAGTTACTGATAAAGCCGTTGCTCCGACTTGTGAAAAGACAGGCTTAACCGAGGGCAGTCATTGTTCTGTATGCGATACTGTGATTACAGAGCAGCAAGTGGTTAATGCTAACGGTCATTCTTATGTAGCGGTTGTAACAGCTCCGACTTGTAAAGAACAGGGCTACACAACCTACACCTGTTCTGCTTGCGGTGATAGTTTTAAGGCAGATTATACTGCTGTAACTACAAATCACGACTACAAGTCTGCAATTACAAAACCTGCTACCTGTAACGAGGACGGTGTTAAAACATTTACTTGCTCCGTTTGTGGTGATAAGTATACAGAAAAAATTGATAAGACTGGCAACCACAGTTATTCATCTACTGTGACTTCTCCCGCTACCGGAAGATATAGATATGCTTGAGCATACGGTAGTTACTGATAAAGCCGTTGCTCCGACTTGTGAAAAGACAGGCTTAACCGAGGGCAGTCATTGTTCTGCGTGCAATACTGTAATTGAAGAACAAAGTGTAATCCCTGCAAAACAACATCAGTACGGTTCTGTTGTTACTACTCCGACCTGCAAAGATAAGGGCTATACAACTTATACCTGCACAGATTGCGGAGATTCATACAGAGCGTATTATACTGATAGAACAAGCGACCATGATTATAGTTCTGCTGTAACAAAGCTTCCGACTTGCACAGAGGAAGGTGTTAAAACCTTTACTTGCTCAGTATGCGGTGATAAATATACCGAGTCAATTGACATGATTGAGCACACTCCCGCAGAGGCAGTTAAGGAAAATGAAAAGCCGGCAACTTGTACTGCAAAAGGCTCTTACGATTCTGTTGTTTACTGTTCAGAGTGCAATACCGAGCTTAGCAGAGATACAAAAGAGCTTGAAATCGTTGACCATACTCCTGCAACCGACAAAGCCGTTGCTCCTACTTGTGAGCAAACAGGCTTGACCGAGGGTAGCCATTGCTCAGTATGTGGCGTAATCCTTGTAGCACAGAATACAATTAATGCTAAAGGACATACTCCTGTTACTGACAAAGCTGTACCCGCAACCTTTAAGGCAGCAGGTAAGACAGAAGGCAGTCATTGTTCTACTTGCGGCAAAATATTAGTTGCTCAAAAGGCAGTTGCAAAACTCGGCTCGCCTTCACTGAGCAAGGTTACTGCAGGTAAAAAGCAGTTTAAGGCTACTTGGAAATCTGTTAAAAGTATTGACGGCTATCAAATTCAGTACTCAACAGATAAGAACTTCAAGAAAGGCAATAAGACTGTTACCGTTAAAGGCTATAAGGCAACAAGCAAAGCAGTTACTAAATTAGCTGCAAAGAAAAAGTATTATGTCCGCATTAGAGGATATAAGAAAATTAACGGTAAAAATCAGTATTCAGCTTGGTCTAAATCAAAGGCTGTGACTACAAAAAAATAAGAGGTTTTACTAGTTTGAGGAGCACAGAAAAGTGCTCCTCTTATTATTACCTTTTTTGACTTTTTTCAGGCATCGCAAGCTTTGTTGAAGATAATCTTCTCAATTCCTGTATAAGATTTAGTTTGCGGAGGTGTCTCTTTTTGGTCACCTTTTTCAGCTTTTCTTAGGTTTTCATTAATGATTATTGTCGAATTCCTTTATCTCGCATATACATATTAACGATTATATTTTTATGTGAAATTCAATCTATCTGTTTTCAATTCCCGTCCGGGTCACTGCGGAGCAAAGCTCCGCACATACTCACATACACTTTTTAAAAATCTTCACTTTTCTTGCAACACTTTGCTCTTTTTGATACACTTAACAATTGGAAGGCATAAAAAGGAAAGGAGCCATTATTATGAAAAAAATGTTTGCAATTATATTATGTATTGTTCTTGCTGCTGCGGGCTCGGTTGTTCTGGCATCATGCGGCAAGCAGGAGACGAATGACAATCCAACCGATGTTATTGACGGCGGATGGGCAAAAGCTGAAAATCCCGAGATAACCGATGAAATCAAGGAGCTGTTCAAAAAAGCCACTGAGGGTATGACGGGACTTTCATACACCCCCGTTGTGTATGTTGCAAGCCAGATTGTTGCAGGAACGAATCACTGCATTCTTTGCAAAACTGCAGCCGTTGTTCCCAATCCTGAGCCGAAGTATTCGCTTGTTTACATCTATGAGGATTTGAATGGCGGCGCCGAGATAACAAATGTTGTTGACACAGGAGTTGACGCAAACTATCCCGAGGGATTGAGCGGAGGATGGAGCGAAACGCAGTCAATTGAAATGACCGATGATGCAACAGCAGCGCTTAACAAAGCAACACAAACACTTACGGGAGCAGAATATTCGCCCATTGCTCTTCTTGCAACCCAGGTTGTTGCAGGCACAAACTACAGAATTTTCTGTGAAGCTAAGGCAACTGTTCCGAATGCTGAGCCGTATTATGTTATCATAACCGTTTATGCGGATTTAGACGGCAACGCCGAGATAACCGACACGGCAGAAATAAATGCTTGATATAATGTAATTTGGGCGGGTTTTTAATCCGCCCTTGTTCTTTGTTGCTCACTGTGCTATAATGTGCAAAACCGTTTCAGAGGAGGGGTAACATGTCAAGAAAGAGTGTTTTTCTTGGCTGGCTGAAAATTGTTTTCGGTCTTATTATCTTTGCTCTGGGCGTACATTTAACAATCCGCGCGGATCTGGGACTTGCGCCGTGGGACTGTCTAGGAATGGGAATTTCGTACCACACTCCGCTGAACTACGGGCTTTCGATGACCGCAATGGGTGTTGTTATTCTTATCATTGACGTTCTGATGAAAGAAAAAATCGGATACGGAACTATTATCGACGCGCTTCTGACGGGTAATTTTGTTCAGATTTTCAACACTGTTGACAGGCTTCCGAAAACAAAAAGCGTCTGGGCGGGAATACTGATTATCATTGCAGGGCTCACGCTTATGGCAATCGGGCAGTATTTTTATATGAGCGCGGCGCAGTGCTGCGGACCGAGGGACGCGCTTCTTGTCGGACTCGGGAAGCGAATGAAAAAACTTCCGATTGGCTTTGTTCAGATAATCATCTGGGGCACGGTGCTTTTAATCGGCTGGCTGCTCGGCGGTCCCGTTGGTATTGGAACTGTTTTCAGCACCTTCGGCTGCGGAATTGTTATGCAGATAGTTTACCGAATCATAAAATTTGAGCCGAGAAAGGTAAACCACCAAAGCGTTATCGAAACAACAAAAATACTGAAAAATAACGGCAGGGAATGAAAAATCATTCCTTGCCTTTAATTATTATCTATGTTTATTATTATATTATAAAATTCAACCATTGTCTTTTAAAAAAACGAGGTGTTTCCTATGAAAAAAGCATTATCAATCATTCTTTCACTTACCTTCGCTATTTGCGTGCTTCAGCCGTTTTCTGCGGCAACATATAACTATGCATTTGCTAAAGAGCCTGAACAACGGGATTTAACTATCTCAATGGGGCAGTATGGTCTGATTTTTGAAGAAGATTCTGATGATTATGATTACGACGACGATTATGACGATGATGACGACGACGACTATGACGACGATGATTATGACGACTATGACGATGATGATTATGACGACGACTATGACGATGATGATTATGACGACGACTATGACGACGATAACAGCAATCCCGTTTACGACCAAAATAACCCGTTAGGAATGAAATCATCAGACACCAATGTTGTTTCAGTTTATCAAGAAGTCATCGAGGAAGAACTTTATGATGACGATGACTGGTACGATGGCACGATTTATCACATTAGCTATTATGCAGTTGGAATTGCTCCGGGTACGGCTGTTATAACATATATAGATAACAATAAGTATTACGCGGTAAATGTTACTGTTACCGAGCCCGAGGTGAAAAATATTACCGTCCCCGCAGGTGGATACAAAACTCTTGTAAAGGATATATATGAGACTGAAACAGACGAAGTAAAAAGCGTTGCTTCATCTGACACAAGTATTGCAAAAATTGAAACCAAGAATACGACTGTAGAAGAAGCTGACCGCACTTACTATGTTTTCGGAGTTTCACCGGGCAACACCGAGGTAACTTATAATTACAACGGGGTTGAGTATAAGGCAAATGTAACTGTTGTTAAGCCAACGCTTTCAGCATCCAAAACCACCGTAAAATTCACCCCTAAAGAGGGCTATTATGAAGAATACGACATCTTCTATAATGCTCTGGGCGGTCTTAAGGTAAAATCTTCAGACACCTCGATTGTTACATCATCAATTGAAAATTACACTATGAAGGATGTAAGAAGCGACAATTATTTTATTTCACACAACTCTAAAGACGGAAAGCTGTGTCACTTGCTGAAGCTGACGCCAAAAAAAGTGGGAACTGCAACGGTTAAGGTTTTTGATGATTTCGGAAACAGTGTTCAGATAAAGGTCAATGTCACGAAAGAATATATGCAGTCCCTCATTGAATATGAATGCGAATATGATGATTTGGTATACGGAAAAACAAGTTATAAAGGCGTCGGTATGCCCTATTCATCAATCAAGTTAAAAATAGACGGCAAAACATATACAGCAAAAGCCGACAGCAATGGAAAATATACAGTAAAAAATATAAAAATCTGCAAAATCGGAACAAAGTTTTCAGTTACTTATACATCAAACGGCACAAGCTACACCGAAAAGGACAGTGTTGAATATAACGATCCTTATTTGAAATACTATTTGTACTACCGTAATCAGACAAAATTCCGCGGCTATGTCACGGATGTTCACAAAGGAGATGTTCTCAAGGTAACAATAGGTAAAAACACCTATACAAAAACATTCACAAAGTATTACAGCGCATATGATTACTCTTTTAAGGTTAAGAAAAACGGTAATTACGGAAGCAAAATCAAAGTAAGAATAGTGAATAAATTCGGTCAGACGCTAAACAATAAATCCAGTGTTATTTACTATTCAAAAAATGTTAAAAACGGAATGACCAAAAAGCAGGTTAGATATGCTTACAATTGGGGAGAGCCTGAAGACATAACCCAATCGTCATACGGAACGACCTGGTGGTATTACTCCGGTTCCTATGTTCACTTCAATAATAAAGGCAGAGTCGATTACTGGTATAAAGCATAAATAAAAAATGAGTTTATCATACGATAAGCTCATTTTTTATTTAAACTTATATGTCCGAATGAATTTATTCAGCTCGGCGCCGTCCTTTTCATAATTTAAAAGTATTTCGGCGCAGGCATGGGCGTCGCTCCCCGCATGGTGGTGCTCAAGTTCAATATTATAGAAATCACACATATCATTGAGCTTGTGCTTCATATCGGGCAGAAATTTTCTTCCGACCTGAACGGTACAGAGATAGTGAACATAGGGCTTCCATTCAATTTCATATGCCTCAAGACATCGTTTTAAAACACCCATATCAAAGGGTGCATTGTGCGCCACAAGAATCCCGCTGCTCATCAGCGGTTCAATATCCTTCCAAAGTTCGTCAAAGCTCGGTGAAAAAGCAACTAAATCCTCATCAATTCCCGTAAGCTGAGTATTGAAATAGTCAAAAGAGGTTTCGGGATTGATGAGAGAATAGAATTCCTTTGTGATTTTTCCGTTTTCAATAAGCGAAATTCCTATTGCGCTCATTCGGTTATTTGCCCTGTTGGGCGTTTCAACATCAAAAACAACATAATTATACATAAAATAATTATAACATATCTTTTCAAATACTGCAATCTTACTGCAATTTGTGTTATAATTACCGCATTATTGAAACGGAAGTGAAAATATGATTGGTATTATAGATGTCGGCGGAGGTCTTCGCGATATATACGGCGCAGGCGTTTTCGACTACCTTCTTGACAATGAAATATATCTTGACTGCTTTATAGGCGTTTCGGCAGGAAGCGCAAACGGCGCAAGCTATATCGCACGCCAGAAAGGCAGAAACAAGCAGTTTTACACCGACTATTCCCTTAGAAAAGAGGCAATGAGTCCCTATAATTTCATTAAAACAGGCTCATATCTCAACCTCCAGTATGTCTACGGAAAGCTTTCGGCTGAGGACGGCGAATATCCGCTTGATTATGAAACTCTTAAAAACAGCAGCACCGATTTTATAATCGTTGCAACGGACTCCGAAACGGGCAGAGCAAGATACTTTAATAAAAAAGACGATATGCACAAAGATGACTACAGAGTTATTATGGCATCCTCCTGCCTTCCGCTTGTTTGCAGACCGATTAAGGTTTACACCTCCAAATACTTCGACGGCGGAATATCCGACCCGTTCCCGCTGAAAAAGGCATTTGACCTCGGATGCGACAAAGTTATCATCGTTTTGACAAAACCGATTGAAGCGGAGGTTAAACAGCTCAGAAACGATGTTGTCGCCAGATTCTTAAGGGCAAGGCATCCCGCCCTTTCGGCTGCAATAGATGCAATGACCGATAAATACACCGAAGGCTTGACAAAAGCGCTTGAACTTCAGGAGGAAGGCAAGGTTTTAATCGTTGCCCCCGATGATATTTTAGGTATGAAAACGCTTACAAGGGACCAGGAAAAGCTGACCGCGCTCTACGAAAAAGGCTATCACGACGCTGAAAAAATAAAAGATTTCATTAAATAAAAAAATCCCCGATTGTGTTAAACACAATCGGGGTTGTTTATTAATTATCCATGAAGATACGGGTAGTCCCAATCAAAATCACTGCTGAAAATCCAGCCTTTGTTGCCATACCAGTCTTCAAGTTCATAGGCAACTTCATAATTTCCGTTAATATGGCAACGGGTAATAGTTACTAAATCATCGGTTGAAAAATAAGTTCCGTCCATGTCGTTGTAGCTATAGGTTGAACTCGTCCAGAAATCCTTGTCCGCATAGAAATCATTATACCCGCTTGCTTTAAGGAATTTTGATTTACGGCTGATTTTGTATCCGTTGATTGAATAGTAAACCATGAAGGAAGCATTGCAGCTGTAGTCAGCGGGGAAAAGCCCGTTGTCGTATTTTGTTGTTGTTGCCTCAACTGAAATTGTGCTGCTTGAAACCTTTGTTATCTTTCCGCCTGAGAAAGGATAATAGATTGAATTGCTGTAAATCTTCTTGAATTTTCCGCTTGAGTATCTGTAGAGATATGCATCAAATACTGCGTCTTTATATCTATACTCAACAGCAAGAAAAACCTTTTTCTTTGTCGGCGCAATAAGTCTTACCTTAACAGTACATCCGCCTCTGAAAATCTTTTTTCTCTTTCCGTTGATATAAACACTTGCATGTCCCACACCGTCGGATGTTTTAACATAGGACATATACTTAACCTTGATTTTGTCAGCTTTGCCGTTGCCCGTTATATCGTAGCTGCTGTAGGTTGTGTTGTGTTTAAGATATACTGCTGATTTTGTTGACTTGCCTGATTTTGCATATGCGCTGACATTTGAAAAGGATGCCATACTGAAAAGCATCATAACTGCAAGAAAAAGTGAAAAAATCTTTTTTGTTTTCATAATTATTACCTCCGTCTATTATTATAGCTTTATACTTCTGTCAAGTCAATTATTTAGCGCATTGTTTTTGAAAAAATGATATGATATAATAAAGAAAAAACAACGGAGATTTAAATATGAACTATCATCTTGCAATTGATATCGGCGCTTCAAGCGGAAGACATATTCTTGGCTGTATTGAAAACGGTAAGCTGAAACTTGAAGAAATATACCGATTTGAAGATTATTTAAGAGGAGAAGACGGCTCATTTTCCTGGGATATTGAAAAATTAGTAAATGAAATCAAAGCGGGTATCGCAAAATGCAAAGAGCTCGGCAGGATTCCAAAAACAATAGCTATTGATACCTGGGGCGTTGACTATGTTCTTCTTGATGAGAATAAAAAAGAAATACTTCCCGCTGTTTCATACCGCGACCCGAGAACTTTCAAGGCTATGGACGAGGTTGCAAAAATAATTTCTCAGGAAGAATTATATGCAAAAACAGGTATTCAAAAAGCAAACTACAACACGATTTACCAGCTTTTCTGCGACAAAAAAAGCGGCAAGCTTGATAAAGCGGAATACTTTTTAATGATGCCTGATTATCTCGCTTTCAAGCTGACGGGAGAAATTAAAAACGAATATACCGAAGCTTCAACAAGCAATCTAATCAATGCAAATGAAAAAAACTGGGACAGCGAAATCCTTGAGAAGCTCGGCATTAAAAAGAGCATTTTCAGTGAGGTTTCCCTCCCCTGCACAGAAGTCGGCAAACTTAAGGAATTTGATTTTGAAAGCACGGTTGTTCTTGCTCCGTCCCACGATACTGCAAGCGCTGTTGCAGCTTGCTCGGTCGGCGACAACGGCGTTTATATATCATCGGGAACCTGGAGCCTTATCGGAACCGAAAACCTCTCTCCTGTTCTCACAGATGACGCGCTAAAAGCCAATTTCACCAATGAGGGCGGAATTAACCACCGTTTTCGCTTTCTTAAAAACTATATGGGAATGTGGCTGTTTCAGAACATACGCAAAAACCTGAACAAAAAATACACCTATGATGAAATGATGAATATGGCAAGGGAGTGCAAAAAGTTCGAGTACATTGATACAAATGCGCCCGATTTTCTTGCCCCCGAAAATATGATTGACGCTATCAGGGGATATCTGAAAAACGATGAGCTTCACGTTGCAGAAGTCATTAATTCAGTCTATCATTCACTTGCCAAGGCATATTCGGATGCTGTTGAAGAAATTGAAAAAATCAGCAACAAAAGCATTGATGTTATAAACATTGTCGGCGGCGGCAGCAAGGATAGATACTTGAACGAGCTTACTGCACAGTATACGAAAAAACGCGTTATTGCAGGTCCCGTTGAGGCAACCGCAACGGGAAATCTTATAAGCCAGATGATGTATTCAAAAGAAGTTGAATCACTTGAAGAAGCAAGGGAGCTTGTTAAAAAATCATTTGAAACATTTGAGTTGTAATATTATATAATTCTAAGGGATAATTATAAAAACCGCTGTCCGATAAAAATCGGACAGCGGTTTTTATGCCGTCGGGGAGATTTATCCCTGATTGTCAATATTATCAATCATAGTTTCAATATCGGCAAAATGCGTAACGCTGTAACCTGCAAAACAATCATCAAGGAATTTCTCTTTTTCGCTGCTTAAATCATAAAAGCGGTAGTTGTGCTTGGTTTCCTTTCCGTTGCTTATCAGGGCGTGATATTCACTGTATTCCTTCATAAGCTCTTGTTTGCTTTTATTCGTATTCTTTGAAATTGCCTCAAACAGCTTTTTATTTGTTTCGTTAAGGTCAATGATATACTGCTTAGCATGAGTGAATGCATTTTTCTCGGTATATGTCAGATGGTTGAAACAATCAAGTTCCCAGACTTTGAGCATAAAGAAAACGGTTTCAACATCGCGGATTTTTCCGTCTTCAATTCCCTTGACCAGATTAGTGTAAAACATCTTAGTTAAATGATTCACCGCCTCGGTGCGGATATCCATTTTGATTGAAATTTTATCATCATCAGAGAGCGTTTTGCCTGTTTTTTTCTGATAATAATCCCAAAAATCATTACAGTCATACTGAGTTAACTGAATTGAATATAAGAAATTGAGAAAATCGCGCTGTTCCTTTTCGCCTTTGATGTTAAGCTTGTCATACACCTCGTCCAAATCGTTGAGGAATGTTGAATTAACGAATGCGTCAAGCTCGTTATCGCTGAAAATGTAACCGAGATTATATGTGTTTACATATCCGATTTTCTTTGCATAGGTCATAGGTTTGCTGCCCGTATACCGAGTCATTTTTATTTCGGCAGCTCCCTCAAGAATCCATTGGTCCCAAAGGGAATTAACGGTTGCCGAATCATATTTTCTGCAAAAGCCTACTTCAACTCCGCTGTCAAAATCATTGTCCCTTGAAGCACTCTGCTTGATGTGCTCAATCTCGTGAACAAAGGTTAAATACTTCTCGTCATAGCCTTCCTGCTTTCTGTTGCTCAGCTCAAACATCTTGCCCGTCATCTCAATCATATTGGGATTGAAATAGAACACCATTTTATGCGATATTCCCGCTAAATCGGAGGAGGTTTCGTGTCGGAAGATTTTAAGATTAACCAATGCACTTGCAGTTTCGGTAATATCCCTGTCCTCTTTTGTTTCATTTACTACTTTTGCAATCAATTTGCAGATTTCTTTAATCTCTTCGTTGGTTGCATCCGAATAAAAATAATTTATTGTATTAACGCCCTTTGCATTCTTGCAGGGCTTGTTGTTTGCAAGAACGGTTTTATAAAGCTTATCGGCGTCAATATTATTATCCGAGTCAAGAAGACTTATGTTTTTAACCCTTTTAACAGGAGTTTTTTTCATAACTTTCTGCGCACCGTCGATATCATAGTAGTCGGCATAAGAATAGTTAATATTGTCCTCAACGCTTTTTAAAACCTCGCTGAAATCGAGATTATCACCCAGCGGAGTTATGTTAACCTTTCCAGAAACCTCATTTTTGATATCGCTTTCTTTAAGCTCAAAATATTCCTGAGCGGGCGCAGTTGTTATTTCATCCCCTGAAGGCTTTGAATTATTGGTATTAACAATAACAAACGCAGCAAGCACTGCAATGGGAACAATAATAACAACCGCCAGAACAATCAGCAGTTTTTTCCAAACCTTCATTTTCTTTTTGGGCTGAGCACTTTCGGCCCCTGCAATTTTTTCTTTACTCATAACTATATTACTGAAAATCTATATCTTATCTTTTAGTCCAGGTTTCGCGGGTATAACCGACCTCACTTTTTCCGAAATCAAATATAAATGCATTCATCTTTTTTGATGATTTCTTTTCTAAAACGACACGCTGTGTAGATGCTGACTTGTCATTTTTCTTATTCAGATTAAAGAATGCAAGATAAATATTTTTTCCCGAAAAATAAGTTTTGGAAGAATGACCCAATTTGGAATCAACACAAGATGTTAATATTTGACTGCCATCGTTAGGTGAAGAAAAACTGACTCCATTGAAACTATACCCTCTGCTTTCAACATAATTCTTAAAATACTTTGAGTCCCAACAAGTATTATTAAGATAACTCATAAAAGAATTATAAGCGGAATCTGACCAGTCATTATCCTTGGTTCTTATAACCATTGACCTGTTAACAAAACCTGTGCCTTCAACATAACGATGCTTCATAAGAGAAGAATCTTTAATATATGTCACACTATACTTATTACCATCAGCGAAGAATGAAGCAGTGTTTTTTGAGCATATACAATTTACAATCATTGATCTGACAGCGTCTTCTCCGCGGTAAATAACTTTAACCCTACCGTTTCCGTAGAATTTAAAATCATAAACAGGGTCGCCCTCTGACACCATAGAAAGAACATTAGTCCACGTTCCGACCATTTTTCTGTCTATACAAGCGTTTTTCTTTGTTTTTACCTTAACAACTTTTGAAAATTTGCCTTTTGAAGACTTTTTTACAGCTCTGACTTTAAAATAATAGGTCTTGTCTGAGCGTAGATTATAAACGCCGACGCTTACTGTGCTTCCTTTTTTAACTGTTTTACGAATTTTGAAATTTTTGTCTTTCTTTGTTTTGTAATAAATCTGATATCCTGTTGCTTTTGAGACCTTTTTCCATTTCAACTCAACTGAATTCTTGGTTGTTTTAACAACGGAAACAGAAGAAACTTTTCCAACACTCGCCGCCTGAACAGCAAACAGCGCTGATAAAACAAATATTAGCGCTAAAAAGATTGAAATTGTTTTTTTCATAGTTATCACCTCGATATGAAATAATTATATCATAA
>CAJOEV010000028.1 GCA_905233545.1 uncultured Eubacterium sp. | reverse complement strand
CATGTTCTGACTGCTATGAAGCTCAGTGATAAAATCATTGATAAGTCAATAAGAGTCAGCTTTTCAAGAAATACAACGAAGGAGGATATAGACTCTCTGATTATCGCACTCAGCGAAACGGTCAGGGACTATCCGATTTAGTTAAACTATGAGAGAAATTGTTTTAATAAAAAACGGTGAGCTCGTTTTAAAGGGACTCAACCGAAACACATTTGAAGACATATTAATTAAAAATATGAGAAGGGCGCTGAAGGAGCTCGGTGAATTTACATTCACAAAGAGCCAGTCAACCATTATGGTTCAAAGCGTCGATGAGGATACAGACCTCGATGAAGCGGTTGAAATTCTGAAAAAGGTTTTTGGAATTGCAGCGCTCTCCCGTGCAGCAGTTGCTGAAAAGGATATGGATTCAATCAGGGCAATCAGCGCCGATTATCTGAAAGATGAGTTGCTAGAAGCAAGAACCTTTAAGGTTGAATCAAAACGAAGCGACAAGAAGTTTCCTCTCAAATCACCCGAAATCTCAAGGGAACTCGGCGGATTTCTTCTTTCAAAATTCAATCATTTAAAGGTTGATGTTCACAACCCCGATGTAACAGTTACTGTTGAGATAAGAGATAACTATGCTTTTATAAGAGGTAATAATATTAAGGGTGCAGGCGGTATGCCCGTCGGCACAAGCGGCAGAGCGGCTGTTTTAATCAGCGGCGGCATTGATTCTCCCGTTGCGGCATATATGATGGCAAAAAGGGGCATTGAGCTTGTTGCAGTTCATTTTGCTTCCCCTCCGTTTACAACCGAGCTTGCCGAGAAAAAGGTTATGGAGCTTCTTAAAAAAGTTGCAAAGTACAGCGGACCCATAACAACATATGTTGTGCCTTTTACTGAAATTCAGCAGGAAATAAGAAAGAATTGTCCCGAGGAATACTTTACAATCATTATGAGAAGGTATATGATGAAAATAAGTGAAATCCTCGCAAAGCACCAGAATTGCAGTGCGCTGATAACGGGCGAGAGTTTGGGTCAGGTTGCAAGCCAGACCATGTATGCCCTTGCATGCACCGACGCAGCAAGCTCGATTCCCGTTTTTCGTCCCTGTATCGGAATGGACAAGGACGAGATAGTAAGGATATCGCGGAGAATCGATACATTTGAAACCTCGATTCTTCCTTATGAGGATTGCTGTACAGTGTTTACTCCAAAGCATCCTAAAACAAGAGCAAAGCTCCCCGATGTTGAAGCAGCGGAGAGCGCAATGAACAGCGAAGAACTTATAAACAAAGCAGTTGAAAATTCAAGAAGAAGTGTGATTAAATGAAAGAGTTTTTTTCAAAATTAAAAGAGAAGCTTAAAAAGTTTGGTTCAAAATCAAAGACCGGTTTCAGTGCTTTTTGGGCTAAGGCTAAGATTTGGTTTAAGAATCTTATTCCGAATATTAAGAATTGGTTTAAGAACAAGTTCAAGCCGAAGGTCAAAGAACTTGCGAAGAAATACTGCACCAAGAAGAATCTTACAATAGCGGGCGTTATTGTTCTTATTCCCATTCTGGTTTTCACGAGCATAAAGGTTGTTGATTTTGCAAGAACGGCGTATCTCAGACCTTATATAGAAAAATATAAGATTGAATTTCCCGAAGGAATTCGCGAAGAGATGTGCGATGCATACGGATTGGACCAGACTATTCGCGGTAAGATAGAAATTGAGGATTTTAATTCAACGATATATGTTTCAAAAATCCTCAAGGACAACAAAGCATTTCTCGAAAACGATGCCGATATCAAAAAGGACCAGCATTTCAGAGCAATAAGGCTCAATGACAAGGCTGCCGATATTGAAAGCTTATATTCAACCGATAAGCTGTATTTGAAATCCTCGCAGTCAATTAAATTCACAACTCTTTTTGAAGAGGAACAATACAGAGTTATTGCTGCATATTATATAAACACCAATCCCGATGATGATGGAGGATATGTTTATCCATATAACTTCTGCGGAAATATGAGCGAAAAGGATTTTAATTCGTTTGAGGACAGAGTTTCCCACAGAACGCTCTATTTTACTGATTACGAATATAATTACGAGGATTATTTCCTCTCCATCAGCGCTCCAAGTGATTTTATGGAGGATTTCAGATTCGTTATTGTCTGCGTTAAAACCGACAGAAAAGGCTTTGATAAGTGCAAAAAAGCCACTCCGAATGAGAAAATCTTCTTCCCGCAGGTATGGTATGACAAAAATAAGGAAGAAAATCCTTACAGATTTGCAGGAAAGTGGATTCCAAAGGGCATTTAGACATAATATACAAAGAAATTTGTTAAAATATTACACATTAAACCTTACACATCTCAATATGTGTTAAAAAATGACAAAAAACAGCGTTAAGATGACCAAATCTTAGCGCTTTTTTTGTGCTGTAAAACAGGGTTAATAGACGGAAGTCTGCTAAAAAGTCAATAAAAACATGCGAATTTTGTAGAAACTCCACAAAGGTTACAAAAAAGTAACAAAATGCTTGGTGTTAATTGCTATAGATTACAGAAAGATGAATTTGCTATAATCTTCACCGTTGAGCGCGAGGGCGCCAACGCAGTAAGTAAGAGAATTCTATCGAAAACTTAAGAGAGTTTCGAATTGCCCGAAGATATTGAAATTTGATTTTTGAGTCGGGCGCGGGAACAGAAAAAAATAAAAATCGCTGTTCTCGTAAAAAAAGAAAGGTATTTTATGGCTAAGAAGAAAACCCTGCTTATAATTCCAATTGTAATTATATTAACACTTATTATCTCGGCAATAACTCCGATGGTTGCGCTTGCAAGCGACAACAACGGTTACGAACCGAGACTTACGGCTCCCAATTCAAGCATTCCTTATTATTCAACAAAGCTGAATGTTTATCATCAGACGGGAACACCGATGCCCAACTGCGTTGCATACGCATACGGACGTATTTATGAAATGAACGGAGAAGCTCCTCTCATCACTCACGGTTCTGCCGGCGACTGGTACGGAATGAACAAGGCAGCAGGCTATTATGATTACGGCAGCGAGCCGAAGGTAGGCGCAGTTGCTTGCTGGAGCGGACACGTTGCTATCGTTGAAAAAGTTCACAAAAACGGAAGTGTAACAATTTCCGAGTCTCACTGGGGCGGAACATATTTCGATGTAAGAACATACGAGGATATGACTTCTCACTACGGTCAGACATTCTACGGTTACATTTACACATATAACAACGGATTGACAAAATCTCTTGAAAAAAGACTCGTAAATGCTAAGAAGGAGAAACACACACAGTATAAGCAGGAAAAAGTGGAATCAAACGACATTGAAGATGACGGATTACAGATTATAACTCCTGATGAAGCAAAGAAGAGTGCAGATACCAAAAAAACTGCAAAGATGTCAATTTTAACTAAATTATTCGGATAAGAAAAAAGCTCTGCAGCTGCAGAGCTTTTTGTTTTTTATTTATTATTCTGATTTTTCTTCATCTTTGGGATGGAGTCTTGAAACTCCGTCCTTAATTGCTGCTTCGCCTACAGCCTTTGCTACTGTGTCCTTAATTCTCGGGTCGAATGCATAGGGAAGAATGTAATCGGGCTCAAGCTTATCATCGTCTACAAGTGAAGCGATTGCATAAGCAGCTGCGATTTTCATATTCTCTGTAATAGCGCTTGCCCTGACATCAAGAGCACCTCTGAAAATACCGGGGAAGGCAACAACATTGTTAATCTGATTCGGGAAGTCCGAACGGCCTGTTCCAACGATTTTTGCGCCTGCCTTGATTGCAAGGTCGGGCATAATTTCGGGAGTAGGATTAGCCATTGCAAGAACAATCGGGTCGGGATTCATTGATTTAACCATTTCGGGAGTAACAACACCGGGAGCCGAAACGCCTATAAATACATCAGTACCCTTGATTGCCTCTTCAAGTCCGCCCTTTGTCATGCCTCTGTTAGTAACCTTTGCAATTGCTTCTTTTGAAGCATTGAGGTTTTCTCTTCCCTCATAGATTGCGCCTGTTCTGTCGCAGAGGATAACGTCATTAAGACCGAGTGTCATAAGAAGTTTGGCGATTGCAACACCTGCAGCGCCAGAGCCGTTAATAACAGCCTTGCAGCGCGAAAGGGGCTTGCCGATAATCTTTGTTGCGTTGATAAGAGCAGCGGAAACAACAACCGCAGTTCCGTGCTGGTCATCGTGGAAAATCGGAATATCGCAGCGCTCTTTGAGCTTCTCTTCAATTTCGAAGCATCTTGGAGCTGCAATGTCCTCAAGGTTGATTCCGCCGAATGAACCGCTGATGTTATATATTGTTTCAACGATTTCATCAACATCCTTTGTTCTTACACAGATTGGAAATGCGTCAACATCACCGAACTCTTTGAAAAGAACACATTTGCCCTCCATAACGGGCATTCCTGCTTCGGGACCAATGTCGCCGAGACCTAAAACTGCAGTTCCGTCAGTTATAACTGCAACCATATTCCAGCGGCGGGTGAGTTCCCAGCTTTTTGAATAATCCTCCTGAATAGCGAGGCAGGGCTCTGCAACGCCCGGAGTGTATGCAAGTGAAAGTGCGTCTCTGTCGCCGACCTTTGCTCTGGCAACAACCTCAACCTTGCCCTTCCACTGACCGTGAAGTTTTAATGATTCTTTACGATAATCCATAAGATAATAAACCTTTCGTTTTATTATAGTTAAGAGTGTAGAATTAAGAGTTAAGAGTTGATGGCGGGCTCTGCCCGCGCCCGATTATAATAGCCGACCGCAGGTCCCGAAACTCTTCACTTTTCACTCTTCACTCTTCACTAATTACTTTCTCTCAATATGAGCGCTGGGAACATAGTCGCTCTCGTAGCCCTCGTAGCCGTCTTCCCACGGGAAGATATAGTCAAGTCCGAGATCATCTCTGACTTCGTTGAGCTCACCCTGAACGCTTTCGTTAATCGGAACTCCGCTGGGCTCGCGCTCTTTCCAGATGTTGTATTCCTTTTCACCTGCAATATAAATCTTTTCTTCGCCGGGTGCTTTTCTTGAAGCGCGTACAGTTCTGATTATATCGCCTGTCTTTTTACGGCAGATTTCTTCGCCGAGGAAATGATTTGTGTCAATAGCAATAAAGAAATGACCAAGATGATAAGGTCTGATGTTGCCTTCTTCGTCCTTACCGTCGAGTGCTTTTCCGTATTCGCCGTCCTGAAGAACAGAGGATAAGAATTCAACGAACATAGCAAAGCCGTAGCCCTTATATCCGCCGAGTGCCTCGCCGATACCGCCGAGAGTTGTTAAAGCAGCTGTGCCGTTTCTGATTTTGCCGAGTGCAACGCCTGCGTCGCTTTCAACGGGAGTTCCGTCGATATTAATAATTGTTCCGGGGTGAACGGGCTCGTCAATTCTTGCATAGTATTCAATCTTACCATTCTGAGTAATTGATGTAGCACAGTCAAAGTTGAAATCAAAAGCCTCGTCCGAGGGAACGCCGAGAGTGAACGGGTTTGTTCCGAACATACCCTCTGTTCCGAAGGTCGGAGCAACTGAGGGACGCGCATTTGTTCCCGTCATACCGATACAGCCGTTTTCGGTTGCCATTGAGGTGTAGTAGCCTGCAATACCGTAGTGGCAGGAATTGCGAACAACAACCATACCCATACCGTATTTCTTAGCCTTGTCGATAGCCATTTGCATAGCCTTTGTTCCGATAACCTGACCCATTCCGTTGTGACCGTCAACAACTGCTGTTGTTTCGGTTTCCTTAAGAATTTCGAAATTAGTTGTCGGTAACTGGATTCCTGCCTTGATTCTGTCTAAATAGATGGGCTTGAATCTGTTGCATCCGTGGCTCTCAATACCTCTTTTATCGGATTCAAGAAGAACATCGGTGCACATTTTTGCTTCTTCCTCGGGGATACCGTAGCCGATAAATGCATCGGTTACAAAGTCAGTGATTAAGCCCCAGGGACATACCATTTTTGCCATAGTTTTATACTCCTTAAATTAAATTCGTTTTATTATATCACAGAGAATGAAATAATCAAGTATTATCTCTCCCAGTTTCTTGAACGCTCAACAGCGCGCTTCCAGTCGGCATATTTCTTGTTTCTTACATCGGATGGCATTGAAGGAACAAAAATCTTATCAACCTTTCTGTTCTCCTCGATTTCATCCGTATTCTTCCATACGCCTGTTGCAAGACCTGCAAGATATGCTGCTCCGAGTGCGGTTGCTTCGCGGTTAACGGGACGGTTAACATTGCATCCCGTCATATCAGCTTGCATCTGCATCATAATATCAGAAATTGATGCACCGCCGTCAACACGGAGGTCTTTAAGAATAATATCACTGTCGCTCATCATAGCTTCGAGAAGGTCAGTCATCTGATATGTAATGCTCTCAAGAACTGCACGGCAGACGTGGCGCTTGTTGATTGAACGGGTGATACCAATCATAATTCCTCTTGCATACATATCCCAGTAGGGAGCACCGAGACCTGTGAACGCAGGAACAAGATACAAGCCGTTTGTATCCTCAACCTCTTCTGCAAGGTCATCACATTCCTTAGCTGTTGCAATAAGCTCGAGCTCATCCCTGAGCCACTTGATAACAGAGCCTGCGTTAAATGCGGAACCTTCAAGATCATATGTAATCTTTCCGTCAAGACCCCATGCGATACCTGAAAGAAGATTTGACTTGCTTGTTATTCTCTCTTCGCCCGTATTCATAAGAAGGAAGCAACCTGTTCCGTAGGTGTTCTTAGCCTGACCCTTTTCAAAGCATGCCTGTCCGAAAAGAGCTCCGGGCTGGTCGCCGATAGCGCCTGCAATCGGGATTCCTGCAAGCTCTTCGATTCCCTTGATTTTGTCAACCTCGCCGTAAACACAGCTTGAGGGCTTAACCTCGGGAAGAATGTTCATCGGAATGCCGAGCTTCTCACAGAGATATTTATCCCAGCAGAGATTATCAATGTCAAAGAGCATTGTTCTGCATGCGTTTGAATAATCGGTAACATGAACTTTTCCGCCTGTTAAATTCCAGATAAGCCATGTGTCGATAGTACCGAAAAGGAGTTCGCCTTTTTCAGCCTTTTCTCTTGCACCGTTAACATTGTCGAGTATCCACTTGATTTTTGTTGCACTGAAATATGCGTCAATAAGAAGTCCCGTTGTGTTTTTGATATAATCACCGAGACCTTCCAGCTTCAGTTCTTCGCAGTAATCAGCGGTTCTTCTGCACTGCCAGACAATTGCGTTATAAATCGGTTTGCCTGTTTCCTTGTCCCAGATTATTGTTGTTTCTCTCTGATTGGTAATTCCGATACCTGCAATTTGTTCGGGCTTGATTTCAGTTTTTCTGATACAGCCCATCATTGCGCTTACAACGGAAAAGAGAATTTCGTTTGCGTCGTGCTCAACCCATCCGTTTTTCGGATAGTACTGAGTGAATTCGTTCTGGCTTTTAGCAACGATTTCACCCTGCTTGTTGAAAATTATTGCGCGGGAACTTGTTGTTCCCTGGTCGAGTGACATAACATATTTTTCCATACTTATTCCTCTTTCTTAAATTGTACCTCTATCTTATATCTTAAAAAATAAAAATAAAAGTCAGGATTTCCCTAACTTTTATTTTACTACTTATTTATTATAGTGTCAACAAACCAAAGTAACGAAAATTTGCGCTGATATTTGTTAATAATTACATATACCCTTTATTGTAATTATCACTCAATATTATTTTCAACAAAGGAAACGATATCCTCAACAGTCTTAATTGATTTAATGATTTCATCAGGAACTTCAATTGAATACTGGTCTTCAATGGACATAACAATATCAATTGCATCAAGTGAATCTGCGCCCAAATCGTCAACAAGACTTGAGGTCATTTCAATATCATCTGCATTGATTTCGAGCATATCAGCAAGAATTTCTTTAATTTCTTCGAATACCATAAAGAATATCTCCTTAAAATGTTGTTAATATTTTCTTTCTATGCTATCATATTATAAAGTTTAGTTTGTTTTGTCAATATTTTTTTGCGGAGGATTATATGAACGGCATAAAAAGCTTTGCACTAATAGGGTTTCCGCTCGGTCATTCGTTAAGCGGAATAATACATAAAGAGCTCTTTTCTGTTTCGGGTATCAACGGGGAATATGAGCTAATTGAAATCAGCAGGGAAGAGTTAAATGATTCTTTTGAACAGTTGAAAAAGCTTGGTGGTTTTAATGTTACAATTCCACATAAATCGAATATTATTCCTCTGCTTGACGGACTGTCTCGGAAAGCTGAGCTTTTCGGCGCGGTTAACACCGTTGATATGAAAAATGGAAAAGCAATTGGTCACAATACGGACTGCATAGGATTTTTAAGGGCGCTTGAGGCGGCGGATATTGAACTTAAAGGAAGAGTTTTAATCTGCGGCTGCGGCGGTGTTTCAAGAATGTTTGCCTTTGAAAGTGCGCTTGCTGGCTGCGATATTACTTTTGCAATAAGAGAAAGCAGTATCAAAAAATGCGAAGTTCTTTGCAGTGAACTCAAAGAAAAACTCGGCGCTCAAAGCAGAATTGTTTTTCTTGACAATGCAGGGGAAAATTATGATTTGATTATTAACGGAACGCCCTCGGGAATGTTTCCGAATGTTGATGACTGTCCGCTGAAAAAAGAAACAATTCAAACCTCGAAGGCGGTTTTCGACTCCATATATAATCCATATGAAACAGTGTTGATAAGATATGCTAAAGAAGCAAAAATAAAATATCAAAACGGACTTTCAATGCTTGTATGGCAGGCAGCTGCAGCGGAAGAAATATGGAATGTAGTAAAGTTTAACGCAGAGGACATCAATAAAATAATTGAAAAGTTAAGAATTAAGAGTTAAGAGTTTCGGGTGGACTCCGTCCACACCTGATTTTATGAGGAAAAAGTAATGAACAATATAGTATTATGCGGATTTATGGGCTCGGGCAAAACAGTTGTCGGAAAAGAGCTTGCAAAGATTATGGGAAGAAAATTTATCGACACCGATGAGATGATTGAAAAAGAGCAGGGGATTGCAATAAAAGCAATTTTTGCATCCAGAGGGGAAGACTATTTCCGTGAGCTTGAATATGAAGTATGCAAAAAGATTTCGGGATTGCGAAACTGCGTTATCTCAACAGGCGGCGGAGCGCTGACCTTTGAAAGAAATGTTTCTGCGCTAAAAGAGGGCGGAAAGATTGTTTTTCTCGACGCAACCTTTGAAACCATCTGTGCAAGAATCGGAGACAACCAAACGCGCCCGCTTTTTGAAGACAGGGAAAAAGCGAAACAGCTTTATGATGAACGAAAAGACAAGTATTTAAGTGCTGCCGACTATGTTATTGACGGCGATTTATCAGCAAGAAAAGCTGCTCTTGACATTGCTGCAATATTCAAATAATGCGTTGCAGCGACGGCTAAAAAACAAAAATGTTGAAAATAATTATCATATGTGATATAATGTCGTATATTTGAGGCGATGCCTCAGAAGATTTATTTACATTTTACCTTTTGTGAGGTGTTTAAATGAGCACTAATACAGCAGAAGCCGAACTTAAGCATGGCGTTAGTGTTTTTAAAAAATACAGAAATCTTCTTGAAGAATTAACAAGGAAGAACATCAGGCTTAAGTACAGAAACTCATGGCTTGGAATATTCTGGAGCTTTTTGCAGCCGCTTCTCAATATGATAGTTTTATCTGTTGTTTTCGGCGGTTTATTCGGAAAGCACAGCGAATATATTATCTGTTATCCCGTATTTTTGTTTACAGGAAGACTTCTCTATGATTTCTTTAACACGGCAACAAAGCAGGCGATGACTTCATTCAGAAGAAATGCGGCAATCATAAAAAAGGTTTATGTGCCGAAGTATATGTATCCGCTGTCATCAATTTTCTCATGCTTTGTTACATTCGCAATTTCGATTCTCTGTTATATTTCAGTCTGGATTTTCTTCAAACTGACGGGAATCAGCGGCGGTGCAAATCTTACAATTGACTGGCATGCGCTTTTGTTCTTTGTTCCGATGTTTTTCATTCTGGTCTTTTCAACAGGCGTTGGCTTGATTCTTTCGGTCTTATGCGTTTATTTCAGAGATATTGAATACATCTGGGATGTTATTATGAGATTGCTGTTCTATATGGTTCCGATTCTCTATCCCATTCAGAACATCAATAAAAGCGGAGACCGCAACTGGATAATCTATGTTATCAAGATTAATCCGCTTTATTCAATGATTGAGCTGTTCCGTCAATGCGTTCTTTACGGAATGCCGCTGAGCTGGAAGCTTCTTCTCTACGGTGGCGTTGTTTCGTTTGCAACACTCGGTTTCGGAATTCTGATATTCAACTGGAAGAGCGACGATTTAATCTATCACTTATAATTTAAAGGGCTGTTCTTCAGCCCTTTGTTCTTTTGATGTCGGTTTAATTTCAAATACGGTTGAAAAAAGATATTTTTTATGTATAATAGCATATAACAGAGTCGGAAGGCGGCGCAAAAATAAGCGCTGTGCCTGTGGGGGTTAAAGCACTCGGAATAAATCACTTTGCAGGCGGTGCCGAAGTGTGCAGACCCGTATCGCATACATGCGATTTCAAATCGTTTCCGGCTCTGGTTTTTGATTATGGATATACTTGAATGCACTCTGAATCACGATGAATGGCTGAGCTTTTTTGATTACAAAATCGAAGGCGGTCATATGTTTAACGTAATGCGTCCCGTACGACTTGTGCAGATAAATCGGGCAAATTGGAGCCAAAAACAGCAAAAAATGAGCCTGAATTACGAGTTTTACATAGCAGTTTAGAGAAAAAACGCTCTCGTAAGCCTCAATTGTAACATAATAATATGACCGAACGACTCGTAGAAAAAACGCCGAAACCGCAAGGGTTTCGGCGTTTTTGCATACTTGACAATTTACAAAGGATGGCATATAATAGTGTAAACTATGAAAATTGACACTTAAAAATGAGGCGATTTTATGAAAGATTACCGCAAATTATGCCTTGAATTGTTCGGAACGGATGATGAAAACGAGCTTCGTGCGATTGCCGGAAGAATGCAAAGCGGAAGAAAAAAGGCGTTAACAAAGCAGGATTTGCAGAAAATAATTGAGCTGCAGCGGAGCGGAAAAACAACAAACGAAATAGCTGAAATGTTCGGCGTAAGCCGTCAGACGATATCCAAATATCTTAATCGGAAGCCTGACGGCGACTGGGCTATGCGACTTGACTTTATGTTCAGGCAGAAGGTCTGCACGGAAATATACGTTGACTTTATCGGAAAGCGCATAAAAATCATAAACCGCACAGACGATATAATGAAGCGTGCCTTTGGTAAAAACGAAAATCCTACATGGCAGGATTTCGAAGAATTCCTTGAGGACAGATGTATGCCGCGCTCAAGGGCATATTGCAAAACAATTCTTCGCAGAATCGGGTTGGATAGTTTTGACGCACTGCGTATACTTGAAGCAACGAAAGGCAGAACGGCAGAGGATAATCAGTATATCAATTTCAACTACGGAAAGGGGATGGCATTTTGAACACGATTAATCTTGATAAATATGATTTGATTGATACAAAGGCGACTTCATCCAAGGGTAATCAGCTCAAGTGGCTCGTGGATTCAAAATGGTATAAAGCAGACCATATGGGCTATGAGGCGCTCTGCGAAGTGGTTATTTCAAATCTGTTGAAAAAATCAAACGTGAGCGACTTTGTAACATACTCCCCGATAAAAATTGAATTTGACGGCAGAGTGATTAACGGCTGCTATTCCGATAATTTCAAAAAGAAAAATGAAAGCATTATCACGCTCGAACACCTTGCAAAGCAATGGCTTTCAAATTCAATGGCAAAGGAAATGCTGAAATATCCTGACACGGAAGAAAGAATAAATCGTACAGTCAGATTTATTGAAAAGGTTACAAATCTAAAAAAAGTCGGGCAGTATATCACGATGATGCTTGAACTTGACGCTTTCTTCCTGAACGAAGACAGGCATACTAATAATATTGCGTTTATACTAAACGACGACACCGGCGAGTACCGTTTCTGTCCGTATTTCGACTTCGGTTTATCGCTTCTCGCAGATACAACCGAGGATTATCCTATGGGAGAAGATGTTTATCAGCTTATTGATAAAATTCAGGCAAAGCCATTCAGCACTGATTTTGATACGCAGCTTGAAGCGGCAATGCACCTTTACGGTGACCAACTCAAACTGGCGTTTACAAATGCGGATATTGAAAATGCATTTGACGAAGTGAAGGACTATTACGATGCTCAAACCATAACAAGAGCAAAAACCATACTGCTATACCAAAAGCATAAATACGGTTATATGTTTGAATGATTTAATTTAATAAAATGGTATAGCGCAACTACTATTGGACACGGTGTATAAAAGTGTGTTATAATATAAGCGTTAGTTACAGAAAGACGGGCTACACGATAAATTATGTAAACACCGAAGGCGGAACTGTCAGCGGTGTTGATATGGCAAGAGAAGGCAGCGATATTGAACTTGAAGTAAACGTTAATACAGGCTACCGGCTTGACAGCCTTACAGTAACGGATGCTGAGGGTAATCCCGTTACTTTAACCGAGAATAATACCTTTATGATGCCTGACAGCGAAGTTACCGTTAATGCAGAGTTCAGCATACTTACTTTCACTGTGAACTGGATTGCAAACGGCGAAGCCGTTGAAACGGACGAGGGCGTTCCTTATGGCACGACTCCCGAATACAACGGCGAAACACCCGACTCGTATTTCGACGGCGATAACGAATACATATTCTCCGGATGGACGCCTGAAATTACTGCGGTAACAGATGGTGCAACCTATACGGCAGCATACGTTTCAAGCGGAAAAGTAAAAACGAATTATCTTGATGAAAACGGAGAGGAGCAAAGCGTTACTGCTACGCCTCTCACGGGAGCGGAAACTGTTCTTAACGGCGGATGGTACGTTGTAAATCAGGACGTTTCTTATAGCACTGAGTTAAAGATTGCAGCAGATACCAATATCATTCTTGCAGACGGCAAGACTATGACGGCGAAGAACTTTAACTATAACGATGCTAACACTGCGTGGACGCTCTCCGTTTACGCTCAAAGCGGCAAAACAGGTGCTCTAAATTTAAACGATACAAGCGCACTTATGGGTGCTGATATTTACGGCGGCAACATAAATCTTAGTTCGGTTGTTGCCGGAAATATGGGCATTTACGGCGGCAACGTTGAAGCAATTTCGCTTTATGTTCCGCAGGGTAATCTTATCCTTGGCTGTGCTGATAACAGCAGCACGATTAAGGTCTGCACATATTCGGGTAATACACTTGCAGTTGCCGACGGTCAGATACTGACTGATGGAACTAAGCTTTATGACGGCGCGCTTTCGGACAGCGAGATTTCTTCGATTGCAAATAAAACTCTCCGCAAGGCAACCTATCACACCGTTGACTGGATTGTAAACGGCGAGCTTGAAGAAACGGACGAAAACGTAATAATTACGTCCAAGCCCGAATACAACGGCGAAACGCCTGCACCTTATTCCGAGGGACATTATGATTATACTTTCTTTGGTTGGAATGACGGTACTGCAACCTATGCAGCGGATGAACTTCCGGCTGTAACTGAAGACGTTACCTATACAGCGGTTTATACAGAAACTGTAAGCCCGAACTGGCACACTATTACAATTAACGAATCTGAAAACGGCACTGTCAGCTTCGAGAGCAGCGGAGCCTATAAAGACGACGAGGTAACGTTAACAGTTACTCCCGATGAAGGTTATCGTCTCAGCGCGCTTACCGTAAAGGATGCGGACGAAAACGAAATAACCGTAACAGACGGCAAGTTTACTATGCCTGCATCAGATGTAACTATCAGCGCAACCTTCAATGTGATAAACTATAATCTCTATGTTGGCGGTGTTCATGTTAACGGCGCAAACTGCAATGATGTTCTCGGCGACGGCAAAGTAAGCTTCAATGTTCAGACAAATGAGCTCACTCTTAACGGCGCAACCGTTGAGGTTGACAAGAGAGCGGATAACGGTACACCCACGCAGGCATTCGGTATCCGTTATAATCAGGACGAACCGTTTACAATTAAGCTTGTCGGCGAAAACAGAATTGTTGATGCTTCAACTGATGAAGAGGGAGTAACGGAAAAATACGGTATCTTTGTTGCAAGCACTCAGAGCTTCACCGTCAATGGGAACGGCAGCTTGTCAATTGAAATGAATGCCGATGACGAGAATACATATTACGGTATCCAGAGCCGTCAGAATACAAATATCGACGGTGCAGGGATTTCTATAAATATCCCCGGAACAGCACCGACATATGGCTACTATCTGATGTATTCAAATCAGTTAACCCTTGAAAACGGCGCAAGTCTCAAGGCTGTAACAGGCAGCAATGAAAACACTTATTCCTTCTATAACAACAGGAATAACGATAATCTCATTGCCGAAGAGGGAACTATGCTTGAAGCTGTTTCAGGAAATGCAGCGTTTAACTCTCAATTCATTCTCACATCAGCAACAAAGACTCTCGGAGTTAAGGTAAGCGCAACAGGAAACAAAGCTGATTCAACTAAGTGGAATGGCTCAACCTCTCTGGGCGAATATAAGTACATTATGCTTCCGTTCAGCGAGCCTGAAAGCGCATACAATCTGAATCTTGAAAATGGAATTAAGGTTAATTTCTTCATTGATATGCCGTACTATAGCGCCGAGGGCGGACACATTGAATACACTTATCTTGAAACAACCGACGATAAGAGCGCTGTGAGAAAGACCTATACTGTAAACGATTCAGATCTTGAAGTTCAGACAAACGGAACAAGAAAGCTCATATTGAAAGCGGCTCCTGCACAGCTTGCAGAAAAGTATTCAATTGATATCTATAACGCAGCAGGCGAAAAGAAAAATGAAGAGCCGATAACCGTATCAATAGCAGATTATTGCGAGGCAATTCTTTCAAGTGAAGCATATTCGGATTATCACGCTCTTATCCAGTCGCTTCTCGACTACGGGGCGCTTGCGGATGAATATTTCGGCTATGCGGCGCTTTCAAAGGAAGTAACGGGCGAGGATTATGCTATTCCTAATTCAGAAGGCTACAAGGATGATGTTGACGCCGAAAGCTTCAAAAGCAAGGCGAAGGCATCCTTCAAATCAGGCGTTGACGCCTCGGGCGATTCTGTCAGCGTAACGGGAGTATCCTATGTTGCTCTTATTGAACCCGAATTCAGATTCTATGTATCGCAGACTGACGAAGTGTGGTGCTACTATACTGAACTTAGCATCAGCGACCCGACGTTAACAGCCAAGTGGATTAAAACCGAAAACGGTAACTGCGTAAGCGTAACGGGACTCAAGGCAGATGATTTCGGAAAAATCTTTACTTTAACAATAGGAACAACCGAAATCACCTATAACGGATATGCTTACCTGTACACGGTTTTAAGAAGCGAAAGCACGGCTGATGAAAATCTTAAAAACCTTGCAAAGGGTGTATTCAGATATGCGGCAGCCTGTGAAGAGAAATTTAACTAAAATGTCAGGGAGAGCTTGCCTCTCCCTGTTGAAGTGAAAAAGGTGATTATTATGCTTTTAATTGCCAATTTAATAACTTGCATATGCGCATTTATCGGATTTATATATGGAATTGTCAAATTCTTTAAGCCCAAAAAAGCAGTTTATGCACAGATGATAACTCTTTCAGTCGGCTGTATGGCATTTGGAAGACTTTATCAGGTGGTGCGGCTTTTGACCGAAGGTGATATAACAGATAGTTTTCAACTCGGCATTCTCGGAGTTATAGGTAGTCTGTTGTTTTTGTTTTCCGCTAATTTCGGAGTGATGGACAGCCTTGCCGACGATGGTTCAAAAAGGTTTATAAAGTATAGAATTATACCTTTTGCAGCGCCTGTAGTTTTAGCGGCTGTATATCTGATTTTTGCCTTTCTCTTAAAAATAAAAGGCGGAGCATTTATTATTGGCGCAGTTATAACGTTATTCGCCGCACAGGCAAGTTACTTCAATCTTAAGCATCTGATCTTTCCCGATGTGGATTACGGCGTTATAAAATGTCTGAAAACGTATAATCTTATAGCGCTGATTTATTCGCTCACTTGTGTTTTGGAAATAGTATTCATAAACTCGGAAAACGGTATAGCCGTGCTTATTATCGGATTAATAATGAGTGGTTTGCTTATTGCAATCGTTCCGTCTGTTGAGAGGGGGATGAAGAAATGGACAATTTAGTTTATATTCTCTTTATCTGCCTTGTAGCGCCAATGCTGCTTATGGTTATGCTGCTTCGCAAACGTTCAAGAGCGCTTGTAGGTTATATGATAATCGGCGTTGTCGCTTCACTATTTGTTTCAGAGGTGAATGCAATACTGTTGAACCTTTTCGACGGAAATGAAGTGTATGTAACAACTGTCATTACTCCTCTCAGCGAAGAAATTGTTAAAGCTATACCCGTATTAGTATATGCACTGCTTGCCTCAGACCATCGCGACAGAGTTATGCCGATTGCCTTTGCTTTGGGCGTAGGCTTCGGTATGTTTGAAAATATGGTTATCCTGACAGCGAATGTCGGCAACGTAACGATAGGCTGGGCAATTGCAAGAGGCTTTTCAACTGCATTAATGCACGCGGTATGTACTGTCGCAGTGGGCTTTGGTATTTGTTTTATCAAAAAGAAGAAAAAGCTGTTTTATTGCGGAACATTTGCACTTTTGACAATGGCAAGTATTTACCACGGAATATTTAATATGCTCGTGCAGTCCGATTACAAATTTCTCGGATTTGTTCTTCCGGCGCTGACATATGTTCCGATTCTTATTCAACAATATTTTTACTATAAAAGAAAAAATGAGAATTAATCAGAGATTCTCTTTTTTAAGGAGCAAAGCCTTGCAGTATGGAAAAATGCAGGCATTGAAACGAATATGCTCTGGTTTGGCGATAAATCATTTCAAAAATTCGGCGTATTTGTTATACATTTGTTATACCCGGGTTGTTAAAATATCCGAAATGACGATTGAAGATTATTTCATATAAAATGCAAACGCATTTTTATAAATTTACGAAAGGAGAGAAAATATGGATTACGCAATGACCGCTGAACAATTTCAGAATATGGACCCTGCACAGCAGACAGGTACTATTATCGGTGCTTGTATTGCTATTGTGCTGATGATTATTGCTGACTGGAAGCTGTTTTCAAAGGCGGGCGAGGCAGGTTGGAAATCGCTTATTCCGATTTATAATATTTACACGCTCGTTAAAATCGTTGACGGCAACGGAATTAAATTCCTGCTGCTTTGCCTTCCGATTGTCAATATTGTTTACGGCATTATCCTTAACCTTCGTATGGCAAAAGCATACGGAAAGGGTACGGGATTTGCTATCGGATTGATTTTGCTTCCGAACCTGTTCCAGCTTATTCTTGCCTTTGGCAGTTCAGAATACGTCGGACCGCAGGGTAAGAAAAACTGATTATGCAAAAATGAAAACATAAAGACACCAAAAACTCCCCATCCAAAAGGGTGGGCAACTAAGGGATTTAACAGATTTTGAAATGCTCTTTTCCGCTATAACGGCTTCAAAACAAGGGTTAAGGCGACAGCCTTAACCCTTGTTTGTTCATTGTTCTAACGAAAAATAGCTATTTCAAAATTGCTTTGCACCTCAAAAATACAGATTTTTGCGTCAGACAAGGCAAAAAGCACAGGAATAATTTGTTTATTCCGAGCATTTTTAACGCAGTATCACACAAAAAGATGATTTTTGAGGCTATCAAATCCCTGAGTCGCCCACCCCAATGGATGAGGAGTTTTTTAAAACCGTCAATTTGTACTGCCCCTGTATTCCACGCAAAGCATGGTCAAATCGTCGAACTGTTCTGCATCTTTGACAAATTCATCAACATACGTCCTTACGTTCTTTAGTATTTGTTCGGGCTCGACATTCGGATTGCTGTTCAGCGCCTCAAGCATACGCTCCGTACCGAACAGCTCGCCTGCAGCATTTGTTGCTTCGGGTACACCGTCGGTATAAAGGAAGAGCTTTGCGCCGGGAGTGAGTTGTATCTCATATTCCTTGTATTTCATACCTTCCATGCCGCCGATAACAAATCCGTGCTTGTCCCTGTATAGTGTGAACTTGCCGTCAGTAGGCATCAATGCAGGAAATTCATGACCTGCGTTCGCGGCGGTTAATTTGCCTGTTGATAACTCAAGAATACCTAACCATACCGTGACGAACATTTCCTCTTTGTTATTTGAACATATAGTTGCGTTGGTGTCGGTAAGTATCTGCGCGGGAGTTTTGCCCATTTTTGCGTTATTCGCAATAATGATTCTCGACGCCATCATAAACAGCGCAGCAGGAATACCCTTGCCTGATACATCAGCCATAACCAAACAGAGGTGGTCGTCGTCAACAAGGAAGAAGTCATAGAAGTCGCCCCCAACCTCTTTGGCGGGATCCATAGAAGCGTAAACGTCGAACTCCTCTCTTTCGGGAAAGGCGGGGTAGATGTTCGGCAGCATAGCCGACTGTATGGACGAAGCCGTTGTGAGCTCTGCTTCAATGCGGGATTTATCCTGTTGCTGTATTTGATATTTGCTGTTCAGATTCTGAACAATCACAGAGAACATATATACCGCAGCGCCGACAGTTGCAAAAATAATGAACTGTATTCCATAGGAAAAAGACTGGATAGCAATTGCAATAATCGGAGCAATCATATATATCCAAAAAGCAGACCTGAGCTTGGAATCAATATTATCTTTGAAACGAATCAGCAGAACGATATCCGCTATCAGCATAGCAAACGGACAGAGATTTGAAACAATGTACGCTGGGGAACGATGATACACATTAGAAGCGTCAAAGTAATAGAACCAATCAAATCCCCAGCCGACGCTCAATAGCACAATATGAACACAAAGCAGAATCAAAAACAAAATACCGAATATTTTGTTTGTCTTTTTATCGGCTTTTGACGCACCGAGAATCAGCAGAGACATCATATACGACATAAAGCCTGCCGCAATCATTTCTGTGAATGTTACGATATAGAGCGCAATCCGCACGCCGCTGCCGGGTATTCCATCCATTAACTGCCGTGCAAGATGTGCAGAAATATAAAGAATAATAACCGAAAAGAAAACTTGAAAATATCTTCGTACTTCTTTTCGCAGGTGAGATGAGGCATTAATCTGCAGCAAGCTCAATCCGCAAATACCGATACCTGCTGCAATAAATATTAGATTTATCAGGTTAAAAACAGATACACTGAATATCATTTTTTAGCCCTCCTGATTATCGTTATAAATTACACTGTGTTATTATATATTCTATCATATGTCACACCGTCTTTCAATTAAAAAAACAGCAAAAAATGAGCCTGAATTATGAGTTTTACATAGCCGTTTAAGCCGAAAACAGCCTCGTACGCCTCAATGATAATATGGTAATACGTAAAGAAAACGCCGTAACCGCAAAGGTTTCGGCGTTTTCTTATGTTTGATTTATAGCATATTATTGTTGACAGAGCGTAAAAAACATACTGTAACAAGTCAAAAGACACCGAAATAATATCGGTGTCCCAAAAATCTGTCTGTTGTTTATGCTTTGATGGGGATGAAAATTTTTACAGTCGTGCCTTCTGCTGACGACGATATAATCGTCAGCGTGCCGCCGCACATCATTTGGAGGCGCTCTTTAATATTGGCGAGCGCGATATGCGGACTGTCACTGT
>CAJOEV010000027.1 GCA_905233545.1 uncultured Eubacterium sp. | reverse complement strand
CATTGAGCCGGCAAATATGGACAACACCATTACGGTAAACACGTCAGAGGGCGATATTGTTATGACAGCTAATGCTATCATTAAGATGATGCTGAATAGTAACGACGCAAAGCTTGTAACGCTTGCAAAGGCAATGTATCTTTACGGTGCAGCCGCAAACGCATATTTTGACTAAGGAGGGATAACACAATGACAAAGTTTTATAATGAACCTGAATTCAAGGTAGTAGTTTCAAACACTCAGGATGTTATCACCACCTCAGGCGAAACACCGACACCGTCTCCGAGTTACACCCCGGGACAGTTTGAATCAAATCAGTTTAATTTCTCGATTTAATCAACTGATATAACAAAAACCTCCGTGGTTCCTTCTGCGGAGGTTTTTTTCGGTTATTCGCTTCGCTCTGCCTAATGATTTGATTAACATTTAAATGAAACAAAGTAAATAATCTCGGCGCATTTCCGCAACGACCAACGGTTCCCAAAATTTGTTTCGGCTTGGAGCTCGTCAAAACAAACTCCGTGATTGAAGCATTTCCGGTCATATCGTTGGCGTAAAGAACAAGAAGTACACCAATGTTAAGACCATCAAGGCTACCAAGAAAGCATTAACCGTAAAGGTTGGTAAGACCGTAAAGGCTAAAGCAAAGATTACTCTTGTTGACAAGAAAAAGAAGCACATTCCTGCTGGTCACGGTGCAAAGTTCCGTTACAGAACATCTGATAAGAGCATCGCAACAGTTGATAAGAACGGCAAGATTAAGGGTATCAAGAAGGGTACCTGCACAATCTACATCTACTCTATCAACGGCAAGATGACAAAGATTAAGGTAACGGTTAAATAATTAAATCCTTTCGGATATACAAAAGCTGCCCCGCAGAAATGCGGGGCGGTTTCTATGTTTTCACAATCAAGTCGCAGGCGATGTTATCCGAATTTGCACACAACTTTAGTCGTGGCTTTTCCAACAATAACGATAAAAAATAAGCGTATCCGCTGTTGACGGATACGCTTATTCTCCGTAATGGATATATATTAATTCTTCTTTAACCTTTGCTTTGATTTCCTTTAGCTTCTTTTCAATCGTGCTCTCGGAATCATAGCCGACCATCATTGCGATACGGTCATAACTGAGCGGCGGAATCATCTCAAAAGTTTTCGTATCAACGCCTGCGTAGAGTTCAAGTATTCGCAGCTCAACCGCATAAAGCACTCTGAGTGCTTCGGTTATCTCTTCCCTTGTGAAATCTTCTTCTTTTTCAGGAGCGGGGATCTCGGGCATTTCCTCGCCGTCAATATCGTCGGCATATCTTGCAGACAAAGCATCTTTGATGAGCTTATCAACCGTCCTTGCAGTGAGATTAACTTTATCCGCTATGTCCCTTGTGAATTATATTAATAATGTGCTTTGTGAATGCGGGCTCGGTGTTAATCAAAGCAAGGTCTTTAAAACTTCTCCTGGTGAAAAATGGAGCTTTCTCGGTTTCAGCTATGAAAACGGAACAATCGATATATCCGAGATATCAAAACAGAAGCTCAAAAAAAAGATGAGGCGTAAAGCGCGCGCACTAGTGCGATGGAGAAAAAGAAAAAATCTTCCGTATGAAAGGGCTGCAGTTGCATTTATTCGCCATTTTAATAAAAAGCTTTATGCAAATGATGCAACCGACCAGATAACCTGGTGCAGATGGTATTTTCCTGTAATAAATACAAGCGAAGGGCTGGGGGAGATTGATGAATATATGCAGCAATGCCTTCGCTATATAGCAACCGAAAAGCAAAACGGCGCGAAGTACCGTTTTAAATACAGCGATATGAAAAAGCTCGGTTATGTTACCCTTGTAAACAGCTACTATAAATACAAAAACAGTAAAAAGGTGAGTTGAAATTCAACTCACCTTTAGTGTTATTTCGTGTAGAAAAGTGTTCCTCTTGTCGTCTGTGAGAAACGGTAAACCGAAAGCTCAATTCCGATTGCAAGATAAATACAGAGCGATGACGAGCCTCCCGATGAAAACAGCGGAAGAGTGATTCCGATACAGGGAAGAAGCGAAAGCTCCATTCCGACATTAACAAGAACCTGAGCAAAAAGCATTACTGCGATTCCGCTGCACATAAGATAGCCGACATTGTCCCTTGCATTTGTTGCAGTTTTAATCATCCTGAAAACAAGAAATCCGAGAAGCAAAACAACTGCAAGCGCTCCGATGAAGCCGAGTTCTTCGCCTGCAACAGTTAAAATCATATCGTTCTGGTTTTCGGGAACGCCTCCGACAGTAGCCTGTGTTAAATCTCCGTGAAGAAATCCCTTGCCGAGAAGACCGCCCGAGCCGATTGCAATTTTACCCTGAGTCTGCTGATACATAACATCCTCAAACTGTTCGGGGTAGAACAGAGCAACGATTCTCTGCCTCTGAATTCCGTTGATAATTCCAACCTTCCAGGCAGCAACAAAACCGACAACCATGGCGCATATTCCTGCGATGAAGTATCCGATATGAACTCTTGCGAAAAACAGCATTCCGATGAACATAACAAGGAAAATCAACGCGCTTCCTGCGTCACCTGTCAGAATAACGAGTCCAATCGGAATAGCACCGTGAATAACAAGGGGGATGATAACCTTGAGCTTGTTTATTCTGTCTTTAACCAGGTCGAGATGATAGCTGAAGGAAATGATGAAACCGACCTTCAACAGCTCCGACGGCTGAAAATAGAAGATTTTCAAGTCAAGCCACGATTTAGCGTCCTGACGCGCAGACGGCGCAACTCCGAAGAACAGAGTGAAAATCATCAGACCGACACAGCCTGCCGCAATAATGGGCCAGAGCTTTGAAATGATTTCATAGTCGATATTCGAAACGATTATCGCAAAAACAAGTCCCATTGCAACCGAAACAGCCATAGCACGAACATCGGAAGATACTATATCATTCTCTCCGAGATTCTTATATGTTGCGCTGAAAACAAGCATAAGTCCGTATATCGAAGCGACTATTGCGGAAAAGAGAGTGATTAAATCCGAACCCTTGAGAAACGAGGAAAATGACTTTTCTTTCTCTATTGAATTTTTCAAAAAAATCTCCTTTCCGATTTGATATTTAATATTATATAGTCAAACAATGTATTTTTCAACATATTATTTAAAATTATATTGGAATATTCATTCTTTTGTGATATAATACTAGGCATTAGAGATTTGAACCCAACAAGGTTTTTTGACCGTCCCTTTTTCACAAATACTGCGTTAAAGCGTCTTGTAAGGCGCCAGCCTTACTTCACCGCTTTGCCTTGTCTTTGTAAATAATTAACAGGTCAAAACTGCGAAGCACCTTAAACTGCATAGTTTGCGTTCATTTTTTCGCTTTTTGGTGCAAGCATACTGTCGTATGGTAAGACAAAAAGTGGAAAAAGGGGCGTGAAATATGCAATTTAAGGCTTATTCGGTTCGAATCCCTAATGCCTAACCGAAAACTGCAGGAAACACTAAGGAGATAAATTAATGTTATCAGATATAGAAATTGCTCAGCAGGCAAAAATGGAAAAAATAACCGAAATTGCAAAAAAAATCGGCATTTCGGAAGAAGATATCGAGCCCTACGGTCACTATAAGGCAAAGCTTTCGGAAAGCGTTTTCGATAAGCTTAAGGATAAGAAGGACGGCAAGCTGATTCTTGTTACCGCCGTTAATCCGACACCTGCAGGCGAAGGAAAAACAACCATTTCAATCGGATTGGGTCAGGCGATGAACAAAATCGGCAAAAATGCTGTTATTGCACTCCGCGAGCCCTCACTCGGTCCCGTTTTCGGAATCAAGGGCGGTGCAGCAGGAGGCGGATATTCCCAGGTTGTTCCGATGGAAGATATCAACCTTCATTTTACAGGCGATATGCACGCAATAACATCTGCAAACAACCTTATGTGTGCAATGCTCGACAATCATATTCAGCAGGGAAATGAGCAGAATATCGACCAGCGCCAGATTCTTGTTAAGCGCTGTCTTGATATGAACGACAGAGCGCTGAGAAATATTGTCTGCTCACTCGGCGGAAAGCTCAACGGTATTCCGCGCGAGGACCATTTCTGCATAACCGTTGCAAGCGAGGTTATGGCAATTCTCTGCCTTGCAAGCGATATATTTGACTTGAAGGAAAGGCTCGGCAATATTCTTGTTGCATACAGATACGACGGCTCTCCCGTTTACTGCCGTGATATAAAGGCAAACGGCGCTATGAGCGTTCTTTTAAAGGATGCAATCAAGCCCAATCTTGTTCAGACTCTTGAAAATACTCCCGTGCTTATTCACGGCGGTCCGTTTGCAAATATTGCTCACGGCTGTAACTCGGTTCGTGCAACAAAGATTGCGCTTAAGCTCGGCGACTATGCAATAACCGAGGCAGGCTTCGGCTCAGACCTCGGCGCTGAGAAATTTATGGACATCAAATGCCGTTTTGCAAATCTTGCTCCCGACTGTGTTGTTCTTGTTTCAACAGTCCGCTCAATGAAATATAACGGCGGTGTTCCCAAAAATGAACTCACAGAGGAAAATCTTGAAGCGCTCGAAAAGGGCTGTGTCAACCTTGAAGCGCATATTGATAACCTTAAAAACTTTGGCGTTAATGTAGTTGTTGCAATCAACCATTTCTATGCCGATACAGAAGCTGAAATTGAATTTGTAAAGAGCGTTTGCGCTAAAAAAGGCGTTGAGTGTGCTGTTGCAAAATCCTTTGCCGAGGGCGGTGAAGGCGGAAAAGAGCTTGCCGAGAAGGTTGTTGAAGCTTGTGAAAAAGAAAACAATTTCCATCAGCTTTATGACATTGATATGGATGTATATGAAAAAATCAAATTGATTGCAAAAGAGGTCTACGGTGCAGCAGGCGTTCACTTCCCGAAAGCAACAAGAGAAAAAATTGATGCATTTGTTAAACTCGGTGCTGACAAGATTCCTGTTTGTATTGCAAAAACGCAGTATAGCTTGATTGACCGTCCGACTGAACTCGGAAGACCCGAGGGTATCAAAATCACTATAACCGACGCGAATCTGTCAAACGGCGCAGGTTTCCTTGTTTGTCTTGCAGGCGGAGTTATGACAATGCCCGGACTTTCAAAGTCTCCTGCAGCATATAATATTGATGTTGATGAAAATGGCAACACCGTGGGACTTTTCTGATGACGGAATTTATAACAAAAAGCGTTGACCAAACAAGGCAGAAAGCCTCTGAGCTTGCAAAATCGCTTAAAAAGGGAAGTATTATCGGATTTCTCGGCGACCTCGGAGCAGGCAAAACCGCTTTCACCGGCGGATTTGTTGAGGGGCTTGGAATAGATGCCGATGTAAGCTCACCGACCTTTGCAATCTGCAATGATTATGTCGGTGAAGAGAATCGCGTTCTGCATTATGATATGTACAGAATCGAAAGCTGGGACGACCTCTATTCAACAGGCTTTTTCGACAGTATTGACAGCGGTGCATACATTCTTATTGAATGGAGCGAAAACATTTTCGGTGCGCTGCCCGACGACGCGGTAATTATAAAAATTGATAAGCTTAGTGAAAACGAAAGGCGTTTCACTGTTATGAGTAAAAAAGAAGCGGAGGAGTTAGAATGATACTTTCAATTGATTCTTCCGCAGTAACCGCATCCGCGGCGCTGACCGACGGAGATAAGGTAATAAAAAGTGAATTTGTAAATGCGGGCTTAACCCACAGCGAAACCCTTATGCCGATGATAAAAAGGGTTATGCAGGGCGTTGATATAAATGAGCTCAGCGCAATTGCAATAACCGCCGGACCGGGTTCCTTTACGGGAGTCAGGATTGGTGTTGCAAGCGCAAAGGGACTGGCTTTTAAGCATAATATTCCATGCATAAGCGTTTCAACTCTTGAAGCGATTGCATATAACTTTATCGATGAAAACTGTGTTGTATGCGCTGTTATGGATGCAAGAAGAATGCAGTTTTATAATGCTGTGTTCAGACTTGAAAACTCTCAGTGCACAAGACTCTGTGAGGACAGAGCAGTTTCGATTGACGACCTCAGAGAAGATTTAAAGCAGTATGACAAGGTTATTATTGCAGGCGACGGCGCAAGGCTTTGTTTTGAAAACATAAATCTTGAAAACGCTGTTCTTGCAGATGAAGAAAGAATATATCAAAATGCCGTTTCGGTTGCGAAAGCGGCTGAGAACAAAAAAAGAATTCCCGCGTCACAGCTTCTGCCGATATATCTCAGGCAGTCGCAGGCTGAGCGGGAACTTAAGAAAAAGGAGAAAACAGTATGATAGTTTTAGGTTCGGACCATGCAGGATTTCCGCTTAAAGAGGAAATAAAAAATCATCTTGAGGATAATGGAATTGAATATGTTGACGTCGGCTGTTATACTCCCGACAGATTTGATTATGCTATTGCGGCTCAGAAGGCTTGCGATATGGTTATAAGCGGTGAGGCTAAAAAAGCAATTCTCTGCTGCGGAACGGGTATCGGAATTTCGATGGCTGCAAACAAAGTTAAGGGAATAAGAGCGGCTGCATGCAGCGATTATTTCAGCGCAAAATATACAAGGCTCCACAATGATGCAAACTGCCTCTGTCTCGGTTCAAGAGTTATCGGCTGCGGACTTGCTTTTGAGCTTGTTGACACCTTTATATATACCGAGTTTGAGGGCGGAAGACATCAGACAAGAGTTGACCAGATAACCGCAATTGAAAACGGAGAAAAGGTCTATTAAAATGCAAAATGCATAGTGCATAATGTAAAATGAATAACTAAAAAACCCCTTGTTTTCACAAGGGATTTTTTATTATGACCATTTAAGTGCTTTAATACTGAAGCCGAGTCCGATATCAAGCTTGTTTTTCTGAACGATTGCCTGAACCTGGGATATGTCTTCAACACCGTCAACATCACCGGTAACAAGATAATAGTTATTGTTGCCGATATATTCAATTTTCTTTAAAGAAACTGTATGAGTCGGGTTTTCGAAATCTGTTATTTTGAAAGTGTCATTACTCTTGACATATTTGATTTTATCGTTTTTGCCTTCTTCGTTGCACTTCGATTTGAAGTTTACAACCGTCTGTCCGAAGAACTTAAACAAATCAAGAACGATTGTTCCCGAAGCATAGGTTGAGGTGTTGAGGTCCTCTCTTTCAGCCATCCAGAGCGCTGCGTGGGTTGCAAGAGAAATCGGAACGCCGTTTTTGTTTTCGTAGCTTCTTTTATAGAGATTGGGAACCTCGAGCATTGATTTAATAATCTGCTGGTCGCGTGAATCGAAGGTTACAGCCTTTTTCTTGCTTGACCCTTCAGCTTCCGAAATTGTCGGAACCTTGTCTTTTTTATAATCGATTGTTGTTATATTGCCTGAGGTTGTAACTTCGCCCGATTCTTTTTTCTTTGTTGTTGAAGCAGTTGTTTTCTGTTTTTTGGTTGTCGGAATTTTCTCCTCGGTGGTCTTTTTCTTTTTGCCCTTTGATTTTTTGTTAGAAGAATTGGCGTCGTCAGCAATGCTGCCCGAATCATCAAGGTTATAGTCGGTTTTAACGGTTACTTCTTTTCCGTTTTTATCCTTTTTAACATTTCCGTCGTCATCAAGAACCTTGGCAACTGTATTGCCCTTCTTGTCCTTTTCATAAACAACGGCAATCTGGGTTGTTACGGGTTTTCCTTTTTTATCCTTAACGACTTTTCCTTTTGCGTTGGTAACTTCAACTGTTTCAAAACCGTATTCATTAACCGCTTCAATAAGGTCGCCCGTTGTTTCGGTATCCTTTTTTGATTTGCACGCCGCAAAAGATGCGCCGACAACTGTTATACAAAGCAATATTGCTATTATTTTTTTCAAAATAACACCCCGCTAAGTTGATTTTTTGCTATAAATCATTATATAGATAACATTCATAAAAGTAAATAGCTTTACATTATTCGAACAATTTTTTTACGAATAATTCATATTCTTTACAATTACTTCCTGTTATACTAATATTAAATCGGAAAGATTAAAAGAAGATTAAATTCAGGTATTAGGTTTTAGGTTTGAGGTTTTAGTTTTTGGGTCTTGCAGACGGCTATTATCTAATGCTGTGCGCAGCACCCGACAACTCGGAGCTCGGGGCTCGGAACTCGCAACTATCTTAAAACCTGACACCTGACACCTGAGGTGATTATACTTGAAAAAATCAAAACAAATTGCGCTTGGCGGAATGCTTTCGGCGCTCATCTTAACAATGATGTTTCTCGGCTCAGTTATCTGGGCTTTCACCTATATTGCTCCGCTGATGAGCTCGCTGATAATGCTTATTATCTGCGATATAACGGGGAAGAAAAACGCGCTGATAACCTTTGCTGCGGTTTCAATTATTTCGCTGTTTTTTCTGCCCGATAAAGAATGCGCACTGACATATGCTTTCTTTTTCGGATACTATGTTATCATCAAAGATTTCATTGAAAAAATCAAGCCGAAACCACTAAGCATTTTGATTAAATACATTATATATAATGCAGGGATTATAAGTTCCCAGCTTCTTTTGATTTACGCCTTCGGAATACCGCTTGATAACCCCTGGGGCAAATGGGGAATAATAATACTCCTTGCCCTTGCAAATCTTGTTTTCTTAATCTATGATTTTATGCTTAAAAGAGTTATTCTGCTCTATGAGATTAAGTATAAAAAGAAGCTCGAAAAGCTTTTGAGATAAGAATCAACAAAAAAAGAGTTTAAATCGCCCCTACAACATACCAAAGCCATACAAAATCGCAGTTTTTGTCTTTTTTTGTCATTTTGATAGCATAGTTTTGCAAATTCTGTTTATTCTTTTCTGAATTATTAGTATAATTATTCGATTAAAAATCTTTATCGAGGTTAAAAAATGTCCAGAAGTGTTGTAATTTTATTCATTTATATTTTTGAATTGCTTGTTTCATTCTGCTATTATTCAAGGATATATGAGCGGAAGAAAAGCATTGGCTTAACCGTTTTAATCGGATTAGTTCTTTTCCTTCCGAGCTCATATATTTTCAGCCTGTTTGAAAATGAAATAATCAATTTAACAGTTTTCTTTTTAATCAATCTTGCATATTCAATGATATGCTTTGAGGTCAGGTTTAAAAATGCGGTTGTTCAAAGCATAATTCTTGACGCGCTTATGTGTTCAACCGAGATAATAGGTATCTTTATGCTGGGCGCAGTTTTCAATATTCCAACCGACCTTTATAAAAACGATGTTCATCAGTTTATGAATGCTGCGCTGATATGCAAGCTGCTGTATTTCATTTTGTCGCAGCTTATTGCACTTGTAATAATAAAAATCGGGCATAAAAATGATAATACAAAGCATTTTCTTCCGCTTTTCATTTTTCCTGTTTTAACAATGGCTTCGTGCATGGTGTTTTTGTTTACAGCGCTTAAAACCGAGGTTTCGCTTTCATACAAAATCGCAACATCGGTTATCTGTATTTTGTATATTCTCGCAAGCGTTTTTGCGTTTATCTATTATCAAACGCTTGCAAACAAAGAAAAACGAATAAGTGAGCTTGAATCCGAAAAAAGAATGTTTGAACTGAATAAATCATATCTTGATATTCTTGAGCATCAGAATAATGAACTGCAAATGCATTTTCACGATACAAAAAATCACTATCTTGCTTTAAGCGGATTTGATGATATAACCGAGGTTAAGGAATATATTTCAAAAATATATCCCGATTTGGAAAGCAAAACGATTGTTAATGTTTCAAGCAACAAAATCATTAATCTGATACTCAGCAAGTATATTGTTTTGTGCAATAAACAGGGAATTAAGCTGACATACGAGCTTCAGACGGCTAATCTCAGCTATATTGATGATTCACAGCTTACAATCATTCTTAATAATATTCTGGATAATGCTGTTGAAGCAGCGGCGCAAAGCGAAGAAAAAACCATCGAGCTTTCAATATGGCATATTAATAAGATGGATTTGCTCAGCGTTGTTAACAGCTGTGATTCTGCGCCCGTTGTAAGCTCAAATAACTTGCTCACAACAAAAAAGAACGCTGAAGGTCACGGCTTCGGTATGAAAATTCTTAAAAAATATGCAAAGCTTAATAATGCGGAATTTGAATGGTTTTATGATGAAACCGAAAAGCAGTTCCACACAAATATGATTTTTCACACAAAATAATTAAACGGAGATTTATATGAACATAGCGATTTGCGATGATAACAGCATTATGCTTGAAGATATTTCGAATAAGCTTGATGCATTTTCAAAGGAAACAGGAAAAGAGCTTTCTGTTTTCAAATATAATAATTCAGCCGAACTGAGAAGCTCGAACACAAGATTTGATATTGCAATTCTTGATATAGAGCTTGACGAGATAAACGGAATTAAACTCGGTGAAGAATTAAGAGCAAAAAATCCGTATATAATCTTAATATATGTCACTGCATATAAAGAATATCTTGATGAAGCTTTGAATCTTAATGCAGTTCGTTTTTTCGAAAAACCGCTTGATACAAAAAGGTTTTTTAAAGGACTTGAAGAAGCGATTAAACGGGTTGATAATTCAATAATAAGATTTTATCTGCAGGACGGGAAAACAACCGAAACGGTTGCAATTCAGGATATTGTTTATGTTGAAATAGACAAGCGCAAGTCAAAGGTTTACACAGCCGATAAATCATATCATTCCTGTGAACATATTTCATTCTGGAAAGAAAAGCTAAATACAAGCTTTTTTGCAATTCCGCATAAAAGCTATGTTGTTAATCTCAACTTTGTAACATCGTATGAAAGAGATAAAATAATTCTCTGCGAAAAATACAGAATTAATATTGCAAGAAACCGCCAGACCGAGTTCAGAGAAAAATTTCTCAGATTTATGGAATGGAAATAAGTTTTTAACAAGGCAAGCACAATTTTTAGTTGTGTTTGTCTTTTTTTGTCATTTTGATAGCATAGTTTTGCAAATCATATTGAAAAATTATAGCTTTACAAGATAATAAAATAGATAAAAAACGCCGAAAAAATGAACCAAAACGCTTTTTAAATAGTCATACTATTAAGGAGATGTTTGTATGAAAAAGACTTTATCCTTCCTGTTATCAATAATAATGGCGTTAAGCCTTTTTGCCCCGGCTAATGATTTTTCGGCTTTTGCTGCAACACCTACTGTTTATTCGGTTTCAAAAAGCGTCAGCAGCAAAACCTATCTTAAAGGCGCGAGCGTTACGGGGCTTGCTTCAAGAACCTATACGGGCAAAAAAATAACGCCGACGGTTAAGGTTGTTCTGTCGGGAAAAGTTCTGACAAACAGAAAAGATTATTACATTAACTATTCAAACAACATAAGTGTTGGAACTGCAAAAGTTAAGATAACGGGCAAGGGAAAATATAAGGGTACATTAAACAAAACCTTTAAGATTATTCCCAAAACAACAAGTATCACAAGTCTAAATCCCGAAGATAAAAGCGTTGAAGTTAAATGGAAAAAAGCGCCGACCTCGGCCTCGGGCTATCAGATTCAGTTTGCATTAAATGAAGAATTTGAAAACCCGAAAAAAGTTACGGTTTATTCAAAATCAATCTTAACAAGAACAATCAAGGGACTTAAAACAAACTCTAAATACTATTTCAGAGTTCGCACCTTTAAAACTATTAACAAAACAAGATACTATTCAAAATGGTCCGACGCAAAAAGCACACAAACGAAGAAGAGCGATACTGTTTATGAGCTCAGCTTTGTTGCTGTTGGTGATAATCTGATTCATCAGGAGCTTATTGATTCGGGCGTTCAGCCCGACGGAACACGGGATTACCGAGCCTTTTACAAAAACACAAAGAAGTATATTCAATCTTCCGATATTGCTTCGATTAATCAGGAAACAATCCTCGGCGGTGATGTTGCACCCCTTTCGGGCTTCCCGAGATTCAATTCTCCGCAGGAAATTGCCGACGCCGTTTCGGATACGGGCTTTGATATTATGACTCTCGCAACAAATCATTGTATGGATGTTGGCATTGAAGGTGTTACTTCGGCTTTGAATTTCTTAAAAACAAATCATCCCGAACTCAAAATTCTCGGTCTTTATCAATCAGAAGAAGAAAATAAAACGATAACCTATATTGAAAAGAACAGCATAAAAATTGCAGTTCTTAACTATACATACAGACCCGAAACAAGTCAGAACCCTGCAAGACCCGAAAGCAATCCCTGGCTTTTCACCAATCTTAATGAAAGAGACAGAATAGAGCGGGATGTTAATGAAGCGAGAAAAAATGCAGATATAATAATTGCCTATCCCCACTGGGGACAGGAATATAATATGACTGTAACAAGCTATATGAAAAAATGTACAAATATGTTTTCTGAGCTTGGCGTTGATATCGTTATCGGAACGCATCCACATGTTATTGCCCCTGTTGAATGGGTTACAAATAAACAAACGGGTAAAAAGATGCTTGTTTATTATTCGCTTGGAAACTATGTAAGCTTTCAGGATACCTCAACACCGAAAATGCTTGAGGGCATGGCGCAGTTTACCTTAAAGAAAAAAGACGGCAAGGTTACTATAGTGAATCCAAAGTTTATGCCGATGGTTAATTATTTAACCCGCAGGGAAGGCGAAGAAAGATTATTCGACATAACGGTTTATCCGCTTAAAGACTATACCGAAGAAATGGCAAAGAAGCATCTGCAGCCCGAACTCGCGGAAAGACAGAAGTTTGTTAAACTGTTTGAAGAAACAGTTTCAGAAGAATTCAGAGGAGAATATTAAAAAGGAGAGTAAAACAATGAAAAAGACTTTATTAATCATTCTGTCAATTATAACGCTAATCAGCGCATTTGCGCCGTTTAGCGTTTATGCAGCAGTTGAACAGCAAACAAGCGGTTCCTGCGGTGATAACGCAACATTTGAATTAAAAGACGGTGTGCTTACTATTACCGGTACAGGTGAAATTACATCACATCCTTGGTGTAATTTGTTTGAAACAACGAATATAAACAAAGTGATAATAAATGAAGGTGTAACTGTAATAGGCGAGAATTCATTTAAAAACTGCACAAAAATTAAAGAAGCTATACTGCCGGAAAGCCTGACAGGAATAAAAAAACTGGCATTTTATAATTGCAATTGTCTTGAAACCGCCAATTTACCAATGAATCTTAAATATATAGGACAAAACGCATTTAAGGATTGTAAAGCATTAAAGAAAATAGAGCTTCCTGAAAAACTCGAAAGAATATACGGAGGAGCTTTTAGTGGTTGCTCATCCGCTAAAGGTGCATTGTTTTTAAGAAAAAAGCTGTATATTGAATTGTATGCTTTCAGCTATTGCAGAGGCTTGGAAGAGGTATATTTTGAGGATGGGTTTACAATTGATAATTTCACAAACTCACGCCCGTTAACGGTATTTAATTATTGCGAAGGAGTTAAGAAACTATATATTCCGCCGAGTATGACAAGAATCGAAGGAGCATTGTTTAAAAGTTTCACATCTTTAACGGATATAACTATTTCTGAAGGTGTTGAAGATATCGGAGGTTTTAACAACTGCACATCTCTTGAAAAAATTACTCTTCCCAAAAGCATAAAAAACATTAAAAGCTCTGGATTTTTAGATTGTAAAAGTCTAAAAACTGTGAGGATTCAAAGCAATATAAGCAAGGTTGACGAATATGCTTTTTATAACTGCACATCACTTAAATCAATTAAATTTCCTTACGGAGTTGACAGTGTAGGAAAACGTGCTTTCGGCTATTACGATACGGTTGACCAAGTAATTGAGACTGCTGAGGGCGGAACAAAAGAGATTAAATCTGAACACAAAATCAAAAATTTCAAGGTTTACGGCAAAAAGTGTAAAGCGTTAACTGATTACTGCAAAGAATACGGATTTGAGTTTGTTGATATGTATGATGTTAAAAATGCGGGAATAACTGGTTTAACATCTAAGGTATTTACAGGCAAAAGCATCAAACCTGAAATAACCGTTAAGCTTGCAGGAATAACGTTAACTAAAGATACGGATTACACCGTTAAATATTCAAACACAATTAATGTAGGAACTGCAAAGGTAACAATAACCGGCAAGGGCAAATACAAGGGAACATTAACAAAAACCTACAAAATCAACCCTCAGCCGACAGAATTAACAAAGCTCACGGCAGGCGCAAAGAGTTTTAAAGCGTATTGGAAAAAGAGAACAACTCAGACCTCGGGTTATCAGATTCAGTACAGCACATACAAAGATTTAAAAAACGCAAAAACCGTTACAATTTCATCAAACAAAACAGGCGCAAGAACAATAAAAAATCTTAAAGCTAAGAAAAACTATTTTGTTCGTATTCGTACATACAAAACTGTAAGCGGCAATAAGTACTATTCCAAGTGGTCGGAAAGCTTGAAAGTAACGACGAAATAATGATGAAACAATGATTGACACAGAGAACAGTTCCCAGTATCATATTATGTACATATCAAAAAAATGGTGGTGATAATGGTGTGGATTACATTAGCGATTTGTTAATAGAAAGCATAAGAGAAGGACATAGGTTTAAGATAGTACTGGTAATAATTGTATTGATATTTGTTGTGTTTGAATCTTTTAGTTATATTATTTATTCAAAAAAAGCAAGTATTCCTAAAATTGAGGTTTTGAAATATGCTTCACTTGGACTTTATGCATTTTCTGCTTCACTATTCTCTTGCTTGTTAAAAACACCTATATCAGTTGCCATTATATGCATTGTTTTAGTGTTTTTAAGGTCGGTTGAGAAAGACATTATTAAACTTGGATTAGTGAGGGAAAAAGTTAATTGTGATTCAAATATAAAACCATTCTTATCAAGTTGGATATCAGTAATATTTATAACCTTGATACCCTTTATTACAATTAATGTTTTGCTCAAGTGACTAACACAGGGTAAACACACGGGACGGTTAGCGTGAATATGATACAGGTATGATACAGAGAACCGTCCCCTGTATCATATATCAATAAAGAATGGGGGAAATATGAAATTAAAGCGTAGATTATTACTACTTTTTATTGGGATATTACTAATATTTACGGCGGTTTATACAATTAATTATTTTTCATTAAACGATACAATTACTCTTAACTGCTCAAAAGACCAAATGATTTTAAATAACGACAAGTATTCTTTGGTTGATAGTAATATAATAGAAAACAGAGGTTTTTTGTTTGAAACGCAGTTTGACATAATAAAGGCAAAAACCCCCCCTTTTATTAAGACAATTAAAATTTGTTGTGATAATAATATTATAATTGAAGATACAATATTCGGATTTGAATATTATCTTAAATCAGGATTTAAATTGCCGGAAATAAATGAAAGTGAAATAGAAAGCATAACGGTTGAGTTTTCCGACAAGGAAGATAAAAACTATTCTATTAGTAAAACAAATGAAATAAAACAATTTATTTATCACGATGCGTTAAGCTATAAAAATCAACAAGGATATATAATTATTAAGTTCAAATCTATTAGTTCAGAAGAAATAATACCTTTTGAATACTGGTAGGTTGTATGAAACAAAAATGTGAGACAGGGGACGGTTCTCTGTCCCAAAACGAAAAGCCATAATAGCATTTTTTGTAGGTACAAAGAACCGTCCCCTGTATTATATTGATTTTACTCACACTGATTTTGTGAGCACATATGGTGTAAAGTACAAAATAAAAGAAAGTGAGGATTAAATATTGAAAAAATTAAAACATCTATTATTTGCTTTAATCTTAATCATTATATCGTCTCATTTTACTGGCTGTTATAACCAAAACAGCATTACCGGACCAGGTAATCTTTTTATTATAGAATCTTCAATTACTTCAATTGATTCAAGTAACCAAATACAAGTAGTCTTTACTGAATCATATAATGAAATTAATGATGGTGATGTGGCAATAGTAACTTTTAAACATATTGAGGATTCTAACGGAAACAGAGTTGAAGATTTAAAAATCAACGATAAAGTACGAATCGGATTTGAAAAATATGACTACAAAAATGGCGTTTACAGTATTAAAGCATACCGCGTTGAAAAAATAGGGTAAGGTGAGAGGAACACAGTAGGTACAGGGGACGGTTCTCTGTGTTAGAGTAATCCTATAAAAACTTAATATCAAAATACCGCCTATGCTGAAGTTTGTTTTGACGATACGATAGGGCAGAAATGCACAGAGAGAGTCGCTGAAACAGGCGGCTCTTTTTGTTTGTAATTATTTGATATAGTCTGTTTTTCTTGCGTTTCGACGTGTTTTTTATGCGTTTGGGCAAAAAACATTGGATTTTTTTATATTTATTCTAAAATAGTATTAGGTGATAATTTGAAAAAATCAATTTTTAAAAAATTTCAAAAAATTTGTGACATTTTTGGGCTTAAAAGGTACTAATATATAGAGGCTCAGGTTTTAGGTGTTAGGGGTTAGGTTTTAGGGATTGGAATTTTCTACAAAGTCAAAAAATTGTATGGTGTATAAATATTGTTAAAAAATTAACAAAGCGTTTATAATTTACCTATTGCAAAGAGCAAATAGGGGTGTTATATTAAAATTGAAGTATAGGCATGGTAAGAAGGAATTTTATTCATCTTCAGTGCCGTAAAGGAGTGGTAAGTGTGAAAAAATTCACCAAAAAAGTTTTAGCAGTTTTTCTTTCTGTTTTGATGGCGGTTTGCGCTGTTGCAATGCCTGCTTCGGCTGCACAAACACATTCAAAATCATTTGAAAAAACGGCTGAAAAAGTTGAGTATGTCGAGGGCGAGGCGATTGTTGTATTAAAAGATACAGCACCCAAAACCTATCTTAAGGCAAGCAAGGCTGCTGCCAATTTCGGAGCAGGAATTTCGCTCGACGACAGCTTTACTTTCACAAAGAAAAACGGAACAATCAAAGCTGCTGTTCTTAAGTCGCTAAACAAGAGCACAAAGACTCTTATCAAAGAGCTTAAAAAGAACAACCAGGTTAAGTCTGTATTTCCGAACTACAAGGTTAAGGCAAGCGCCATAACAAACGATACATACAGCGATTTCCAGTGGGCGCTTGATAACAAAGGTCAAAGCGGCGGAATTGAGAATAATGACGTAAACGCCGAGGGGCTCTGGGACAGTGCCGCTGCTTCCGAAAAAGAGCAGGTTGTTGCAATTATTGACACGGGTATTGACTTTGAGCACGAGGATTTGAAGGATATTGTATGGAACAATCCCTATGGCTCAAAGCTTGTCGGTAAGCACGGTTATGATTTTTCCGATACAATCAAAGACCACACTCCGCTTGATGATAACGGCCACGGCACCCATGTTGCAGGTATTATTGCAGGTGCTGCAGACAACGAAAAGGGAATAAGCGGAATTAACAAGTCGAATATTAAGCTTATGGCGTGCAAGTTCCTTGATGAAGACGGAAGCGGAACGATTGACGCTGCGCTTGCATCATATGAATATATTTCAAGAGCAGTTGACCTCGGAACAAATATTGTTGCAATCAACAACTCCTGGGGCGGAGTCGGCGACTCAGAAGAGCAGGCTCTTTTTGACGAGCTTTTTGACGCACTCGGTGAAAAAGGCGTAGTAACAACTGTTGCAGCAGGCAACGACGGCATGGATCTTGAAAATGTTGCGGAAGAGTATTCTTTCTTGTTTGACGATGAAGCCGACATTCTTGTAACTCCCGCCTCCTCCGAGAGCAAATACTGCCTAACTGTCGGCGCATCAAACGAAAAGGATGAACTTGCTGATTTCTCGAACTACAGCAAAAAATATGTTGATGTTTCGGCTCCGGGCACAGATATTTTATCGTCTGTTTCATATAACTGCTTCAACCCTACTATCTATTCGGCAGAGCAAAGGAATGCGCTTGTTTCCGATATGCAGGACTATGAGGGCGAAGTCGACGAATCTTCTTTCGGCTATCCGAAACTGTTAAAGCCCTGCTTATCAGAGAAAAATGAAAATTATGAATATGTGGGCAAGGTTGACCCTGTTATTTCACTTTGCGATGACGGTTTTGATAAAAGCTCAAAATCAATCAGAATTAAAAGCGACGAAGAGATTAGTGAAGATGAGGATTCCCGTCTTTATGCCTTTGAAATTCCCTATACAATAGAGGATGAAAACAAGCCGTATTCTTTCAGCTTTATGATTAAGGCAAATAATGACACAATGGGATTTGTTGCCGATGTACCTGCTGATTATGATTATGCGGAAAACTATGAAGACGCACCAATGGAATTCTTTATTTTCGGCGGAACAACGGGCAACTACTGGAGTCATAAATTCTTGAATGTTGACCCTTCTGAAAAAAAGGGATACGACAAAAAAATGAAGAGCAGGGAAAGAAAGCTTGTTTTCTATTTCTCTTCATATAAAACGGGAACAACCATTCAAATTGATGACTTGGCAATCAGCAAGCAGGATATCAATGAGGATGACTTTGAAAAATACGATTTCTACAACGGAACCTCAATGGCAACTCCATATGTAACGGGCGCTGTTGCTCTTGTTAAGAATGCATATCCCGATGCATCAACTGCTGAGATTATCAATATTGTTAAGAACACGGGCAGAGAGGTTGAAGCTCTCAGGGAAAAGACTGAAAACGGAAGAGTTCTTTCGCTTGAAAATACCGACAAAACTCCTCCGATGATTGTCAGCGCAAAATACAACGCTGACGGAGATGTCGAGGTTGATGGCTCGTTTAAAAACGATGCTCAGTTCAAAATTAACGGCGAAGCTGTTACTCCGAAGAGTGTAACTGAAACACTTGCTGTTTTTGAGGATAATTCATATAACACAAAGAAGGCTGTTATTGACGCTGAGAATGCCTTTGGCAGCGACAGCATAAGCATTCTTCTTGCAAACAAGCCCGCTCCCGAAATGAGTCCGAAGGTTATCGGCTCGCCGATGATGAACATTACATCGGGCTACTATATGCCCCAGGGCTCAAAGAGCATACCCGCAGGCGATAAATCATACTTTGTCAGCGATACGGGCGAGGTTGGCTCAATCTATTATGATATACTTGATGAAGCATATGTCTATGACGATATGATTCCTCAGATTGAAATAATGAGCCTTTTCAAGAATCCCAAGAATGTATCCATTAAGGACGCAGTTTACCTGAACGGAAAAATCTATTTCGAAGCAGTAAACGAGGTCAATTCCGATTATACGGGCACAGCTCTCGGATATGACGGTGCTTTTGGATATCTTGATCTTGCAAAGGGTGAAACAAAGGTTCTTTGCGAAACTCCCGACCCTGCAATGCTGGGAAGCTCTCTTGCAGTTTATAACGGCAATATCTATATCATCGGCGGATATGACAGTGATAACAACGCCTTTTCAAGCGATGTTTATAAATACAACACATCAAGCAAGGCATTCGACAAAACAGAGTTTGCACTTCCTGAGGGCAGAGCATTCACACGCTTCCTTCAGTTCGGAAACACTCTTGTAGGCGTTTACGGCTCAGTTGAAAGCGGAAAGCTTCCGCAGATTATTAAGTTCGACGGCAGCGCATGGAGCACCTCCGCTGTTGAAGCTGAAAGCGAAGATTACGACAGATACTTTTTCTATACTACAGAAAAGGAAATTAATGTTTATTACGGAAATGTCGGCTACAGCTCAAGCGGTCTTTATCTCAACGGAGCATATATCTACGGTATCGGCGATACCTATATCTATAATGTATCGAAAGATAATCTCACCGCTTCAAAGTATTCATTTACAAATGAAATCGGCAAGAACAAGGTCTTTGCAACAACTCTTCCCGGTTGCTTCATAGCATATCCTGTACCAACTGAAGATGATATCTTCGGCGTTGGTGCAGGCGGAGACGTTATTTCGCCTGTGGACGATGACAACGATGAAAACAGCTGCGTTGCATATTGCGTATCCATAAAGAACAGCTATGCACAGCTTGATGACAGCGAACTTGCAAATGCATATATTTCAAGCGAGCATAATCAGTACTATGCATACGGCGACAAAGCAACAATCCAGGTTAAAGCCGAAAGCGGTTATGTTTTAACTTCCGTAACAGTCGACGGAGTAAAGCTCGCATCGGGAACAACAAAGAAAACAGTTACCTTCAACAAGTCAAAGATTACTGTTGCTGCCCAGACCAAGCGAGTTTCACCGAACAAGGTAACGGGACTTAAGGTTGCGCTTGATTTAAAGAAAAAGAACTACAATGTAAGCTGGAAAAAGCCAACAAGAGCTCAGGGATACCAAATTCAGAGCTATGTCAGCGGAGCATGGAAAACCGTTAAAACTATTTCATCAGGCAGCACTCTTAAATGCACAATTGCAAAATCAAAGACAGGCAAGAAGTTCAGAGTAAGAGCATATGCTAAATATAACGGCAAGACCTATTACGGAGCTTGGAGCTCAACAGTAACGGTTAAATAACAAAACACAAAGCGGGCAAAAGCCCAATGTCATTAAGTTAAGAAAAACCTCACACAGAAAATGTGTGGGGCTTTTTCTTTTTGCAAAAAAAGTAAAAAAGTTTTCAAAAAAGACTTGA
>CAJOEV010000026.1 GCA_905233545.1 uncultured Eubacterium sp. | reverse complement strand
CTTTTCCATCATCTTTCATCACCATAGTTATTATACCATATTTTCCCTCCTCAAACAACAAAAGCCCACCCTTTCGAGTGGACTTTTTCGACAGTCTGAGCCATCGGATACGCCGATGGCTATATTTTTTCTACATGAAAAAAGCTATGTAGGAGAGTGTTATATGAAACAGCGAAGTGTTCCATTTTTCTTCCTTCTCCCATGTTTCAAAGGTTGTTGAAGCGCCTTGACTTAGCATATTCAGCCATGCATTCGGGTTTTGAATATGCTTTGTAATATCCCTTTTGTCACTCTGCATTTTGAAAAGCAACGGAAAAACGCCGAAAATGTTGAGCGAATTAATTCCTCTTTTTTCAATTTCCAAAACTATTTTCTCTTCCGTTTCTTTGTCGGGGCAAAGACCGAATGCATATGAAAAGCTATTTGAAATAAGGCTTGAATGATTTGAAATATCGCTGTCTTTAAAAGCCTTCTTTTCGCTGTCGTAAAATGCACTTAGATATGCATTCTTGAACTTTTCAGTATCAAAAACAGTTTCACCTGCAAGTGAATTGAACGCACGCATTGCTGCATAGAAATAGGCGTTAATCACGCAGTGGATGCTTTTGATTTCCTTATTCTGAGGTAAATCAACATCGTAGCCGTCCCTGAAATTATCGGGCCACTCGGCAACGCACCATTTATCTGTTTTGCTAATCAGACCTTGTGCATTAGTATAACTTGATTTATAGCACTCAAGAAGATTATTGTATTCATCAAGAATCTCATCAATAAACTCTCTGTCACCCGTTAAGGAATAATAAATTTCAGTGCAGATTATCATAATCAGCGGAAACTCTGCAATTTCCTGAACAAGCGAGCAGTTAAGACAGGTTAGCAGTGTTGGGGAAACTGTTTTCGTTTTCAGTGCGTCCCTGATAAGCTGTTTAAACAAGTTCCAATCACTCGTAAGCTTGCCTACAGTCAGCGCAATATAGCATCCGTCGCCGAGATAACACCCCTTCTCCCTGTCGGGACAGTCAATAACACTTTCCTGAATTCCGTATTTCAATGTATGGGTGCACAAATCCCATATACTCTGCAGGCTTTCATTTTCAAAATGCCTTTCGGGTATGATAACAGGATAATGCCTTGCAGTTAAAGTAATCGAGCTCTCATCAACAATTGCGCCCTTCGGAAGTATGATTTCAACATAGCGAAAGGCTTTATAATCAAAGGATGTAAACTTATCATTATTGCCCGAAAGAATGATTTCATCCTCATATTTGCAGTTTGCACGCATTTTATATTTAACTCTGCCGTTTTCGGTTTCCTGACCGTAATGCAGTGTTATTATTTCGCCCTTTTCACCCTTTGCACAAAGATTCAGCCAGCCTACATAATTCTTTTTGAAATCTGCAAAATAGCCGTAATCCGTCTTGATGAGTTTTGGCTTAACTGTTTCATATTCAAGTGAAACTGTCAAGGGATATGCCTTTGTATTATCAAAACAAACGGAATGTTTCCATTCGCTGTCGTCAAAATCGGGCAGTTCAAATCCCACCTGCTTTTCAGAGGCATCGTAGCTTTCAAGAAACTGGGTATCATATCCCGTTATCCCGTTTGAAGAGTAGCCTTCATGGTATGAATAAAGAAAGCTTTCATTGCTTGAAAGAACATCTTTTCTGTTTGAAACAATATCACAAATCATTCCATGAAGATTATTACCGCTTTCAAAAACGCGGTTAATCAAACCCTGGTAATAGGTGTGAACGGCAATAAGATTTTCACCCTTTTTAAGATAGGGCGCAATGTTATAACAATTAACTCTCTCCGAACCCGAGCCGACAAATTCACCGTTAATATACAGCTTATAGAAATCATCAGCACAGATATAAATCTTTGCACTTTCAAAGTTTTCAAGAGAGAAACGCCTGCGAAAAAGGATATGCTTATTTTCGTATTTACTTTTTCGGATTTTCACGCTGTCGAGGTAGCGGTGAAAAACGTTGATTTTTTCAAGGGAGGCAAACTCTTCAGCGGTAATCCACTTCCCCGAAAAATTATAACTATTTATGTATTGCATAAGTATACTCTTTCAGCAGTTCCTGATAGTTTTTGCTCATACCGAACAGTCCCGAAAGTTTCAGGGCTGTTTTTATTTTCATCGGGTATATCAGCTTTAGCCACGTTTTATTAAGCTTATCATTTCCGAGCTTGCCCTTGACCATAATATGAGCATCCTCACTGCTGACAAGCTCTTTTATCGTGCTTTCGGGTGAGAGATAATTTACGATTTCTTCATCGCTCTTTCTCTCCCAATTTCGAACAAAGGAGTTTTCAGAGGTTATTGAATAGCTTTTATCCGTTTCACCCGCGCCTATGATAACTATGCTGTGTTCACCGCCTGCGGATAAATAGTTTTCGCCGTTTTTTATTTCAATATCTTTGAAAACGAATATCTTATCGGCATTCTGAGTAAATCTCTCACCGTTTACTTCAAGAGTGACCTCGCTTTTATTTGAATATACCTTTATGTCATATTTTCCTGTTTTTCGCGTTTTGAAGCGTTCACCGCAGATATGGGTAAACTCTTCGTCGCTCCAGAAAGCTTTATAGAGCCAGAATGAATCCTTTTTTGTCTTTCTGTCGTAAGTTACAAGCCCCTTGTTGTTCTTGCCTATAACACCGCCTTCGTGACGGTTTGCGGAGCCGAAATCGAACATATTCCAGATGAATGAGCCCCAGAGCCAGTCACGGCTGTTTACAGCCTTTATATAGTTCTCATGAAAAACGCACTGGTATTCTTCGGAATAATCGCCCTGTACGGGAAATACTGAATGAAGATTTACAAGTCCCTCGGCACCGTATTCCGAAAGGCAGAGCTTTGTATCAGGGTAATCCCTGTGGAAGTTATCAAGCCACTTATTCAGATATTCAAAGCCGAAATCATACCAACCGAAATAATGGTTATAACCGAGAATATCGGTTATCTTATTCAGCGGAGAATCCTGGTCGAGAATTGAAAGCTGAGCGCAGGTTGAATATCTTGTTTCATCAAGCGATTTAACCAAGGCGTCAAGCTCCTTCATACACGGAACAAGCGCCTTGTTTTTTGCGTTCTTCTTGTTCTGGGTTATCTCATTTTCAATTCCCCAGCAGAAAATTGCAGGGTGGTTGTAGCTCTGCTTTACAAGCTCGGTTAACTGCTGTTTTGCATTATCCTGCTTATCAGGACTGAACGAGGAAATAACGGGAACCTCTGCCCAGACAAGAACTCCCTTTTCATCGCATAAATCATAAAAGAACTGATTCTGCTGATAATGTGCAAGGCGAATTGAATTAGCACCGACATCAAGAATCAAATCCAAATCCTCGGCATGCTCCTTTTCGGTTATGCCGTTGCCCATTTCTTCTCTGTCCTGGTGACGGCAGACGCCTTTGAGTTTAAGATGCTTGCCGTTGAGGAAAAAGCCTTTTTCAGAGTCGATATAAAACTCTCTGAAACCAACCTTAATTGAAATATTATCAAGAATAATATTGTTTTGAACTATTTCACACTGGAGGGTGTATAAATACGGATTTTCTCTTCCGTTCCACAAAACAGGATTTTCGCATTCAAGAATTATTTCGCTTTTTTCGCTTTCACCCATTGCATAGATATTGCTCTCTTTATCGAGCAAAACGCATCTGAGCTTAGCTGAATCAGAAAAATTTTCAATAACGCATTTAACATCAAGAATCCATTTATCATTCTTTTTTATCGGCGTTGCGTAAACTCCGTTTGATGAAAAGTCAGAAAATGAAAAATGGCATTTATCGGTTTGAATAAGCGAAACATTGCGGTAGAGCCCGCCCCAGAAAGTGAAATCAGCCCTTGAGGGATAAACCTCTTCAAAATCGCTGTTATCAACCGATATTTCAAGAGTACAGCCGTTTTTGATATAAGGAGTTAAATCGGTTACAAATGCGCTGTATCCGCCCTTATGGTAGTTTATTATCTTTGAATTGACTGCAACCTGACACACAGAATTTGCTCCCTCAATCAAAAGAAAAACATTGTTTTTCATCGGAGGAAGCTCTTTTTTATATGAGCATTTTGTTCTCATATAATCGGGGGTCAAGCCGTCTTTTGCATTAAAGCAATGAGGAAGATTAACTTCTCTTTCTTCCCCGTTCTTTTTAAACAGCCAGTCCTTGTTGATGTTTATTATCTTTCTCATATTCAGTCCTTACTTCTAATCAAGTTCCAGGCGCATATATATAACTTCCTGATATCCCGTTCTTGACTTGAAATCGCGCGGGTTTCTGCCGTATTCAACAAAACCCGCTTTTTTATACATTTCAACTGCTCTTTCATTTTCGGCAACAACTTCAAGCTCCATCTGCTCAAAGCCCGCTTTTTTTGCGCACTGAATACAGCCCTCCAAAAGCGCTCTGCCTATTCCAAGCCCCCAGTATTCTTCATCAATGCCAACGCCGAAATCACAGCGGTGGCGCAGTTTTTCGTGGACGCCGACTCTTTCAATTCCTGCCGTTCCAACTATCTTTCCGTCTATTTCGGCAAGGATTTCAATTTCGTTTTCACTGTCGGTTTTCTTCTGAAGGAATTCGCCCTCTTCTTCTACAGTATACTTTATTTCATCGGGATATGAAAGAAGAAAATCAGTTTGGGAATGTGTTTTTACAAAAACATCGAGCACTTTTTCAGAATCACTGAAAACAGCATTCCTCAAAATGCATTCCCTATCATCTTTCAGTTTTATTCTTTTATAGTATTCCATAATATCCTCTTAAACACTTGCGTTAACTATCTGAGCGTACACATCCTCGGGTATCATGGGTGAACAAATCTGAGAATAAAGCTCACCGTCTATCTCACCCGTTTTTGCAAACTGTTCCCCTGCTTTTTTTACCAGCTCAAGCCTTGGTACAGTCACCTGCGCCGCTTCGGGTGCGTTGAACATCGGGCTTTCGGGAACGGTTATAACTGTGTGGTTATTCGGGAAACAAAGTTTGAACTGTGCCACTGCGGGCTCAAAATTATTTTTGCTGTTCGGGAAACCGCAGCCGCAAATCATAACATATCTCAATTTGCTGAAATCCGCCTGACCGACATGAAGATATCTTTCACCGACCTTTTTCATTGCAAGCGATGAAAGAGGCATTGTTCTGTCAATAAGAACTTTCAGAGGTGCAGGCATACCGTAGGCATAAAGCGGATAGCTGAAAACAAGCAAATCGCTTTCAAGAATTTCATCAAGAATGTCCTTCATATCATCGTCGTATATGCACTCTCCGCCGTTTTTCTTGCAGGTGAAACAACCCGAGCAGTATTTTATATTCTTATCAATAACATCAATGATATGTACATCGTGCTTTTCGTTTTCATTCATTCCGTCAATAAACGCACGGGTAATATGCATTGTGTCGCTCTTGTCCTTTTTCGGTGAACCGTTAAATACTAATATCTTCATTTTTTGCCTCTTTCTTTTCGCTCATAAGCTCTGCGCCGCATCTGCAAAGCATACCCATAACAATAATCGCAAAGCCTAAGCCAACATTCATATTGTAGTCCAAATCAACATTCTTAACGCCCTCCATAAAGTGCTGAAGAATCTGAATTGCAATTTTGCCGGCAAAATTAGTGATAAGCGGAATGCAAACCGTATACATTCCGAGCAAAGTCAGCTCCTTGCCTCCCTCAACAGTGAAGGGTGTTCCTGCTTTGAGCTCGTTTTCAAAGCATTTTTCGCCGAGTCTGCAAAGAATTGCATAGCCAATGCACATAATTATCATAACTGCAAGTGAGGCATATCCTGCGCCTTCACCGCTTGCAGAGGTGTCAACAATTCCCTTGATTGTCGTACCGCCGATTTTTAAATTGTCGGGAATAAATATAATTCCCAGAATTCCGCAGGCGCCGATACAAGCGCCGACAATGCAGACAATTTTTCCGATTTTGCTGAGTATTCTGCCTGCATTAAATATTTTTTGAATTGATTCTAATGATTTCATTTTTTTCTCCTTATTTTTTTGCCAATGACATAACTCTTTTATAGCTCAGTGCCGATAACATTGCTGTTATCAGAATGAAAATGAGTGAAATAAGATTATGGTTTATTTTTGTTCCGAGGAAAACGACTAAAACACAGAGCCCCATATTGATAAACATATTCGGAAGCATATATATTGCAACCGCAGCGCCCTGCTTTATTACCTCAACCTCGTTTTCCCATTCAAGCTTTATATGCTTAACTCCGCAAACACAGCCCCAGGTTGTTGAGAAAGTGCATAGTAAAACACCGAGAACAACATACAGTATCGAATTTAAAAGCGGAGTTTTTGCCGATATACAAAGGCAGATAATTGAAAGCACCGCAAACGGAATATTCAGATACATATTAAAAAGCATTTTGCCCTGATAGATTGTTTTTTTCTCAATCGGAAGACTCTGTAAAATCCAGTAGTTTTTGCCCTCAAGTGAAGGTGAGCATGCTGTTGTTGCCATCATTCCGACACAGAAGTATACAATGAACGGAATCGCAGGCTGAAGCATTGATGCTGTCAGCGGAGCACCTTGCATAACGGTTGAAATAATCTTTTCAAAACCGATAATGAGCGTTATAACACCAAGCAGTAAAGCTAAGATATCGCCCATGCCGACATTGACCATATAGGTTGTTGAGCCGGTCATTCTTTTGAATTCCTTAAAAGCGATTGCATTAACAACGCTTCTCTTTTTCTGCTCTTTCATACGGAAATTCCGTGCTGCTGCATGGGATTTCAGCGCTGAATTGATATTTCTGTAGGAGTTGCCGACAATATGAAATACAACGGCAAAAAGCACAACGCAAACGCCGAGCAAAAGAAGAATATCAAGAATCGAAAGCTTTGTTACCGCATCTGAAAACCAACCTGCGGGAAGATAATACTTTGCTGCATTTGCTGTTGCACCGGAGATGCTTTCAAGCGTCTGTCCGACCTTATCGTCCCTGAACATATCTTCAATAAAGAACCTCAGCGAGAAACAAAACAGAACAAATGCAAAGGTTAAAACCGTCTGAACGATATTTGTTTTTCTGAAACCTGCGCTGATTCTTGCAATCAAGAAGCCTAAAAACGATGCAACAAGCATTGGAATAATCGGCAAGAAGAAGGTTAAAACAATCCATACGGGATATGTTAAAAAGTTCGGATGAGCGTAGTATCCGTATCCCGCAAGCATTGCAAATGATATGCTAAGATGCCACGGAAGGCTTTTTACATACATATACAAAAATTTTGACGCTGCAACCGTTTTCGCCTCAAAAGGAAGCGACATAAGCATATCGTACTCTTTGAAATTAAAAAGATAGCCGTTTGTTTTGAAAAGCGTGAAAAAGAATGCAAGCGCACTCAGTGTCAGTGCACACATAATCGGAGTTGAATCAATTATTCCGTACTCCCCGTAGCCTATGCACATTGAAACCGAGTAAAACATCAGCATTGCGTAAATAACAATAACACCGATTATTCCGCCGATTGCTTTTTTGCGTTTTTTTGAATCACGGCAGTATTTAATCTGATTAATTCTGCTTGTTGAAATAAGCAGAGTTTTCAGAAGAAGAGTATTATTTTTCATTGTCCGCCTCCAGGAATGTTTCCTCAAGTGAATGACCAACGGTGAGTTCTTCCATAGTTCCCGACGCGATAATTTTTCCGTGCTTTATAATAGCAATTTTATTACAGAGCTTCTCGGCAACATCAAGAACATGGGTCGAAAAGAATATTGCTGTTCCCATGCCGCACATTTCGTGCATAATCTGTTTAAGCGTGAAAGTGGCCTTCGGGTCGAGTCCGACGAATGGCTCATCAAGAACAAGCAGTTTCGGCGAATGAATAAGCGCCGAAATAATCGCAAGTTTCTGTTTCATACCGTGGGAATATGAGCTTATAAGGTCGCCCAGCGCATCGGTTATCTCGAACAAGGACGCATATTTTGTAATTCTTTCTTCCCTCTCCTTTGCACCGATTTGAAAAACATCGGCGATAAAATTGAGATACTGAATTCCTGTCAGGTTTTCGTATAAATCGGGATTGTCGGGAATATATGCTGTAATTTTCTTGCATTCCATAGGCTCGGTTTTAACGGAATGACCGTCAATTAATATTTCGCCCTCAGTGAAATCAAGAACGCCGACAACCGCGCGGATTGTTGTTGATTTACCTGCACCGTTGTGACCGATAAAGCCGTAGATATCACCGCTTTCAACAGTTATTGAAACATCATCAGCAGCCTTTTTATCACCGCTGTATGATTTTGAATAGTGCTTTATTTCAAGCATTGCTTTGCTCATAATAATTCTCCTTTGTCAGACAGTTGATTTGTTCTGTTCTCTTTTCATTCAGAAGCGGAACATCGGCATTTTCAACCGTGAAGCTGTATTTAAATCCGAGCTTTTCCTGAACTCGCTTTGACTTTTCGTTGCCGTCGTAGTAACCGCACCATACTTTGTTCATTCCCAAATCCTCAAATGCATGACGAAGCATTTCTTTTGCTGCTTCGGGAATAAGTCCCCGTCCCCAGAACGGCTTGCCAATCCAGAAGCCGAGTTCACATTCATCGCTGTTTCGGGTTACAGGTCGATTGAACATTATTTCAATTGCACCGATTGCCTTGTTATCCTCTTTCAAACATACGGCATACGCCTCTTGCCCGTTCAAAACATTTTTGATAACGCTTCGGCTTTCATCAACACTTTTATGTGCATTCCAGCCTGCAATTGGTCCCACGTCGGGGTCGCTTGCATATCTGAATAAATCCTCTGCGTCGCTCTCTTTCCAGGGGCGCAGAATAAGTCTTTTTGTTTTAAGCTCCATATTTACTTCTCCGTATTAAGCATTAAAAGCGTCTATAAAATTATCTTCATTAATTACTCTTAGTTCTGTCATTTTTCTCCTTTAATTATCAGTGCTTAACAAGCTCTTTGAAAATTGCATCCTTATCGAAATTGCCTTCCACAAGTCCGGGTATTTCCTTAAACGCTTTGCAGATTGAAACAGAATACTCGGTAAACAGCGCGCTGATTTCTTCATCGGAATAGGGGCAATCTCCCATAACAATCAGCGTTGTTATACTGTATGCAACAAGCCACAAATCGCGGAAGTATTTATCAGCGGTCTCAGCGCTCATATTGTAGATTTTCATTATTGATTCGCGAACTAAATCCTGCGAAAGTCTGAGACCTTCCATTGCGCTTCCCCTGCTTGAATCGGGAGGCGTCAAAAAGACACACCTGTAAAGCTCAGGCTCGGTTTTTGCAAATCTTACAAACTGAATACCAACTCCGAGCGCAGGTATGGGCATTTTAAGTCCCTGTTTAACATAATCGCGGTAGAGATTTTCGGAATAAATGAAAACCTCTTTTTTAAGCTCATCCACCGAATTGAAATAGGTGAAAAGCGGACGTGATGAAACGCCGAGCACAGCACCAACTTCACGGGCTGTTACGGCTGATATCCCCTTTTCTCTTGTTATTGAAACTGCGGCTTCGATAATTTCTTCTTTTGTAAATTTTACTTTAGGGGGCATATCTTCACTCCTTTCGCAACAATCGTTATGCAACATCTGTTGCATAACATAATAATATCACACATTTACTCAGTTGTCAATAGCAAAAATAACGGGAGGCTCAGGAGAGCCTCCCCTACATTTGTTCACCAAAACGCATTATAAAATTTTGCATTTTTCATTTTGCATTATGGCAGTCTGAATCCTGCTGCACGGTAAATTGAATACCACTCTTCCCTTGAGAGAGTTATATCCGCGCCCGCGCAGATTGCTTTAATTCTTTCGGTGTTCATTGAGCCCGAAATCAGCTGAATATTTGCAGGATGTCTTAAAACCCACGCACCCGCAATTGAAATCGGCTGAACATTGTATTTTTCAGCAAGCTCCTCGAGTCTCTTATTAAGCTCGGGATATTCCTCATAATTGCCGATAAAAGGTCTTTTGAAAAATCCCTGCTGAAACGGTGACCACGCCTGAATTGTCATTCCCTTTATTCTTGAATATTCAAGCACCGAGCCGTCGTGCATAAAGGATTCATCATCCTTCATATTAACATTGAGTCCCGAGGTTATCATTCCGCTTTCGGTTATTGAAAGCTGGAGCTGGTTGATTAAAAGAGGCTGTTTAACAGCTGTCTTAAGAAGCTCAACCTGCATGGGATTGTGATTTGAAACTCCGAAATACTTAACCTTGCCCGAACTTTCAAGAAGAGAGAATGCCTCGGCAACCTCTTCGGGCTCCATTAATGTATCGGGACGGTGGAGCAAAAGCACATCAAGATAATCGCATTTAAGCCTTTTAAGCGAGTTTTCAACCGAATTTATGATATGTTCCTTTGAATAGTCAAAAAAGCCGTTTCTTATTGCACATTTCGTCTGAATTGTTATTTTATCGCGAAGGGATTTATTATCCTTGAGAAAGTCTCCGAAAATCTCCTCGCACCTTCCCCCGCCGTATATATCCGCATGGTCAAAATAATCAATTCCGCACTCCAGGGCTGTGTTGATAATCTTTTCAGGCACTTCCTTTGCGCCGTCAATACGCATACAACCCATAACAACGGCTGACGCATCAATCATATTCCCAACTTTAATTCGTTTCATAGCAAAATCCTCCTTATTATGATAATACCACAAATGAACGCCGTAATCAATTAAAGATGCTTTTTATTTACACAAATAATAAAGTGGACAGTAGGGGCGCGTCTCCTGACACGCCCGCAAACTTGGGAGGCTCGGGAGAGCCTCCCCTACAAAACAACCGTAGGGGCGCGTCTCCCGACACGCCCGCAATGTAATCGGAGCGAAGCGACCTGAAATTCTTCATTCTTGATTTTTTATTCTTAATTCAAAATGGGAGGGCGTAAAAGCCCTCCCGTTAATCTTTTTATTTAACAACCAGCTTAACCGTTACGAGCTTACTGCCGCTCAGGTAGTTCTTATTTCCTGCTGCTTTTACTTTGATTTTTACATTATATGTGCCTTTTTTGATTCCTTTTTTAACGGTTAAATTGCCTGATTTGCTGATGATTATCTTTGAGTCACCGTTTGACTTTGAAAATGTTACGCTTCCCTGAGCTTTTTCAATCTTAAATAGCTCAGTTTTTTTGAAAGTACGGTCCTTGGACTTGACAGTAGTATAAGAGACATCCTTTGACTTCGTCTTAGCACTTGCCGTCATTGGCTGAGCGGCTTTGTTAATCGTGTATTTCAGCGTTTTGCTGCCGGAATACTTACCCTTGAGAGTAATTGTTGCGGATGCGGTTCCTGCATTTATGTTATTAGTATACTTAACTGTGAAATCGGTTCCGTTTTTAAGAGCTTTTCCTTTTCTGTCCTTGACAGTTACAGTCGGTTTCTTTTCCTTACCGTTATAGGTATAGGCTTTAGTTGAAAGAGTCGAGGTTTTAACCCTTGCAATTGTTTCTTTCTTTGTTTCGGGGCAGTTTTCGCAGGTGTAGGTAATCTCGCCGTCATCCGTAAGGCTTGCCTTCTTTGTTACCTTTCCGCCGTCCCATTTGTGACCGCTCGCCTTTATAACGGGAAGTCCGTCAATTTCGTTTTCACCTTCGGAATCAATGAAGTATTTATCGCAGCGCTTGCAGTGGCAATACGGAAGGTTTCCGTCCTCAGTGCAGGTTGCTGCTCTTCCCACTTCATCAATTTCCATATCGTGACCGAGCGCAGCTGTTTCATCTTCAACCTTGGTTTCTCCGCACTCTGTACAGGTGTAGGTTGTATAGCCGCCCTTTGTGCAGGTCGGCTGAGTTACAACACCGTCATCCCATGTGTGCTTGTGTTCTTCACTCACATTATAGAATAACTCTTTGAGCGGAATTGAATAGTTATATGCACCCTCTTCAATAACGGTATTAAATACTACTTCAAGGTCGTCTGCATTAACATCCTCGGCGAGTTCTGTAAACTGATAGTAGGTATCGCCAACCGTAACGCCTGCTTCCTGGAAGGTATAAGCATTGCCTTCGTAATCGGTGATATAGTTGTTGCCGTTACCGTCGGTGTATACAGTTGAATTATCGCTTGTAACAAGTGTTCCTGTCCACTGAAGTCCAACGTTGACAGTTCCGTACTCAGTATCCCAGTCACCACTTTCATAAAGCTCGTCCCAGGTGAGATAAAGAGTGTCAAAGGTTTCATCCTCTATTAATTTTTCCGTTCCCTCGGCATAAACAAAGCGGCTGATTCTTAATCCTTCAAAGGTTATTTCACCGTTTTCTTTTTCTGAATACTCATTAAAGCCGTAAATTCCGTCGGGATCAGACGCGCGCAAAAGCTTTGTTGCAACATAATAGCCCTCTGAATCAAGGTCATCCTTATCGTAGTATTCAACCTGCGCAAGCTCATCCGAAGACATCACAACAGGAGTATACTCCGTCATAGCATTCCACTCTTCCTCCGTGAAAGCATATTCATATCCGTTTGCATATCTGTCGCCGAAGGAATAATCCCTTACATATGCATCATACATCGGAACATAAACATATCTTCCGAGAGTGTAAAGTGTTTCCCCTGTTTCTTCGTCGGTTTCTGTTCCGCCTACATAGAAGCCGTCGGGGTCGTTTTCGTTTTCATAGAGCCAGCCTGCCCATCTATATTCAGTTGGGTCGGCAAGATAGATTGCGTTAATGCTCTCAGGCTCTTCATAGCTGTATGCGCTTTGGGTTGTTTCAACATCGGTTTCTTTTTCAAAAACATATGCATTGTCTGAATCGGAATTTGATGAATTGTTGGTTACAACAACTGCTCCGTCATCGTTTGCATAGAGTTTTACCTGAACATCACTTCCAAAGCGCAGTCCGCCTTCGGTTTCGCCGCTCTGATTCATAACAATTGCATTGGGGAATTTTTTAGCTTCGTTAACCGTCAGCTCGCCGTTGCCCTTGATATCAAGGTTTCCGCCGTATGTTCCGCTGCTTATCATAATCTGGTCAACGCTTGCCCTGCCGTCAACGCGAATTGTGAAATCATCGCCCATCAAAAATGTTGAGATTCTGCAATTCTTAACGCCGTCATCTATTGTCAGCTCATTTGTTTCGCGATTATAGGTTATGCCCTCATATGCTTCGTTATCTGCCTTGTTATTTGCAAAAACCATATAGTTTTTGCCGACGGGCTGACCCCACTTTCCGAAATAATCGCCGTTTTCGTCGGGCTCAGTAACATAAACATAGGCAAAATAATACTGTTCATCGTCCATTATTTCATATGCCATACTGGGTCCGTTTTCGGCATATGCCGTTATCGGCATAAGTGCAATAATCATAATGATTGAAAGTATAATTGATATTGCTTTTTTCATATAAATCACCTCACCGTAATTTTATCACAGAAGGATTGTATTGTCAATCAGATACGGCATTGACTAAGAACAGATATAGTGCTAAAATATTACCATAAAAAACAGGAGGTTAGTTATGAATATTCTTGCAGTAGGAGCACATCCCGATGACCTTGAAATCGCCTGCTACGGCACACTGATTAAATATATTGAATCGGGCAACAATGTTTATGTCTGCCATATTTCAAACGGAAATCTCGGGCACGTTGAAATTCTGCCCGATGAGCTTGGCGTTATAAGAACAAAGGAAGCTGAAAAAGCTGCTCACTTAATCGGAGCAAAGCATTTTTCGCTCGACATCGACGACCAGTATGTTGACTCATCGAACGACGAACAGGTTTTAAAGCTTTCAAGAGTTATAAGAGAGGTTCAGCCCGACCTTATCATAACCCATTATTTTCAGGACTACCACCGCGACCATATGGAAACCTATCGCCTTGTTTTCAGAGCAACCTGCTGTGCAAGCCTTTCGCACTATGACAGCGACTTCGGTCAGAAGATTGCGCCGATTTGCCCGCTTTATCTTATGGACACGCTTGCAAATGCAGGCTTTGAGCCGACGGAGTATGTTGATATTTCGGACACGATTGACTTAAAGCTCAAGGCGCTTTCGGCTCATGAGTCCCAGGTTACCTGGATGAAGGAGCACGACAAAATTGACTTTATTGAATTTGTAAAAAACTGCTCGGCAGTAAGAGGCTACCAGTGCGGAGCAAGCTTTGCCGAAGGTTTCAGAGCCGATATGAACTACGGCAGAATGACAACAAAAAGAGTTTTGCCTGAATAAGAAACAAAAAAGCACAGTTCCCTGAAAACAGGAGCTGTGCTTTTTATTTTGAGTACAATTGAAATTCACAATAAAAAATCAACTATGCATTTAGGTATTATTGATTCGATGAATTATCATTTTGAACTTCGGTTTTTTTCATTTCATTTTTTCATCCTTATCCTTTTTCGGCATTGCATTTCTGAAATGCAGAACAGGACTGACGAAATTATAAATTATCATTGCAAGCAGCGTTACAATAAAATACTTTAAAAACGTCTGAGGTATATTGAAAACCTCAATGCCCTTGTTAATTGAGTCTATTTCGGTAATTATGGGGCTGAGCTTGCCCGGGAGCATACCGTTAACCCTGTTAAGCGCTTCCTGATAGAGATAAACAATATACCCCTCTGTATACGAATATAATTTAAACATAATCGGGAATGTTACATATTTAGCAAGGAAAAACGAAGCAACAGCTGCCACTGCCGATCCGGCAGTACCGCCGCCCAATATATGAAGTCTTCTCAAATCTCTTTCAGGCTGCACGAATCCCGCTTTGACGGGAAACATTTTTCTTGAATAAAACGCACCGGTTATAAATACAAACAACGAATTTAAAACAAGATTTGTTACTATAGAGGGAATGCTCAGCGTTTTGATTTTTATAGCAATAAATATAATGTTTTTAATAAAAACAACTATAACACCGAAAACAGGTCCGTAAGCAAGTGAAACAAGAACCTCGGGCAGCGCTGAAAAATCCAGCGTAAGGAATGCGGGAAGAAACGGCGGAGAAAACGATGCAAGTCTCAGCAAAACAGCAATAACGGTCAGTATTCCCATAACAATACCCATGCGTCCCACTGCCTTATGCCTGTTTTTAATATCCACTTCCTCGGTATTCGCCATCTCGCTGAACGCCGACGGAGTGTTCACATTTGCATTCATATTCCCGTTTGGCGGAAACTGTGAACGGTGTTGAGGATTTGCATAAGGATTCGGGCGTCGGTTCTGAGGTCTGTTCGGACGCTGATTTGAATGATGATGATGTTCCGAACGGTTATAATAATTCGGGTCATCATACGGATTTGAATGCATTTCAACAAAGGGATTCAGATGGGGCTTGTGATGATGATGGTGATGATGATGGTGGTGGTGATGGTGCTCTTCCTCCGATTTTTCACCTTCTGCATCTTCAGCCTTTTCTTTTTTTTCAGGAGCTTCAGCTTCCTGCTTTGCGGCTGTTTCTTCCTTTTTGGTCTCTTCTTCGCTGATATTCATTTCTTCAAGCTTATTTTCGTCTGTACTCATATTTGTCTCCGATTATATTACGGGAAGCTCGGGAGAGCCTCCCCTACGATTGTTCGCTGTGACGCATCCCGTAGGGATCGGCGGACGACCAACGGTTCCCAAAATTTGTTTCGGCTTGGAGCGCCGACAAATTTTGACCGTTCGGCAGTTCTTTTTGTTCGCTTCATCTGCCACTGGCAGCGCTCACAAACGAACCCTCGACGACCCGTTGGGAAGTGTTTGTTTCATAATTCACAAGGCATAATGCAGAGTCGTTTCGCGTTTCGCGCCTCGCGTTGCGCGTTTTCGGGTTGCTTTGCAACGATTATATTGTGGAGCGTCAGGGTTGCCGCTCCCTACATATTCGATAAATGAAATGTGTTTAAAAACTTCGGCGCATTACCGCGCTCCGAAATTCTTAACTCTTAACTCTTAATTCTTCACTCTCGACGCGCCCAGATAATTCCTAATTCCTCATTCCTAATTCCTAATTATAATAACTATGCACTATGCTTTATGAACTATGTTTAAAATGAAAAAAAAACGTTCATTTTTTCGGCTCCCCGAGCTTATTGACCGAGCATAGCGAGAAACCCAAATTCTTCATTCTTCATTTTTCATTCTTCATTAAATAAACCGCCCCGCATTTCTACGAGGCGGTCTTTTTGTTTTAATGAGGGATTATTATAATTGGGGTGTCGTAATAGCCCGGGTTGTAAGTTGAACCCGAACCCGATTGCTCTATACCTTCACCCGATGTTGAAATAACATCCTCATTCATAGCATTAACAACCTTAAATATAGGTTCGCTATAATTCTTCATTCTAAACATGCTTAGAATTAATCTAACGGAATCGGGATTTCGCCGCCTTCAGGGCTTGTATCCCAATTCATATTAACAGGGTCAAGTGAGGTCGAAATAACATCCTCTGATACTGAAACGATAACCTTAAATTCAGGCTCGTTATAATTAAACTTTCTCATTTTTAAGCCCTCCTTTAAGCTTTAATACCGAAGTATGCAACCGAATTAGTATAGTAGTTGCAGATTGTTTTTCCGAGTGAAGCAAGTCTTTCGTTTGTTGTGCTCTTAGCGGCAGATTTTGCCCAAGTGAGCGGAACAAAAGTAAGAATTGTGCTGCCATTTGCGGTAACAACTATCTGCTTGCCGAAATCACAGATATTGATATCTGTAATCTGGAGCATTCTTCTGACCTGACCGCCCTCATCAACCTTAACAAACTTAGCTTTGCCGATGTTTGTTTCAATTGTTTCGTTAAGCCATGTTAATTCGTTCTCAGTGATGCTTGAATTAACTGTGAAACGAAGCGCGGGAACTGTTGTTGCAACATATGAAACACCTGTAAACGGGATGTCGTAAACAGCGTTGCTTCCCGAAGGAACAGCAAGGCTTTCATCGTTGAGGTCGGGCTCTGCAAGCTCGTTTGCAACGCCTGCGAATGCAGAATCGTTGTAATCAAAGTATGAAGAAGCTGCCTTACCGTAGTCAAGAGTAGCCTTTGCAAGTCCCTTAAGCTCGGTTGCTTTTGCGCCGAGATCTTCGTCGTCCATTGCAATAAGAGTTCTGCAATACTCATCAACTGATGTTACGATAACTCTGTCAATAGTACTTGAATCCTCATAAACAGTAATTCTGATTGTATCCTTAAGCTGTGCAGGAGCAAGCTCTACCTTGTAAACCTTTTTATCGCCATAGGTTTGAAGAGAAGCAGCAGCTTTTGTTGTTGTAACAGTTGAGCCGTCATCACTTGTAGGATCGGAATGGGTTACAACAATATGGTCTAAATCAGCATCGGTTGTGTTGAGATAGAAGTTAAGGTCGATATTATCCTCAACAGTGATGCTGAAGCCGTCCTCAACATCTGAAGGATAAACCTGCTCGCCTGCTTTAACGAGTGTAACTGTGTCGCAAACGAGTTCGATGATAGCTTCCTGCTCAAATACGCCGTCGCCATCCCAGTCAAATGTGTATTCCCAGGTCTTGTTCTGACCAGCTGCAATAGCCTCTTTAAGGCTTTCCACTGTTACATAAGGCCATGAGTACATAAAGTTTGCGCCGTCTTTTGCATTGTAAAGATTCTTAACTTTAAGCTGACCTGTTGTTGAATCAATTGAACCGTTTGTGTAACGTGCATTCTGTGAGATATTAGTTCCTTCGGGAGCAACGAATTTAATGCCGCTCATGTAATAGCCGTCATAATATCTGCCAACTGAATAATCTGCAGCTGCAAAGTTCAATGTAGTGTTTGCAATTGAAATCTTTTCGTGAGCGGTACCGTTACCGGTAATATCAGCCTCACCAGCCGGATAGAGTGCAATTGTTCCGTAAGCGATTTCTTCAATAACATAACGGCCTGTGTTTTCGTCATAAACAGTTTTGAAACCGTCAATGCAATATGCATTTACATCGCCGCTGAAAGTACCGCCTGAAATCTTCACTTTGTCGTTTGTTGTATTGCTCTTCTTAAAGCCAACAGTTGTGTTGGTATAAGTGAATGAACCGCCTGAAATATTGATTCCAGCACTTACATAATCTTCTTCATCAACACAAACAGCTGCATAGTTGCCTGTGCAACTAAATGTACCGCCATAAACATTAGTAACAGAAGTTTCACAAACATAGAGGTTGTAGTCGCTGTTGTTATAAGTCTTAACAAGTGAGAAATTACCGCCGTAAATGTTAATGGTACCGTCATTGTTACAAACATTACCGTGGTTGTGACCGTAAATAGTAGCATCGTTAATTGTTAATGTACCGTTTCCGTCGTTAATAATTGCATAAGCATAAACATTTTTAGCATTATTAATGTTGGTGAAATGGCCGGTGTTAATTGTTGCTGTGCCGAAGTTTCTTAAGCCGGCACCGCGGGTAGTAGCGTTATCATTTGTCATATCTTCGTCAGCATCACCAAACCAAACATCATCATCTACAACTAAAGTGCCATAGTTGGTAAATGCATCTCTGCCCTGACCAGCTGTATTTGTGTTGTAGATATGACCGCCGTTTCCATAATAACTAACGAATTCAACAGTTCCGTAGTTCTTAATCATCTTATCAGCAACATTACCGATAATGCTATGACCATTAAGGTCAAGCTGAATGTGTAAGCCTTCAGGAATTACAATTGGTTCTGTTACCTCAATATCCTCAGAAAGCTGTAAACGTCCATTATTAATATCCGGATCTGCAAGCCATGCATCAATTGTACCCCACTCATTATCAACACCGAACTCCTTTTCGAGAACAGGAGTTGATCCTGTGTACTGAAGGTCAGCAAGAGCTGACATAGGCATCATTGCGAAAGCCATTAAAGCAGCGAGAACACAAGCTAAAATCTTCTTTGAAATTCTCATTGGAATCATTCCTTTCAATATATTAAAATTTGAAAAAAATATGATTTTAATATAATTGTCGGGCGCTTACAGCTGACCGCACCGATGTAATAAAATGGTCTGTTCCGCTTCCGACCCATATTAAAATTTATTATATTATAAAGAAATTTTGTTAAATTGTCAATAGAATTTCTGCAATTTGTTAACACTTTGTTAATTTTTTTAATAAGCACAAAAAACATGGCAAAATTAATATATGCTTTTGTGCAAGAACACAAAAATATATAAACGACAGATAGCAATCCTCAGTTTGAATTGTGAAGATGCTCTGACAATATGTAAAACAAATCCCAATTATGTAAAGCAGCATTATCATTAATCAATTTATCTTTTTCTTCATCGTAGTGTTTTACTAAATTATTTTGAGTAGAAATAGCATTATTTGCACCGTTTATCATTTCAGTAATACTGCTCAACTGTTCTTCAGAAGACTCTATTTCTACCATTTGACTAACTTCTTTGCTCTTCAATTGCATTATTGAATAATTGCTCTTGGTGCATATGATGCAAATGGGTTCTATGTTCGAAAAGATAATTACCTTGAAAAACTACATTTACCAAATTTATGCTGAATTAGATACATCTCATATAGATGAAACAACCGGCGATACGGTTTGGGACAATATTGAACTTCACACTGCGCTTAAAGGATTAAAAACACTTGTTAAAGACTATTACAATTCAGAAATTGTCCCTACTTTATATGAATATGAGTTTTTGAAATAAACAAAGGATACCGCTTAGGGTATCCTTTGTTTATTGGAGCTGGAGATCGGACTTGAACCGACGACCTCGGGTTGTAGTTAAGGTAATATCTGTTGCTTTCGATTACAGCAATGCGGTATATACCTCTTCACCGCCGTTGACAAATACTTCAAGGACATCACCGTCTCTTATACATAAAAGCTGTTTCAGCTCACCCCGATAGACGACATCGTCCCTGCCTTCTCTTAATATGCGAAAACCGTCCTGCGTGCGTACGAGAGACGAATCGGAGTTTTTTAAGAACTGACGGACTTCTTCAATCGGATATGCGCATATCTTTCCGTCATTCACGGTGATTTCGCTAGGTACGGACATACATCCTATATCACGTTCACGATAGCCTGCATACGCCCACCCCGGAATCCACGAAAGAAGAATTGCGCGTCCCCTCGTATCACGGAAAATCTGCCCTGCATACTGGTCGGGACCTTTATCGACTTCTCCTGTTATTTCGGCAGTAAATCTGCCGTTCCCGAATGAGCCTACCGCTATCGAAAAGCTGTGATTATTCTCACGGCACACGGATGCGGACAACATATATTTATTTCCAAACTGCAGGAATGAAGGGCATTCTGCAAATTTTGCGTTTTCCCATTCCTGCATCACTCCGCAGTATTTCCAATCAAACAAATTATCGCTTTCATAGAGCAGTAAGACGGCGGAATGTTTTTCGCGGTTCCCCGAAGCCATAACGCACCGGTATTTCCCGTCGGCATAGCATAAGGCGGGGTCGCGGAAATCGGGAGAACCTTCCGGTGGAAACGTTTCTATTACAGGATTGCCCTCATATTTTTCAAAATGAATACCGTCCGTTGAATACGCTACGGCAACCGCCTGCGTTTCGCCCTTAACACAAGCGTAAAACAGGTACAGAACTTCGTCCTTCACTATGGCGGTTCCCGACCAGCAGCCGTCGATGTCATAGTCTTTGTCGGGGAAAAGCGCAACAGGCAGTTCTTCAAAATGAACGAAGTCCTTTGTTCTTGCGTGTCCCCAGTGCATACTTTCATGCCACGGAGTCTCATAGTTCGGTGAATGCTGATAAAAGATATGATAGTACCCCTTAAACCACACAAGCCCGTTTGGGTCATTTATCCAACCTTTAGCCGGACGGTAATGAAATGAAGGAGACGTTGCCGAGTTTATATAATTCATTCATTGTACCTACTTCAAAAATTCTGTAATTTCATTATA
>CAJOEV010000025.1 GCA_905233545.1 uncultured Eubacterium sp. | reverse complement strand
TGGTAATTTGTATGCATTATGTTAATAATCACTGCGGAGGTTCTTCCTCTCCGATGCAGTACAAGTATCTGCATCGGAACTCAAATCAAAAAGCAGGCTTTGCCGAATTTTTGATTTGAGAGGAAAAAATATGGAGCGATTAATAGTATTTTGCTGGCAAAATGCTTCAATCGCGGAATATGTTTTGACGAGAGCCAAGAAAGCAACCAAAGGGGAGTGAAGAACGCGGCGCTCGCCATCTCTTAAACTCTTCAAAACAAGATAATTATGAAGATTGACAAACGCCACAGTTCTTCAATTCCCCTTTGGAAACCCCGATTCGTGTCGTAACGCGGGCGCTTTGCACGCCGCTACGAGGAAGCGCGTACAAATGAACTACGCAAAAAACAAACAACCGCACGGGAGCGGTTGTTTGAGATTAAAATGCAATAATATAATTCAGTGCCGACTTCCAGTCGGCGAGCCAGTAGGCGGCCCTTATAGGGCCTGTGCAAACCACCAGTTCAACTGGTGGTTATGATTCTGTAACAAAAAACGCCCTCCGTTCATAGTATGAGTTAGAAAAGGCGAAGGGAGGTTAGGTTATGGGTTGCAATAACGGATGCGGCTGCAACGGCTCTTCTTGGATTATCATCCTTATCATCATCCTTTTACTCTGCGGAGGCTTCAACAACAATGACTGCGGCTGCGGATGTAACTAAGTGAATAAAAAACGCTGTCCTGCAAAAGCAGGGCAGTTTTTTTGTAGGGGAGGCTCTCCCGAGCCTCCCGAATTTACGGGCGTGTCAGGAGACGCGCCCCTACGATTGCTTTGTAGGTGAGGGTATCCCGACCCTCCCGTCAAATACCGTTGCTTTTTTAATATAACAATTATTGGATATTTCAATCAGTTTTGTAATGTGATACAATGATTATATATGTGCACAAAAATTTTTTTAAAAATTTTTCAAAAAAGTGTGACAAAACGCCCCTATAAAAGTACATACATACAGAGGGGTAAATATTTTGTGTGAAAGGAGGTGCATCATTTGTCTGAAAGGAGCATAAAAAAGGCTGCGGACAGCAAGCTTAAGGATGCCTATTCGCGCTATTACTCAACAATATATAAGTTTTGTTTTTCTAAGCTGAGATATGACAAAACATATGTTGATGACTGTGTTCAGGAAACATTTATTGTTTTATACAACAAATTGCTTAAGGGCGAGGAAATTGAATATACACTCGCATATTTGTTTAAAACTGCCGACAATATGGTCAAAAAGCGAATTGGTCAGCTTAAAAAGCAGGAAAAGGAAATCAGCATTGATGAAATAAAAGACATTAATAATTTCAGCGTTGATTTGGACGACAGGTTAACCTTTGAAGAATATTCAAGAATGATAAGTGATGCACTGAACGACACGGAAATTGAAATATTTGAACTCCGATACTTACAGGAGATGAAAATCAACGAAATAGCTGAAATGCTGAATTTAAGCGTTACTAATGTAACAACGAGATTATCAAGAATCAAAGAAAAAATCAGAAATAAGATTAAAGACATTTAAAAGAAGTAGAAAATATTCAGAAAGGAGAAGCTATGGCTTGCATTGATATCAATTCAAAAGTACTTTGCAACTTTAATAACGAAAATATTGCTGCTGCCCTGAATGAAATAATAGATAATGAGTTATCTAAAGATGTAAGCCAAATGAACACAAGGCTTATAGATGAATGTGTTGACGCCCTTTTGGATTTGGAAAAGGAAAAAGATAATTCATTCAGCTTACTTATTCCTCTTGTTAATTCAAACGAGTTTCTGAAATCAATTCAACAGCCGCAAAACAAATACAAAGCGATGAACGTGTTTGCGCGCGGTGCTTTGATTGCTGCAATTCTTGCAGCCTCGGCGTTCACTGCAAATGCCGCATACAAAAATGCAACGGGAATTGATTTGATTGAAAATCTTTCCCGGATTATTCAATCAAAGATTGAAGAAGGCAATACTATAAAAACCAATGCAAATAACAGTGATTTTGATGTTGATAACACCAAACCCGATGAGGTGCCGACAACTCTTAGGGCTGAAAAAGAAGAAACAACGCTTCATCAGGAAGAAACAACACATTCTGTTGAATCCGCAAAAATAAACAATCCCTCTCCTTCAACAACAAAAAACAATAACCATATTGAACAGCTCGGTGACGATGAAGAGGACGACGAAACAACTGCTGAGCAAACAACAAAAAAGAAACCTGAAAACACAACCGAAAAAGCAAGTATTGTTAAACCCGAAAAAGAACCTGAAAAGCCATATGTAACGGCGCTTGAAGCTGAGTTTGACGGTTTTAAAACCGATTATATTTACGGTGAAAAGCTTTCTTACAGCGGCTTAAAGCTTAAAGCGGTATACAGCGACGGCACTAAAAAAGATGTTGCGCTAAGTGATTGCGACTACACAAAGAGCCTTAATATGAACACAACCGCCGATTACACGCTCAGGGTTATTTATGAAAAATGCGTTGTTAAGATTAATATAACGGTTCGCCCCGATGAAGAAACAAGGGGCGCCGAAATTTGCAAAAATGATGATTTTGAATATTTTCTTTCATCAAAGGGCGCATATGTAACAAAATACAAGGGCTCAGATAAGAATATCAGTATTGATAAAATTGACGGCAAAAATGTTTATGCAATCGGAGCGAACGTTTTCAAAAACAGCAACATTGAAAGTATAAGCGCCGTTAATGTCAAAAAGATGTTTTCATCTGCATTTGAAAAGTGCGAAAATCTTGAAAGCGCAGTTTTCAGCAATAGTATAACCTATCTCGGTGAAGCTGTTTTCAGGGATTCGGGCATTAAGGAGATTAACCTTTCGGGAAGCTTAACAGAGATACCGAAGAGTCTTTGCGAAGACTGTAAGGAGCTAAAAAAGCTTACCCTTCCCGATAACGTTAAGATTATTAGCGACAGCGCTTTTTCGGAATGCACGGCACTTGAAACGGTTATAAACACAGCAAATATTGAAGAAGCAAAAGACTTTGCATTTTATAACTGCGAAAATGCTCAAACGGATTCCTCAATTCCCAAGCTTAAAAAAGCGGGAGAATATGCCTTTGCATATTGCAGGAATATTGATTTCAAAAAGCTGAGTGAGAATATTGAAGAAATAAACAAGTATTCATTTGCATACTGCAACAAGCTTACAGAAGCAAATATACCCGGAAGCTTTGAAACAATCCCCGAAGGCGCATTCAGAGGCGCACATATAAGCACTTTAACGCTGAACAGCGGAATAAAGGTTATTGAAGATTATGCCTTTATGAGCACAGAATTCAGAGAAGTTGCTGTTCCGAACAGCGTTACAAGAGTTGGAACATATGGCTTATATTCAGTCCGTCTTCGCGAAATAACCTTCGGAAGAGATATTGAAGCTCTCGGTGAAAACGCAGTATTCAAGAGCACAAGGGTTAATATGAACGTATATGAAAACTCTGTTGCATATGAATACGCAATAAACAACGATATTAAATACACTATTATTGAGTGAGAAAGGAGAAATAAAAATGATACATTTTAAAAGATTAATTTCAGTTATTCTTGCTCTTTTAATGATAATTTCAGGCGCACCGCTCAGCGTTTTTGCATTAACTCCGCGCGAAGATATCAGCGGATTTTACGATTCCCCTGATGGTGATGAATATAATTTAACATGGAGCTATACTGCTTCAACCGACACATTATATCTTGACGGCGAAATAGTTGAAAGCATTATGCTGCCTGATGTTGAAGAGCATCTACCGCTTTACTATGAAAACGAAAATGGCGAAATGGTTCATTGGGAAGGCGACTGGGACGGAATATATCACAATGTTGTTTTTAGCAAAAATGTTAAACAGCTTGGAAGATATTGCCTCGGTGATAATTGGGTGAATGATGATAGGCTTAACGTTTCATTTGAAGAAGGTTCAAAGCTTGAGAGAATCAATTCAGCCGCTTTTCACGCATACAATATTAATGAACTTATTATTCCGAATACGGTAACATATATCGGTGGCGGAGCAATTGCTTATTGCAAAATTAATTTACTCAGAATGCCAAAGTATAACAGCGCTCAGGAGCTTGTACTCGGCGACTATGCCTTCACTAACAGTTCCTTTGAGGAATTTGATTTTAACAATTGCAATATCAGCACAATTTCAAACTCTGCTTTCTTCAGTGCGATTTTCAAAAAAAGCATTTCAATTCCTTCAAGCGTTAAAACAATCGGTGCGGACGCATTTCATTCCGCGGATTTTTATTGCGACTTAACAATACCCGAAAACGTTGAGGTTCTGGATGAAAACGCATTTTATTACGCATTTGCCGATAATCTTCTTTTTGAGGGTAGTATAAAAAATGCTAAGAAGAACTCATTTGCAAATACAAGATTCAATAAAGTTACATTCAACTATCCATTTGAAATAATCGGACAATATGCATTCAGGAGTTGTACGACCACTGAACCGTCGGAGTACAGTTATAACCCGTTTATGACCTCTGTTGACAGATATGCGTTTTATGAAAGTAACATAAACATAATCAACGAAGCTATGGATTATAATCAGTATGATATTTCGGGTACATATAATAGCGAAGATGATGATTACGATTTATCATGGTCGTATAATGCCACAGAGGATACTCTTTATCTTGACGGTAAGATTATAAAAAAAGTCACATATCAGGATATAGAAGCACTGCCACTATTTTATAAAAATGAAAAAGGCGATGTTATTCTCTGGGCTGGAAAATACCATAATGTTGTTTTCAGTAATAGTGTTGAAGCGCTTGAAGAGGACTGCCTCGGAAAAATGCACAGTGAATACCTAAACATTAGTTTTGAGCAGAATTCTAAGCTTGAAAGAATTGAGAAAAAAGCATTTGCAAACTATAAGTTGAATTCGCTTATTCTTCCCGACTCCGTTTACTATATCGGAGAATATGCATTTAAAAACAGCACCTTGGAATATATCAAACTTCCGAAGTACAGAGGTAGCGAGGAGGCTGTTATAGAAAGATATGCATTTTATAGCTGTGTAAATCTTGAAATTGATTTTAATGGATTTAATATTGAAACGATTAATGATTATACTTTTCAATATGCAGAGTTTAAAGAATTAACTATACCCGATTCTGTAAAAGAAATAAAATATCATGCTTTTTCAATTGCAACAATTGACGGAAATTTGATAATTCCGGATTCTGTTGAAACGCTCGGCAAATATGCATTTAGCGGAGTAACTGCGGACAGCCTCTATATTGGAAGCGGTATAAGTGAAATTCCTTTTGCTTGTTTTATGAGTGCTCATTTTAAAAACGGAGTTAGCATATCACCCGATACATACGATTTAACAATCGGTTCAAGTGCATTTTCACATTCGGATATAGCCTCTTTTAACATAACAAAAGCTATAACCTCAATTAATGGAAACGCATTTTCTGATTGCAGAAATCTGACAGCAATAACGGCTGATGATGATTGCGTTATTGAAGCGTTTAAAGAAAAAGCATTCCAGAATTGTATTGCACTGGAAAGCATTGAAATCCCAAATTCAATTAAGCAAATTAACAAGGATGCTTTCAGCGGATGCTCAAAACTTAAAACTATTACGTTTAAAAACAATTGCGAAATTACAGAAATAAATGACGGTGCATTTGAAGGCTTGAGTGCCCTTGAAAATATTACTATTCCTGATTCTGTAACAAAAATCGGCGGTTCAGCCTTTAAAAACTGCACAAGTTTGCGCGAACTTAATATTCAGGATAAAACAAACATCCAAGAAATCGGCGTCGCTGCATTTCGCGGATGTACGAGTCTTGAAAGCGTTTCACTTCCAAGAAGTATAAGATTATTACCGGCACATGTTTTCAGAGAGTGTTCGGCGCTAAAGTCGATAAATCTTCCGAATACAATTGAAGAAATCGGCGAGGCAGCATTCAGAGGCTGTACAAGTCTTGAAAGTATTTCACTTCCGAATAATTTGGCTTCAATAATGAAGCAAACTTTTATGGATTGTTCTGCTTTAACAGAGATTGATATACCGTATTATGTTGATGAAATAGGAGAAAGTGCATTTGAAAACTGCGAAAGCCTTGTTTCATTCGAGATGCCTGTTGCGGTTATCAATGTTTCTTCAAGATTGTTTTATAACGATGTAAATCTTGAATCTCTTACACTTAGTGAGTACACAACTTCAATCGGAAGCTATGCGTTTTATAACTGCCCAAAGCTTGAAACTAGCATTCCAAACAGTGTTACAAGCATTAGTGAAGGCGCATTCTATAATTTCGCAAAAAACATTAGTGTTCCTAAGAATGTAACAAGCATAGGAAGATATGCATTTTATAATTCAGGTATTAAATCTCTTGATTTATCAAATTGCTCAAAATCTATTTCGATTGGCGATTATGCATTTCAAAATTGTGAAGACCTTGAATATGTTTCGTTTGAAAATTCAGAGGTAAAAAGCTTCGGATTGAGTGCATTTGAAAACTGCTCAAATCTTAAAACGCTGGAAATGCCTTCAAATGCTCCAAGCATTCCCAGATTTTTTGCGCGTAACTCAGCAATTGAAAACGAGATAATGATTCCTTATGGAGTGAAAACAATCGGAAAGGGTGCGTTTTGGAGAACTAATATATCAGGACTTTATGTTCCTTCTACCGTAACCTCCATTGAAGGCTCAGCATTTGAAGCGTGCACTAATCTTCAATGGGCTGAATTCGACGAACTGGACGGCGTCCTTAGTCTTGGGGTTGAAGCTTTTTGCGGTTGCTCTATGCTTGAGGAAGTCAACCTTCCCGACGGTGTTATTACCATTCCTGATTCTTGCTTCAAAGATTCAGGATTAACCTATGTAAGAATACCGAATACCGTTACTAAAATTGAAGAATGTGCATTTATGAGAACAAGGCTTAATCTTGTTGAAATACCTGATAATGTGCTTCAAATAGGAAGTGAAGCCTTTAAGAATTGCGAGTTGCTTGAGGAAGTTGAATTCACTGAAAATTCAAAGCTCACCAGTATATTTAACAATGCATTTGAAAACGATATTAATCTCTTTGCTTTCTCAATACCGAAAGCCGTAGAAGTTGTAGACTACAGAGCTTTTTATAACTGCAATTTATCAAGAATATCAATTCCTGAGAAGTGCGCGACTGTAGGAACGGAAGCATTTTTCAATAATCCGTTAGAAAAGGTAACTGTTTATTGCAGAAGAGCAAAGCTAAACACGGATTGCTTCGGCTACAATGAAGACTGCGTTTTTTACGGATATAAGGAATCAACTGCAGAAAAATATGCCCTCAAATACGGTTTGGATTTTGTTTTGATTGATGACAGCGAGCCCGACCCTGCACCGACAGGAACATGGGCGCGTGGAACATGGAACGTTAACGAAGAAAACAGAACTCTTTATATTTCAGGAAATGGAGATATTGTAACAACTTCAATAATTGACGAAGATGAAAAAGAGAAAACCTTTGCAATGTTGTTTTCAGATTTTGAAATAGATACCGTTATAGTAAATGACGGTATAACCGGTTTGCCTGATAATTTCCTGTATACTGAGATGGGGGTTAATGTAAACTATATCAGATTGCCTAATTCTCTAAGGTCAATCGGTGCTCACGCATTTGACGGAACAAGCGTTAAAGTGTTCTATAACGAAGCAAGAAAAAAGGATGTAAACAACAGTTCACCCTCATATATTCCGAAAAATGTTACTTCTATAGGCGCATATGCTTTTGCAAACACAAAAGGTCTCAGTAATGATTTTGTTTTGTCAATCAACTTAACCGAAATTTCCGAAGGACTGTTTTATAATTCAAGTATTCCCCATGTTGAAATGTACGGCAAGGTCAAGAAGTTGGGCAAGAAAGCATTTGCAAATTGCAGTAATCTAACAACTCTCTATGTTCCTTGCTCGGTTACGGAAATATATACCGACGGCAACGTTAATAAAAACGCTTTCGGCTATTGTAATGGTAATATAAATACTGACCTTTGGGTTGTCGGAAGAAAAGACAGCAAAGCATATACCTACTGCAATGAAAACGGAATTAATTTTTCCGAACACAGAGGACTCCCGTACAGGAGCGGTTATTTTAATTTCGATGAAATCAAATGGGAGTATTATATTGAAGATAAAACATTAATTCTGAGTGCCGTTTATGATAAAACAGTGGATTCAAATTGGAAAAAGTTTTATGAAGCAGACCCCGATACAAATACAATCAGAAATCTGAAATTTTCAATAAAAGATGAATCCGATTGGGAGAACATGAATCTCAAGCCCGAAAAAGTTATTATAGAAAAAACGGCTGATTTCTATGCTCCTTATCTGCTGTCTGCATTTAATCCAAAAGAAATTGAAGTAAGCAACGAACTGATAAGAGCAGGAGGCAGTACCTTTGCAAACTGCACCAAGGTTGAGGAATTGTATTTTACAAATGGAATGTACTATGCGGGACCGTTCTGCTTTGAAAACTGCACCTCACTCAAAAATGTTCGTTTAGGTTACACAATAACAACTCTTTCAAAAGGGCTTTTCAGCGAATGCAGAAGTCTTGAAAGTGTTGATTTGGGCAATGTTGTTCTTCAGAGTATCGGTGAAAAGGCATTTTATAACTGCTCATCACTTAAATTTGTTAATCTGAAAAACCAAACAAGCTATAACAGCGGCTCAATCGGCGAACAGGCGTTTTATAACTGCGTTAACCTTCAGGAAATTAATATTCCAGATAACATCAAAACGATTAAATCAAAAGCGTTTTATAACTGCGTTCAGGCGCAGAGGCTGAACATTTCGGGTAATGTTTCAAGCATTGAAAAGGATGCATTTGCAAATCTTTTCTACTGCGAAGAAATTAATCTTAATTCCGAGGTTAATTCAACAATATTCACCGATGAAAAGAGCATTTTCTCCAACCTCGGTGCATATACAAACGGTATTGAGCTGAATGTAGGAAGCGAGGTTGAAAACCTTGACTGCAAGTTCTTCGACGGGCTTAACGTAACAAAGGTTAATCTCGGCAGCGGTGTTAAAACTCTTACCAACAAGCAATATCTTGCAAATCTGAAAGAGATTACAGCCGATAACAACGATGTATTAAGCGTTAAAAACGGCTTGCTTTATAACGGCAATGCTCTTGTTCTTGCTCCGCAGGCGTTAACTCAGATTACCGTTGACCCTGAAACAACAATAATTGACGAATATGCTTTTTATGGCACCAATGCAAAGTCAATAGCTCTTCCCGATTCCGTCGAAGCAATCGGAGAAAGCAGCTTTGAAAACTCATATGCACTTGTCGGAATAACTCTTTCTGAGGGCTTAACCTGCATTCCCGAAAACGCATTCAAAAACTGCACAAAGCTCAGACTTCTTAATCTTCCCGAAAACATAGTGCTTATAAAAGAAAGCGCATTCGAGGGATGCAAAGCGCTTGTCAGCGCAGTGTTCAACAATTCACTGTATACAATCGGCAAAAATGCATTTAAGGACTGCATAAAGCTTGAAGGACTTGCCTTCCCCGAAAACCTCGGCAGTATTCAGGAGGGTGCATTTATGAATTGCTCGGCGCTTAAATATGCATATATCTGGAATACGCTGATTGGTGAAAACGCATTTGCAAACTGCGAAAAGCTCAATATCTTTACGCCCGTCGGAAGCGACGCATACAGATATGCAAGGGAATTTGATATTCCGTATTCGGCATACACCGATGAAGAGCTATTCTTTGATGAATGGGCAATCAAGATTGACGCGATTGCAGGCTATCTCGGCTACTGCGAAGAGGACGGACACGGAAATATTCAGTACTTAACCGTTTATGAAGCCGACTGTGAGCACGATGGATATGTTATCGGAGTTTGTGAATACTGCTCCGAAATCCTTGAAGAAATCCACACCGACGCATACGGTCACGACTATAGGCTTGAAACAGAAATTCCCGCAACCGCAACAACAAAAGGAATTTCGGTTTACACCTGCGAAAACTGCAATCAGTCGTACACAAACTACACACCGCCGACTGACAGCAACTACGAGATTGAAACTCACACAGTCAGCGGCAAGGTTGAGCTTTCGGCTGATAAATATGCAAGCTCGGGCGTTGCTCCTGCAAAAAGCGCAAGTGTTGTAATAAACGATATGGTCGTTGCAACAACCGACGAAAACGGCAATTTCAGCTTTGAGCTTGAAACGGGAACCTATGAAGCTTATATCAAGTATAAATACGGATTTACCCGAAAGCTATATATTCAGGTTAAAAACAAAGACCTTGCATTCACCGAACCGATTGCAATAATCGGCTGCGATTTCAGCAAGGACGGCAGGATTGATGATGAGGATATCAAGCTGTTCCAGATGATTATTTCAGCAAAGAAAAACGATCCGTCATATCTTTCATTTGTGGATATGAACGGCGACGGATATATCAATGCAAAGGATTTACTTTATATCAAATCCTGCAGCGGATTATCCTCGGATACTTTTAAATATCCTGTTTTAATTATTTCTTGATCATTTCAATTTTATTATTGATTTGATATAGGGCAGTAGGGGAAAGCCGAGCGAAAGCTCGGCTTTTTCCTATATTCCAATTGTAGGGGAGGGTCTCCCGACCCTCCCGAATTTACGGGCGTGTCAGGAGACGCGCCCCTACGGTCTCTTTGTAGGGGAGGCTCTCCCGACCCTCCCGAATTATTTATGCAAAAAATTTCAAAAAACTTCTTGACTTTTCTTGACCTTTGTGCTATAACATCGTTGAAGGACAAAGAAAGTCAAAGACAAACTAGTGGTCCGTGGCTTGCGGTCCGTGACCCGAAACTGCACTCTCCACCCTTCAAACTAACAAAAGTGAGATGATTGAAAAATGAAAATGAGCGATATGATTGCCGATATGATTCTGGATATGTTCGACGATTCAACTTCTACGGTTCAGATTCAGCGAAACGACCTTGCAAATCAGCTTGGGTGCGTTCCGAGCCAGATAAACTACGTTATAACCTCACGCTTCACTCCCGAAGCGGGCTACAGAATCGAGAGCCGAAGGGGCGGCGGAGGATACATTCTCATAAGCCGTGCCGAAAGCAAGGATAATGTTATTATGAGCCTTATCAACAGCATCGGAAATTCGATTGATGAAAGAACTGCAAAGGCGCATATAATTAACTGTAACTATCAAAAACTGATAAGCGATAAGGCGGCAAATATGATGCTTGCGGTTATTGCGGACAACAATTTCAGAGACATACCGAAAGAAACGGCAAATATTATAAGAGCCAAACAGCTTAAGTTAATGTTGTTGGCGTACATCAATTAATGCAAAGTGCAAAATGCATAATGCATAGTTAACAAACAAGGAGGAAACAATTATGAAATGCACACATTGTCATGAAAATGAAGCAAACACACATATCACAAAGGTTATCAACGGAAAAAGAGAAGAAATGCATCTCTGCTCTGAATGTGCAGAAAAGCTCGGCGTTATGGATGAGTTCAATTTTGAGCCGTTCTCAATGGATTCCTTCTTCGGAAATCTTCTTGGAGCAGGTGCTTCGGCGCTCAACTCCTTAACGGGAATTGAACGCTGCGGATACTGCGGTTCATCTTTTAATGACATAATCAATACGGGCAGAGTCGGTTGTGCAAACTGCTACGACAAATTTGAGGATAAACTCTCCCCGAGCATTGAAAAGCTCCACGGCAGAACTAAGCACGTCGGCAAAAGCGTAACCTACACCGAGGAAGCCGAGGAAGCTAAGGCTGAGGAAATCAGCGAAGAGGCTAAGCTCAAGGAAGAACTCAAAAAGGCAGTTCAGGAACAGCGCTTTGAGGACGCGGCGGTCATAAGAGACAAGATTAATGCACTGAACGGGGAGGCGTAATGATGGAAGGTAAGTGGTATCAGCTCGACGGCAACAACTCGGATGTTGTTCTGTTTTCGAAAATAAGACTTGCAAGAAATCTTGCAGACGCGCCGTTCCCCGAAAGAATGAGCGGCGACCTTAGAAAAAGCGTTTCAAAAAAGCTTTATGCGGCAATAAAAAGCTCGGCGCTTGCAAATGAATTTGATATGATAAACCTTTCAGCAATAAAGCCCGAAAAAGCGGCGTCATACTGCGAAAGACAGCTAATCAGCAAAGAGCATTTAAAAAACAGAGAGTCGGCATCTTTTATGCTTTCGAAAAACGAGGATGTTTCAATTATGCTCTGCGAAGAGGACCATATCAGAATAAACGCATTTGAAGGCGGGCAGAATCTTGAAACGGCATACAAAAAGGCAGATGAAGCAGATGATGTTTTTATCTCATCACTGAAACTTGCTTTTTCCGAAAAACTCGGATTTTTAACCGCGAGCCCGATTAATCTCGGAACAGGGCTCAAGGCTTCATTTGCGCTTCATCTTCCTGCGCTGAGACATAATAATTCAATATATAAGCTTTCATCAATGGTCGGAAAGCTCGGTCTTTCGCTCAGAGAGCTATATAAAGGCGGAGCAGGTGATATCTATATTCTTTCAAACCAGGTTTCACTCGGTATCAGCGAAAAAAATGCAATAGATAATGTCAATGCAATCTGCGACCAGATTGTCAAGCAGGAAAGAGCGGCAAGAGAAGCAATTAAAGAAAATATTGAATTTGAAGACAAAATATACAGAACTCTGGGCATACTCAAAACAGCGAGAAGGCTCGATAGTGACGAATTTCTGAACAATCTTTCACTTCTTCGTCTCGGCGTTTCGCTCGGCTACTTTGATATTGAATATAAAACAATCGGGGAAATGCTTTTTGATTTGCAAAATGCATCCCTTCTCAACAGTGCCGAGGCAGAGCTTTCTCAATCAATGTGCGACAAACTCAGAGCGCAGATAATCAGAGAAAAGCTTGAATAGCTTTTCTTAATGGAGAATTGAAAATGGAGAATGAGGAATTTTGGGTGCTGCGCACGGCTGTTTTACTAATTATCCGAGCGAAGTGAGTTACCGCAATTCTCAACTCTGAATTCTCAATTCTCAATTTCTAAAAGGAGGGCGATTACAATGTATAGATTCAATTCATTCACAGGTAAGGCAAACGAGGTTTTAAATCTCGCAATCAAGTCTGCCGGCGAATACGGACATAACTATGTCGGCAGCGAGCATATTTTAATCGGTCTTTTAAAAGAGGGAACAGGCGTTGCGGCAAGCGTTCTCAGTGAAAAGGGCATAACCTATGAGGACATTGATTCCCTTATTAAAGAAGAAATCGGAACGGGCATACCGACAAGGCTTTCGCCCGACGATTTCACCCCGCGTTCAAAGCGAATTATTGAGCTTTCGTTCCAGATTGCAAGGAGCATGACTCATTCCTTTGTCGGAACAGAGCATATATTAATCTCTTTGATTAAAGAAACGGATTCATACGCAGTAAGATTTATCAATCAGCTCGGTGTTGACGAAAACGCAATTCTCGAGGAACTTGCGGATTCAATAGGAAACGGCGAAACGGATGACCGCCGCAGCAACTCAAAGGGCAAGAAAGGCAAGAGCAAAACTCCTACTCTTGATGAATTCGGAAAAGACTTAACCGATATGGCAAAGCAGGGCAAAATTGACCCCGTTATAGGACGCGAAAAGGAAATTCAGAGAGTTATCCAGATACTCTCAAGAAGAAATAAGAACAATCCCTGCTTAATCGGTGAGCCTGGTGTCGGCAAAACCGCTATTGCGGAGGGACTTGCTCTTAAAATTGTTTCGGACGAGGTCCCCGAGCTTCTCAGAAGCAAGAAAATAGTTGCTCTTGATTTAACCTCGATGGTTGCAGGAACAAAGTACAGGGGCGATTTTGAAGAACGTATCAAAAAGGCAATGGACGAAGTTCGCGAGGCAAAGGATGTTATTCTCTTCATCGATGAGGTACACACGATAATCGGTGCAGGTGCAGCCGAGGGTGCGGTTGATGCGGCAAATATACTCAAACCCTCGCTTGCAAGGGGCGAAATCCAGGTTATCGGCGCAACAACGATTGATGAATACAGAAAGAATATCGAAAAAGACGCGGCGCTTGAAAGGCGTTTTCAGCCCGTAACCGTCGGCGAGCCCACAGAGGAAGAGGCAATAGAAATTCTCAGAGGCCTCCGCGACAGATATGAGGCGCACCACAAGGTTAAGATTACCGATGAGGCTATTGAAAGCGCAGTAAAAATGAGCTCAAGATACATTGCTGACAGATATCTTCCCGACAAGGCTATTGACCTTATAGACGAAGCAGCTTCGGTTGTTCGTTTAAATGCTCAGACCCTTCCCCAGAATCTGAAGGATATGGAGGATGAAATAAAGCGTCTTGAGCAGGAAAAGCAAGCGGCAATAACAGCTCAGGATTATGAATCAGCTGCAAAATTCCGCGATAAGCAGAACAAGCTCAGCGAGCTTCTTGCTGACGAAAAGGATAGGTGGAAGAATGCTTCTTCCCATGATGTGAAATCCGTTACAACCGATGAAATTGCGGCGGTTGTTTCTGGATGGACGGGAATCCCCGTAAGTCAGCTCACAAAAGAGGAGAGCGAAAGACTGCTCAATATGGAGGAAATTCTCCACGAAAGAATAGTCGGTCAGGACAGAGCCGTTAAATCCATTGCAAAGGCAATAAGAAGGGGCAGAGTTGGGCTCAAAAATCCCAACAGACCCATTGGCTCGTTCATCTTCCTCGGACCCACGGGCGTCGGAAAAACGGAGCTCTGCAAAACACTTGCCGAGGCAATGTTCGGCGATGAGAATGCAATAATCAAGCTCGATATGAGTGAGTATATGGAAAAACATACCGTTTCAAAGCTCATCGGCTCGCCTCCGGGTTATGTCGGCTTTGATGAGGGCGGACAGCTTACCGAAAAAATCCGCAGAAAGCCCTACAGCGTTGTTCTTTTCGATGAGATTGAAAAGGCTCATCCCGATGTTTTCAATATGCTTTTGCAGATTCTTGAGGACGGCGTTTTAACCGATTCCCAGGGTCGCAAGGTTTCTTTTAAAAACGCAATTATCATTATGACTTCAAATGTCGGCGCTTCTAAGATAACCGAGCAGAAGCAATCACTTGGCTTCGGTGAAAGCTCGGATGAAAACAAAACGATTGAAGAGCTTGTTATGGGTGACCTTAAAAAGACCTTTAAGCCCGAATTCCTCAACAGACTTGATGAGATTATTGTATTCAATCAGTTAGAGGAAGAAGATATTAAAGAAATTGCAAGAAGAATGTTGAAAACACTCAAAAAGCGCGTTGCAGATATGGATATTGATATCGAATTCACCGATGCGGCTGTTGAGGAGCTTGCAAAGGAAGGCTTTGACAAGGTCTACGGTGCAAGACCGCTGAGAAGGGCAATTCAAAGCAAAATTGAGGACAGACTCAGCGAGCTCATCCTTGAAGAAAAAATCAAGCCAAACAGCAAATGCACGGTTGATTTCAAGGAAAATGAGTTTACATTTGAATAAAAACACTGTTACAAAGAGCGTATAAGGGGGTTACTCCTTATACGCTCTAATTATGTAAATCAATCAAATATTGACAAATAATATAAAAGAATATATTATTACTTTAGTTTAAACAAAGAGGTTATTATGAAACAATATGATGTCAGCGGAATGAGCTGTGCAGCGTGCTCTGCAAGAGTTGAAAAGGCGGTTAACTCCGTTGAGGGAGTAAGCACCTGCGCGGTCAGTTTATTAACAAATTCTATGGGCGTTGAGGGAAATGCTTCCCCCGACGATATTATTCGTGCGGTTGAAAAGGCAGGTTACGGCGCAAAGCTGAAAAACGGCAATGAAAAAACCGCCCAAAACGATAATCTCAAAGACAGAGAAACGCCGAAAATACTAAAACGGCTTATCGCTTCAATTCTGCTTTTGGTTCCGTTGATGTATATCTCAATGGGACATATGATGTGGAACTTTCCGCTCCCTGATTTTCTTGCTGAAAACCACTTGTCAACGGCGATTATGCAGATGATTCTTTCTGCGTCTGTATTAGTGATTAATCAGCACTTTTTCATCAGCGGATTCAAGGGAATTATTCACCGTGCGCCGAATATGGACACGCTTGTTTCTCTCGGCTCTGGTTTTTCGTTTGTTTACAGCGTTGTTTCTGTCTTTCTTATGAGCGCTGCTCAGATGAGGGGCGACGGCGAGGCGGTTTTGCGTTATATGCACAACCTCTATTTTGAATCGGCGGCAATGATTTTAACGCTGATAACCGTCGGCAAGCTCCTTGAAGCGTATTCAAAGGGGAAAACAACAAACGCGCTCAAAGGGCTTATGAATCTTGCGCCGAAAACGGCAACCGTTATAAGAAACGGTGAAGAAAAGATTATCAGTGTTGACGAGATTGCACTCGGCGATATATTTGTTGTCAAAACGGGCGAGAGCATACCGATTGACGGCGTTGTAACCGAGGGTGAATGCTCGGTTGACGAATCCGCATTGACAGGCGAGAGTATTCCTGTTGATAAAGCTGAAGATTCTTCCGTTTTTGCGGGAACAATAAACTTGAACGGATATATTAAATGCAGGGCAACAAAAACAGGCGAAAACACCGTTCTTTCGCAGATAATAAAAACGGTTGAGGAAGCCTCTGCAACCAAAGCTCCGATTGCAAAAACAGCCGACAGGGTTTCAGCAGTGTTCGTTCCTGCGGTTATTCTCGTTTCGGTTGTAACGCTCATAATCTGGCTGATTGTCGGCAAGGGTGTATCCTATTCACTTGCAAGGGCGGTTTCGGTTCTGGTTATCAGCTGTCCCTGTGCATTGGGACTTGCAACCCCCGTTGCCGTTATGGTTGCAAGCGGTATCGGCGCAAAAAACGGAATACTGTTTAAAAACGCTGCCTCACTTGAAGAAACGGGAAGAATTCAGATTGTTTGCCTTGATAAAACGGGAACAGTAACAAAGGGCGAGCCCGAGGTTTGCGATATCATCCCAAGTGAAAATATCAGCGAAGAAAACCTTATTAAACTTGCGTATTCGCTTGAAATAAAAAGCTCGCATCCGCTTGCAAATGCCGTTAATGCATATGCTGAAAATAACGGCATTTCAGCTTATGAAAGCGATGATTTCAAAACTCTTGCAGGAAGCGGAGTCAGCGCTGTAATAAACGGACGCGGTTGTTTTGCGGGAAGCTATAAATTCATATCAACAAAAGCTGATATCACAAGCGAAATGAAAAGCAAAATTGAAGCGCTTTCAAAAAGCGGAAAAACACCGCTTTTGTTTACGCTTGAAGATAAGCTTATCGGAATAATCGCTGTTCGTGATTCTGTTAAACCCGACAGCAAAAAGGCAGTTGATGAGCTGAAAAATATGGGTATAAGAGTTGTTATGCTCACGGGTGACAGCAAAAACACCGCAAAAGCGATTGCTAATGAAGTCGGCGCTGATGAGGTATTCTCGGAAGTGCTTCCGAATGAAAAAGAGGGAATTATAAGAAAGCTTCAGTCCTTCGGCAAGGTTGCAATGGTAGGCGACGGAATCAACGACGCTCCTGCACTTACAAGAGCCGATATCGGAATAGCAATCGGTGCAGGAAGTGATATCGCTATTGATTCGGCGGATGTTGTTTTGATGAACAATTCCCTTTGCGATGTTCCTGCCGCAATAAGACTGAGCAGAAAAACGCTGAAAAACATTTATGAAAATCTGTTCTGGGCGTTTATATATAACATAATCGGAATTCCGCTTGCAGCAGGCGCATTTATTCCATTAACGGGCTGGGAGATGAATCCGATGTTCGGTGCAGCGGCAATGAGCCTTTCAAGTGTTTGCGTTGTTTCAAATGCGCTGAGGCTTAATCTGTTTAAACCGAAGAATGCAAAAAAAGATAAAAGAATAAAATTTGTTGATATTGATATCAGGGAGGAAAGCTCTATGACAAAAACAGTTAAAATTGAGGGAATGATGTGCATGCACTGCGAAAACGCTGTGAAAAAAGCACTCGAAGCGTTCAGCGAGGTTGACTCTGCCGAGGTTTCCCACGAAAAGGGCGAGGCGGTTTTAACTCTTAATTCTGTACTTGATGATGAAAAAATTAAAAGTACGGTTGAAGAGCTTGAATACAAGGTTTTAGGCATAGAATAAAAAAATTCTTGTATTTTTGAATGTAAAGTGATATATTGATTTTGTTAAACCGATAATATATTTATTTTATGATAAACAGAGGAAGAGAATATGTTTCGTCAGAAAAAAACAAAAGGCTTAAACATAATTATTGTCGGCTGCTCAAGAGTCGGAATAACCCTTGTTCAGCAGCTCAGCGAGGAAGGTCACGATATCACCATTGTTGACACCGACCGCGACAGAGTTAACGAGGTAACAAGCCTGTATGATATTATGGGCGTTATAGGAAACGGCGCAAGCTTCGGTGTTCAGCTTGAAGCAGGAATCAAGGAGGCAAATCTTATTATTGCCGTAACCGATTCCGATGAGCTCAATCTTCTTTGCTGCACAGTTGCAAGAAGAGTCGGTAACTGCGCCGCTATTGCAAGAGTTCGCAATCCCGAATACGGCGTTGAGGTTGAATATCTCCGCGAAAAACTCGGACTTGAAATGATTATCAACCCCGACCTTGAGGCTTCAAGAGAAATGACAAGAATTCTCTGTCTCCCGAACGCGCTTGATGTAACAGCGTTTGCACACGGTCAGGCAGAACTTATTAAGATTAAGGTTCCCAAGGACAATATCCTTGACGGCATAACCGTTGCCGATGTCGGAAGCAAAACGGAGAGCGTTTTGATAACAGCCGTTGAAAGAAGCGGTCATGTTTTCATTCCGTCGGGTGATTTCAGAATTGAAGCGGGAGATATTCTCTCCTTCGTTACTCCGAGAAGACAGACTAAACCGTTTTTCAAAACAATCGGCTTCAAAACAAATTCCGTCAGCAGTATTATTATTGTCGGCGGCGGAATAACAGGCTACTATCTTGCAAAGCAGCTTCTTCATGTCGGAATCGAAGTCAAGATTATTGAAAAAGACAAGAAACGCTGTGAGGAGCTTAGTATTCTTCTTCCGAAAGCAGTTATTATCAATGGTGACGGAACAGATGAAGAGCTTCTTAAGGAAGAGGGAATTGAGGATGTTGAATCCTTCGTTCCGCTGACAGGAAGCGACGAAGAAAACATTCTTTTAACGCTCTATGCAAATAATGCAAGCGATGTTGAGGCAAAGGTTATAACCAAGATTAACCGCATGACCTATAACAGCGTTATTTCAAAGCTTGAACTTGGCTCGGTTGTTTATCCGAAATATATAACAACGGAAGCAATAGTTGCATATGTTCGTGCAAAATCTGCTTCAAGAGGAAACAACATTGAAACCCTTTCTCATTTATATGAGCAGAAGGTTGAGGCTATTGAATTCAGAGTTAATGAGGAAAGCCGTGTTACAAATGTTCCGCTTATGAATCTTGATTTGAAAGATGATTTGCTCATTTCATTCATCAACCGTCACGGAACTATTATCATTCCCAGCGGTCAGGACTGTATTAAAGCCGGCGACACGGTTATGATTGTAACAACTCAAAAAGGACTTGTTGATTTAAGCGACATTTTGGAATAATTATGAATATATCAATTATCAGAAGAATACTCGGATATGTTTTGCTCCTTGAGGCAGCGCTTCTGCTCGTACCCTGTTTTGTGGGCATTGTTTATCACGAAAAGGAGTCTCTTGCATATCTTATCACGGCGGCAATTTGTCTTGCAGTCGGAACGATTATCGGAATAAAAAAACCAAAAAATACAGTTTTCTATCTTAAAGACGGCTGTGTGGCAACTGCACTGAGCTGGATTGTTCTCAGCCTTTTTGGCTGTCTGCCGTTTATGATTACAAAAGAAATACCGCGTTTTATTGACGCGATGTTTGAAACCGTTTCGGGATTTACCACAACGGGAACAACGATATTAAATGATGTTGAGATTATTTCCCACGCATCTCTTATCTGGCGAAGCCTGACTCACTGGGTCGGCGGCATGGGAGTTCTCGTTTTCCTTATGGCAGTTGTTCCGCTCAGTGGAGGTTCAAATATCAACCTTATGAAAGCGGAAAGCCCGGGTCCTTCGGTCGGAAAAATCGTTCCGAAAATGAAGCAGACCGCAAGATGGCTCTACTACATCTATGTTGGCTTAACCCTCGGAGAAGTTGTTTTTCTTCTCTTTGGCGGAGTCAGCGTATTTGAAGCGTTTGCAACTGCAACCGCAACTGCGGGTACAGGTGGATTCGGCGTCAAAAATTCAAGCATCGGCGGTTATTCTCCCTATGTTCAGTGGGTTGTTACCGCGTTTATGATTCTTTTCGGAATCAACTTCAATGCCTACTATTTCGTTATTATGAGGCAGTTTAAGAAGGCATTTGCAATTGAAGAAATCAGATTCTATATCGGAACTATTGTTGTAAGTTCGCTCATTATCTTTATTAACATATTCAAGATGTATCCGACTGCTTCCAAGTCTATCAGACATTCATTCTTCCAGGTTGCAGCCATCATAACAACAACAGGTTTTACAACAACGGATTTCGACCAATGGCCGTCGAACGCAAAAACGATTTTGGTATTTTTGATGTTCGTTGGTGCCTGTGCAGGAAGTACGGGCGGCGGTATCAAGATTTCGAGATACATTATTGCCGTTAAATCAGTTGGCAGAGAGATTAAATCCTTCCTCCATCCGAAAAGCGTTAACAAAGTAAAGATGGATTCAAAGATTGTTGACAGGGATGTTATCAGAACAACAAACATCTATTTCATAACATTTGCAATTGTTTTTGTTGTTTCGCTTCTTCTTGTTTCAATAGAGGGAAGGGATTTGACCTCGAACTTCACCGCTGTTGCCTCCGAAATGAATAACATCGGACCAGGTCTCAGCACTGCGGGTGCAACGGAGAATTTCTCTTCATTCACTGTGCTTTCAAAATGCGTTTTCATATTCGATATGCTTGCAGGAAGACTTGAATTGTTCCCGATGCTGATGCTCTTCCATCCCGTTTTGTGGAAGGATACGGTAAAGCAAAGCGTTAACGATGTTAAGAAAAAGAAAAGATTAAGCAAAAAACAAGAGGCTGAATAATCAGCCTCTTTCAGACTGTCGAAAAAGTCCACTCGAAAGGGTGGGCTTTTGTTGTTTGAGGAGGGAAAATATGGTATAATAACTATGGTGATGAAAGATGATGGAAA
>CAJOEV010000024.1 GCA_905233545.1 uncultured Eubacterium sp. | reverse complement strand
GTCACCATATGCGGCATTGCCTTGATAATCCTGTTCCAGCCGAAGTGACCGGAGGCAATCTGAATGATGAAGTACTTGAGATAGTCGGACTTGAGAAGTTTAACAGGCATACCACCCTCGCCGCTGCTCATGCGAATAGGGATATTGCAATGCTCATTGAGATAACCAACAGCACTGCCGAAACAATATAGAAATTGATTTTCTCGGCAAATAAAATCTGCCATATAACCGTCAGCACAAGCGTCAATACGATTAATACAGGAAACAAAGCTTTTTTAATCATATGCCCCGCACTCCTTTAAATCTTCAATGCTGACAATATCGGTTTTTGTTATTGTTGCAACCGTGCTCGTATAGAAACTGAGGGAAGAAAAGAACTCTCTTCTCGGTTTTGTTGCAACAATTCTGCCCCTTGAAATGAATGAAGCGGTATCGCAGTATCTTGAAATGAAATCAATATCGTGAGTAACAATTAAAACGGTTTTTCCCTGAGCACAGAGTTCTTTTAATATATGTGCAAGCTTATCCTTTAAGATGCAGTCAAAGCCCTTTGTAGGCTCATCAAGAAGAATGATATCGGCATTCTGCTCAAGCACCTTAGCAAGAGCAAGTCTCTGCGCCTGACCGCCCGAAATGTCATAGGGATGGCGGTCTTTGATATCATTAATCTCAAGAAAATCGCCGTATTTTTCCATATTTGCTTCTTCACCGCAGGTTTCTTTTGTGAACAAATCAAAAGCATTCTGAGAGAGCATTGAAACCCTGCCATTTGCTTTTATTTTTCCGCGGTATGCCTTGTGAACACCTGCAACTGCCTTTAACAGCGTTGTTTTTCCGCTCGAGTTTGCACCGAGAACAGCATTGATTTTTCCTTTGTATACCTTAAGACTCAGCCCTGATAAAACATCGCTGCCTTTTTCATATGCAAAATATAAGTTCTTAATCTCTACTGCAATCTCTTCTGGCATAGCTTCTTTTTCAAGCTTTTTTATGCTTTTGCTCTGAAAAATCCCACTGCATTCCCTAACGGTTTTTGCACCTCTGAAAAGACTCATTTGAAGCGGAATCGCACCGAGCATACCGTTATTGTTTTCTTTGAGATAACGAACAACATTTTCACCGTTTGATTTAATCAGAAGCTTTGCGTCTTCAAGAATAATAATGCTCTGCGCTTCATCAAACAAAGAATCCGCATTGTGCTCGGCAATAATAATTGTTGTTGAAAAATCCCTGTGCATTTTCCTTATAACGTCGGCAAAACGCTGAGCCCAAACGGGGTCAAGGGATGAAGCAGGCTCATCAAGGATGAGAATATCGGGCTTCATTATCATAACTGAGGCAAGGTTGAGTATCTGCTTTTCGCCGCCTGAAAGAGTTGAAATATCACAGTCAAGCTTTCTTTCAAGATTGAAATATGAAGCAGTTTCCGCAACCGCAAGCTCGATTTCATCCTCGCTTTTGCCCTCGTTTGCAAGTGCAAAAGAAAGCTCAGCCCGAACTTTGCTGCAAACAATGCTTTCATCAACATTCTGAGCAACATAGCCCGCTTTGCCGTTCACTTCAATATCACCCTCAAGTGTTCCGAAGGGCGCAATTTCCTTTTTCATCAGCTTTAAAAGGGTTGATTTGCCCGAAGCCGACTTTCCCATAACAACACAGAGCTCTCCGCTTTCTATGGAGAAAGAAATATCTCTCAGCGCAGGCTGTGCGCTGTTTGGATATGTAAAGCTTACGCCTTTGAATTTGACAGCTTCCATAGCATTTCCTCCCACATTTCAGCAATAAAGGGTATTCCTTCGGCAACGCAGAAAACTGCAAAAGCGCCGATGCTGAATGACTTTGAATAGATAACAGGCTCAAAAATGAATGTGATATTTCCGGCGGCCTTTGAATAAATCAGATAAATCGCTGCAATAAGAATAATCACCGAAAACAAAATATCCTGGACACAGATTTTATATCTTTTAACACTAAGCGCGCCTTTTTTATATCCCCTTGCGTTCATTGAATCCGCAGTTATGATACTGCTTTCAAGGCTGTAGGTTATCAGCGCTGAAAGGATGTTCACTTCCGATTTGAACTTGTTTTTTATACCCTGAGGGCTCTCACCGCCCAGAAGTGCTTTTTGTGCGTCGCGGATTTCACCGAGCTTTTTTGTAAACCTCGGAATAAAGCCGAGAATCATTGAAAACATCAAAGATAGCTTCGGCGCAAACGAGAAAATATATAAAACTCTGTCACCGTCGGAATTAAAGCTAAGCGCAGTAAACCACATAACAACCGCCGAGAAAACAAGCCCCTGGTTAAATCCGTAAAAAAGCGCTTCAAGCGTGAATTCCGTGTGACCTATTAAAAATAAAACATCCGCTCCGTAGTGAGCGAAAAGCATATTAAAAAATGAAACGAACAGAATTATTATTATTGAAAAAACAATGTTTTTCCTGATGCGCTTCGGGTATATCACACCGTTATAAAGCAAAGCGCAAACGAGGGAAGCAAATGAATAAAACGGATTTGAAACAACTAAAACAAACATCAGCGAAAAAACATAGAAAATCAGATGCAAAATCGGATGCAGTTTTGAAAACCTGTTCATTCTCTCCCCCCTCTTTTAAAATCGTATGGGCGGGCTTCTCCGCCCGCCCTGAATTTATCTTATTCGAACATCTTCTTTAGTCTTGAACTGATAGCCGTAGTTATCAAGAATATGCATTTTGTTCAGCGCAACACAAGCGCCCTTTGAAACGCAGAGCGCAGGCTGAGTTACAACCTTAACGCCGAGGTTAAGAGCTTCGCCGAGAAGCTTATCAAGTCCGTAAAGCTCCGCCGAACCGCCCGTAAGAAGAACCTCGCCCGCAACAATATCTGCAACAAGCTGAGGCGACGTTCTTTCAAACATTGCCTTTGCAGCGGCAGTTATTTCCGACAGAAGCGGTTTTAGGCATTCATAGATTTCCTGGGACGAAACATCAACCGTTTTCGGCATTCCGTCTTCGGCATTTCTTCCCCTTGCGGTCATTGTTACTATTTCTTCTCTCGGAACAGCGCAGCCAATCATTTTTTTAATATCCTCGGCAGTTCTCACTCCGACAAGAAGGTCATATTTTTCTTTGAAATATTTAACTATTTCGCGGTCGAAATCATTTCCCGCAATTTTTACGGTTTCAGTCTGGTTCATTGAGCCCTGGGAAACAACCGCCATATCCGAACTTCCTGCGCCGACATCAACAACAAAAACTCCGTTTGGCTGAAGCGGATCAACGCCCGAGCCGAAAGCAGCGCACAGCGGTGATTCAACAAGACAAACCGACCTTGCGCCTGCAGAAATTATAACCGAAACGATTGTTCTTTTTTCAACATCGGTTGCAAGAGCAGGAACACTTGCAACAACTCTCGGTCTGAAAATGTCATTTTTTATAACTCTGTTGATGAAAAAGCGAAGCATCTGCTGAGTGAGCGCATAGTTGCTTATAACGCCTCTTTCAATGGGCTGAACAACAGCAACGCCCTTGGGCTCCCTGCCCTCAAGATAGTAGGCACGCCTTCCCGAATAGAGTATTTTATCTGTTTCAATATCATAGGCAACATAACATGGCTCGTTTAAAACCACTCCCTTTGAAGGAACGGAAATAACGACATTGTTTGTTCCCAAATCCAATCCTAAATCAAATCCGAACATATTCTCACCAATAATTTTTTCTTGGTATTATTATATTATATATCACTATCTGTTTCAATAAAAAATTTCAATGCCGAAAACCTTTTTGACTTTTTATCGTTTTCAACCATTGTTTTTATTGCGCCTTCATTGCCGACAAGAACAATAAGCTCCTTGGCTCTGGTCAGCGCGGTATAGAAAAGATTTCTGTATGCAAGCTTCGGCGGTGTTGCAAGAACGGGCATAATAACCGCGTCAAACTCACTGCCCTGGCTCTTGTGTACCGTCATTGCATATGCAAGCTCGATTTCCTTGACATTCTCGAGCGAATACATTGCCTCTTTATCGTCAAACTTAACATTGATAATATCATTGCCGAGGTCAATTCGTGTCAGAATACCGATATCGCCGTTAAAAACTCCCTGACCGTTTTCATCCGATTTAAACCACGGAACATCATAGTTATTTTTTATCTGCATAACTCTGTCGCCTTCACGGAGAATATAGCCCTGATAGCGAAGCTCCTTTTTTTCCTTTGACGGAGGATTGAGCCTTGCCTGAAGAATGGCGTTAATATTCTGCGTTCCGCATTCCCCCATCCTGCTCGGACACAAAACCTGAATATCACTCATAGGGTCAAAGCCATATGATGCAGGCAGGCGCGAAGTTACCAAATTGAGTATTTTTTTCGGTGCGTTATATCGGCTGTCCTCTTTAAGCAAAAAGAAGTCCGAATCCATGCTGTTATCAATAGTCGGCATTTCGCCCTTAACAACTTTATGGGCGTTGGTAACAATTCTGCTCTCCATTGCCTGACGGAAGATTTTATCAAGGGTTATAACATCAATCAGCTTGCTTTCAATCAAGTCCGAAAGCACATTTCCTGCGCCTACGGGAGGAAGCTGATTTTTATCGCCTACCATAATAAGCCTGCAGTGAAGCGGAAGTGCGTCAAGCAGTGCTGAAAACAGCGTTACATCAACCATTGAAAGCTCGTCAACTATAACCGCGTCAAAATCAAGCGGATTTTTCAGGTTGTGAACGAAATCGGGAGTGTCGCTCCCCTCGGTATATTCAACCTCAAGCAAACGGTGGATTGTTTTTGCCTCATATCCGCAGAGTTCTTCCATTCGCTGAGCTGCTCTGCCCGTGGGCGCGGTTAATGCAACTCGCAGTCCTCTGTTTTTCATAAGGCTGATAATACCTTTAAGGGTTGTTGTTTTACCCGTTCCCGGTCCGCCAGTCAGTATTAGCAGTCCCTTTTCAACTGCTATTTCAATAGCGCGGCGCTGTTTTTCATCAAAGGATATTCCGTTTGCCTCTTCAAATGCGTAAACCTCGGACGAAAAGATTTCATTTTCGCGCGGCGGATAGTGAACCATTATGTTAATTCTCTGCGCTATTGAGCTTTCGGCAGCATAAATTTCGGGAATAAAAAGAAAATCCCTTCCCTCGATATCCTTTTGAACAAGCATTTTGTTTTCAATTGCATTGTCGATTGCAATATCAACATAGTCATTCTCACAGCCCAGAAAATCACACGCAGGAACAAATATTTTATCCCTCGGGATGCAGGTGTGACCGTTTGAAAGATTATGGCGCACAATATGAACAACCGCCGCCTGAGCCCTGTAATCATAGGGCGGCTTTTCATCAAGATTATCGGCAATTTCATCCGCTTTATCAAAGGTTATGCCCATTGTTGAGCCGATAAAAGCATATGGATTTGCCTTGATTAAATCAATCGTATCGGATTTAAAAAGCTTGTACGCCTTAAGCGCCTGATGCTGGGTAAGTCCCAGTGCCGTAAGCTCAACAACTGTTTCGCGGGATGCGAATTTGCTTTTGAAATCATCACTTATCTGTCTTGCTTTTGAAATGCTTATTCCTTTAATCTGAGCAAGGCGCTCGGGCTCGTTTTCAATAACTTCAAACGCATCTGCGCCAAAGGCTTCAACAATCTTCTGTGCGGTTGATTCCCTTATGCCTTTTATAATGCCCGATGAGAGATAGCGCAGTATTCCCGATGCGTCGGCAGGAAGCGTCTGATGAATAACAGAAGCGCGGAACTGCCTGCCGAAGGAGGGATGCATATCCCATCTTCCTTCGCATTCAATCTCTGCTCCGATAACAATTTCGCCAACAGCACCGACAACGGTTATGCCCTCGCGTCCCGTATTAATCAGCGCAACACAAAAACCGGTATCCTCATTATAAAAGGATACCTCCTCAACCGTTCCGATTAACTTTTCAAGCATTTCATTTTCCATAGGTTTTATTATATCATAATAGGCACATTTTGCAACGCAAAATATATCGCATTTTGTTAACAAAATATATCACATTACGCTTTGCGCAATATTCGCTTTATTGATTATGCATAGTATTCATCCTTACCAATCAACCACTTTCTCGGATTTTCCTGAATATACTGCAAGTGGTAAATATAATCTTCTTCGTTACGGATTATATGATCGAAAAAAACTGTTTGCCAAATGTTCTTACCGATTTCTTTGTTGCAAAAGCGCTTTAAGGTTCCAATATGCCTTGAAAGCAACGAATTTGTAGGGAGCGGCGACCCCGACGCTCCATTGTTGTTTATATCGACAATTAAATGGATATGATTTGGCATTATTACAAATTCTTCAAACTTGATTTCGTCATATCTTTTGTTCATTTCAAGAATGTTATTCTCAACAATTCTTCCTAATCTTGAAAGATGCAGCTGTGGAGCGTCGAGGTCGCCGCTCCCTACAATTGATGAGAGAACACATTTCATATCCATAACACAAATAGTAACAAAATACTTTCCCTTTGATGAATAATTATAATCTTTTAATCTTGGTAGTTTTCTGTTTTTTTTCATATCAAAAATAAAACATATCCTCGAATTTAATATCAAGAGCTATGCAGATAACGAGGGCGAGCTTTGCGGTTGGACAATATTGAAGTGTTTCGATAGAGCTTATTGTATTTCTTGAAACTCCGACCATATTGGCAAGGGCTTGCTGTGAAAAACCGTGAGCAGTTCGAACTTCTTTAAGGTTATTTTTCAGAATTAATTTATCATTCATTAAAATACACCTCTATCAGATAAATACACAGCAAGCATCAACGCTAATGCAATCCCCATTATGATAGTCAGGAATATATAGATAACTTTTTTTGTTTTAATGGCTGTGTATAAATTTGACACTAAAAACATGGAAAACCAAATCATAAAATATACTATGTTGCGCTCTATAAGATACAATACAGAACATGCAAGAATACCGACTGCCATCCCGATAGCATTTCCTTTAACAACAATATTTTTTTCCTGTTCGTCATATGTACCGTTGTTTTCTTTTCTGCTTTTCTCCAGTATTTCATCTTTATCCATAAAAAACACTCCTTTGACAAGTTTACTTTGCAAATTAATTATATCACCGACAAGTATACTTGTCAACAGCAGGTTGAAGAAAGCGATAAAATTAATCGGAGATTGATTTTGCTTAATAATAAAAAGGACTGCCGAAGCAGTCCTTTAATTTTGGATTAAATTAGTCCTCGTCGATTGCGATAACAACGCCTGAACCAACTGTTCTACCACCTTCACGAATAGCGAAACGAAGTCCGTTTTCGATAGCGATAGGAGTGATGAGTTCAACGTTCATATCAACGTTATCGCCGGGCATACACATCTCTGTTCCTTCGGGAAGAGAGATAACGCCTGTAACGTCAGTTGTTCTGAAATAGAACTGAGGTCTGTAGTTGTTGAAGAAAGGAGTATGACGTCCGCCTTCTTCCTTAGAAAGAACGTAAACCTGACCTGTGAACTTGGTGTGGGGCTTGATTGAACCGGGAGCAGCGAGAACCTGGCCTCTCTTAATCTCTGTTCTCTGAACACCACGAAGAAGACAACCAATGTTATCTCCAGCCTCAGCGTAGTCAAGAATCTTTCTGAACATTTCGATACCAGTACATACTGTTGACTTGATTTCGTCTTCAAGACCAACCATCTCTACTGTATCGTTTGTCTTGAGCTGACCTCTTTCAACTCTACCTGTAGCAACTGTTCCACGACCGGTGATTGTGAAAACGTCCTCAACAGGCATAAGGAAGGGAAGGTCTGCCTTACGGTCAGGAGTAGGAATATACTCGTCAACTGCGTTCATGAGTTCTTCGATGCAAGCGCAAGCAGGATCGTCGTTTGAAGCTGCGTTAAGAGCAAGAAGAGCAGAACCCTTGATGATCGGGCAGTCCTCATCGAATTCATACTCAGCAAGAGTATCACGAACTTCCATTTCTACGAGCTCAAGAAGCTCTTCGTCGTCAACCTGGTCAGTCTTGTTAAGGAATACGATGATTGCCGGTACACCAACCTGGCGAGCAAGGAGAAGGTGCTCCTTAGTCTGAGCCATAGGTCCGTCTGTAGCAGCGATAACAAGGATAGCGCCGTCCATCTGAGCAGCACCGGTGATCATGTTCTTGATATAGTCAGCATGGCCGGGGCAGTCAACGTGTGCATAGTGACGAGCGTCTGTTTCGTACTCAACGTGAGCAGTGTTGATTGTGATACCACGTTCTCTTTCTTCAGGAGCCTTATCGATATCAGCATAGTCCTCAAACTTTGCATAGCCCTTGTTAGCAAGATACTTTGTGATAGCAGCAGTAAGAGTTGTCTTACCATGGTCAACGTGACCGATTGTACCAATATTTACATGGGGTTTGGTACGGTTAAAATGTTCTTTTGCCATTGGAATTTCCTCCTTAAAATATACAATAGAAAATTGTGCAATGATATTTTACCAAAAATGATTTCAAATATCAAGCATTTTTTTAATTAATAATTAGTCTCTCTTTGAGCGTTCATTGATGATTGCTTCAGAAATTGACTTCGGAACGGGCTCATATCCGTCGGGTTCCATTGTGTACTGACCGCGTCCCTGAGTCTTTGAACGAAGGTCGTTAACGTAGCCGAACATCTCTGAAAGAGGAACTCTTGAGTTAATCTGCTTAGCTCCGTTTCTGTCCTCCATACCCTGAATCTGTCCGCGGCGGGAGTTAAGGTCGCCGATAACGTCGCCCATATAATCTTCGGGAACGATTACTGTTACCTTCATCATAGGCTCAAGGATAATCGGATTAGCCTTCTTTGCTGCATCCTTGAATGCCATTGAACCTGCAATCTTGAATGCCATTTCTGATGAGTCAACTTCATGATATGAACCGTCGTAAAGCTCAACTCTGATGTCAACAACGGGATATCCTGCAACAATACCGCTCTTCATAGCAGCCTGGATACCTGCGTCAACAGCGGGAATGTATTCCTTGGGAATAGCACCGCCGACAATCTGGTTTGTGAATTCATAGCCCTTGCCGATTCCGTTTTCATCAAGATTCGGGAACATTCTGATTTTAACGTGACCGTACTGACCTGAACCACCTGATTGTTTCTTATATTTGAGGTCGGACATACTTTCTGCCTGAACGGTTTCTTTGTAAGCAACCTGAGGAGCGCCGACATTTGCTTCAACCTTAAATTCACGAAGCAAACGGTCTACGATAATCTCAAGATGGAGCTCACCCATACCTGCAATAATAGTCTGTCCTGTTTCTTCATCTGTGTAAGCCTTGAAGGTCGGGTCCTCTTCAGCGAGCTTTGCAAGAGCAACGCCCATCTTTTCCTGACCTGCCTTTGTCTTGGGCTCTATAGCAACACGGATAACGGGATCCGGGAAGTTCATTGATTCAAGGATTACGGGATGATTTTCATCACAGAGTGTGTCACCTGTTGTTGTGTTCTTAAGACCAACAGCTGCGGCAATATCACCTGCATAGCAAACAGGAATATCTTCTCTGTGGTTTGCGTGCATCTGAAGAATTCGACCCATTCTCTCTTTATGACCCTTAACAGAGTTATAAACCGCAGAACCTGATTCAACAGTACCCGAATAAACACGGAAATAGCAAATCTTTCCGACATACGGGTCGGTTGCAATCTTGAATGCAAGAGCTGAGAACGGCTCGTCATCAGATGAGTGACGGTCTTCCTCTTCGTCTGTATCGGGATTTGTGCCCTTGATTGACTCAACATCAGTCGGTGCGGGCATAAAATCAACTATAGCATCGAGGAGAGGCTGAACGCCCATATTTCTGTATGCTGTTCCGCAGCATACAGGAACCATCTCACCTGCGATGGTTGACTTACGGATCATATCTTTGATTTCGTCAACGGTGATTGCTTCTTCACCCTCTTCGAAATACTTCTCCATAAGCTCTTCGTCCTGCTCAACGATGTGCTCAATGAGGTTTGTTCTGTATTCAGCAGCCTGCTCCTTGAGTTCATCACGGATTTCTCTTACTTCGAAAACCTGTCCTTTGTTTCCTGCAGGATCGATATAAACAATTTCATTGTTATTGATAAGGTCGATAATACCTTCAAAGGTTTCCTCCTGACCAATCGGAAGCTGAATCGGGAGCGCATTGCACTTGAAACGGTCGAGAACCATATCAAGAACATTATAGAAATCAGCGCCCATAATATCCATCTTGTTTACGAAGATCATTCTGGGAACCTTGTATTCATCAGCCTGACGCCAAACTGTTTCAGACTGAGGCTCAACGCCGCCCTTTGCACAAAGAACGGTTACAGAACCGTCAAGTACACGAAGAGAACGCTGAACTTCAACTGTAAAGTCAACGTGGCCCGGAGTATCAATGATATTGATTCTATGGTCTCTCCAGAAACAGGTTGTAGCCGCAGAAGTGATTGTGATACCTCTTTCCTGCTCCTGTTCCATCCAGTCCATTGTTGCAGCACCTTCATGGGTTTCACCGATTTTGTGGTTGATACCCGTGTAGAAAAGAATACGCTCTGTGGTCGTAGTCTTACCTGCGTCAATGTGAGCCATAATACCAATGTTTCTTGTTTGTTGAAGTGATACTTTTCTTGGCATTTCTTTGTCCATAGCCTTTCTAAAGTTTCAAAAATACAAATTAGTACAAATAGTTTGTATAAACAGATATTAATATCTGAAGTGTGCAAAAGCCTTGTTAGCTTCAGCCATTCTGTGTGTATCGTCACACTTTTTAACTGCTCCGCCTGTTGAGTTTGCAGCATCCATAATCTCTGCTGCAAGACGTTCCTTCATTGTTCTCTCGCTTCTTGCACGAGCGAATGAAGTTATCCATCTAAGACCAAGTGTCTGTCTTCTTTCAGGACGAACTTCAAGCGGAACCTGGTAAGTTGCACCGCCGATACGGCGAGCCTTTACCTCGAGAACAGGCATAACGTGTTCCATAGCCTCTTCAAAAACTTCAAGGGGTTCTTTACCTGTCTTCTCCTGGATAATATCGAATGCCCCGTAAACGATTTTCTGGGCAACACCCTTCTTTCCGTCGAGCATGATGTTATTGATAAGACGAGTTACAACCTTTGAGTTATAAAGCGGATCCGGTAAAACGTCACGCTTAGCGATTTGACCTCTTCTTGGCATCTTCGCTTCCCTCCTTCATTATTATTGATGAGTTCATAGGTACTCGGTTTTTCCGTGGAGCCAACAATCAGTCAACGCCTATATAATAAGGTATAAACTATTGTCGGTTTCCTTAGATTGTAATTCAAATTTTACTAAATTACTTCTTGAAGTGATTAATAGTTGATTTAGCAAAGATAAAATGTTTGGAGAATTGATGAATTTGACCGTTTCTTTAATGCAGGCATACTGTCGTATGTCAAGTTAAAAAACGGGCAAATTTGCAATTAAACAACATTTAAATTTGCGAAATCGGCTGTTAATTACTTCTTAACTTTGGGCTTCTTAGCACCGTATTTTGAACGGCTCTGCATTCTGCCTGTTACGCCCTGAGTATCAAGAGTTCCGCGGATGATGTGGTAACGAACACCGGGAAGGTCCTTAACTCTGCCGCCGCGAACCATAACAACGGAGTGCTCCTGAAGGTTATGGCCAACACCCGGAATGTAAGCAGAAACTTCCATACCGTTTGTAAGACGAACTCTGGCAATCTTACGAAGTGCTGAGTTAGGCTTCTTAGGTGTTGCGGTTTTAACTGCAGTGCAAACGCCGCGCTTCTGGGGAGAAGCGTTATCTGTCATAACGTTCTTCTTTGTGTTGAGACCCTTTAAAAGCGCAGGTGCCTTTGCCTTCTTTTCAAGTGACTTACGTCCTGTTCTGACGAGCTGATTAAAGGTAGGCAATAGTTTATCTCCTTTCTGTAAATTTTATGCGCATGCGCATACAAAACATCTTTGAGGCAGTTAAGAATAAAGAGTTAAGAGTTAAAAGTTTATGGCGGGACACCCGCACCCGTTTTATAATCGCCGTGCACAGCACCCGTAACTCTTCACTTTTCACTTTTCATTCTTCACTGCAAAAGCGTCAAAGAGGCTTTGTATACGCACGCTGCGGAGTGCACCGAAGTGCACTCCATCAGCGATTTGTACAAATCAGATATTTAAATTTTATGCAGAATAACGAAATTCGTACTGTAGCAAGTTAGTATTATATCACCCTGAACCTGCATTTGTCAAGAAAATTATTATTCTGACATACTATTTGTTAAAAGCTCCTGAAGCTGTTCAAGATTGAGGATTTCCTCCGAGCCTTCAGCGCTGAAATAACTCGGAACAATATCAACATCCTTGAAAACTTCCATACCTGTTCCTGCAGGAATGAGCTTACCGATAAGAACGTTCTCCTTAAGACCGAGAAGCTTATCGCTCTTTCCTTTGATTGCAGCGTCTGTAAGAACACGGGTTGTTTCCTGGAAGGAAGCCGCTGACAGGAACGAATCGGTTGCAAGGGAAGCTTTGGTGATACCCATAAGAATCGGAATGTAGGTTGCAAAGGTAAGTCCATCTTCGCCTGCATTGATTCTTGCTTCAACCTTATCGTTTGCAGCGTCAACCTCAGAAACATCAACCATTGTTCCCGAGATAAGGTCGGTGCTTCCTGCATCGTCAACAGTGCACTTCTTGAGCATCTGACGAACGATAACCTCAATGTGCTTATCGTTGATATCAACACCCTGGGTACGGTATGCAAACTGAACTTCTTTGATAAGATAGTTATAAACAGCTTCTTTACCGAGAATTGCAAGAACGTCGTGGGGGTTCTTTGCACCCACTGTGAGTTCCTGACCCTTTTCGATGTGTGCGCCGTCAACAATATTCTCATGAAGTCTTGCGCCGTAAGGAATGAGATATTTCTTTTCCTCTGCGGTTTCAGAATTATAAACAACAACATGGCGTGACTTCTTGATTTCCTCGAAACGCATATCACCTTCGATTTCAGAGAGGATTGCAAGCTGCTTGGGCTTTCTTGCCTCAAAGAGCTCTTCGACTCTGGGAAGACCCTGTGTGATGTCTTCACCGCCTGCAACACCGCCGGTGTGGAAGGTACGCATTGTAAGCTGTGTACCCGGTTCACCGATTGACTGAGCAGCGATTGTTCCGACTGCTTCACCAACCTGAACGGGCTCGTTGAATGCAAGGTTTGAACCGTAGCACTTGCAGCAAACGCCGTTTCTTGACTTACATGTGATAAGTGAACGAATTTTAACTGAAGTTATGCCTGCATCAACAATGCGCTGAGCATCCTCTTCGGTCATAATTCTGTCGGTGTCCATAAGAACTTCGCCTGTTTCAGGATGAACAACGGGGTCAACAACATATCTTCCGACAAGTCTTTCTTCAACGCTTTCAAGAACACGCTTACCGTCCATAATAGCGTAAACCTCAATACCGTCGTGGCATCCGCAGTCGTTATCACGGATGATAACATCCTGAGAAACATCAACAAGACGGCGGGTTAAGTAACCCGAGTCAGCTGTACGAAGCGCGGTATCGGTTAATCCCTTACGCGCACCACGCGAAGAAATGAAGTATTCAAGAATATTAAGACCTTCACGGTAGTTAGCTCTGATGGGAACCTCGATTGTTTTACCCGAGGTGTTTGCAATAAGTCCTCTCATACCTGCAAGCTGACGAAGCTGTGAAATAGAACCACGGGCTCCTGAGTCAACCATCATATGAATCGGGTTATGAGTTCCGTCGAAGTTATTTGTAAGCTCGTCGGATACCTTGTTTGTGCAAACCTCCCAAGCCTTGATAACAGCCTCGCTGCGCTCTTCGTTGGTGATTTCACCGAAGTTATAGTGCATTGTGATTTCGTCAACCTTTGCCTCTGCTTCTTCGAGATATCCCTTCTTCTTATCGGGGATGAGAGCATCGATAACGGCAACGGTTGTTCCCGAAATTGTTGAATACTTATAACCCTGAGCCTTAAGCTCATCAAGCATCTTTGATGCGATTGAAACGCCGTGCTTTCTTATGCACTTATCAACAATCTTACCGAGTCCGCCCTTCTTGACAACGAAATCGATTTCAAGGTCGAATTCGCTTTCGGGGTTTGTTCTGTCAACAAATCCCAAATCCTGAGGAACGGGGTTATTGAAGATAACTCTTCCGATTGTTGTTTTAACAAGCTTTGATTTAACTTCACCGTCAACTTCCTTTGAGAAGCGGATTAAGCACTCGCTGTGAAGACCGAGTGAGCCTTCCTGGAATGCCATCATAGCCTCATCCTTGTCGCGGTAAACATTATATTTAGTTATTTCTTCGCCGTTTATTGTTTCAACTCTGGGAGCACCGGGCTCACCATCCTTAACCATTGTTAAGTAGTAGGAACCGATAACCATATCCTGAGTGGGAACAGCAACGGGCTTACCGTCCGAGGGCTTAAGAAGGTTGTTTGCAGCAAGCATGAGCATTCTTGCCTCTGCCTGAGCCTCTGCTGAAAGAGGAACGTGAACAGCCATCTGGTCACCGTCGAAGTCGGCGTTAAATGCGGTACAAGCAAGGGGATGAAGCTTTATTGCTCTTCCCTCTACGAGAACGGGCTCGAATGCCTGAATACCGAGTCTGTGAAGCGTGGGAGCACGGTTGAGCATTACGGGGTGGTCCTTGATTACAACTTCAAGAGCATCCCATACTTCAGCCTTTTCAGCCTTTTCAACCATCTTTCTTGCAGATTTGATGTTTGAAGCTTTGCCGATTTCAACAAGACGCTTCATAATGAAGGGCTTGAAGAGCTCAATTGCCATCTCCTTGGGAAGACCGCACTGATACATCTTGAGTTCGGGACCGACAACGATAACCGAACGTCCTGAGTAGTCAACACGCTTTCCGAGAAGGTTCTGACGGAAACGTCCCTGCTTACCTTTAAGCATATCCGAAAGAGATTTGAGAGGACGGTTGTTAGGTCCTGTAACAGGGCGTCCGCGTCTGCCGTTATCGATAAGGGCGTCAACAGATTCCTGAAGCATTCTCTTTTCGTTTCTTACGATAATATCGGGAGCGTTGAGCTCAATAAGTCTCTTAAGTCTGTTATTTCTGTTGATAACTCTTCTGTAAAGGTCGTTAAGGTCGCTCGTTGCAAAACGTCCGCCGTCGAGCTGAACCATGGGACGGATATCGGGAGGAATAACGGGGATAACATCGAGAATCATCCACTCGAGCTTGTTTCCGCTGTTGTAGAAAGCGTCAACAACGTCAAGTCTCTTGAGAAGCTTAACTCTCTTCTGACCAGTTGCGCCCTCAAGCTCAGCAGTGAGCTCATCACGAAGAGCAACAATATCAATGTCCTGAAGAAGCTTTTTGATAGCTTCTGCACCCATTCCTGCCTCGAAGTCGTCCTCATATCTCTCGCGCATTTCAGCATACTCTTTTTCGTTGAGAATCTGCATTTTCTCAAGCGGAGTATCGCCTGGGTCTGTTACGATGTAAAGCGCAAAATAGAGAACCTTTTCAAGATATCTCGGGCTGATGTCAAGAACAAGACCGAGTCTGCTGGGAATTCCCTTGAAGTACCAGATGTGTGATACGGGAGCAGCAAGCTCAATATGTCCCATACGTTCGCGGCGCACCTTAGCGCGGGTGATTTCAACTCCGCAGCGCTCACAAACCTTACCCTTGTAGCGAACTCTTTTATACTTTCCGCAGTGGCATTCCCAGTCCTTCATGGGACCGAAAATCTTTTCGCAGAAAAGTCCGTCGCGCTCGGGTTTAAGTGTTCTGTAGTTTATAGTTTCGGGCTTTGTTACCTCGCCGTATGACCATTCGCGGATACGTTCAGGTGATGCAAGTCCGATTCTGATTGAACTGAAATCATTTGTTGAATTAGTATTCATAAATGGAAGCACTCCTTTTCTATATAATGTATATAATTAGGTAAGTTTTCAAAGCAGCTGAGAGTTAAAACTCGTCATCTTCATCGCTTGCAAAACCGAGATCGCCGATGTAATCATCGTCCTCTGCACTTGCAAGTGCATCTGCAAAGCTTGCAAATAAATCTGCACTGCCTTGATCTGCTTCCTCTTGCTCTTCATCGGGATTAACAACGCCCCAGCCCTCTGAGCCTTCAACATCGTTAACCGTCTGGAAAGCTTCGTCATCAGCCGGAAGCGGCTGAATTCCGTCGTCATCGAGATCCTGCTTAATCTCAACCTCTTCACCGTTTCTGTCAAAGAGAGTGGTGTCGAGTCCGAGAGCCTGGAACTCTTTGTAAAGAACCTTGAATGCCTCGGGAGTTCCTGCGGGAGGAATATTCTCGCCCTTGACAATTGATTCATAGGTGTTAACTCTTCCGACAACATCATCCGACTTAACAGTTATGATTTCCTGAAGAGTGTATGCAGCGCCGTATGCTTCAAGCGCCCAAACCTCCATCTCACCGAAACGCTGTCCGCCGAACTGCGCTTTACCGCCGAGAGGCTGCTGGGTAACAAGACTGTAAGGTCCTGTTGAACGTGCGTGCATCTTATCGTCAACAAGGTGATGGAGCTTAAGGTAATACATATAACCTACTGTTATACGGTTATCAAAAGGCTCACCCGTTCTTCCGTCGATAAGCTTTGTCTTACCGTCGTAGACCTTGTTTCCGTTTTCATCAACATAGTATCCGATGTCGGCAGCCTTTAAGCATTCGCGGATATCTTCCTCGTGAGCGCCGTCGAATACGGGAGTCATCATCTTCCAGCCGAGAGCCTTTGCAGCATAGCCGAGATGAACTTCAAGCACCTGACCGATGTTCATACGAGAAGGTACACCGAGAGGATTAAGAACGATATCAAGCGGTCTGCCATCGGGAAGGAAGGGCATATCTTCCTGGGGAAGAACTCTTGAAACAACACCCTTGTTTCCGTGACGACCAGCCATCTTGTCGCCTGCCTGAATCTTTCTCTTCTGAGCGATATAAACGCGGACAACCTTGTTTACGCCCGGGTTGAGCTCATCGGAGTTAGCTCTTGTGAACACCTTAACGTCAACAACGATACCGTATTCACCGTGGGGTACCTTGAGAGAGGTATCTCTTACTTCCCTTGCCTTCTCACCGAAGATCGCGCGGAGAAGTCTTTCCTCACTTGTAAGCTCTGTTTCACCCTTGGGTGTTACCTTACCGACAAGGATGTCGCCGCTCTTAACCTCTGCGCCGATACGGATAATTCCGTCTTCATCAAGGTCTTTAAGAGCATCCTCACCGACATTGGGGATATCCCTTGTTATTTCTTCGGGACCGAGCTTGGTATCTCTTGCTTCCTGGTCGTGTTCAATAATGTGAATTGATGTGTATACATCATCACGAACTATCTTTTCATTGATAAGAACAGCGTCCTCATAGTTATAACCTTCCCAGGTCATAAATCCGATAAGAGCATTCTTACCGAGTGAAATTTCACCGCCGTGGGTTGCGGGACCGTCTGCAATAACCTGTCCGTCCTCAATTTCCTGATGAAGTGAAACAATCGGTCTCTGGTTAATGCATGTTCCCTGGTTTGAGCCTGCGAACTTGATAAGATTATACTTATCTATTTCGCCTGACTTGGTTTTGATTTCAATTGTGTCTGCATCAAGGGCAACAACTGTTCCGCCTCTCTTAGCGGGAACAACAACGCCCGAGTCGTATGCAGCCTTGTATTCCATACCTGTTCCGACAACGGGAGCCTCAGTCTTAAGAAGCGGTACAGCCTGACGCTGCATGTTAGCACCCATAAGAGCACGGTTTGCGTCGTCGTTTTCAAGGAACGGAATCATTGCGGTTGCAACTGATACAACCATCTTCGGAGAAACGTCCATATAGTCAACTCTGTCGGGAGGAAGAGTTAAGAACTCATCTCTGTAGCGGCAGGTTACTCTGTTGTTTGCGAATCTTCCGTTTTCATCGAGGGGCTCGTTTGCCTGAGCAACAACAAATTCGTCCTCCATATCGGCTGTCATATAAACAACCTCATCGGTTACAACGCCTGTTTCCTTGTCAATCTTACGGTAGGGAGCCTCAATGAAGCCGTACTCGTTAAGTCTTGAATAGCATGCAAGGTAGGAGATAAGTCCGATGTTGGGACCTTCGGGAGTCTCGATGGGACACATTCTTCCGTAGTGAGTATAGTGAACGTCACGAACCTCGAAGCCTGCACGGTCTCTTGAAAGTCCGCCGGGACCGAGAGCCGAAAGACGTCTCTTGTGAGTTAATTCTGCAAGCGGGTTGTTCTGGTCCATGAACTGTGAAAGCGGAGATGAACCGAAGAACTCACGGATTGCGGCAAATACGGGACGGATGTTGATAAGTGCCTGAGGAGTGATTGATTCCTCGTCGTCCTGTGCCTGAAGAGTCATTCTTTCACGAATACCTCTTTCCATTCTTGTAAAGCCGATTCTGAACTGATTCTGAAGAAGTTCGCCGACTGCACGGATACGGCGGTTTCCGAGATGGTCGATATCATCTGTTGAACCAACGCCGTTTGCAACATTAATAAGATAGGATACTGTTGCGAAAATATCGTCAACAATAATATGATTGGGAATAAGGTCGTCGTGCTTGATTCTGAGTTCTTCTTCAAGAGCGTCCTTATCGTCGCCGCATTTTTCAAGAATTTCATTTAAAACTCTGAATGAAACCTTTTCGTTGATACCGAAAGCCTTCTTGTCGATATCGGGGCAGAATGCTTCAAAGTCAACCATACCGTTTGAAACGATTTTGATTTCTTTTCCGCTCTCAAGCTTAACATATGCAAACATAACGCCTGCATTTTCAATCTCGGCAGCCTTTGCAGCGTCAATCTTTTCTCCTGCGTCTGCAAGGAGCTCACCCTGAGGCGAAATAACAGGCTGAGAAAGAACCTGACCGTTAAGTCTGTCAACCATGCCGAGCTTTTTGTTGTACTTATATCTGCCGACTCTTGAAAGGTCGTAGCGGTGAGCATCAAAGAAGAGAGCGTCAAGATGAGCCTGAGCTGTTTCAAGTGTCGGAGGCTCGCCCGGACGAAGCTTCTTATATACTTCAAGAAGCGCTTCTTCCTGATTCTTTGTTGTATCCTTTTCAATCGTTGCTTCGATTCTTTCATCGTCGCCGAAGAATTCTCTTATATCGGCATCACTTGAAAGACCGAGTGACCGAAGGAAAGTTGTTATATATATTTTTCTGTTTTTATCTATTCTTACATAGAATAAATCGTTTGCGTCTGTTTCATATTCAAGCCATGCACCGCGGTTGGGAATAACAGTGTTGGTGTATAATTCCTTACCTGTCTTATCATGCTCCATATGATAGTAAACGCCCGGAGACCTGACGAGCTGAGATACAATACATCTTTCGGCACCGTTGATAACGAATGTTCCTGCATCCGTCATAAGCGGAAAATCGCCCATGTAGATTGTGTTTTCCTTAACCTCGCCTGTTTCCTTATTCTGAAGTCTTGCTCTTACCTTCAGAGGTTTTGCATAAGTAACGTCACGCGCCTTACACTGAGCAATAGAATACTTGGGCTCATCATCCATTGAATAATCAATGAAATCGAGAATAAGATTTCCTGTGTAGTCGGTAATTGAGCCGATATCACGGAAAACCTCTTTCAAGCCTTCGTCAAGAAACCACTGATATGATTTCTTCTGAACTTCAATAAGATTAGGCATCTGCATAACCTCATTGATTTTCGCAAAGCTTTTGCGCGTTGTTGTTCCGAGCTTAACATCCTTCACATTCACCATAAAGGTATTCACTCCGTTTCCTTAAAAATTCGCCTAAAAATCAAGAGTTGAAGCGGTTTTTCGGGGCAAAAAATGTAAATAATTTGTGACCGAAAAATACCGTCAAACTGCCTATAAGGCAGATAACTCCATTTTAATGGTGATAAGCATTATAAACTATGAAAAACAATAAGTCAACACCTTTTTTTGTAAATTTTTAACAAGTCAAAAAAATAAAGAAACAACGCCTCCGTGTGTTTCTATAAAATTAAGATTTAAGATTTAAGAATTGAGAATTTCGGGTCGCGGAAATGCGCCGAATAATTTGCATTCGTTTCATTTTTCGTTATTGTATCGGGAGTGTTATTACAACGGCGCGTCCAGGGGGGGCGCGCCCTACGGTTGTTCGCCGAAACGCATTACGAATACAATCGGAGCGAAGCGACCCGAAATTCTTCACTCTTCATTTTTCATTCTTCATTAAAAAAATCGCCCCGCTCGTGCGGGGCAATTTTCAGATTGCAACGATATTAACAAGCTTTCCGGGAACATAGATTTCTTTTTTAATCTGTTTTCCGTCGATAAGCTCTTTGATTTTTTCATCCTCTTTTGCAAGAGCAAGAACCTCGTCCTTTGCCATATCAACGGGAATGACCATTCTTGAACGAACCTTGCCCATAACCTGAAGAACAATTTCAACAGTATCATCAACTGTTTTAGCTTCATCAAAGCTCGGCCACTCAGCTTCATTGAGCATTCCGCCGAAACTCATATTCTGCCAGATTTCTTCGGTTACATGAGGAGCAAACGGATTAACAATTAAAAGAAGGTCTCTGAGCTCAGCTCTGTTGATTGAGCCCTTGTCATAAATCTGATTGAGAAGAGTCATAACAGCGGCAATCGCAGTGTTGAACTTCATTGCTTCAATATCTTCGCTGACCTTCTTGATTGTTTTATGCATTGCGCTTGAAAGCTCGGAGGAATACTCTTCCCCGTCGGTTGTCATATCCTGAAGCTTCCAGAGTCTGTCGATAAATCTCTTACAGCCCTTAACGCTTGACTCACTCCATGGAGCTGCCTGCTCGTAGTCACCCATAAAGAGAACATAGGTTCTCAGTACATCTGCACCGTAAACATCAACAACCTCATTCGGGTCGATAACATTACCTCTTGACTTACTCATCTTAACGCCGTCGGGACCTAAGATAAGACCCTGGGCAGTTCTCTTGAGATAGGGCTCCTTGAACGGAACTGCGCCGATATCATAGAGGAAGCGATGCCAGAAGCGAGAATAAATCATATGTCTTGTTACGTGCTCCATACCGCCGTTGTACCAGTCAACGGGACCCCAATACTTAAGCTTATCCATATCGGCAAGCGCTTCATCATTATGCGGGTCGATATATCTGAGGAAGTACCAAGATGAGCCTGCCCACTGAGGCATTGTATCGGTTTCTCTCTTTGCATCCTTTCCGCATTTCGGGCACTTGCAGTTTACGAATGAATCAATCTTTGCAAGCGGACTTTCTCCGTCCTGACCCGGCTCGAAGTTCTCAACCTCGGGAAGTCTTAAGGGAAGCTCTTCATAAGGAACAGCAACAAGTCCGCAATCGGGACAATGAACAATCGGAATCGGCTCGCCCCAGTAGCGCTGACGGTTGAACGCCCAGTCCTTCATCTTATACTGAACTCCGCCTTCGCCCATGCCTTTTTCAGCGAGGAAGTGGGTCATCTTTGCAATTGAATCCTTTTTGTTATCAAGTCCGTTGAGGAAGCCCGAATTTACCATTTCGCCGTCACCGGTGTATGCTTCAACTTCGATATCTCCGCCCTTGATAACCTCGATAATATCAATTCCGAATTTCTTTGCAAATTCCCAGTCTCTCTGGTCGTGAGCAGGAACAGCCATAATTGCGCCCGTTGAATATCCTTGCCGTTAACGGGATTCTTAGCGGTTAAGCCCTTGATTTCAACACCCGTTTTATCCTTAACAAGCTGTGTGCGCTCAAATTCGGTTTTCTTTGCACATTCCTTGCGGTAGTCCTCGATAGCGTCCATGTTCTCAATCTTGTCGGCATACTTATCGATAAGCGGATGCTCGGGAGCAATAACCATAAAGGTAACACCAAAAAGTGTGTCGGGACGGGTTGTGTATATTCTGAGCTGTTCATCAACCTCATTAACGCTGAAATTAACGAATGCACCGCGTGATTTACCAATCCAGTTAATCTGCTGGAGCTTGACATTCGGAAGATAGTCAACCTCCTCAAGTCCTTCAAGAAGCTTGTCGGCATATTCGGTTATGCGAAGATACCAAACATCCTTTGACTTCTGAACAACATCGCTGTGGCAGATATCGCACTTTCCGCCCTGGGAGTCCTCATTCGAAAGAACAACCTTACAGGAGGGACAGTAGTTTACAAGTGTTTTATCCCTGAATGCAAGTCCGTTTTCAAACATCTTGAGGAAAATCCACTGAGTCCACTTATAGTAGTTTTCATCGGTTGTGTCAATAACTCTGCTCCAGTCGAAAGAAAAGCCTACTCTCTTGAGCTGAGATGTGAACTTTTCAATATTCATATCCGTAACTTTTCTCGGATGAATGCCTGTTTTGATAGCATAGTTTTCAGTCGGCAGTCCGTATGCATCAAAGCCTATCGGAAACAAAACATTGTAGCCCTGGAGTCTTCTTTTGCGCGAAACAACCTCAAGACCCGAATAAGCCTTTATGTGACCGACATGCATACCTGCACCCGATGGATACGGGAATTCAACAAGGGCATAGAATTTTTCCTTATCGCTGCCGTCAACGGCATTGAAGGTTCCCTTCTCATCCCAGATGTCCTGCCATTTTTTCTCAATTTCTTTAAAATTATAATCCATATAAATAACCTCCGGTTATTAAGTGAAGAGTGAAAAATGAAAAGTGAAGAATTTATGGTGGGCATTGCCCACACCCAATTATAAATCGGAGCAAAGCGACCCGACACTCTTAACTCTTAATTCTTAACTCTTAACTTATTAATTTTCTTTAACAATAAATTCACTTATATCAACGCTCTCTCCGTCATTCCAGAGGCGTTCAATCTGATAAAATCCTCTCTGCTCCTTAAACAGAATATGAATAACAACGCCGATATAATCAAGGCAAATCCAGTCGGAAGCTTTGCCTTCGATATGGTGGGGCTCATATCCCGCCTCGCTGAGCTTATATTCAACCTCATCGGCAATTGCCTTTAACTGAGTGTTTGAGCTTACGCTTGCAATAACGAAATAATCCGTTAAAACAGTTAAATCGGTTACTTTGATAACATCAATATCAAATCCTCTTTTGCTGTCTATTGCCTTAACTGCGATTTCAACAATATCTTTATAGTTTTCCATATTTATTCTCCTGGTGTTAGGTTTTAGGTTTTAGGTGTGTACAAAACCCGCTGACTATCCGCTTAGTTCTTTTATTGTCCAATTATAACAGCTAAGCGTGTCGGGATGAAGTATTCTTCCTTTTGATACGACATCCTTAATAGTATATTGCAACGAATAAAGCATTCCGTCAAGCAGATTTTTATCTGTTTTCTCGCGCATTATATCAACGTCGGGGTAATTTCTGTCCGCCGAAGTGAAATCCGCAAGATAGATAATCATTTCAAAAAGAGTCATATTTTCTCTTCCCGTTGTGTGATATCGAATGCCCGAAAGAATATCCTTATCCGCAATTTTCAAAACATTTTTAACATATGCCTCACCGCTCATCTGGTGAAAAATTCTGTGGTTGCCCGCTTCATAATATGCAAGTTTATGTCCGTTTTCTTCAATGAGCTTTATCTGTTCATCATTTGGCATTTCCTTTGTAATATCGTGAAGGATTCCTGCAACATACGCCTTTTCTTCATCAATTCCATGCTTTTCAGCTAGCTCTTTTGCCCTTTTTGCAACACAGATGCTGTGGTTAAAACGATATGGCGAAAGGGTTTCTTTTATCAGCTTAATATATTCTTCAGTATTATACATAAAGCTCCCTTTCCTTAATGTATTCTTCAACCGCTTTGGGTACAAATTTACTGATGTCCTCGCCGTTTTTAATCATAGCCCTGAGCTTTGATGAGGAAATCTCGAAAACGGCAAAATCGGTTATTACAGCATCCTTTAAATAGCTGTTTTGCTTTTTATACTCCAGCAGCTTTTCATAGTCCTCATCGTTTCTTGAAGCTGTACAGAGAGTTGCCATATTTGCAATTTTTTCGGGATTATACCAAGAGGCGAATGACAAAAACTGGTCAGAGCCCATAATCAAATACAGTTCATCATCACTGTAAAGCTCTTTAAGCTCACATAAGGTGTCATATGTGTAGCTTTTTCCCTCTCTTTTAAACTCAATATCCGATATTTCAAACTCGCTCATACCTCGGGTTGCAAGAGAGAGCATATTAAATCTGTCCGAAGCTGAAACAAATTCTCCCGAACTTTTATGAGGCGCAACAGCAGTTGGAATAAAAATAATTCTGTCAAGCTCCAACGCCTTAAGATAATTCTGAGCAAGTCTTATATGCCCCGTATGAACGGGATTGAATGCTCCGCCGAAAATTCCGATTTTCATTATGAGCGCCCCTGCTTCTTTTCTCTGTCGTTTTTATATCTCGGGCGGTCATATTTCGCATAGGGATTTTTAGCTTCCTTTTCTCTCTGGCGTGCTCTCATTCCCTTGATTTTTGTTTTCTTCTTTGCGGTTGCCTTTGCAGTGCCCGAGCCTCTTTTTTTCTTTTTCTCCGCAATTCTTTCTTCGTCGGCTTCACGGTATAAAACGATTACACCGCCGATAACCTGAATAACTTCAGCGCCGAGTTTTTCTCCGAGTTCGTTTGCAAACTCTTTCGGAGTGCTCGGTGCAGTTTCAAGATGAATGCGCACTTTTATAAGCTCGCGCACATCAAGAGTGTCATCTATCTGAGAAATGAGATTATCGGTTATTCCCTCTTTGCCAATCTGAATAATCGGCTCAAGCGGATTCGCCTTAGCTCTCAAAGCTGCTCTTTCTTTTGAGGTCATAGTATTTTCTCCAATTCATTAACTAATTTTCTCAGTGCGTTTCCGCGGTGAGAAATTCTGTCTTTTTCTTCCGGGGAGTATCTGCCGAAGGCTCTCCCGTCAACTAAAAACAGCGGGTCATATCCGAAGCCTTCATTTCCGTCGCGCTCAAATCCGATATATCCGTAGCATTCGCCCTGAACATTGATTTCCTTTCCGTCGGGAAAAGTACAGCAGATGGCGCAGGCATAGTGCGCGCCCCTTTGCTCCATTGGAACACCCTTTAGCTTTTCAAGCAGAAGGTCGTTGTTATCCTCGTCGTCACCGCCTGAAAATCTTGCAGAATAAACACCCGGAGCACCGCCGAGATAATCAACGCAGATTCCGCTGTCATCGGCAATTGCAGGCATATTTGTTGCTTTACAGGCTGCATGGGCTTTGATTTTTGCATTGCCCTCAAAACTGTCTGCATCCTCAACAACGTCATCAAGCGTTATGCCGAGCATTTTTGCGGTCACAACATTTATACCGAGGGGTGAGAGAATTCTTTGCATCTCACCGAGTTTTTTCTTATTATTTGACGCTAAAATAAAATCCATAAATTCACTCCGTGAACAGTCCTGAGTTCCGAGCCCCGAGTTCCGAGTTTTCGGGTCGCTTCGCTCCGATTTTTATTAACTATGCGCTATGCACTGTTATTCCTCGCTGTTTTCAATAAACTGAGCAATGCTTTCATCATCCTCATTGCTTGGTTTCATATCGAAGAGTGCCGAAGCAAATGCGTCCGCATCAAATGGCTGTAAATCGTCTATCTGCTCGCCTACTCCGACGAATTTTACGGGAACATCAAGTTCGTTGTTGATTGCAAGAACAACACCGCCTCTTGCGGTTCCGTCAAGCTTTGTGAGAATAATTCCCGTTATGCCTGCTGCATCCTTGAAGTCCTTTGCCTGATTAACTGCATTCTGACCCGTTGTCGCATCGAGAACAAGAAGTGTTTCTCTTGAGCAGTCGGGAAGTTCTCTGTCGATAACACGGCTGATTTTGTTCAGCTCATCCATAAGGTTTTTCTTGTTGTGAAGTCTGCCCGCAGTGTCGATAATTATAACATCTGCACCCCTTGCCTTACCTGCCTGAATTGTGTCGTAAACAACAGCTGCAGGGTCGCTTCCCTCAGCGTGCTTAATCAAATCGACATCCGCTCTGTCAGCCCATACCTGAAGCTGTTCGATTGCAGCGGCTCTGAAGGTGTCGGCAGCGCCGAGAATAACGCTTCTTCCCATATTTTTAAGGCGAAGGGCAAGCTTTCCGATTGTTGTTGTTTTGCCGACTCCGTTAACTCCGATAACAAGTATAACGGAGGGTTTTGTTCTTATTTTAAGATAGGAACCGCCCCAGACAACACCTGCAACAATATCCTTCATTGTTTCTCTCACCTGAGAAACCGAGGTAATGTTATCATTTGCAATTTTTGCTTTGAGGTCGCGGATAACTCTTTCAGCGGTCGGCATTCCGACGTCGCCCATTATCAAAACCTCTTCAAGCTCATCAAAGAGCTCGTCATCAATTTTTTCATATGACTGAATAACCTCATCCATCTGAGCGGTTATTCCCTCGTCACGGGTTTTCTTCAAACCCTTTCTGAATTTATCAAAAAGTCCCAAAACTCTTTCTCCTTTATAATCGGGTGTGGGCAATGCCTGCCCGAAATTCTTAACTCTTCACTTTTCACTCTTCACTGAATAAAATCCATTTGGATTTTATTCAAGTCCCATCTTTTCCGCAAGCTCTGCACTCTGCAGTTCAAGAAGCTTTGAAACGCCCTTTTCCTGCATTGTTACGCCGTAGAGGATATCTGCCTCCTCCATTGTTCCGCGTCTGTGAGTTATGGAAATGAACTGAGTTTTGTTTGTCATTTTTCTCATATACTTTGCAAAGCGTTCAACATTAACATCATCAAGCGCAGCCTCAACCTCATCGTAAATACAAAACGGTGATGGAGTAACTTTCAGTACGCTGAACAACAGTGCCATTGCGGCAAGCGATTTTTCACCGCCCGAGAAAAGATTGATGTTCTGAACTGATTTTCCGGGTGGCTGAATTTTGATTTCAATCGGTGATTCAAGACAGTCATCGGGATTTTCAAGAACAAGCTCGCCCTTTCCTCCTCCGAAGAAATCGGCAAACGAAATCTTGAATTCTTCGTTGATTCTCCTGAAGCTTGCCATAAACTTTTCGCTCATTGAAGCGGTTAAATCCTGAATTATGCTGAGAAGCTCGGCTTTTGATTTTTCAATGTCGGAAATCTGCTCCTTGAGAAATTCGTATCTTTCGGATACCTCTTTATATTCTTCAATAGCGCCGACATTGACCGAACCCAGAGCTCTGATTGAAGCTTTGATATCGATTAATCTTCTCTTTGCAGCAGACATATCCTCAATAACAATTCCGAGTGCCTGAGCCTCAACCTTGGTTAATTCATACTGCTCAAAGAGCATATTATTAAGCTCGTCGTATTCCCTTGTCATTGCGTTCTTGCGCTCTTCAAGACGAACAAGCTCTGAGGATAAGTTTTCTTTATCTGAAAGCTTGGTTTTTTCAAGCTCTCTGAGCTCAGCGCTCTTCTTTTCAAGCTCGTTTCTGCTTGAAATAAGGTCGTTAATTGAATCGTTTGTTCCCTTTGCGCGCTCTCTTAAATCGTTTGCCTCTTTTTCAATATCGGCAATTGAAAGCTTGAGAGCATCATTTTTCTTATTGATTTCTTCAATTTCAAGGGAAATTGTTGCAATTCTGTCGGACTGGGTATTTTTTCTGAGTTCAAGCTCTTCAATAGCAAGCTTCGCAGCCTCACAATCCTTTGCAAGAGTAACAAGTTCAAGATTGATTTCGCTGCTTCTGTTTCTGAATTGCTCGCGCTTTTCGTTGAGCTCGTCCGCACCCCAGGAAATCTTCGAAATCTCCTCCTCTGCAGAATCAATATTCTTATGAATTTCTTCAGCCTCTTCGGAGGCTTTTTTGTTTGCCTCTTCAAAGAGAAGAATTCTTGAATCGGAATTCTCTTTTTCTGCAACAAGAGCGTTTTTCTGCTCGGTTAAAGAATTGATTCTGTCGCCGAGAAGCTTATCGTCACCCTGCGCGCGGATTAAATCCTCTTTTGCATTTCTGAGGTCGGCATCCGAGCCCTGTAAATCAGCAGCGGATTTGTTTGCATCCTCAATGGCTGTTTTGAGCGTTTTTGAAAGCTCGTCAAGCTCAGCTGAAATCTTATCGGCTTCGGCATTAAGCTCTTCAATCATATTTGCACGCGACAAAATGCCAGCGCCCTTTGAACGGCTTCCGCCCGTCATTGAACCGCCGGGGTTCATAACCTGACCGTCGAGAGTAACAATTTTATATCTGTTTTTATATCTTTTTGAAATGCCGATTGCACAGTCGATATCCTCAGCAATAATAACTCTGCCGAGAAGATTTGAAATAATATCCTTATACTGAGAATCGCACTCAACAAGATTTGAAGCAATGTCAACAAAGCCGAAATTATCATCGAGGTCATTCTCATCAATATTCCTCGGCTTGATTGCAGCAATCGGAAGGAAGGTTGCGCGTCCCGAATTGTTCTGCTTGAGGAAATTGATTGCCCGTTTAGCGTCGCTTTCAGTTGAAACAACAACATTCTGCATTGCCGCACCGAGCGCAACCTCAACAGCGTTTGAATATTCATTATCAACGCTTATAAGTTTTGAAAGAACACCGTGGATTCCCGAAAGCGCCTTAGCGTCCGACTGTCTTATAACAGCCTTAACGGCACCCGAATATCCCTCCATATTCTTCTCAAGGTCAGAAAGCATTCTTGCCTTTGACTGCTTTTCGCTGAGCTTTCTTTCAAGCGCTTCAACATCATTTCTGAGCTTTTCGGCTTTTTCGGTTTTTGTTTTGAGTTTAAGCTGATAGCCCTGAACTGCGTTATCGTATTCCTCAATACGCTCATTCAGGAAGTTGATGTTTTCTTCACTTTCCTTTTTGGCGTTTTCGGTCTGTTCTATTTCCTTTTCGCACTCTTCAATGCTTTCATCAATAGTATCTCTGCGCGCTTTTATCTCTTCAATTGAGGAAAGCGCCTGGGAGCATCTAACCTTACAGTCGGAAAGAGCGAGAGTGAGCTCTGCAATCTTCTGATTGAGCTCAATGTTTTTCTGGCTGATTTCCTCGTTGTCGCTTTGAACCTTTTCTATTTCAAGTGCAACGGCTTCAAGCTCTTTTCTCTTGGTTTCAATCTTGCTTTCACTTTCGATGATGAATGTGTTTTTCTCATCAATCATATCATCAAAGGAAGCGCTTGTGTCATCGCTCGAGGTTATTTCGCTCTGAAGTCTTTCGATTGTTTCGTTATTATGATTCAGAGTTGTTAAAAGAACATTGATTTCGCCGTCCTTTTTAAGAGCTTCCTCCTCGAAATGAGCCGAGCCTTCACGGCATTCTTCAATAACAGTGTTTATCTCCGCTGTTTTGTTATAGAGCTCCTGTGCATCCTGCTCAAGCTTTTCAATTTCCTTTTCGCAGATTTCATATGAAGCGCCTGCAGCGTCGAGCTTGTGCTCCTGCTCTCTTAAATTATTTGTGAAGGCGTTTATTTTATTGAGCCATACACCAATTTCAAGTGTCTTTTTCTCCTCGCTGAATTCAAGGAATTTCTTTGCCTTTTCGCTCTGTGTCTTAAGGGGCTTCACACGGCTCTCAAGCTCGCCGAGGATATCGAGCAAACGAACTAAATTCTCCTGCGCCTGCTCAAGTCTTCTTTCGCTGTCGCGTCTTTTGTGACGGAAGCGCGAAATGCCCGCAGCTTCTTCAAAGAGCTCACGGCGGTCCTCGTTTTTAGCTGAAATAATCGAGTCAATTCTTCCCTGACCGACCATTGAATAACCGTCGGCACCGAGACCAGTATCCATAAACAGCTCGTGAATATCCTTACGGCGAACAGTTTCGCCGTCAATCTTGTATTCGCTTTCACCGCTTCTGTAGTAACGGCGCGAAACAGTTACAATTTCGCCCTTATCTTTGAGCGAGCCGTCGGAATTATCAAGGGTTAAAACAACCTGCGCAAAGCCCAGGGGCTTTCTTGTAGAGGTTCCGCCGAAAATGACATCCTCCATCTTTGAGCCTCGTCGGAAATATTACTTTTTCCCGAGCCGTTGGGTCCGACAACAGCCGTTATTCCCTTTCCGAAATTCAATTCAGTTCTGTCGGGGAAGGATTTAAACCCCTGCATTTCAAGTGTTCTTAAAAGCATATGTACACTACCTTTTTATTATCTTGATTTCATCAATACTTATTTTGTCGTTTTGTGTGATTTTTATATTATAACCTTCCTCAATGAGAAAGTAGATATTCCTTTTCTGATTTCCCTTGAGCTTTGATACGCTTCTTGGATTAACAAGAATTTCGTAGCTCGCAGGGGGATACTTAAGAATTTTGTTGAGCATTTTTCTCGATTCAACGATTTCGCCGAACGAATCGTGGTAAGCTCCCGCAACCATATTTTTCTTTATATCATCCGAGGCGTGAAGTCCGAGACGGATTACCTTTACGCCTGCCTCTTCAAACATCGGAAGGAGTTTTGTACAAAGCTCCGCCGCATCATCAACATTCTGAGGGACATAAATCTCTTTTTCATAAAGCTCGGCAAGATAGGTGTTTTTAAGTACAACCGTCGGATATATTCTCACCGTTTCAGGTTCAAGTGCAATCAGCTTTTTTGCAGTTTGGATTGCCTTTTCGTCTGTGTCCTTATACAGCCCCGTCATCATCTGCAGTCCGAGCTCAAAACCGTAATCTTTAATCAGCTTTGAAGCGTTTTCAACATCCTTTGCGGTATGCCCTCTTAGATTTGCGCTGAGTACCTCATCATCCATACTCTGTGCTCCGAGTTCAATTGAAGTTACTCCGTATGATTTAAGGATATCAAGAATTTCCTCATCAATGAAATCGGGACGGGTTGAAATGCGAATACCATTAACACTGCCGTTTTTCACATACTCATACGCTGCTTCAAGCAGGCTTTTCATATACTCCCTGTCTATTGCAGTGAACGAGCCGCCGAAAAAAGCGATTTCATATTCATAGCCCTTTCGTTTAAGAGCTGTTTCAACTGCTGTTTTAACATCATCGGGTGTGGGCTGTTTTTCCCTGCCCGTTATTGTTTTTTGATTGCAGAAGGAACATTGCCGGGGGCAGCCGAGATGGGGCACAAAAATGCTGATATTTCCTTTTTTCATATCTGAACTCCCATAAGTTCGAGCGCCTGCTTTGCTGCTTCCTGCTCGGCGTTTTTCTTGCTTGTTCCGATTCCTTTTCCGATTATGTTTGAATTGAGCCTGAGCTCAACCTCAAAGCGTTTATCGTGGTCGGGACCGCTTGTATTTACAACAGCATAGCTGAGACGTTCATCGGGATTCTGCTGAATGATTTCCTGCAGAAGCGATTTATAATCTTTGAAATTTGTGTGGTGATTTTCAACCTCGCGCGATAAAAAGCGCAAAATGAATTTCTTAGCCTCATCAATTCCGCCGTCAAGATAAATCGCAGCAATAAGTGCTTCGAACGCATCCTCTAAAACAGAAGGTCTTGAAGCACCGCCCGAAGCGGTTTCGCCCTTGCCCATTCTTAAACAGCTTCCCAAATCAATTTCCTTTGCAAAGGAAGAAAGGGATTGAGTGCAAACCAGTGATGAGCGAAGCTTTGAAAGTCTGCCCTCGGGCATATCGGGATATTTTTCGTAAAGATACTGCGCCGAAACAAAGGACAGAACTGCATCGCCGAGAAATTCCATTCTCTCGTTATACGGCACATTGCCCTGCTGTTCATTGGCATAGCTTGAATGAGTCAGCGCTTCTTCAAGAAATGAAATGTTCTTAAAGCTGTATTCAATTTTTTCCTGAAGCTTTTTCATATCACTTACTAAACTCTTCTTCTATCTTTTTTATCAGGTCGGTCTGCAAAAACCAGACCGCCTGCTTGATTGCATTTTTAAATGTTCGCGCGTCCGCCGAGCCGTGAGCCTTGATAACGGGCTTTTTGACTCCGAGCATAACCGCGCCGCCGTATTCCTTATAATCAAACTGCGTTTTCATCTCATCAATTCCGTTTTTAACTCCGAGATAGGAAAGTTTTGAAAGAGTGTTTTTGTAAAACGCATTTTTTATTCCGTTCATGAGAACCTTTGCAACGCCCTCATAGGTTTTGAGTATCAGATTACCCGTAAAGCCGTCGGCAACAACAACATCCGCGTCGCCAAAGGGTATCTGTCTGCCCTCAATATTACCGATAAAATTATACGGGGCGTCTTTCATAAGGGCATACGCCTCTTTAACAAGAGGATTTCCCTTTGTTTCCTCTGTTCCGTTGTTTGCAAGGGCAACGCCGGGATTATCGTATTTCATTATGTTTTTCATATATATCGAGCCCATGAGTCCGAACTGATATAAAAACTCAGCTCTGCACTCGGCATTTGCACCGCAGTCCATCATCAGAAACGGCTTGTTTGCGCTGGGCATTATTGAAGCAATAGCAGGTCTTTTGACGCCCTTTATTCTCTTTGTTATAAGCGTTGCGCCAACGGTTATTGCACCCGTATTGCCCGCGCTGACAAATGCGTCGCCCTCGCCTTCATTAAGGAGTCTGAAACCGATTGCCATTGATGAATCGGGTTTTTACTTTAGTACCGAGGTGGGCTCATCACACATTGATATTTCATCAGTGCAGTGAACAATTCTTGAATTCTTCAGCTGAATATTATTCTCTTTTACGCAGGCGTTTATTTTTTCTTCATTGCCGACAAGAATAATTTCGTCTATACCGAATTCATCAACTGCAAGCATTGCGCCTTTTATTATTTCAAGAGGAGCATTGTCCCCTCCCATTGCATCAACTATAATTTTCATTTGATTATCTCATTCAATTCATTCAGTGAACGCATTGCAAGCGCCGCATAGCGTTCTTTTTTATCTCTTATTTTCGGCTCGATTGGCGGAAGGATTCCGAAGTTTGCACCCATCGGCTGAAAGTATGATACACTCTCGTCGCTGATATAGCCCGCAAGCGCGCCAATCATAGTGTTTTCGCTGAGAACAAGACTTTCTTTTCCCTGAGCTTTTCTCACTGCATTTATTCCTGCCATAATTCCCGACGCTGCGGATTCCATATAACCCTCAACACCGGTTATCTGACCTGCAAAGAAAATTCTGTCATTTGCTTTAAGTGAATAATCACTGCTAAGAAGCTTTGGGGAGTTTATAAACGAATTTCTGTGCATAACCCCATAGCGAACAAATTCGGCGTTTTCAAGCCCCGGTATCATTGAGAAAACTCTTTTCTGCTCACCGAACTTAAGATTTGTCTGAAAGCCGACAAGATTAAACATTGTGCCCTTGCTGTTTTCGCGTCTTAGCTGAACGCACGCCCATGGTCTGTGCCCCGTATTCGGGTCAACAAGTCCGACAGGCTTCATAGGTCCGAAGCGCGGAGCGTCCTTGCCTCTTTTTGCAAGCTTTTCAATCGGCATACAGCCCTCATAAACATCAAAGTCATGAACAACCGCGCCCTCGGCGTTAATAAGTTCCTCAATGAAGGCTTCGTACTGTTCCTTGTTAAACGGGCAGTTGATATAATCATCCTCACCGCCCCTGTCGTATCTGGAGGCTGAAAATGCTTTTTGCATATCAACGCTTTCAGCAGTAACAATCGGAGCTGCAGCGTCATAAAACGAAAGATAGTCTCCGCAAAGTTTCTTTATTTCATCAAAGAGTCCCCCGTCGGTCAGCGGACCCGTTGCTATTATAAGAATCTCATCCTCGTCCTTTTCAATTTTATCATAAACGCGGTTTTCAATTTCGATGTTCGGATGATTATTTATCTTTTCGGTTATTGCTTTTGAAAACAGAGTTCTGTCCACCGCAAGTGCTCCGCCTGCAGGAACCGAGTATTCCCTTGCCGTGTCAACAGTAAGGGAGCCGAGACGGTGCATTTCTTCTTTAAGAAGTCCTGCGGCGCTTTCAATTCTCGACGCTTTGAGAGAATTTGAGCAGACAAGCTCTGCAAAATATTCACTTTTGTGAGCGGGCGAAAATCTGACGGGCTTCATTTCAATAAGGCGGACCTTATATCCTGCATTTGCAATCTGCCAGGAAGCTTCAACGCCTGCAAGCCCTGCGCCGACAACGGTAAACTTCATATCTTAAACTTAATTATCTTATTTCTTTTTTGATGATTTTGTAAAACCGCAGCCTTCGGTATCGGGACAGTAGAGAACTCCGCCCTTCTTCTTAAACAGCGATTTTCCGCATTTTTCACAAACCTCATCAGTTGGCATATCCCATGTCATAAAGTTACATTCGGGATAATTTGCACAGCCGTAAAACGATTTTGCATTTGTTTTGAGAATAAGGGGCTTTGTATTCTTACATTCGGGATAACCGGGACAAGCAAGGAATTTTCCGAATCTTCCGACCTTGATTACCATATTTCTTCCGCATTTATCACAGACAACGTCGGTTTCTTCTTCGGTGAGCTTAATCTTAACGCCCTGCATATCCTTCTTTGCTTTTTCAAGAGGCTCTTCAAAATCGTTGAAATAAAGCCTAATCATATCGATATAGTCCTTATCTCCCGAGTCGATTTTATCGAGGTCGTCCTCCATCTTTGAAGTGTATTTAACATTAACAATATTGGGAAGGGTTTCTTTTAGGAGATTTGTTACAGCCTCACCAAGCTCGGTAGGAACAAACTGCTTGCCCTTTCTTTCAACATATTCCTTTGAAAGAATTGTTGAGGTAATTGTTACATATGTGGAAGGTCTGCCGACGCCGTTTTCCTCAAGTGCTTTAATGAGGGAAGCTTCGGTATACCTTGCAGGGGGCTGAGTAAAGTGCTGGTTGCCGAGAAGTGATTTAAGTCTTAAAACATCACCTTTCGCAACAGGCGGAAGCGGAGCTTCTGCATCACCCTTTGATGAATCGTCGGTTTTCTCTTCATAAAGAACCGTGAAACCGTCGAACTTGACACTGTAGCCCGTTGCGCTGAAAGTGTAGCCCTTTGCGTCGATTTCAATTTTTATAGTTTCCTGCTGACAGCTTTCCATAAGTGAAGCGATAAAGCGCTCCCATACAAGCTTGTATATTTTAAACTGGTCAGCAGTTAATGAATCCTTAACTCTTTCGGGGGTAACATCGGGCATTGAGGGTCTGATAGCTTCGTGACCGTCCTGAGCATTACCCTTTGTTTTAAAGTATCTCGGCTTTGAGGGAAGATATTTATCGCCGTAGGTATCTCTGATATACTTTGTGCCTGCTGCACGAGCCTCTTCTGAGATTCTGAGCGAGTCGGTTCTCATATAGGTGATAAGACCGACAGTGCCCATTCCATTAACATCAACACCTTCATAGAGTTCCTGTGCAAGCTTCATTGTTTTTCTTGCAGGGAATGAAAGACGGCGGGAAGCCTCCTGCTGAAGTGTTGAGGTTATAAACGGAGGAGTCGGCTTCTTTGTTCTTGTTCCCTTCTTAACCGAATTAACAACATATTCAGCACCCTCAAGGTCGGCAAGAATTTTATCGCTCATTTCCTTGTTTGCAATATTTTTTTCGCCAAGCTTGAGCTTTTTGCCGTCGGGGTCGCTTATAAGAACAGCGCCAAATGCCTTTCTTTCGGGAGGATTGGTGAACTTTGCATCAATTGACCAATATTCCTCGGGAACAAATGCTCTGATTTCGTTCTCTCTGTCAACAACAAGACGAAGTGCAACTGACTGAACGCGTCCTGCCGAAAGACCTCTTCTTATTTTCTGGCTTACAAACGGAGAAAGCTTATAGCCGATAAGTCTGTCGAGAATACGGCGTGCCTGCTGAGCATTAACCAAATCGATATCAATCGCTCTGGGACTTGCCATACCCTTTTGAACGCCTGATTTTGTTATCTCGTTGAAGGTTACTCTGTTTTGTTCGCTGAGATTAAGACCAAGAAGATATGCAAGATGCCACGAAATAGCCTCTCCTTCACGGTCGGGGTCGGTTGCAAGATAGACATAATCAGCTTTATCGGCTTTCTTTTTCAAATCCTCAACAAAGCTTTCCTTGCCCTTAATAACTGCATATTTAGGTGCAAAATCATTGTTTACATCAACACTGAGTCTTGCCGCAGGCAAATCGCGCACATGACCCATTGATGCAACAACATCATATCCCCTTCCGAGATATCCTTTAATGTTTTTTGCCTTTGCAGGCGACTCAACAATAACAAGTTTTGACATATGTTTTAATCCTTTCGGTTATCGTATTTTATATCTTCTGCCCGAGGCGCTGATAATCAGCCCCTTCATTTCGAGCAGAGTTAACGAGGCAAGCACCTCGTTTATATTCATATTTGCTTTTTCGGCGATTGCTTCAATCACCTGAAGTTCATCTGAAAGAGCATTAAAAACCGCCTTTTCATTATCGGGCAAATCAAGTGCTTTTTTTGAAAGGTCAACCCTTTTAACTCTGTCCTGAGGCATTGTGTCAAAGGAAATCTGGTCTTTTTTAGGAGTGTTTTCCTTCTGCTTCTTGCCAATCTCGGCGAGTTCTTTAACACTGAGTGCCTTGCTCTCATCGAGACCGTACCTTTCAGCGTACTGATTCACAATCACCGACGGGCTTGTTGCAACAATCGCACCGTCGTTAATAAGAAGATTTGTTCCGAGAAAATTCGAATCAAATATCGAGGCGGGAATTGCAAAAATGTCCCTATCCTGCTCAGCAGCAAAATTTGCGGTTATAAGAGAACCGCTTTTTTCGCCCGCTTCAACAACAAGCGTTCCGAGAGAAAGACCGCTAATAATTCTGTTTCGCATCGGGAAGGTGAATTTTGTTGCGGGAGTGTGCGGAGGGTATTCGGTTATCAGCGCACCGCCCGAGCTCACTATTTCTCTGCGAAGGTCTTCATTTTCGCGAAGATAATCAGCTCCGAGTCCGCAGCCGAGAACCGCATAAGTTTTGCCACCTGCTTCAAGCGCACCTCTGTGTGAAGCGGAATCAACGCCGATTGCTCCGCCGCTTATTACGGCGCATGAGCAAAGAGCTATTCCCTTTGCCATAATATGTGCAGCCTTGAGCGCATATGTTGAGGCTCTTCTTGTTCCGACTATTGCAACGGCGGCAGTGTTTTCAATATCGCCTATCTCACCTTCAACATAAAGCACTGCCGGAGGATTTGAAATCTCTCTGAGCCTCTGAGGATATGCTTCGTCGTCATATGTTATTATGCTCCAGAAATTTTGTTTGCACTCCTCGATTATTTCATCGCTTATATCAAGCTTGAGCTTTGAAAGCTTTTCAATCTGTTTTGCGTTCAGCGCAGGGCTCATTCTCCACTCGAGAATATTGCTTTCATAGAGTTTTTCAACCGAGCCGAAATCCTCGATTATCTCTTTGAACTTTGCGCCTTCGCCAAGACATTTTGAAAGCCATATCCAATATCTTTTATCCGTCATCTGAGCATCTCCCACATAATAATTGAAGCTGCCGCAGACGCATTAAGACTCTCTGCATTGCCAAGCATCGGGATTGTTATGAGCTTATCGGAAAGCGCCTTGATATTCTCTTCAACGCCATTTGCTTCGTTGCCGATAACGCAGATTGACGGTTTTGAAAAATCAATATCAGTTATTCTCTTTGCACTGCTGTCCGGAACGGATGAATAAATCATGTATTCGCCCTTCAGGCTTTTCAGCGTTTCTTCAAGAGAAGAGCAGATATAAACATTCTCTCTTAAAACCGAGCCCATTGAAGCTCGCAAAACCTTCGGGTTGTAAATATCACAGCAGTTATATGCAATAATACTCTCAATACCCAGAGCTTCCGCAGTTCTGATTATTGCTCCGACATTTGAAGGATCCTGAACATTATCAAGCGCAATTATCTTTTCGGACTTTGAAAAAGCATTTTCATCCTTCATACTGCAAACAGCAAATATTCCCTGGGGATTTTCGGTGTCGCTGAGTTTTTTTGAAACCTCTTCGCTGATGAGATATGAATCATCACATCTTTCAAGCATTGCCGAAATTTCAAGCGGATATTTTTCAAAAAACTTTTCGGTTATGAAAAGCGTTTTAACCGTATAAACAGAATTAAGGACATCAAAACAAAGCCTCGCTCCCTCAAGAACAAACGCACGGTTTTGCACCCTCGCCTTTGATGAGGTTATAAGCTTTTTTGTGTCCTTAACAATATCATTATTTTTGCTTGTGATTTTTTCCATACACATCTCCGCGCGTGCTTTTTTTCGAATTAATTCAAAGAATTAACCCCTTATTCGTTTAAAGAAATCACGACTGTCTTTATTTATTTTTTTAATAATATACATTATATTGGATTGAATTTCAATAGTTAATTTTTCAAATTACAAATTTGTAATAGTAATGTAAAAAATAGGTTTTAGGTGTTAGGTATCAGGAAAAACCAATCGCTCAGGGGACGGACCCCTGAACTCCACTCTCCAAACTGAAAAAAGGGCTGCCGCAGCAGCCCTCATCGTTAATTAGCTTCTTTAAGTACCTCTTTTGTAAGTGTATCGTCTTTCTGATTGTAGAAATATGCAATGGGTTTTCCATTTTGAATTTCAACAATAAAATAACAGTCATCTTCACGGAAAGTTGCAATATTGTTTCCTAATGCTTGTCCGTCAAAATATTCCGAAGAGCTTTCATTTGTCAATACATTTCCGTCAAAGCGTTTCTCTTCTCCTTTTCCATTGAGTGTAATCTTTATCAGAGCTTCATCACTCTTGCTTTTTTCGGCAAGGTATTTGGAAACAAAAGTTTTGTTTGCTAACTCATCATATATTTTTTCGGTTCCTCTTTCTTCATTGTCTATTGGTACAAAATAGGTTTTGTATTCATCGGTTTTGTCTTTTCCATCCTCAGTATACTCACATTTGCACTCTGCAACAACAATTGAAGAATCATCAAGAAGTGATAGTTTAAAAGTGCTTGCCGCTTCTTCAAGCGAAGAATGAGGAACATCAACTATAATTGAATCACCCTCTACGGTATAATGTGCATACGATTTGTTTTCCTCAACCTGATTAATGTATATATACTCAGCACTGCCATCGCCCAAAATTTTTATATCTCGTTCCATTTCTCCGTAAGTACCGAACCTCATTATAACATCGTTAAGTGTTTTACCAACAAGCATTTTTTCAATTTCGGACTGTAGCTCTGTTTCTTCCTCTGATTCTTCCTCATCTTCAACAACTTCCTCAGAAGCAGTTGTTTCGGGCTCGGGTTCGGAAGCAGTTTTGTCGTTACCGCCGAATGCAAAGGTGCAAACTGCGATAATTACAGCTGCTGCAAGTGCAACAATTGCCAGAATGTAAAGTTTTTTTGTGTTTGATTGTTTCATCATTTTAACCTCTTTTCATATTAGCAGTTATTTATTTTTTCTCTTCAAGTGCTACTTTTGTAAATGTTCCATCGTTCATATCGTAGAAGTATGCGTTAACATTCCCTTTGTAAGATTCAAGAATAAAATCTTTATCACCACAATAAAAAGTTCCAATATTATTTCCGCACGCATCTCCGGATAAGTCAGAAGATTCATTATTTATTCTTGCTTTTCCGGTAAAATGTTTCCCGTATTCATCTTCTTTAACTGAAATTTTCATCTCGGCATCAATGCTATTATCTGAATCGGAGTTTTTTGAAATCCAAGTCTTATCGCTGATTTCTTTGAATATGCTTCCATCTCCCCATTTTTCTTCAAACTCAGGCGCAAAATAGGTTTTATACTCTTCTGTTTTCTCTTTACCGTCTTCATTATATGTGTTTTTACATTCTGCAACAATAATTGAGGAATTGTTTAAAAAAGAAAGCGTATAGTCTTTTTCTGAACTTCCTACTGATAAATTCTCATCAACATGAAATGAAACAGTTTCTCCGGACAGCGAATACTTAGTTACAGTTGAAAAATCTTCTCCAATATTTGAATAACTATAAACGACATTTCCTCTTGAAAACTCCAAGTAAAGTGAACACTCGCCAAGTGTCCCAAACTTCACTCCCAAGTCTTCAAGTTTTCTGCCAACAATCATTTTTTCAATTTCAGAAATTGATTCTGTTTCTTCCTCCTCTGCTTCTTCCTCGTCTTCAACGACTTCCTCAGCAACGGTTGTTTCAGGTTCGGATTCTGAAGCGGTTTTGTCGTTTCCCCTTAATGCAAAGGTGCAAACTGCGATTATTACAGCAGCAACAAGTGCTACAATTGCCAGAATGTAAAGTTTTTTTGTGTTTGATTGTTTCATAGTAATACTCTCCTCTTTTGTTTTTTATATTTTCTTTATTGATCTTACATCACTCCAAGAGCTGTAATGTTTCATTTATTAATATTATTAGCCGAGCAAAACATAACTCGATTATATAAAACAATACTAAGCTGCCTCACAATTAAAAACGAGACAGCTTTTGTGTTTTTTGTATTTAATTATTTAGTTTTAACGGTTTTTTTGCTTGACCATTTGCTATAAAATGTTTTATTCACGCCATTAACACTAACTGTTTTGTAAGTTCGTACTCGAACATAGTATTTTTTCTTGTTTTTCAATGATTTAACAGTTTTGCTTGAATACTTGCTTCCAATTTTTACTTTTTTTGAACTGCTCATATTACTGTTTGTACTGTATTGCAATTGATAACCAGAAATATTTGAGCATTTATTCCATTTTGCAAAAAAAGCATTATCCTTTGCACTTACTTTAGTTAATGAAGTGCTGCTGAAGATTGGCTTGTATGAAACTTTAAAATCAAAGTCCACATTGTAATCTTTTTGCAAAACAATATAATAGTATCCTTGGGATAGATTATATGTATCCTCATTCCAATAATAACCGCCTCCGGATGAATAACCATAATCGCGCGAATAATAGTCCAAGGAAGAATCTATATTGCTGGTTTTGTATATTTTTACTTCATCTAACCAAAAATATGTTCTTTCATTTTGAGTTCTTATTGTAATTTTTCCTTTTGAAGGTAAATACATTTTATATGAATTAGCATAATAACATGTATTAGAATCATAATATCCTTGAGAACCAATATAATCATTGTACCATGTATTTAAATTAATTGACTCTGCGTTTGATGCCCATCCTGCCGCAAAAGCATTAACAGTTGCTGATAATGCACTAACAAGCATAACGATTGACAATAATAAACTAATAATCTTTTTCATAATAATCTCCATAATTTATTTACTTAAAAATATTTATTAGCCGTATTATAAGGAATTATAACTCAATTTGTTCTAAAACTATAGTAAGACGAGTAGTACCTGGTTCCGTTAATTTCGACACCAAATTTGATCTCATACTCTGTTCCGGGTTGCAATTCATAATTTATATTCTTTCCGCTTCCTATAGTTTTTGTAACATTTACATTTCTGCTATAAGAAACATCTTTTTTGTAGTATTTTACTGTTGAACTATCACCTTTTTTTCTTATTGTATACAGGAGTTTTGTAATCAACTTTTTATTTGGATTATTAATCCTGTAACTGATTTTTACATAATTTGTTTGTTTTTCGAGAATAGTATAATTTGTAAATGTTACAGAATTCTCTTCAGCTTTTGTAGTAAAACTATAGTAAGATGAGTAGTACCTGGTTCCGTTAATTTCGACACCAAATTTGATCTCATACTCTGTTCCGGGTTGCAATTCATATTTTATATTCTTTCCGCTTCCTATAGTTCTTGTAACATTTACATTCCTGCTATAAGAAACATCGTTTTTGTAGGATTTTAATGTTGAACTATCACCTTTTTTCCTGATTGTATGTAGGATTTTTGTAATCGACTTTTTGTTTGGATTATTAATCCTGTAACTGATTTTTACATAATTAGTATTTCTTTCGAGAATAGAATAGTTTGTGAATGTTACAGGACTTGCCGCTAATGAATTAAAACTAACTGAAAGTGCGCCTACAAGCATTACAATTGATAATAATGAACTAATAATCTTTTTCATAATAATCCCTCATTAATAATAAAGATACATCTTATTTATTCCTGCAAAAAGATACCCAATTATTTACTATGTCTTTAAATTGATAAAACTCTTTTGCAAAAAATACAACATATGATGTTCGTCTTATTATACATCATATGTTGTATTTTGTCAATGTCGTTTGATGTATTGTGCAATAATATTACTGAGGTGTTATTATGCAATACTATCCACGATTAAGGGATTTGCGCGAAGACAAAGATTTAACTCAGGATGAACTTGTTAAGATACTAAAAATGCACAAAACAACATATACAAATTATGAACAAGGCAAGCGTGAACCGCCATTTGAACTCATTGTTAAACTGGCAAAGCTTTATAATGTTTCAATTGACTATATTGCAGGTTTAACGGATATACCCAAATCATATAAATAATTATTCATGCCGTATAAGGGGCTAATCCCTTATACGTTCTTTTTATATTCCAAAAAAGCCTTCAGCATATTATTCAGTGCTTCGCTGTCTGATTCTGTCAGCATTATTTTTGAAAAGCCTTTTGGCATTAATGCAATATGCGGCAAGTAGTATTTTTGAACATCGTCAAAATAGCCTTTTCTGATTAAGCCTTCTTTAATCAGTTTCGCCTCTTCCAATATGCAGTTCACTTTAACATTTGTTACTAATTCTTCATCTTCAATTTCAAGCGCTTTGCAGATAACAGTTTTATGTTTTCAATCACTTCATTTTCTTTATATTTCAATTTATATTCTCCTAAAAATAAAAAAGTGCGCAGCCGAAGCTACGCACAAAAAACGCAAGCTCAACTGTCGCCAAACAATTAACATCAATGCTGTATTAGAGCAGAATGATATTATCGAACCTGCATTTTTTACAAATTGCAGACTACTCCTATACAGCAATATTAAAATGTTAATTATTTGGCTCCTTAATTGTAGCATTATATTAATAATCCGTCAAGAATTATCTCTCGACAAAAAGCGACATAAAAACATTTGGGAGGCTCGGGAGAGCCTCCCCTACAAAATAACACCGTGCGCAGCACCTGATAATTCCGAATTCCGCATTCTGAATTCCGCATTAAAAAAGGACTGCCGCAGCAGCCCTTGAATATATTATTCGCAGATGATAAGACCGTAGCCCTTCTTTCTTTTGTAAACAACTTTTGTTTCGCCGTCGATTCCGAGGAAGATGAAGAAGTTGTGTCCGAGCATTTCCATCTGGACGATTGCTTCATCATCGGTCATCATGTTCGGAGTTATGGTCTTTTTTCTTGTTATATCAACGCTCTCAAAATATGCCTCGTCAAAGTTATCCATTGTAACCTCTTCACTGAGTTCATCAATTGCAAGCGCGATTTCATCAATTCCGCCCTTACGCTTTTTATCAACAAAATAGGTTTTCAGCTTGCGAAGCTTTCTCTTTAAATCATCAACGGCAGCGTCAATTGCAGGTTCGATTTTTCTTTCAAAGGATTCGCCTCTGATAAATGAGCCGAAATGCTTAACTGTTATATCGCAGCTGTAGCCCTCCTTTTCTTTTTTAAGAGTTACGTCAAAAGTTGCGTTTTCGGGGAGCATTTTTTCAATTCTTTTAAGCTCCTTTTCGATTCCGTCTTTTGCGCCCTGCTTTAATTCAAAGCCTCTTGCAGTGATGTTAATCATAATTAAAATACCTCCTTGGTATATTATTTTCTGATTTTATTATATGACAAAAAAGCTCTTAATAAAAGTATTGAAATATAAATTATTTTTTGATATAATATTAATGCTGTCGGTTCGGGGCATTTGCCTCGGACCGTTTTGATTTATGACAGCATAAATAATCAGGGGTGAGCTTCTCAGCTCGCCCCTGATTGTTTTTTTAGTAGTTATCTATTAAGATTATCCTTTTCAAAGAATCTAAATCCGCGAAGAACATTTATGAAATCATCAACATAACGCTCATTGCTTGCATTCCAGAAGAAATCCATTCTTGCTAAAATCTGGGTTGTGTAGTGGGATTCACAAGGTATGGTAATAACTTTCTTGCCGTGCGCCATATTCATATAAGCGGTCATACTGGAAAGGATTGCGGCTTTTTCGGGATTCTGCTGAGCCTCATTCAATTCCTTTGCAAAAACTTCATCATCAACAAAAGTGATATTCATTCCGTTTTCATTCATTCGGCGTATAATATCGCCAAGCGGAAGCGTATGATTGTTTACCGCGTTGAATACTCTGCACTTTTCAGGTGTGCGGGCAAGCTTAAGGAATGCTGCACACGATGTATCAATCGGTCCCATACAAATCTGGTTTTCTATCATACTGTACGGGAAACAGCCGAGTATACTGTATGAACGCAGTCTGCCCACAAAGTTATTGGTTAAGAAATTAATCTGGAATTCACCGTCGGACTCTCTTGCAGCCAGGGTTCCGACGCGTATAACTTTTGCATCCAGTCCCCTGTTTATAACAGCTTCAAGCACCATTCTTTCAGCCATCAGCTTTGAGGAGATGTACTTGTTATCAAGCTCCTGTCCGAAATAGAGTGAACGCTCGTCGAGGTTTTCTCTTAACAGTTTGGTATCCTCGGTTGCGGTTCCCGAAACGGATACTGTTGAGAAATGAATAAGTCTTGCACCGATTTTTTCGCACAGTTTTGCACAGTTTACTGCACCGCCCACATTGATATCCTCAATATCTGTTCCGCTTGAAAAATGCTTAACATTTGCAGCACAGTTGAAAACGGTGTTAATCGGTTCTTTTTCGTATATTTCAAAGGATTTATAATCCGTTACATCTCCTTCGAAAACTTCAACTCTTTCATTAATATCCTTCTCATAACGGTTATCAAAATAGTAGTACATCATATTCTGAATACGGTCTTTTGCGCTGTCAAACCTGCCTTTGCGAAGCATACAGTATGCCGTACCCTTTTCCTCTTCAAGGTACTGCGCTAAAAGATGTGCACCCATATAACCTGTTGCACCCGTTATAAGAACATTGCCAATATCACGGAACTTGCCTTTTCGGAATTCTTCAACATTGTTCTCTTCAAGAATGCTGTTGATTGCTGAATAATCATAATCCTCAAAATCAAACAGCTGTTCACTGTTCTTTTCTTCATCCTTGTCAAAGAACGCCGCCAACGCCCTCGGCGTTGTGCATTTGAAAACATCTCCGTATGTGATATCAAATCCGTTTTCGGAAGCTTCAAGCACTACGGAAGTAACAACAAGTGATGTTCCGCCTATTTCAAAGAAATCGTCCGTTGCACCGACCTTATCGAGCTTAAGTATTTTCTTGAAAGTCTCGCAGAAGAATTCTTCCGTCTTGTTAGCAGGTGCCACATACTCACCGAGTGAAACGGGAACCGGCTCGGGCAGATGCTTGATATCGGTTTTGCCGTTTGCGGTCATCGGAAGCTCGTTCATCTGAAGATATGCAGTCGGCACCATATAATGAGTCAGATGCTTTTTAAGTTCATCACGCAAAGCATCTATATCAATCTGATTTTCAGCGGTGAAATAAGCGCAGAGATTATCCTGGCCGTTAAGCTTGCGGATTGTTACGGCAACCTTTTTAATACCCGGCTGAACGGCAATAAGTCCTTCAATTTCACCGAGCTCAATTCTGAGACCTCTGAGCTTAACCTGATTATCAAGTCTGCCGAGAATCAAAACATTTCCGTCTTTATCCCATTTTGCATAGTCGCCTGAACGGTACATTTCAGCGCCGTTGTAGTTAATAAACGCCTGAGCGGTTTTTTCGGGCAGGTTTTTATATCCCTTTGCAACTCCGACTCCGCCTATATAAAGCTCACCGATTACACCAAAGGGCGCAATATCACCGAATTTATCAACGATGTATTCAGTGTAGTTAGTAAGCGGTCTGCCGATGGAAATATACTCTGCATCATTGAGAACAGCGGCATTTGAAGAAACCGTAATTTCCGTAGGACCGTAGGTGTTAAGAATAACCGCATCCTTTGCACAAGCCTTGATGCTGTCCCTGAGTGAAAGCGGATACGCTTCGCCGCCGCAAAGAATAAGACGGCATTTTGCAAGCGCCTCACCGAATGGGGCATATTCCAGATACTGTGTTAATCTTGATGGCGTTGCATTAATACAGTCTGCACCGTATTTTGTCATAAGCTCTGCAAGCGCTCTCGGGTCATTCATTTCATCCTCAGCGGTGAATACAAGAGTTTTGCCGTTGCAAAGCGCGGCGGTATGCTCTTTAAACGACATATCAAATGAGATAGTCGTTACTGAGATATATGTATTCACGCGGTTGACGATGTTGTGAATAATAATATTCGACTTATTGTCGGTTAAATAGTTACAAATACCGCGGTGGCGGAGCATAACGCCCTTGGGTTTACCCGTTGAGCCCGAGGTGTAAATCATATACGAAAGCTCTTCATCGCTCATTTCAACATCGGGATTTTCGATATTGCTTCCGCTGATAATATCATCAACATTGATAACCTTTTCGGCAGGATAATCTGAAAGATTTTCACTTGTGGTTATAATGAACGCCGCTTCGCTGTCCTCAATAATATGATTAATTCTGTCGGCGGGATATTGCGGGTCACAGGGAATAAACGCTGCGCCTGCTTTATTTACACCGAACAGACAGCTGAAGAAATACGACTTTCTCGGAAGAAGAAGCGCAATGCTGTCACCCGTTTTAATTCCCCTGTCAATAAGATTATTTGCAACAATATTTGCTTTTTCATTTAGCTCTTTATATGTGTAAACATTGTCCTTAGCAACAAGAGCCGTTTTATCGGGATTCTCCTGCACAGATTTTTCAAACATCTTGTGAAGAAGCGTTATCGGAGTTTTTGCAGTCTCTGTTTTGCTGAACTCTTCCATCATCTTCTGCTGAGCAGACGGAAGCGCCAGAGCGTCTCTAACGGTTGTAACATCCGTTTCAGATAGGAGCTTTAAGGTGTGTTGAATCTGTTCAACAAATCCGTTGATAACCGTATCATCAAAAAGTTCGGAGGAATACTGAACCATAAAGGTAAGCTTTCCGTCGGTTTTACGGATTACTATTCCGATATCCCTGCTCATTTTCTGAAGCGGAACATAAAGCTCAATGCCTATTCCGTTTTGCTCGCAAACAGGCGGATAAAGCATATAGTTGAGAGAGACATCGAATATCGGATTTCGGCTTTCGTCGCGCTGCTTAACAAACTCGCCGACAACCTCTTCAAACGGAAGAGATGCGCCGTATGTAACATTTCTGACGGACTCTGCAGACGAGGTAATATAATCGCGAAGCTCTGCTGTTCTGACAGGCTTAACGCGAACGGGGGCGGTGTTAACAAACATACCGATGATGTCCTCGCCGCCGTTGGGGCGCATATTTGTAGGAATTCCCAACACAACATCCTCGGAGGTTGTATACTTTCCGAGTGCCATTGAAACAGCGGAGAAAATAAGCTCAAATTCCGTTACCTCAAACTTCCTTGCTGTTTTGCCGATGGAATCAAGCATTTCGCCTTCGCAGATGAAATCAATTTCCTTGTCTGAAAGCGGATGAACCTTCGGGCGCTTGCCCTTTAAAGGCATATCGTTAACGGGTATGCCGTCAGCAAAAAGTTCACGGTAGAAAGACATACCGCTTTCGGATTTGTCCTCTGCGTCATAAATATCGGAAAGGTCGAGTTCGGATGTATGAATTTCTTTTTTGCATAATGCGTCAGACAGTTCGCGAACAAATTCTGCAGCAGAACCGCCGTCAAAAGCGATATGGTGTATCGCCAAATGAAGAATACATTCACCGCCGACTTCGTAAACCGTAGGTCTGACGGGTATTCCCTTGTTAAGGTCAAACGGAACAGCGTAGTTATCAATAATATCAATAACCTCTTCTCGTGTTTCTGCCTGCTTAACCTCAATTTCGGGAAGCTTGTCCGTAAGAATTCGTACGGGCAAGCCGTTTTCCTCACCGTAATAGGAAGTGAATGCTTCGTGTGCTTTCATGACTTTGCACAAAGCCTCTTTAATCGAAGAAGTGTCCGCTCCGTTTATAATTGCTGCAACATTGAGATTGTAAACGGTTGAATTTTCGTCCAGCTTCTGCTCAATGTACATTCCTCTTTCAAAAGGAGTAAGCGGATAAATTCTCGGCTTTTTCGCCTTTTTAACAAGCGCTTTTCTTGAAGCCTTCTTAATCAGCATACGCTCAATCATACGGGGAGTTTTGCCCGCAAATATATCGGCTGTGCTGATTTTGTAAAGAGCGCACTCGCTTGCAGCCATAGCGCATTTTATTGAATCACCGCCGAGGGCAAAGAAATCGTCATCAACACCGACATTTTCAACACCGAGCACTTTTTCATACGCCTTGCAAAGTGCTTTTTGCATATCTGTTTCAGGCGCAATATAATCATTCTTAAAGCTTGATGCCTCGGGAGCCTTAAGCGCACTTCTGTCAAGCTTTCCGTTTGCGTTAACAGGAAGCTTATCGAGTTTCACGAAAAATGAAGGTATCATATATGAAGGCAGATTTTTAGATATTTCCTGCTTTATTTCATCCGCCTCGGTAGAGCTTTTTTCAACATAATATGCAACAAGGTAAACCTGACCGTACTGGTTTTTAAAATCCTTGATAACTGCATCGTGAACACCGGGAGTGTTTTTGATAAGGGTTTCTATTTCACCGGGTTCAACACGCTGACCGTTGATTTTAACCATCCAGTCCTTACGGTTAAGGAAGATAATATTTCCGTCCTCGCCGAGTTTAACAATATCACCCGTGCGAAGCATTTTTTCGCTTTTATCCTCATCGTAGAATGGATTTGCAGTGAAGGTCTTTGCACTTTGTTCAGGAAGATTGAGATATTCGGTTGCAAAACGGCCTGTAAGACAGAGTTCACCCTCCTGTGCCTGATTGCCGTCTTCGTCAAGAACATATGCCTTAACCTCTCCTATGGGCTTTCCTATAGGAGTGTTGTTGTATTTTTTATCAACCTTAAAGGCAAGTGTTGCTGCACATTCTGACTGACCGTACATTACAACAAGCTCGAAATCTTCGCTGTATGTATCGGAGACTCTTTCGCTTCCTGTATATACCGTCTTAAGAGAATTACCCTTTGGTTTAAATACCTTAAGCATTTTCGGGCTGATAAAGATATGGTTTATCTGATTGTCGTCAATAAAATCAGCCAGCAATATCGGGTCACGCATAACCTCCGTCGGCATAATATAGCCTGTTGCACCAATAGTAAGCGGAAGAAAAATATCGTGCACTGATACAACAAAAGAAAACGGCGCAGCAAGTGCAGTATGGCAGCCTTCAGGCAAATTGAAATAATCGTTATATCTGAACACCGCATCGCTTATACTTGCGTGGGAATGGAAAACGCCTTTCGGCTTTCCTGTTGAGCCTGAAGTATAAATCAGAAGTGCAGGATTTTCCTCACCGATTTCAATATTCTCACTGAATGCTTCCTCGTCTTCAATTCCCCTGAGGAACTTTTCATCAATGTATGTTTTTGCCTTGCAATCCGAACGTATGTATTCAATGCGTTCAGCAGGATATTCCGATGAAAGAGGTGCATATGCAGCACCTGTAAGCCAGATTGCATACATTGCAGCAATGTATTCTTTGCATCTGGGAAGTTCAATTGTAACGAAATCGCCCTGTTCAACTCCGAAGCGCTTCAGCTTGCCCGCAATTTTTCTTGCATAGGAATCAAACTGTGCATATGTAAAGCTGCTGTTTTCGCCCGTATCGACAAGAACAGTAAAATCAGGGTTGCTACTTATTCTTTCATTAATTTTGCAGATTAATTTACTCATAATACTCACCAATTATTCTTATTAAAACCAATGTGCAATCTATTCAATATTTAAAAATGCAGTAAAACCTGTAAGGCGGAATATCTCATAGACATTCGGAGCCAATCCGCGAAGAGTCAGATTATCCTTGCCGAGAATATGGCTTGTTCCCACAACAACTCTGATACCGCCTGATGATATGTAGTCAACCTGCGACATATCAAACACCATTTTCTCGCAGTTCGGCACCGCATCATTCACTGCCTGCTCAAGCTCGGGAGCAGTTAATGTGTCAATCTGACCTTCAATTGCAATTGTGCAAATGTTCTCTTCAAATGATGTGTTCAGTTTCATAAAGCACCTCCATAATTCTGATTTGAGTTAAAATATTTTGTGATTGTAAGTTTATTTTTATTATCTTCATAAGCATATGAAGACTCATCCGCCATTTCAAAGGCAAGAAAACGTCCGAGTCCTCCTATACTGTTTTCGTGGTCATATTCTTCAATTTTAACCACATCGACAGTCGGGTCAAAAGGCTTTCCCGTATCGGTAAAGATGATTGTTGCGCCGTCAGAGTTAACCTTTAATTCAACCGTTATATCGCCCTCGCCATTGTCATAAGCATAGTAGCAAATGTTAACAAATATCTCCTCGGCAATTAATCGAAGCAAGGCTTTTGTTTCTTCGGGAATGCCCTGCTCGTTCATTATCATATCTTTAAGAAGAACAAGGTTTTTTGTGTCAGCATCAAAAGTTACTTTCTTGCTTTCCGCTTTTGGTTTAACACGCAGAGCAAGAACTGTAATATCATCGTTTTGAACTGCACCCTCGGTGAATTCTTTGACCGATTCAAGAACATCATCGCAAATATTGTCCGATATTTTTCCGATATGTTTTTTGAGTTCGTTTTCAAGCCTATCAGTTCCAAACATTTCGCCCGAATTGCTCTCGGCTTCATTAACACCGTCCGTATAAAGGAATATAACATCGTCGGGTTTGAGTTTAACGGTTTCCTGGGTGTATTCATTATCGCTGAAAACTCCTGCAGCAACACCCGCTGCACCGTCGAGCATAATCAGCTCATTATCCGAAATAATGTAAGGACGGTTGTGCCCTGCATTGGAATAGGTAAGAGTGCCCGCGCCCGGGTCATAAATTGCTGCAAATGCTGTTATGAACAATCCTTTTGGATTCTGTTCCGCAAGCGTGTTGTTGAATGTGTAAAGCATTTTTGCAGGTGAATATTCCATAAGAGCATATTGATGAAGAAGTGTTATTGCACGCGACATAAACAGTGAAGCAATAATTCCCTTCCCCGATACATCGGCAATAACAAAGTACACTCTGCCGTCTTTAAGAATCTGATATTCGTATAAATCGCCGCCAACATTTTTTGCCGCTTGCATGTAGGCGTTAATGCTTACTGCATCGTCACAGTACTGCGGCGGTTTAATAAGTCCGTTTTGAATTGTTCTTGCGATATCAAGCTCCGCTTCATTCCTGTGTTTTTCTTTTGTGTAATTATCAATGGACTCAATGTAGTTATCGATTTCCTCAGCCATTATATTAAAGGAATTCGACATTTCGGCAAGCTCGTCTCTGCCTTTGACCGGAAGCTTTTCAAACTCCTTGTCTCTGTCGGAAACAAAGTTTTTCATTCTCGTGCTGATTTTCCTGACAGGTCCGCTGATTCTAAAATACAAAACAAAGAATACCAGCGCAAGAGTAAGAGAAGAAAACAGAATCTGAATAGCGCCTGTCCTGCTGAGCTTCTGGGCTGTGTTTTTACTGATGGTTTTAAGTGAAATCTCCGCACCAATCAGCATCGGTTTATCAAAAGTTACAAAAGAATCATTCGAATAATCATAGTAATTTGAAACCGGATAATAGCATATTAATGTATCGTCAAACTCATTGACCTCGTGAATAACAGCGTGCTGTTTTACGCCGTTATACACCTTAATTTCATCATCTGAAAGAGTACCCTTAACAATCACTCCGGGGTACCTGGTTTTCTTTGCTCTTTCCGAAGCATTTTCGCCGAAACCGATAGCAATATATTTTTCATCTCTGGTATCTAAATCAGGCTCAATTGCAAAGATGTATGTAACTCCGTGAGTTTTGCACAAATCATCAAATTCTTTACTGCAATTTTCCCTGTCCTTTGAGTCATTGGGATTATAATACATAAATTCATCCGCTGCTTCTTTTGCAATATTAACAACGGTTTTTTTGCTTGTTTCAAGAGTTTCATTATATATTGTGCGATATGAAAAATAAACTTCTGCCATTTCAAATATTAACACTATGGGAATAATAATCAGCGCAAACTTAAAAAATACAGACTTTCGCATTTTAAACCTCTAAAATCATTAATACCATAATAATAACATGTATATATTAAAAAAGTCAATATTAATAAGAAATGCCGCAACGAAAGCTTTAAAACCTTCGCTTCGGCATTTGTTCTTACCAAACGGTTAATTTATTAATCTATTCTTCGATTTTGTTTATTGTGTCAACTATCTCATCCATATTGTCAATGAGTGCCTGCGCTGCAACATCGGGCTGAGACGCCGTTTCGGTTTCGCCCGTTCTTCTCTTGATAAGAGCATTAAGCATCTTTCTGTGCTCGTCATCAGTCATTGCATAGTTCTTCATCGGAAGTGCCGAAAGAAGCATGCTTACAGCAATCGGTACTGAGATAAGGAAGAACATTGCAGCTGCGTATTTTCCGCCGTCGAGCTCATAGAAATGCTCGCCCTGAGCAAGACGGTAGTTAATATTATCAAGATTCTGGTCCGAGAACTTAACGATGGTGTAAACAAGTCCCTGAATAAGAGCTGCAATACCTCCCGAAAGTTTGGTTAAAAAGCTCTGTCCCGAGAAGAATACACCGTCGGGACGGTAGCCGTTGTGGAATTCCTCATAGTCAACGCAGTCGGCAATCATAATTGACTGCATAACGTTGATTCCGCCCATTGATGCAGAAGCAAAACCAATGCAAACAGCCGATGCAATAACCCATCCCCATGAAAGAAGATTACCTTTTGAAAGCAAATATCCGACAAAGATAAGTCCATAGGGAACTGCACCTGCAACAGAGAAGAAATTATAAATCTTCTTGTTTTCATATCTCTTAACAAGATTCGGTGTTATCGCCATTGAAACAAACTGAGGAATGAAAACTGCAAGACCGATTATTGCAATTTTGATAATTCTCTTTCCTCCGTCAAGATTTCCGACATTTTCAAATGCATTATCTGTGTAGTAATAAAGCACGAGAGGCATTGCGATAATCATAAGGAGCTGGAGGGGTGAACGGATGACGCCCGAGATAAGAATCTGACGGAAGGGCAGGCATTTCCACATAATCTTGAAGTTTTCGATTATGCCTCTTTTGTCCTCTGCATCACCGGGAACTCTTTCCTTTGCAACAAGACCCGCAATCTCAAAGCAGATTGTTGCCACAACGGTAATGATTACAACCGTTGCAATCCACGCAGCTCTTGCAGTGTAGTTATTAGCCATCTGCTGTGTGAAGTTTTCACCATCAACCATTGCGTTATACTTGCCCTCAAACATACCCTTGAGGAAGCCCGGGATAAAAGAAATAACTGTTCCGATTCCGCCTATTCCCGCTGCAATACGCGCAAGACCGAGAATCTTCGCTCTGTCGTCCATATCCTCTGTCATAAGAGAAGTAATTCCCCAAAGAGGAATATCGCAAACCGTGAAAAGCATTCCCCATACGATATAGGAAATTGCTGCCCATGCAATAATAAGCGCTTTGCTTGCGCCCGGATTTGTGTATATTCCGTTGACAAAGCAAAGAATTGTCATTGCTCCGATAATTGCAGGAAAAATGATTAAATAGGGTCTGCACTTACCCCATTTGGTGTGAGTTCTGTCAACAATTGTGCCCATCATCGGGTCGTTGATTGCGTCCCAGATTCTTGCTGCAAAAAGAATTACTGCAACAACTGAAGCGGGAATATAAAGCACCGTTCCGAGATAAACGCTTACAAGACCTGCTGCAATAACCTGATAGATAACATTCTGTCCGAACATACCTGTTAAGTAGCCGAACAGCTCTTTTTTAGTATAGGTATTATCAGAAATATTGTACGCTGTTTTATTACTCATAATAATACTCCTTTGCTGATTTATGTTAATATTTTAACAGAAAAAGAGTATTAATACAAGAAATAAGTTTTTTATTGTTCAAAATTTAATAAACGCATTAATAAAACAGCATAAAACAAACCCTATTGACAGCGGTAACACAACCGAAAGCAGTGTCCATTTAATACTTTTTGTCTCTTTGAAAATTGTTATAAGCGTTGTTCCGCACGGAAAATGAAAGAGCGAAAAAACACAGGTGCAACGTGCAGTTGTTGCCGTCCAGCCGTTATTAATCAAAAGCTGATGAAGTGAGCTTAAAGAGGAATAATCCGAAAGCTCTGCTGTTGAAAGATACGTCATCAACGCAATCGGCAGAACGATTTCGTTTGCAGGAAATCCGAGAATAAAAGCAAGCAGTATAACACCGTCAAGCCCCATTATTCTGCCAACTGCATCGAGCGAATTTGCCATATGGGAAAGTATGCTCATATCCCCGATTCTTATATTGGCAAGAAGCCATATAACAAGCCCCGCAGGCGCGGCAACGCAAACTGCTCGCATTAAAACAAAAACAACCTTTTCGCGCAGTGAATTAATAATCGTTTTGAAAAACTGCGGTTTGCGAAGCGGCGGCATTTCCATAACAAACGAGCTTTTAACGCCCCTCAAAACCGTTTTGCCGAGAAATGATGATGAAAGCATTGTCATAAGCATGGATAGACCCAGAAGAAAAATCAGAAGCACAGTTGACTGAATCATATTTTTTGCGAAAAACATTGTTATTATTGCAATCAGAAGCGGAAAACGCCCGTTGCAGGGAGTCAGCGAATTTGTGATTATTGCAATCAGCCTTTCACGCGGTGAGTCAATTATTCTTGCACCTGTAACACCGACGGCATTACAGCCCAGACCCATACAGCAGCAAAGCGCCTGCTTTCCGCAGGACGAGCATTTTTCAAAGGGTGCATCAAGATTAAAGGCAATTCTCGGAAACAACCCGAAATCCTCAAGCAGTGAAAAAAGCGGAAAGAATATTGCCATAGGCGGCAGCATAACCGAAACAACAAAAAACAAAACCCGAAGCATTCCATAGACAAAAAGACTGATTGCCCAATCGGGAGTGCCCAATGAAACAAGTCCCTGCGCTATTTTCTGTTCAACAAAATCAAGCACCTGCCTGAGCAGCATTGACGGATAGTTTGAAAGCCGAACTGTCAGATACAAAACAAATGCAAAAATAAGAACAAGCGCAAAAAACGACGTATATTTTCCAAGCATTATTCTATCAAAAAGGCTCTCGCCCTGTTCCTTTGATTGAGAAACAACCGCAAGGGCAATCTGCTTTGCGGTTTTATAACAAAACTCTTCATCACCGAAAACCTTTTTAGGTTTCGGCTTTTTTGCACCCGTTGAAATAAGGTGAATTTCTTCAAGCAGACTGTTTATTCCCCTTCCCGACCTTGCAGTTGATTTAACAACGGGAACACCGAGCAGTGATGACAACTTATCGGAATCAACAAATATTCCCTTTTTCTTTGCTTCATCGGTTAAATTGAGAAGAATAACAACGTTATCCGTCAGCTTCATAACCTGAAAGGCAAGAATAAGCGAGCGCTCAAGAACCGTTGAATCAATAACGCAAATTGTGCAGTCAAGCTTTGAGGATTTCAGAAAATCACGTGCAACCTCTTCCTCCTTTGAAGCGGCGCTGAGTGAATACGTCCCCGGCAAATCAACAATGGTATAGTCATTAAATTTATAATAGAAATGAGATGAGGCGGTTTCAACGGTTTTTCCAATCCAGTTTCCCGTGTGCTGATGCATTCCCGTAAGCTCGTTGAAAACCGTGCTTTTGCCGACATTGGGATTCCCCGTAAGCGCAATCGTTCTGCGGCTCATATAACCGCCTCAATTTTTTCGGCATCCTTTTTTCTCAGCGCAACCCTGTTTCCCTTAACAAAAAACAGAATCGGCGACGAAAAAACCGCTTTTCTGATGCAGACAACCTCTTCGCCTTTAACAAAGCCCATATCCCGAAGCCGTCTCCCGAAATCACCTGAAATAGTATTCTCCGATACCACAGCTTTTTGCATTTCTTTCATATCGCTCAAAAGCATAAAACCACCTCTGCACATTATATGCAGAGGCTTTTTCAATGTTAAAATAACCTTTAACATTCGTTTAATGTTTGGGAATTACACTTATTCTGCCAAGAAACGGAGGAATAATTTATGTTTAAAAAAGCATTATCAATTCTGGTGGCGGTTCTGCTTGTTTTCTCATTTTTATGTGCAAGCGTTATAACAGAGGCTGCCTCAACACCAACCCTGATTTTTATCGAAAACGGTATTACCGAAATTGTTTCGGGGGAAGGCTACACCATCGACGGAACAGCTCTTACCGTGACATCGGCGGGGACATACAAAATAACGGGCTCCTGTTCCGAGGGCAGCATTAAGGTTGCCTCATCGGTGAGCAATGTTACCTTGATGCTCGACGGATTAACGCTGAGTTCATCAACAACAGCACCGATAGTAATTAAAAAGTCATGCTCCGCAACCATTCATCTGGACGGAAGTTCTACTTTGACCGACGCTGAAAATCCCGATGATGAAACCTCAAGTGATGAAGCTGTTGCCGCAGCTTTTGAGGGCGCTGCAATAAAGGTAAAAAGCGCTTCGTCCTTAACCTTCTGCGGAGACGGCACACTGAACATTGAAGCATCATCGGTTAAAAACGGAATTAAAGGCGGTGCAACCTCATCAATCACCTTTAACAGCGGAACATATAATATAAACTCAGCTAACAACGGCATTGCATCTGACGGAACGCTTACTTTCAATGCAGGAACATTTACCATTGATTCCGCTAACGACGGTATCAAAGCTGTTCCCGATGCAACGGATACGGATTCAATCGGTTCGGTATATATTAACGGAGGTACATATACAATAACTTCCGACGGCGACGCCATTCAAGCTGAAACAAAGCTTGAAATTAACGACGGAACATTTTCGATAACAACCCTAAATGGATATAACTCATCCTCATTTGACTCAAGCACAATGAGCTGTAAGGGCTTAAAATCTTCGGGCAACCGCGAGGATGTTGAAAACGATATTGAAATAAACGGCGGTTCATTCTATCTTAACACTGCCGATGACGCAATTCATTCAGACGCATACTGCGAAATCTATGGTGGAACATTTGACATCTACACGGGTGATGACGGTGTTCATGCCGACACAACACTCACCCTTGGAAAAGAAGGAAACACAATTGACCGCGATCCCGATATAACCGTAAATCAGAGCTACGAAGGTATTGAATCGGGAACGATTTACATCTATCAGGGAAGATATTATGTTGTTGCTTCCGACGACGGAATAAACGCCGCAGGCGGAAGCTCAAACGGAACAGACCCCGGTCAGGGCGGTGGCGACGGATTTAATCCAGGAGGCGGAGGTCCCGGAGGCGGAGGCGGATGGAACCCCTTCAATCCCGGCGGAAATAGCGGAGGCAATACGGGCGGAAATTCATCTTCAACCTCGGATTATAACATCTATATCTACGGCGGAAACATTTATGTTAACTGCACGGGCGACGGAATAGATTCAAACGGCGGACTCTATCTCTACGGCGGAACTGCCACCGTATTTTCTCAGGCAAAGGGCGGAGACAACTCTCCCCTCGACTCCGACGGCGAATGTGTTGTTGACGGAGGTACTGTTTTCGCTGCAGGAACAAACCCGATGAACGAATCTGTTACAGTGAAAAACACTGCAAAGCTTCAGCAAACAACCCAAAGAAGCGCAAACACGGTTATTAATATCAGCAGCGGCAGCAACGTTGTTTATTCAACCAAACTGCTTCGTAACATCAACTATCTCCTCTACACAAACACAACGGGAAGTTCATTTTCTCTTGCAACGGGAGGAAATGTTGATTCCTGCAAGAGCGACGACTGGGTTCACACCTGGAACAGCGGAGTAATCACCAAGGAAGCAACGCCTGAGTCAGACGGAATTAAAACCTTCACCTGCACAAGCTGCAGTGCAACCGAAACACAGACTGTTAAGTACTACAGTGCAGACAGTTTTGCCTGCGACTCTCATGAAAATGAAGAAGAAACAATTGACGAAGGTCATGCAATTACATTTGATGTTTCAGACGGTGCATCAGTAAATATTTACTACGCTCAGGACTACTCCTCTGCAAGTGAAACAGGAGTAACAAGCGCAGTTTCACGGAACAGCGCAACAGGTGAAGCCGATTCAACGGGTGAAGGTCAGCTCAATTTCACGGTTGTTCCCCAATCGGGATACACCGTTTCAAGCATGAGCGTTTCGGGAAATTATAAAAACATCAAGGATATTTCTGCTGAGGCGGGCATTGCAAATACCTACCGTATTACAAAGATAACAAGCGCCTTAACTATAACGGTTACAACTGTTCAGTGCGAACACGAAAACATTTCAAATCCCGTATGGAAATGGGCTGACAATTATGCAAGCGCCACCCTCAGCTTTGACTGCACTGACTGCGGTAACACTGTTTATTATAACGCAGCCGTTTCAAGCGCACTTGATGAGGACGGAGAAACAATTATCTTTACCGCCGTATGCACTGTAAACGGAACTGAATACACAGATACAAAAAGCGCAAATGCATACACTGCAGAGTTTGTTACAGATGACAATTCAACAGTAAATGTTTACTACACTCAGAACTACAAAAGCGCCGATGAAACAAACGCTTCAGGTGCTGTTGCAAGAGATTCATCAAGCGGAAATCCCGTTATCAGCGGCGACGGTCAGATTAACTTCACAATCATTGTTGCAGACGGTTATGAGCTTGACGGCGCTCCCAAAGTTTCAGGAAGCTATAAAAATCTCAAGGACATATCCTCGGATACGGGAATTGCAAACACCTACCGCATCACAAAGGTTTCAGGAGATTTGACAATAACGGTTTCAGTAAAAGAATCAAGTATAACCGCCTCGGGCATTATAACTATTTCCGAAAACCGAGAAGGCACTTCGGGAACAAAAGGGATCGGAGGCATAAGCATACTTGATTCAAACGGTAAAGAGCTTGCCGTTTCTGCTGATGACGGAAGCTTTGAAATATCAATTCCAAAAGGCACGTCAACGCTGACAGTCAGCGGCAGCACAACCGTTGACCGTGAAATAACAGTAACAAGTGATGCAGATATTTCAAATCTTAACATTCCCATCATTATCTGCAACTACGTAAAATCCGATAATCTGATTAACTACAAAGACGCGGCAATTTTCGTTGATATGATAGGAAATGACGCAAGCGGTGAATACGCATATGCAAATCTTGAAAGTTCTGATAATACAATCAACTATAAGGATGCGGGCTTATTTGCAGATTTCATCGGCAAAACCGAAATCGTTTACGGAGAATGGTCACAGGAAGCATAAAATTTAACAGCATAATATTAAAGCGGGCACCTTTCGGTGTCCGCTTTAACTATTAATTACTGCTGATATTTCTCAGCCTGGAGATTAAACATATATGCATATGTTCCGCCGAGCTTCATCAGTTCTTCATGGCTTCCTCTTTCAATTATCTCGCCGTTTTCCATAACATAGATAACATCGGCATTAACAGTTGTTGAAAGCCTGTGAGAGATGAACACAACGGTTTTATCCTCGGCGGCACTCATCATTGCCTGGTTGAGATTGTATTCCGCAATCGGGTCGAGATTTGCCGAGGGCTCATCAAGAATAACGTAGGGACAGTGCTTATAGAAAGCTCTTGAAATTGCAACCTTCTGGCTTTCACCGCCGCTCATCATCATTCCGTCGTCATCAAACTCACGAAGCAGATTTGATTTCATGCCGTTTCTAAGCTCTTTTGAAAATCCGCTGTTATCAAGCGCCTTTCTTGCTCTCTCTTCATCAACCTTGTAATCAAGAGCAACGTTTTCGCCAATCGTTGCGGCAAAAATCTGGAAGTCCTGGAACACGGCGGCAAAACGGTCTTTGTGCGACTGGAGTGTTTCCTCCTTGATGTTTTTTCCGTCAATAAGAATCTCTCCGTCGCTTACATCATAAAGCCTCATAAGCAAGTTTGTGAGAGTCGTTTTGCCCGCACCGTTATATCCGACAAGTGCAATTTTTTCATTCGGATGAATGGTTAAATTGATATTTTTGAGAGTCGGCTCGTTATTACCCGGATATGTGAACGAAACATTTTTAATTTCAATCGTTTTCGGCTCGGCTGATTTTGTTTCATGTTCACCGCCGAAAATCTTTTTGTCGCGTGACAAAAATTCTCTGTATTTCTCAATGAGCTTTGCCTGCTCCGAGAAATTACGCACAACGCCGACTGTTAAAAATGAAAACGATGTTGCAATCGAGAATGCGCCGTTGAAGGTTGCAACAAAATCTCCTGCAGAAAGCGTTTTGGTTTTAAGAACGCAGTAGCCGAGATAGAGCGGAAGCAAAAACATAAATCCGACAATCTGAACTCCCGTTTCCTGGAAGAAATAGATGAAGTCAATTTTTCTGACATATTTTCTCTGGTTTTCAATAACCGCGTCGGCTGCCTCATCATATTTACTGAGAAGAAGGGGCTTTATTCCGTTCATTCGAACTTCTTTTGCATAGTCCTGTAGATAGAAAACTCTTGCAAAATAATCGGCTCTTCTGTGGAGCTTATTGTTTTCAATCTGCCTTTTTGACTGCAGGTTTCCGATTTTCTTGCTCACGGGAGTGAAAATCGCAACAACCGCAAGAATGATAACAAGGCAAATCGGGTCGATTGCAAAAAGGATTGAGCCGATTGCAATAAGCGAAAAGACCTCGCCTATATAGCCCTGAACAAGTCCTAATACCCTTGTTATTCTTCCTCCCGATGAGTCAATAACAAGAATGAAATTGTTATAGAAATCAGGGTCATCATAGCTCTCCAAATCAAGTTCCTTTGCCTTTTTAAACAGCATTTCAAGAATTCCCGATTGGAGCTTTTCGAAATTAACACTGAAATACAGTTCACGGTAGAGTGCATTTGCAACCTCATTGAGAAGCAGTATTGCAGCAATTGCAATAACGGCATAAACAATTTTCATCTTGTCGTCGCCGTTTGAAATAACATCAATAACATATTTAACGCCGATAACCGAAACAAGTCTTGTAGGAAGCCTTGTTAAAACTCCGAAAAGGCATTCACAGATAACAAGCATCGGGGATATTTTAAACATTATTTTGATGAAATAGAATATGTTTGAAAATATCGAATGAGTTAATTTATCATTTCTAAAATCATGCATAATGCTCTTCCCCCTCTCCCTTGTATCTTGAAGCCTGAAGGGTGAACATCGAGCAGTAATCACCGCCGAGTTCCATAAGCTCGGTATGGTTTCCGCTTTCAATAACCGTTCCGTTTTTCAAAACGAAAATATTATCGCTTAAAACAGCGGAAGAAAGTCTGTGAGAAATATAAATAACGGTTTTGTTCTTCGTTGCCTTGATTAAGTTTTCATACATATTGTACTCGGCAATCGGGTCAAGCGCTGAGGATGGCTCGTCAAGAATTGCAACATCAAAATTCTTTGCAAACATTCTTGCAACGGCAGTTTTCTGGGTTTCTCCGCCCGAAAGACCTGCGCCCGTTTCGTCAAATTCTCTTGTTAAAACAGTATCAGCACCGTTTGGAAGAGTTGTAATCTTGTCATATACACCGCTCTGTTTCAGCGCCTTTTCGGCAAGGGCTTTTTCCTCATCACTGCACTCGTGACAAATAACATTTTCATTGACCGAAAGCGCAAAGGTTTTGTAGTCCTGGAATACCGTTGCAAAACGGCTGTGAAGAGATTCAATATTATAGTCCTTGATGTTTATTCCGTTATAGAGAATTTCGCCCTCTTGGGGGTCATAAAACCTTAAAAGCAGCTTAACAAAGGTTGTTTTGCCCGCGCCGTTGACACCGACAATTGCAACAGTTTCGCCCTTGTTGATTTTCATATTGACATTTCTGAGCGAATACTTTTCAGCCGAGGGATATTTGAATGAAACATTTTTAAATTCGATACTTTCAAATTCTTCTGCCTCAATATTTCCCGAAACGACCTTTGATTCATAGTCGAAGAAATCTCTTAAGTTCTGGAAATAAAGCGCAACATTTGAAAGCGAGGACAGCGAATCGGCAATGTATCTTGTTGTTTCTCTTACTGAATTGATTGAGGAGAGAACAACCGAAAAGCCCGAAATATCAAGTCCGCTGTCATTAAGGAACTGGTAGGAAGCAAAGGAATATGTTCCGACAATCGGGAAAAGCTCGCCGAAAAGTGATGAAAGCATATGGAAGGTGAAAAGCTTCCAACCGTATTTTTTGATAATTCTTACATTATCCTCAACCGCCCTTCTGAAGCGGTTGATAATAACAGAAAATATGTTTGAGGTTCTTATATCCTTTGAAAAATCCTTGAGGAAAACCGTTCTCTGAGAATAGTTTTTAATACGGTTATTTGTTGTCATTGAATAATCGCGCTTATACATAATCTTGCTTCTGATTATCTCAAAAACAAAAACAAACAGCACAGGCGATAAAAAGATGAGATATGCAGGGTCAATCGAGGTGACAATGCCAATAACAAGAACAAACGAAACAACAGCACCGATAAGATTTGAAATATCCATACAGAACATAAAGAAATAGCTGTGGGTGATAATTTCGGTTGCCCTTTGATATTTATCGTAAAATTCGGGGTCCTCATAGCAGGAAACGTCAACATTCGCCGCCTTTTCAAAAATCAAATCGTTGAGCCCCTTTGTGACCTTCTTCATTCCGACATTCTGAAGATAATCGCAGGTTATGGTTATAATCTCGTTGACAATGGCAATGCCGAGGAAAACCAGAAGCATCTTAAAGAAGTATTCAAAGCTTCCCTTCCTCTCAATTATATTAAGCAAAACCTTTAAAAACAGAACACCCTGAATAAAATGTGCAAAAACAAAATATGAAGTCTGCGCTATAATCGCCGATAACATAAGCGATTTATCCGCCTTAAAGCAGATTTTTATAGCAAAGAGAATATTCTTCATAACGGGGACTTTAATGTCCTCGTGAAGAGGTCTCCAATGCCTTGGCATTTATCTCACCTCCGAAAAGATACTAAAAAATATAATACCATATAAAAATTTGAAAGTAAATTTGTTTTTTTTAATAATTTAACATAATTGCGAATTCATCTGGTTCGTTCTACTAAAAAGAGAAAAATTTCACTGTTTACTCATTGAATTGAATAACCAAATGTATTATTCTATAATATGAACAGGAGATAATGTTATGAAAACAAAAAAGGTGATAAATTTGATTTTGAAAATGCTGTTTATTCTTATTGGAATTGCAATTATTCTTTTATATATTCCGCCCCTTGTTTCACTCGGAGTTCTGAATGCGGGAAACCTGTTCGGCTTTGGAGTCGGCACAGGTTTTATTGCAATCGGTTTACTGCTGAATAAAATAGTTGATTTTATAAAAGACAAGGGCAAACCCGCAATAACAGCGCTTATTATTCTGCTTGCTGTTGCACTTGTGTTTTTGATAACTTTTTTTGCAACACTCGGCAATGTTATCAGCCATTCAAACTATACTGCAACAAATGAAAACACAGTCATAGTTCTCGGCTGTCAGATAAGAGGAAGCGTACCGTCGATGACTCTTGTTCAGCGTTCTGATATGGCTGTTAAATATCTTGAAGAACATCCGAACGCTATAGCAATTGCCGCAGGCGGTCAGGGCGCCGACGAGGATTTGAGCGAAGGGCAGTGCATATATAATCTTATGACCGAAAAAGGAATTGAAGGGAGCAGAATTATAATTGAGGACAAATCGGCAAGCACGGATGAAAATATTGCAAATGCAAAAAGAATTATGGATGAAAAGAAAATTGACCCAAATGTTGCAATCGTCACCAGCGAATATCACGAATACCGCGCTTCCCTGATTTGCAAAAAGAACGGTCTTACAGCCTCGTCCGTCCCCGCCCCTTCATCACCGAGAGGAAAGCCCACCTTCTTCACCCGTGAGGTTTTCGGTGTCTGGGCACAATGGCTAAAAGCAATAATATAACAGATAACAAATACACAAAAAGACGTTGGATTTCTCCAACGCCTTTTTTGTTAAAAGCTATTATTTTTTAGTTGTTGTGTTCTTGGAAGCACTCCATGCTGAATAGTACTTAACA
>CAJOEV010000023.1 GCA_905233545.1 uncultured Eubacterium sp. | reverse complement strand
GCAAGGGATTCGAACCCTCGAGTAGGCTTTGACCCACTACACGATTTCCAATCGTGCTCCTTCGGCCAGCTCGGACAACTCTCCGTATTTCAATTTCGGCTTTTTATTATACAGTAAAGTTCTTGAAAATGCAAGGACTAAAAAATAATTTTTATGTGTACACTTGTATTTATTATTATATTGTGATATTATTATGATGAATTTATATACTATGTTGTAATTTTTGGTTATGATAAGGCAGTGAAACAATATGGGAAATAATGGTTACGGCTCATATGGCTCAAATAATAGCAAAAAGCCGAGGTCAAAGTATTTAAGAGACCCTAATGAAAAAACTTCAAAATATTTAAGAGATAAGAATGATGCTCCCAAAAGTAAATACAGAAGAGATTCTAATCAAAAGCGCGAACATCATTATAACCTCGCAAGAAACTACCGTGAAGAAGAGGAAATAGTTGAGGAACTGACTGAAGAGGCACTTGAAGAGGCTCAGACAGCTGAAAACGAAGCTGTTGAAAATGAGAATGTTGAAATAACTGAGGCTGAAAATGAAACAGCTGAAACAATTATTGAAGATGAGTCTTCCGAAGAAGTCATCTCCGAAGAAGTAATTGACAGTGAAGAATCATTTGAAAACGCTGAAAAATCTGATGAAAATGAACTTGAATCTGTTGAAGAATTTCAAAATCGGGTTAACGGCGATAATAAAGAGAGATATTCAAGCGAAGTTTCAAATCTCTTTACCCACAGCAAGCTCAGCAGGGAAACAACAGTTGCTCATGTTGAAGATGATGACGAAGCCAGACGAAAAGTTATTATTATGACTATTGTTGTTTTAGCTGTTCTGACGGCTGCCGCTTGTTTAATTCAGTATGCACAAGTCAAAATACCATATTTTCCGCGAATGTTAAGTATTGATTTTTCAGCCTTTCCCGAGCTCATCGCATCTCTTGCATACGGTCCTGTGTTCGGAATACTGATTACAATTGTAAAAAACATTCTTTATATGTTTGCTTCAAATTCAGTGTCCTACGGTTCAATACTTTCAAATGTAATTCTTGATTCCATATTTGTTACCACAGGCGGTTGGTTTTATTCCAGAAGAATGTTTTCAGTAAATCCGAAAAAGAATAAAAAGCCCGTTAACAAGGATTTGAGAAAACGCAGAATAATTATGGGCGGAATCATTTCAACAATCATAACAACATTCGTTTCGTTCTTTTTAACCAGATTTGTCAGCTATCCTTTGATTATTAAGCAGTTTGCTTCCAACGGAGTTAACGATGGTTTAATCCTTAAGCAGTATCAGGATTCTCTTAATCTGATTAATTCATCCCACCCTGAGCTTTTCAGCTCAGCAATACCTAAGATAGACAGCTTAACTTCGGCAATTCTTATATATAATATGCCTGTAACATTATTGAAATATCTGTTAATAGCTGTTGTAGCTGCGATTGTTTATCCGATTATCAGCCCGTATATTCACTTCAGAAAGAATACAAAATAATTATGGAATTTAGTGTAAATTTTTCAAATCTGAATATAAAGATTAATTCAAAATACGATTATGTATATAATTTCTGCCGTGATTATCTGAGCGAAGAAACACCTGATTTTGCGGTTGAAACAACTGATGAAAAGATAGATAATGAAATTGCGTCTGTGGACTTTGAGCCTTCAAGAGGATATGCCGAAAGTATTTGCATATACCGCGAGATTGCCGAAAGACTTCCTGAATTTAACCGTTGTGTTTTTCACGGCGCTGTGATAGAATATAATAAGAAGGGATTTCTTTTTACTGCACCCAGCGGAACAGGCAAAACAACGCATATCAGACTTTGGAAAAAATTCCTCGGCGACAGCGTTGAAATTGTAAACGGCGATAAGCCGATTCTTCAGATTGAAGAGGACGGCGTAACCGCTTGGGCAACACCCTATGCGGGAAAGGAAAAGTATCAGAATCATTCTTCGGTCAAACTCAGCGGAATGTGCCTGATAAAAAGAGGAAAAGAAAACCGTATTGAAAAAGTTAACGCAGGCGAGCATATAACCGAGATTATTTCTCAGATATATATGCCATATGAACCGCTTCAGAGCATTAAGACCCTTGAGCTTCTTGACAGGCTTCTCAAAGAAGTTCCTCTTTATGTTCTGCACTGCGATATAAGCGAAGAAGCATTTAAAACATCGTTTGGAGCACTTGTAAATGAAGATTAAAAAAGGATTTGCAAAAAGAAAAATCGGCGCGAGATATGTTGTTGTTACAACGGGAGAACTCAGCCGTGAAATGAACATTATAATCGAGATGAATGAAACCTCAAGCGAAATCTGGGATATGCTTGATAAGGGTATGAGTGTTGAAGAAACCGCAAAAGCGCTTAGTGAAAAATACGGAATTGATTATGAAAAAGCGCTTTCCGACATCGAAAAGCTTATTGAACAGATGAAGGAAACGGGCGTTTTTGAGGATTAACAGCTTAGAAAAACTATAGAAGGGGATGGTTATATGAAAAGAAAGTCAATAATAACGATTGTTCTTTGCGCTTTGGTTTGCACGGCGTTTACTATTGCTGCGTTTGCAGGCGACTATGATACCCCTGTCGTTCCGATTCATACAAAACACAGCTATTATGTGCTTTCACAAACTCTGCCAACCTGTACGGAAGCCGGAGTTAAAACATATAAGTGCAGAAAATGTACTTCAACCTACAATGAAGATGTTCCGCCCCTCGGACATATGTTCAGCTATGACGGAATTCAAAGCGGACAGGGCGTTGAGCTTTCTTGCAGATATTGCGACAGCACAGGGGTTGTTGATGCGGATGATTTGAAGGCGCTTTGGAACACTGAATTTATCAATAAAGCACCCGAAAGAACCGCAATAAACGATTCGGGCTATCTTGACCTTGACGGCAACAATATAATTAACGCCAAAGACTATGCAATGATTATGCATTTTGAATAATAAAAAAAGAGCTTGTGATTAAAGTATCACAAGCTTTTTTTCTATTGTGCTGATATTTTCATTTCCGTTTTCAGTTACTATGCAGACATCTTCAATTCTTATTCCGTATTTGTCGGGAAGATATATGCCGGGCTCAATGGAAGTTACATTTCCGATTTCATATGTGTCACTGCTTCTCGGCGAAGCATTAAAGCCCTCGTGTATTTCAATTCCGACTCCGTGACCGAGACCGTGACGGAAATACTGTGCCATTTTCTTCTCTTCAAGAACATCGTATGAAGCCTTGTAAACATCCTTGCACGGAATACCTGGTTTAAGTGCTTTAATTCCTGCCGACTGAGCCTTTAAAACAAGTTCATAAAGCTCTTTCATTTCTTCATCTGCACTGCCGAGCGCAACCGTTCTTGTCATATCGGAGTGATAGCCCTTGTATGTTGCGCCGAAGTCAAAAAGAACAAAATCACCTTTTTTTAGCTTCCTGTCTGTAGGAACGCCGTGGGGCATTGAGGTGTTTTCTCCCGAAACAAGAATTGTATCGAACGAAATACCGTCCGAGCCGTTTTTTGCCATAATATATTCAAACTGTGCGGCAAGCTCTTTTTCGGTTTTTCCTTCTTCAACATAATTTAAAAGTTCAAGAAACGATTTTTCGGCAATGGAATTAGCCTTTTTCAACAGCTCAATTTCCTCGGGCCCTTTTCTGTTTCTTTCTCTCATCAGCTTATCGCCGAGCTTGATAAGTTCAACATTGCTGAGTTCGCCGCTGAGCTTTTCATAGGCAGAATAGCTTATTGTTTCATCTTCAAAAACAAGGGATTTAACCGAATGCTTTTCTGTGAGCTGTTTTATTAAATCAATAAATGTTTTATCAATTTCAATAACCTCCAGCCCCGTTGCTTTTGAGTGGTTCCGGGCTGTTTCGGTGTATCTTGAATCAACAAGATGATAAGCTTTTGCATCTTTTGTTATAAGAATTCTGCCCTCGCTCGGAGAAAAACCGCAGATATAATGCATATTTGCTTCATCACATAAAATAAGCGCGTCAGCACCGAGTTGATTAATTATATTGATGCATTTTTCTATGTTTTTCATACATTTGCTCCTGATTGTGATTTGCTTAATATTATATCATTATGACAAAAGAATTTCAAATGGTTTATTTTATTGACATCTGTCTTTTAATATGATAACTTAAGGTTACAAAATTTTATTAATTTGAGGTATCAGAGATGGAAAAGTATCTTATCAACCCCAACCAGAAAATCGCAAAAATCAACAAAAACATCTACGGTAATTTCAGCGAGCATTTAGGTCGCTGTATTTACGACGGCTTGTTCGTAGGCGAGGATTCAAAAATCCCGAATGTCAATGGAATGCGCTGCGATGTTATTGAAGCTCTCAAGGAAATGGGACTTCCTGTTCTTCGCTGGCCGGGAGGCTGTTTTGCCGATGAATACCACTGGAAAGACGGTATCGGCAAAAAGGAAAACCGCAAGAAAATGATAAACACTCACTGGGGCGGAGTTGTTGAGGATAATTCATTTGGAACCCATGAGTATTTTGAGCTCTGCCGTCAGCTTGGCTGTGATACATATATCAACGGAAATGTTGGTTCAGGAACAGTTGCCGAGATGAACGAGTGGATGGAATATATGACTTTTGACGGAGTTTCTCCTATGGCTCAGCCCAGAGCCGAGAACGGTCACAAAGAGCCCTGGAAGGTTGATTTCTTCGGCGTCGGCAACGAAAACTGGGGCTGCGGCGGAAATATGGACCCCGAATACTACGGCTGTCTTTTCAAGAGATATAACACCTATGTCCGTGACTACCAGAGTGGCTTCCACACACAGAGAATTGCCTGCGGTCCTAATGCAGCTGATTATCACTGGACCCGCGAGGTTATGGATAAGGTTAAAAATTATGCCGACGCACTTTCACTCCATTACTATACTGTCCCGACAGGTAACTGGAACCACAAGGGCGCTGCAACAGAATACGATGATGATGAATATATTTCAACAATCTGTAAGGCTTACAAGATGGAAGAGCTTGTTTCAAATCATCTTGCAGTTATGCAGTCTGTTAAGCCCGATGCAAAAACAAAGCTCATAGTTGATGAGTGGGGAACATGGTATGATGTTGAGCCGGGAACAAACCCGGGATTCCTCTATCAGCAAAGCACAATGCGCGATGCAATTGTTGCAGGCGTAACGCTTAACATTTTCAATAAGCATGCTGACAGAATTATTATGGCAAACATTGCTCAGACGGTTAATGTTCTTCAGTCCGTTATCTTAACAGATGGCGAAAAGATGGTTAAGACACCAACTTACTATGTTTTCAAGATGTATAAAGAGCATCAGGAAAATACACTTGTCGGCTCATATTTAACAACAGGCGAAATCGAGTCCAAGAACGACGGAAACAGAAAATTCCCGAAGCTTACCGAATCTGCATCGGTTGACGAAAACGGCGTTATCTATTCAACTATTTCAAACGCTTCACTTGATGAAGCAAGCGAAATCAAATGCCAGATTGCTGACACCGATATTAAGTCTGTCAGGGCTGAAATAATTACAGCTCCTGCAAGAGCTAAAAACGATTTCGGCAAGGACGAGGCTGTAAAGTGCGAAGCCTTTACAGATTTTGAAGTAACTGCCGACGGATTCAAGGCAAATATCCCTGCTTGCTCGGTTGTTAAGTTTATAATTAATGAGTAAGAATTGCAAAAAATGTCTTTTGCTTGAAGCGGGCGAAAAGGTGACATACGATGAAATAATGCAGTATGTTGCCTCGATTGATGAAAGTGAAAAAGCTGACGAAGCCACCGCAAACAAAAGACTGAATCTGTGCAAAAACTGCGATAATCTTATTTCTGGTATGTGCCTGAAATGCGGATGTTATGTTGAAGTTCGCACAAGGCTGAAAAACTCGGAGTGCCCGAACTACGATAACAAAAAATGGTGAAAAGAGGGGTATAATGAAACCGTTTAGTTTCTATCTTATTACCGACACACATTATTTTAAAAATTCCCTCGGCGCAAGAGGCGAAGCGTATGATGAATTTATGCGCTATGAGCAGAAATGCTTTGCCGAAACCCAGAGTATAAATGAGGCTGTTTTCAAATATCTTGAAAATGCAGATGAGGCGGATACTCTGCTTATTGCAGGCGACCTTTCTTTTAACGGAGAAAAGGAAAGCCATATTGAATTTATCAAGCACCTCAACAAGCTTAAGGAAAGCGGCAAGAAGATTTATGTTATAACTGCCGACCACGACTTTAAAGAGCGCCGTGAGGACTGTTTTGCAATGGATGAAACAGGCTGGCTGCATCCCGAAAACACTCCGAGAGAAGAACTCTTTGATATGTACTATGAGTTCGGTTTCAAGGATGCGATTGCAGTTGACAGACAGCATCTTTCATATGTTGCTCAAATAGCCGACGGTATCCGTCTTTTAGCGCTTAATAATGACGCTCCCGAAGGCGGAGGACGCTTTTTTGATGAAAAGCAGATGGAATGGATTAAAGAGCAATGTCAGAAGGCTAAGGATGACGGCCAGATGATGTTTGCAATGAACCACTATCCGCTTATTCCCGGTCAGCCGATTCTTTCGGTTGTCAACACTTCTTATCAAAAGCATTCAGTCGACGCATTAACCCTTCTTGCAGATATGGATGTTCATCTTGTTTTTACGGGACATATGCATAACCAGAGCATTAATGTTATGGAAACCGAAAAGGGAAATAAGATATATGATGTCTGCACGGGCTCTATTATTGCCGACCCTTCGGTTATGCGCCTTGTTAAAATTGAAAGTGAGGATACTGTTGATATCAAAACAATTCCTTGTCCCGACTTTGATTGGGATACAAATGGAAAATCCTGCACTCAGTATCTTAAAGACCTTTTCGACAATATGATTCTCAATATGCTCGGCGATATGGCAACAGACCCCGAAAGAATAATGAGAAAGCTTGGAATGGGCGACAAAAAGAAGCTCAAGCCGATTATTAAACTCATCGGTAAGAGGCTCAATAAGGTTACAATCGGTCATATGTGCCGAATCCTCTGGATTAAGTGTGACAAGAGCATTAAGAAAAAGAAACTCAAAACCTTTGCAGCAGACCTTGTCCGTCAGGTATTTGAGGGAAACCAGAGCTTCAAAGAGGGAACTCCCGAGGGCGATGTTTTCCTCAAGTTCTTAAAGAAGATAAGATTTGTGCTTAAAAAGATTAATGCAAAGGGCTACGACGGCAAGCCCGTCGATATGTATGAAGCACTGAAAAATTCAGCAGGAAACTACGATATAGATGACTATAACGCAGTATTGAAACTTAAATAAACTGAATAAAAATAAAAACAACGGCAGATAATAGTTTTATGAACAATTTATTCCTGAAACTAAAAAATCTGCCGTTATTTTTATCCGCTGCATTCTTCTTTACCGCGGGAACACTGATAATAATCAATTTAATAACGCTCATCCCGTCAAAGCAGATAAGCGCTCTTAATGAGGGGTTTAATTCAGCGATAACTGCACTTTTTGCATTTACCGCCTGCGTTATGATTAATTGGATGGCAACAAAAAACACGAAAAAGGCTGTTGCAGCAGGCTACTGTGTCTTGCTTTTCGATGCGGTTTTGTTTACGCTTTGCGCTGTTCATATCAGCTTTATTCTTTCTATAGTTCTTTCTCTGTTGCTTTTGTTTTTCTTTGAAAAATATAATCTGCTTCCTGCATTTTGTATCAGTGCATTAATCAGCTTTTCAGCAGCGCTTGTGATTGGACTTAGCTATGATTTATTGTTTTCTCTTCTCAAATCCCTTTGCGACATATTAAAGGGCAGGGGAGCGCTTTTCGGAGCCGTAAGCAATGTCTATTCACTGCTTTTTTCAGAAAATCTTTCAAAGCTGTTTTATCATAAGGATTACTCGGGAACAGCCTTTGTCAATTCAAAGGTAGTCAGCGGTGTTATTGATGTTTTCAAAGTGCAGAAAGTTGCGGGATTGAATGTTTCAAAATATCTTTCGGGCAAGTATTTCGTTAATATTTTTGTTTCAACAGGGCTCTTCCTTTTGCTTTATCAAAAGCTTGAAAAAGAGATGAAAACTGCTTTTGTTCTTTGCTTTGCACTTGCATTCCTTTTCGGAGATGTAAGACTGCTTGCGCTGTTTGTTCTGGTATATAATCCAATAATGTATTTCGGATATCTTTTGTTAATCATTGTTTCGTATCTTACAGCATATTTTCTTGATATAAGAATCGCGTTTTTGAAAGCAGGCTCACTGTTTGAGCTGTTTAAATATATAGAAAAGCCCGTATATTTTATAATTACGGGCTTGGTTATAATGGTATTAACTTATTTTATTGAGAGCCTTATTCTCTCGAAATTCGATTTTCACAGCAAATCTTTTCTGCCACGCAATGTTAAAAAGCTAATCGACGCGCTTGGCGGCAGAAAAAACATTGAAAAGTTAACGGATAATATGCTGTATGTTAAAAATCCGAATTTAATAAATATTCTCAATATTGACTGCGACATAAAAGGTAATGCTATAACACTGCACAGTGATGAGTTGGAGCTTATCAAGGAATATGTTTAATCAGCGGAAGATTTGAGTGCTTTTTCATGATTCTTTATGATAGCTCGGTACTCTTTGTCAACTCTGAATTTCTGCTTTTTGGTGTAGAGTATTGCGCGCTTGTTTGTATTCTTTTTAAGTTCCTTCAGTGAATCGTCCACGCCTGCAATTTTTTGGGCACACTCTATTGCTTTTTCGGTGTTATTGCTCTTGATATAATCCCTTTCTGCAACAACGCATAAATCTATGTATTCCTCGTAATTATTAATGTTACGGGGCTCTTTTTCCAATACGAGTTCCATTTGTTCAATTGCTTCGCCGTATCTTCCGTTGGCATAATAGATGTTTGACAAAACGCGGTTAGCTTCAAAAATATAGTCATTGTTTTCAAGAAGCTGTGTTGCACAGTCATATCCGAACTGCTGGTCATTGTTATCCTGCATGAGCATAAGCGTTGCAGAGGTGTTTTTGTGATAGTAATTCGATTTTTCCTGATTACCCGTATGGTTATAAAGTGCCGAAAGACCGAGCAGTGAATCAAAGATTATTACTGCTGCAAAAATTACAATCGGAATAACCTTGCTCTTTGATTCAAATTCCTTTTCGTTACCGAAATCAATGCATAAAAGAAGAACAATAAAAAGTGAAGTAAACTGCAAATCATAATCAAAGAAGCAATGTGCTCCGAGTGCAAAAATAATCAGCTTCTGCATTAAATCAGTCTTTTTTGAAACAAGCTGTTTGATTAAAACGGCAACAAATAATAAGCAGGGGATAATTCCGATTTCAACCATCATCTGAAGATAGTCGTTGTGAACATCTATAACGTAATAATTTGCAGACTGAATCTTTGGCTGAACATAGTAAAAGGCGTATGTTCCTTTTCCGAAGGGATGTTTCAAAGCAAATTTGAAAGCGTCGTTATAATATATGCTTCTTAAAACAAATGATTTGTCGCTCATAACCTTGCCGTATATTTCTGAGCCGATAGGGGAGACAGCAAACGCTATTGCGCCAATTGTGAATACGGCAATAATTATACCGATAAACGCTTTTTTCGCTTTCTTTTGTTTTATCTTTTGGCATATGAATATAATCGCAATAAGAATAATAATGAAAACAGTTAATGCCCCAACAATTCTTGAATTGCTTAATACTATTCCAAAAATGCATAGCACGGTGCAGATTATGTCCGTTGCAATGCTTATTTTGTTTTGCTTCGGCTTATATACAGCAACAATTATTGCAATCAGAAGATATATTGCAAATGCGTTTGCATACTGAAAGGCGCCGTGAAAGTTTCCTACACTGTCAAAGAATAAAACCTTAAGCGGCTTTATAAGAGAAAGCAAATAGCTTCCCGCAGTCATAATTCCTGCAAAGAGCGGAAGAAAGCTGAGAAGCTTCTTTCTCTCATCACTCTCAATCTGAAACAGATTGAGCATGAACAGAAACGGGACTAAAAGCTTGATAAAACCGTATGGGCTCATTGTTTTATCAACAGCCCAGAGTGTCGTTATAAGGTACATCAGAGCAATCAGGCTGATTACTGCTGATTCAAAGCTCAGACTAATTCTGAAGCTCTTGTTTCTGAACAATCCGATTAAGAATAGAACTATAAGAAAGATATTGACTGCAGCACAGATGAAAACATAGTATCCGCCGATAAGAAATGGAAACAGGCTTAGAATTGCAGCCATTGAATAGAAATGAAATTTATTTGTTTTCATATTTTTCGCCCTTTGTTAAAAGTATAAAAGTATTTTATCATATTAATTTAGTTGCTTCAACAATAAAAGCAAAAAACCCACCCGTTTGGGTGGGTTAATGTGTTATTTAACTCTGATTTTAAAGGTTACGGTTTTTGATGAGGGTTTGTATTGGGAGTTTCCTTTTGCGCTGACCTTAACCTTAACTGTATAGAGTCCTTTTCTGAGACCTTTTTTAATTTTAAGTTTTCCCGTTTTCTTGTTAATTGTTATTTTCTTGGGACCGCGAAGCTTTCTATAGCCGAGCTTTCCTTTCGAATTCTTAATGCTTAAGTACTTTTTTACTGAGTAGTATCTTGATTTGCGTCTTACATTCTTGCGTTTGACGGTAAGCTTTTTGCCTTTAACGGAAAACTTGTTTTTCGGAATGCTGACTTTCTTTGTTTTACCGCAAACAGAGCAGATAAGTGTTTTTGTTCCTGTTTTCTTTGCGGTAGCTTTCTTGTTTACCTTTTTTCTTTTCCATATATGCTTCTTTTTTGTTTTTTGTTTCTTACCGTCTTTTGTTGTTGTTCCGATTGAAATATCATTTGGAATGCTTGACGGAACTGCATCGGTGATAATATCGATATCCTTTATCACGGGAGTGTATTCATAATCGTGAACATCGGGGTAGTATTCGTAATCCTTGACATCGGGATAGTATTCATAATCCTTGACATCAGGATAGTATTCGGAATCGTAAACATAATTGCGAAAGGTCGGAATGCTTCTTCTGCTCAGCAGGGTATTGCGAGCGCATTGGGAGTGCGTATATGTTCCCGAAAAAGCTACTTCACTTTTCTGCTTTGCATTTGAAATTATCGGTAACGATAAAAGCATTGCAAGACAGAGCAAAACCGAAAGAAATTTTAGTGTTGATTTTTCCACATTATCCCTCCTTTTCAAAGCCTTTAGTTTATGATAGTACATTATTGTGATTATGTCAATATTTAAGCCTGTGAATTTATGAAATGAAAAAAACACCGCCGAAAATCGGCGGTGCATTTTCTTGTTCTTATCTTACAATAACCGTGAAGGTTGCGCTCTTTTTGCTTGAAGCGTAATCCGAGTTTCCTGCAGCGGATACCCTGACCTTAACTTTATACTTTCCTTTTTTAAGACTCTTGCTGACAGTAATTTTGCCCGTGCTTTTGTTTATTGAAATCTTGTTTGTTCCGCTGAGCTTCTTATAACTGAGCTTTCCTTTTGCATTCTTAATATTCAAAAGCTTGCTTACAGAGTAGGATTTGTTTTTCTTTTTGAGACTACTTTGTTTTATTTTAATACTCTTTGACTTAACCGAGAAAGTATTTTTAGGAATGGTTTCAAATTTGGATTTATGACAAACGCTGCAGACAACCTTCTTTGAACCTGTATGTTTTGCTGTTGCCTTATAATCAATATAAGCGTTTTTCCATTTATGACCCTTTGCCTTGATTGTTTTCTGCGGGGCATAAACCTTATTGCATCTGCTGCAATAAACACCTTCGGTTTTGCCGTCTTTAGTACAGGTTGCAGGAATCTCTTTTCTAATTACTAAATTATGACCGAGAGCGTCTTTGTATTCGGCTCTGTATGTTTCACCGCAAACATTGCAAACGTAATCCGTGTAGCCTTTTGAAGTGCAAGTCGGCTTTTTAACATAGTCTTTGTAATAACTTGTCCAGAAATGCTCGCATACACCATCTTTCCATGAGTTAACGCAAATCTCGATGTTGTAATCATCAATACTCTCTTTGTAATATGTATCATGATAATCCGATTCAACAACAATATTTAAGCTTTGCCCTTTTTTAAGATAGATAACAATGAATGCATTTTCGTTTTCATCATAGTCTTCCGATGAATAACCGTATTGAACATCTCTTAAACTGCATTTGTAGATGTATTCGTCATCATAGTCCGAATAATAATCGTCATCAACATTATATGCGCTTATCCAATAATTGTATGAATCCCAATTGGTGTCCGCAAGAGCTCTTATAATATAAACTCCTGATTTTTCAGCGGTAAAGAAAATGTTGTTTGCATAGGATTCGTATTCACTGAATCTGAGTGTGTTAAGTTCACCGAGTCCAGTTGTGATGATGTCTTCATCATACAAATAGTTGCTTGAATAGTATTCGTCTTCTCTGAGAGAGTAATAGATATAGCTGCGAAGATTCGAAGCTTGTCTTTTACTCAGAAGAGTGTTGCGAACGCTCTGGCTCTGCTTATATGTTCCCGAAAAGGATTCTTTGGCTGTTTGTTCAGCGTTTGAAATCATAGGGAATGAAAGAAGCATTGCCATGCAGAGTAAAACCGACAAAAACTTAATTGTTGATTTTTCCATATATAATCTCCTTTACATATTTCTAAAAAAATATTTTATCAGAGAGTATTTTTTATGTCAATGAGAGCGCAGGGCATTTAAAGCATTTTTTATAAAATAACAGCCGAAATTCTTACAATGAATAAATTTTATTTAATATTTAATTTTTAATTTGAATTTTAAATAAAAATATTATATAATACAGTTTGGACTAATATGTAATTTCGGGGGTGATATGTTGGCGATTGCAACTTTTAAAAGATATGAAAAAAAATATCTTATAACAAAAGCTCAGCTTGACGAGATTATGCCTTTGCTCCTCGAACATATGGAGCTTGACCCATATTGTATCGGCGGAAATGAATATCGTATTTACAGTATTTACTACGATACTCCAAACCACGATATTATCCGCCAGAATTCATCAAAACCTGTTTATAAGGAAAAAATGAGAATTCGCTCTTATTATGACAAAAGCGACCCCGAGGACAAGGTTTTCATGGAGCTCAAGAAAAAGAGCGACGGAGTTGGAAACAAGAGAAGAATCAAGTTGAAAATCAGGGAAATCGAGCCCTTCGTTAACGAGGGAATCCTTCCCGAAACAAAAGACTATCTTTCTTCTCAGGTTGCAAAGGAGCTAAAATACTTTCTTTCAAAAAATAAGGTTGCTCCAGCGCTGTATGTTCAGTATGACCGTTTGGCGCTTTTTGGAAAAGAAGATAAAGATTTTCGTATGACATTCGACAGAAATCTTCGAACCCGAAGAAGCAATTTTGTTCTTGGCGAAAGTGACGAGGATGTTTTCCTTCTTCCCAAAGATACATATATTATGGAAATAAAGATTCTCGGTGCAATGCCGATGTGGCTTGCAACATTGCTAAGCGAAAACGGGCTTTACAGCCGAGGCTTTTCAAAATACGGTCAGGTTTATAAAAAGGACGCCAGGGAAGGCAATCTTATTTATGAGCTTGAGGATATTAACGGTAATAAATTAGATTTTGATAATTTTCAGGAGGATTAAAAAATGAATGATTTTATGTATGCTTTAACAAGCGGTGATTACGCAAGGGAAATCTCCTGGCAAAATGTTTTAACCGTTGTTTTATCAGCAGCGGCAATTGGACTTGCAATAAGCCTTGTTTATTTGTTCACTCATAAAAAAGAGGGATATTCCCAGGCGTTTTGCGTTTCACTTATATTACTTGCTCCGATAGTCGGAATGGTAATATTTGTTATCGGAAACAATGTTGCAACGGCATTTTCACTTGCAGGTGCATTTGCACTTGTTCGTTTCAGAAGTGCGCCCGGCGACCCGAAGGATATCGCGTTTGTTTTTCTCAGTGTAACAATGGGCTTAACCTGCGGTCTTGGCTACTGGATTTGGGGAGCCTTTGCAACAGCGATTTTAATTGCGATAATTCTTATTCTTCATTTCACAAATTATGCGGGCAAGCACAAGGAAGTCTGCGAGCTTAAAATAACCGTTCCCGAAACGCTCAACTATGTTGGAGCATTCGATGAAACTCTCGCCAAATATACAACATCATATAAGCTTAAGAGAGTTAAGAGCGTTGATTTCGGCGCACTTTTCGAGCTTACATTTTCGGTAACACTCAAGGACAGCAAAGAAATAAGAAATATGCTTGATGATTTAAGAGCAATGAACGGAAATCTTAAGATTATGCTTTCAACCGAAGAAAGCGCAGTAAGAAGCTTCCATTTTCAATAAAAACTATTTTGAAAGAAGAAAAAACAATGAAATCAAAAAAATTTTTGACAATAATTCTTTGCATTTGCCTTGTACTATCCTTTGCAGCGTGCACAAAGAATGCTCAGCAAGCGGCTGCACCTGCTGATACTTCTTCGCAAGCTGTTAACGAAGAGGTTACGGCAGCCAATGCAGTTGTTTCAATTGACGAAGTGTCGTTTTATGATGCAAAGGATGCAAAAGGCAACTCGCTGAAAATTTCGCCGATTTATTCTAAAGACGGAAAAACCGTAGTTGCTGCATACATAATTTCTGTAACAGACGCAAATAACAAACAGCTTGATTCAAAGGCGTATCCGCTTTTGAACAATGTTGTTGCGGCAAGAAGTGATTCTAACGGAATAACCTTAACAACTGATTCTACAAGCAACCTTATAAGGATTGACACATATGCCGATGCAAAGGGAAATATGATTGCAATAAAGGATATCAACGATGCAAACGGCAATAACAACAGAGATGAATTTCTTAAGATGACAAAGAAAACAAACGAAAAAGGCTCTGTTCACTATCTTTTAACCGACGAGGTTGTTGAAGTAAAGAAACAACAAGGAAAAACCCTTGTTGTTCAGAATGGCAAAACAATCGTTGTTAAAAAGGTTGACTCAAAGAACAAAACCGTAAAAAACAAAACGGAAAAAGATACTGCCGCAAATTCTGAAAAAAAGGCAATAGAAAAGAAACAGGAAGAAGAGAAGAAAAAAGAAGATAAGAAAAAGCAGGACAGTAAAAAAGAAAACGAAACTGCAAATCCCGATGATAAGGTTTATACAGATATTGTCCTTAAGAAAAACGGTAAGGCAGAATGTTCTTCCAAGAATGTTTCATTAAGCACTAATGAAGTTCTCATTAGCGCTCCCGGCGATTATAAATTTACATCTCAGACAGATACATGGCACGGCTCAATAAAAGTTAAATTAAAGAACGATGAAGAAGCCGAGCTGAGATTCGAGGATGTTGATATTTCTTATAACAGCGGAAATATTATTCAGCTTATCGACGAATCTGAAAATACCGACAGAAGCTTTATTGAAGTCGAAGCAGCAGCCGGAACAGTGGCCGATGATGCTATTGAAGAGCTTTCAGACAGAGAATCAGCTCCGAATGTAAGCCTTTCATTTCCGACGGGAACAAAGAGCACATTTGAAAATTCCGCAAATGTATATACCGGAGTTATCTATAACGAATCAAAGCTCACAATCAAGGGTAACGGAAAAGCAACCTTTAAGGCTGCGGTTAATGCAAATAATGTTATTTCTTCTTCAAAGAGCATAACAATCAAAAATGTTGATTTGCATCTTGAAACAGCTGCAGCAGGCGTAACAAGTAAGATTGGCGGCGCAAAGGGAATATTCTCATATGGAAAGGTTAACGTTGAATCGGGCTCGCTGAGCATTTATTCAAACGGCGACGGAATAAGATGTGATGAATATAACCAGACTGGCGGAAGCGCAAGTATTGTTTCCTCTGCGTGCGACGGAATTGATGCCGATGATTTAATTTTAATCGGCGGAGGAACAACAAAAGTAAAAGCACTTGAAAAAACATCTCTTAAAGTCAGAAGAGTGAATAACCAGGACAGACTTGAATCATTACAGGCACAAGGTCAGAATGTTTCGGGTTCGTTTAAGAAAAACTGCATCCGCGACGGTAAGAATGACGGCTTTAAAGTCAACGGCGGAAAAGTAAGCTGCGAAAGCTACAAGGTTTCAACGCCGAGAAACACTTCGCAGAAGGTTATCATATGCAAAGCTTCAAAACAGACAAAGGGAAATGATGATGAAAGCAAAAAGCCTGTTAAATGGAAGATTTCAGGAGTTGCTTCAAGTGATAACGAATGCATAAAATTCTTCTATTCATCATCCTCTGTTTCTAAAAATGATTATAAAGTAACCGTTAACGGCTCCGAAAAGGAAACAACATGGAAATGGAACGGTAATGTTGGTGTTGCAAAGGTAGTATCATCAACAACAGTATAACTTCAATTATTTAAAGAAGGCATTAAAATGAAACGAATCACTATAAAACTCATATCGGCGATTTTAACACTGGTGATTTCACTAAGCGTTTTATTCTCTGTACCCTTAACCTCCAATGCGGTTTCAAAACCCGGAGATCTGGAAAGTGCAGGGCTTCAGTTCTGGGCTGACCCCGAGAATAACCTGACTGCTGAGGATGTTAATGAGTTCAAATCAAACAGCAGTAAAACAACTATGACGGGTGCTGTTGGTGTATACAAAAGAAGCACGAGTTCGGATTACTATTATCTGTTTCTTCCGAGTGATGCAGACTGCAACAATCTGAAGGTGTGGTTTACTGCGGACAGTGCAACTGTTAACGGAACAGCTGTTGTTAGCGGCGAGCCAACCGATGTCTTCAAGGATATCGATGACGGCGGATTCAAAAGGGATTATAACCTGAAGCTTGGTTCAACCTCATACAATCTTGTTGCAATGAAATCTGGCGATGTCGGAACAATATATGTCGACACCGAATCGGGTTCAATCAAAAGCATTAACGGCAGCTCGGACCACAGCGTAAGCGAGGCAGGAACTGTTCTTGTTGTTAATGCAGACGGCGAGGTTGAATACGACGGCGATATGGAATCCTTTAAAGGACGCGGCAACGCAACCTGGGGCGTTAATAATAACAAGAATCCCTATGCACTGAAATTGGCTCAGTCAACAAGTCTTATGGGACTTGGCAAAGGTAAAAAATGGGTGCTTCTTGCAAATAAAAATGACAGCAATTCGCTTATAAAAGACCAGCTGATTTATGACTTTGCAAAATATATAGGAGTTAACTATCAGCCAACCTGCCGACCTGTTGACCTGTATGTAAATCAGCAGTATTACGGCTCATATCAGCTTTGCGAAAAAGTTGAAATTAAATCAGGAAGAGTTGATGTAAATGATTCTTATGAAGCGCTTGAAATTGCAAACGGAACAACCGATTCCGAAACGGGAGCAATTATCCCTGCAGATTTAGAAACTCTGAATAATTTCGACACCCGTGTTTATAACCTGAATAATGTTAGACAAACCCTTACATCAGGCGCAAGCGCTTATACCCACTTAATCGGCGCAAGAAGATATAGTGGATTTGCAAGGTCCAATCTTGAAACCCTGTCCGATTTAAATGACCCCGATGATATAACGGGTGGATATGTGTATGAACTTGAAATTTCCCAGAGATGGGGAGAGGAGACCACGGGCTTCTGTGCATATAACCGTCAGGGCTGGGTTATCAAGAGCCACGATTATGTGAGCAAAAGCATGGCGAATTACAGCTATGATTTGCTCTATGCAATGGGCTCTTCGGTTTACAACGGGGGAACAGTTCCCTCGGGCGAAACAACAACAACCTGTTCAAGCTTCAGCAGAATTAACGAAACAACATATGGCTCAAAGTCAATAACAAATCCTGCACCCGCACAGAAGTACAGGGGTAAGCGCTGGAGCGATATTCTTGATGCGGATTCCGCAGTTAAGTACTACTGGACTCAGGAATTCTTCAAAAACCTTGATTCATCAACTACTTCTACCTATTTCTATAAGGATTCCGATAACTTTGATTCAAAGGTTTATGCAGGACCCGTGTGGGACTTTGATGAGGCGCTCTGCTACGATAGAAACAACAGTAACCGTTGGGGTATGAGCCTTGTCAGCAATGAAGGCTGGTATGCAAAAAACACAAGAATTTATCGCTGGAGAACCGATGATTCAAACACAGGTTATACAAGTGATTCTCAGGCTCCGCTCGGTTTCTATGCTGCGCTTGCAACAAATTGCTCTGATTTCGACCTTATGGCAAAGAGCGATTGGTATGCAACTATTTCTCCTGCTGTTGATATTCTGCTCGGAAATAAAACTGACCCTAAAGGCATTCTGAAGAGTACTGAAGAATATGCCTGCGCAGTTCAGAAATCGGGCACAATGAACAATGTGCGCCAGGATACAAACAGCAGCGGTGAATATAGCATTTCAAATGTAACAAGCGGAATAAATAACTGGCTTTCGGGCAGAAGAAACTGGATTAATAACCAGTTTGGAACTGTATCAATCTCGAATTGCACAGTTGAAGAAATTCCCGAACAGACCGTAACGGGCAAGGAGATTAAACCTGCAGTTAATGTAAGCTATAACGGCGTTGCTCTTAAAGAGGGCAAGGATTACACACTTTCATATTCAAACAATATTTCAGCCGGTACAGCAACTGTAACGATAAACGGTATCAACTATTATAGTGGTGCTAAAACCGAGCATTTCACAATTAATGCAGGTTCTCTTGTCGGCTCAAGCGTTTCGATAAGAGAGGGTGCATATAAGAATGAGGTGCTTACTCCGAGAATTGTTGACAAGGACAATTCCGAAATAAACGATTTCATAACTTATCAGTGGTATGCAAACAACACTGCAATTAGCGGCGCAACAAGCAGGGAATACACTGTTAAGGAAAGCGATGCAGGAAAAACTCTTACACTGAAAGTAACGGGTGACGGCGTTAATCTCGATGCCTTAACAGTAACCTCAAACGATTGCACGGTTTATGAGGGCGAAAAACCTGAGAACTATACGGAAACGCTCGCTTCATGGGACTATGATTATATTGTTGATTCAGCGGCGCTTGTAAATGCCGATGAGAGCGGAGAAACATACTACTATAATCCCACCTCGGGAACAAAAGCGGATACGGCTAAGCTGACGGGCTCTGTCAACGCTTCCGATCCTGCAAAAATCAAGTGGAGCGGAATAGGTGAGGAGTACAAAAACGGCTCAGTTTCAGGCAAAACCCAGGTTCCGATTATGGGAACAAGCAAGAACGATTCTCTTGCCTGGGGTGAATATCCGTATTTCGAAACAACTGTTTCAACAAAACAGTATGAGAATATCAGCTTCACGGCTAATATCGGCGGAACAAAGAAGGGACCGCGCGATTGGAAACTTCAGTATTCTGTAGACGGAAAAACCTTTAAGAATGTTTCGAATTCAAGTTATTCACTAACAGCTAATAAGGATATGCAAAAGGCGTTTAACAATATTCGTCTCCCCGCTGAATGCGATGACAGAAACATCGTTTATATCCGCGCTGTTGTTGCCGAGGATGTTGCAATCAACGGTATTAATGCAATTGTCGGCGAGCTTTCAGGCGATGCGGCAATCAACAATGTTAAAATAACGGGCGAAAAGATTACTGCTATAACCAAGCTCGATCCTCCCGAAATTAATTCGAGTACAAAATTTGATAATAAGCCTGTATTATTTGATACGGATTCTGTTTCCATCAGCGATACAAATGGCGGTGCCGATGTCTATTATTCAATAGGAAACGGTGATTTCAAGCTCTATGAAGGCAAGTTTAACCCGTTTGACAAGAATTCTAAAGCAAATGATAAAACAGTGGTTAAGGCATATTCAAGCTTTAACGGAATCGTGTCCGAAACAGTCGGCGTTGAATTTATATATGCCGGAAGCAATATCAATCAGTTCTCGTTTGATAAATACTATGATAATGTTTATGAGGGCAGGGTATTCTCAAACGGCGGTTCTTTCGGAAGAAGTGCAAAAATGAGCGCTTATGCCGACGGCGTAAATCTCTATGTTCCGCTTTGGAACGATGAGAAGAAAGCATATTCAATTGCTCCCGACGACGGCGCAAAATGGAGCGAAAATTCGGGATTCACCTTTGAGTTCTCGACCTCAGGATATAAGAATATTTGCTTCAGCGCAAAGGCATTCACAACTAATCTGGGACCGAAGAGCGTTGACCTTCAGTACAGCCTGAACGGAAGCGACTGGGAAACAATTGTGTGGTTCCAGGATTTAAGAGCTGACGGAACTCTTCATCAGAGCTTTGATCGGATTCTTCTTCCCGATGAATGCAATAATAAAAACAAAGTTTATGTCAGAATTGTAACGGCTGAAAATCTTACATTCGGCGACGAAGTGCTTTATAACAATCAGTCAAAGGGCAATCTATATATCAATGATATATTCATCAGCGGTGATGAAAACGGACAAATCAAGATGCCCTACACAAATAAGACTTCTGATTACTTCGGTGATTCGGGAACAATCAAGTATTACACTGTTGACAATTATCCGATGTTCTATACTGTAACCGACCCGTCGGGCAAAACAATCCTTTCGGGAAGATACAATGAAAACGGAATATCAATTCCTTCTGCTTCAGCCTTCAGCAAGCTTCAGACAGGAGGCTATAAAGTCGGAATCAGAGCAGGGGACAACGATGATTTAAGCATAACCAATACAAGAACATATTATTATAAGGGAAGCAGTATCGCTGAGTTTGCATTTGACGGCAAAAAGACTTTGCTTGAGGATTATCTGGACAACACAAGTACAACTGTATTCTCATCGGGCGGAAGTGTTGCTTCGTCAATGACGTTCAGACCGAACGGAGGAACTCCGATTCAGCTTTCATACGGTGATAAATACGGAATCAAAGCATCGTATTCAGCAGATAATCCATACGTTGCAACGAAGAATCTTGACAATCCGAACGGAAACGGCTGTTATCTTATTAAAACAAGCACAAAGGGTTATCAGAATATAACTCTGAACGCCGAGCAGCTTTGTTCAAACAAGGCTCCGAGGGACTGGAGTATTGCTTATTCGACCGGCGGAGTGAACTATAAGTTCGTTGCGAATTCCAATGTTCGTGCTGTAAGTAACGAAGCATTTGATTCAACCGTTGAAACTTATAATAATTTCAGACTTCCCGACGAATGCTCCGACAAGGATGTTCTTTATATTAAGATTTTCATCAACGGCGGTGAATCTGTTGATGCAACCGAGCTTGCGGATGTAACAAAGGGCAATACGGGAATCAATAACATTGAAATAAGCGGAATTGAACTTCCGAAGAATGTTAATGTAACAATCAATACTTTCCTCCTTGAAAGCAAGGAAGAAACAAATATGAACTGTCCCGTTCCTGCAACAATTGTTATTGACGGCGAAAAGGTAAGCGAAAATGTAAACAGCAAAACACTGACGCTTATTCAAGGTGAAAAATATAAAGCATATGTTTCTGCAAACGGAACATTTAAAAAAGAGGTAAGCTTTACCGCAGAGGAGGGCTTGGTTCTCAACGAGGGAATTGTTGCTCTTGACCTTGATGCAAACGGAGTTATCAATGCCAAGGATTATGCTCAGATTCTTCGCATAACTGCCGATGCTCAGAACAAAGCATTCAAAGAAGCATTCCCGAATTTCATCAATGAAAAGTCCGAAAGCTTCACTTATTAATAAGAATTTGCCGCAGAGCTAATCTCTGCGGCATTTTTTATAATTTTCTATTTGACATTGTTTTCACTTTTGGTATAATAAAACTATACATAAATATAGTCGACGTTTAATTATAAGGAGTGATAGTGTGAAAAGAACACTAAGTCTTGTTTTGGCATTTGTTATGCTGATTTGTTCATTTGCAGCTGTTTCAAGTGCCGAGGCGAAAACTAAAACCAAAGCACCTGCCATTGTAAAGATTTCATATGCAAACTTTTATTATGATATGCTGAGAAAGAGCTGTCATATAACAGTTAAATGGAAGACTCAGAAAAGCATTTCAGGATACCAGGTTAAGCTCGGTATTGAAGAAGGCAAAAAGGTTTCATATGTTAAAACAAAAACCGTTAAGGGCGCAAAGAAAAACATACTGAAAGTATACTGCGACTATAAAGATGATAAATCTTTCTATACTGTTGCAAAAGTCCGCGCTTATAAAACGAAAAAAGGCAAAAAGATTTACGGAAAGTGGAGCAAACAGGAATTTGCCGACTTTAAGGTTATTAACGAGCTGACGGGCTTTAAGGGCAAGGTTTTAGCTCATGACGATAGCAACGACTATACATTGAAACTCAAACTTAACTGGAAAGAGGTTAAGGGTGCGGACGGATATCAGATTGTTTACCGCAATGTTCACAATTACTATAGTACCTCAAGAGTTTATGTTGAAAAGAAAAACTACTACACAGGATGGTTTAAAGAGGTAGGTCAGGTTACTATAAGACCTTACAGATTAATTAAGGGCAAGAGAGAATACGGCGAGTTTTCAACCGATTTCCTCGACTTCTCACCTGATTTATAAAAAACAAAGCGACGGAAACCCCGTCGCTTTTACTTATCCCTAACACCTAACACCTAACACCTAAACACTATCTGCATCTTACCCAGAAGGCAAGTTCGCCGAGCTCATTTCCGCTGAGCTCTCTGTTGAATGCAAAACGAACAATGTCTTTTCCGTTCTTGCTTACGCTTACAATATAATCCTTATGCTGTGTTACCGTATATCCGTTTTCAATTAATGTTGACATATCAATTACCTCCTGTTTAATCATTGCGGATGCTCCGCCAGAAATTTTAAATTATAAATCTTTTATAACCTTTACTGCAACACCCTGAATAATCAAATCGCCTTCAATAATAATATCGCTGAGTCTTTCGTTTTCGGGGTGAAGAATGAATCTTCTGTTAACTCTGTCTGTATAGAATCTTTTGAGCGTTGCATCGTCACCGTAGAGGGCAACAACAATATCGCCTTCGTTTGCAGTTTGCTGGCGTCTTATAACAACCAAATCGCCGTCGTCAATTCCTGCGTTAATCATTGAATCTCCCGAAGCCCTGAGCATAAAGAATTCGCCGCTGCCGAGAAGAGAGGAGGGGAGGGAGAAATAATCTGTTATGTTCTGCTCGGCAAAGTTGAGTGCTCCGCACGAGATTGAACCGACCAGACCGACTGAAACAGTTTGCTGATTGAACTTTTCCGTTACATCGGTTCTTATGCTTCTCTCACCGCTGTATTCAATTTCACCGCTCTCACGAAGTCTTTCAAGATATCGCTGAACAGTGCTCTTACCGACGCCGAGTTCACCTGCAATTTCTCGTACCGAGGGAGATATTCCGTTTTCAAGATAATATCTTTCGGCGTATTCTTTGATTTCTGCCAAAAGTTCAGTATTTATGCCCATTTTAAACACTTCCTTATTATGTGGGACAATGCGTCCCATCTGTGTTCATTATACCACGAATTACTCATTTGTCAATAGTTTTTGTAAACTTTTTTGTAAAAATTGTAACCTTTTTGTAATAACAAAAAAGAGCAGGTTTTCCTGCTCTTTTAATACTTATACTATCTTTTAATCATTGTCATCAATCAATGTCGGAATTCCGTTAAGCGGAACTTCAAGTGTGCATTCACTGCTTTCAGTAGTAACAGTTGCCGAGCCGTGTTCACTCAGTGAAGCTGTTATTTTAATCTCACCGATGTATTCTTCATTTGTTGTGAATTCATAGCTTCCGCCTGAAAGGGTAACTTCTGCCGTATCAACAAGCTCGTTGTTAACCGTTATATTTAATGTGTCAGATTTACCTTCATCAATAGGAAGCAGCACAGTGATTTTTATAGCTCTTGGTTTTTCATCTGTTTTTGCTTTGACGGTTTTCCATTTTGTATATGTTTTTCCTGCGCTGTTTTTGTTATATGCGCGAACACGAAAAGCATATTCAGTATTGGAATTAAGTTTGTTTACGGTATATGTGTTTCCTTTGGTATATGAAGTTTCAAGGCTTTTCCATGTGCTTTCGTCACTGCTCATTGATATCTGATAGCCGGCACACTTAACGCTCTTCCATGTAAGCTTAAGTGAAGATGTTGTTATGTCGGAAGCTGTCAGTGATGTTATTGCCGACGGTGCGGATGGCTTTTTAACATTAATCTTCTTGAGCTTCTTTAAAAGGCTTGATTTAACTGTGCTTTTTTCAAGCTTGTTAACAAGCTTTTTTGCCTCCTTAACCTTCTTTTCGGTTTTGCTTTTTTGTGCCGCTGCAACAGCCGCTTTTGCTTCGGCTTCTTTGAGCATCAATTTGTCGGTGAACTTAACAAGCTGATTAGTCCAGATTCTGTATGCTGCCATTGTAAGGTGGCAGTAATTATCGCTTGCGTACTTTTTAAGAAGATGTCCTTTTTTGTCGTTGAGCTTAGATGAAACATTGACAAAATACATATCCTTGTGTTTTGAACAGTATGTCTTCATTTTATCATTGAGCTTTTTAATATTCTTTGAATTAAGATATTTGCCCTGATGGTTTGAAGTAACACTTGTTGTGCTTTCAATGAATATAACAACCTTCGGATTGGCTTTTCTTATGCCCTCAATGTATTCAACATAATCCTTGTAAACAACATTTGCATTTCCGTGGAAATCATTGGTCCCCATTCCTGCATCGGGGTTCCCTTGTATGTAACAATCCATTTGCTGCGGTTGTGTTTATCGTTATAAAATGAATAACATCCGCGAACAAGCATTGTCGGCTTGCCGACGGTTTTATATCCTTCGTTGTCGAAATACATCTTTTGTCCGACGCCGATTGAGCTTCCGACAAAAGCGGACTGCTTGAAGAACGCTTTTCTCTGTTTGGAGGTCACTTTCTTTTTGCTGCTTGCCATAAAGAGCTCGTTAACCGAAACTGTATTTCCGCTCTGAGCGCTTGCACTGACAACGCTTCCGAGGGCTGAAACCGAAATAATAATTGCTAAAAATAACGATAAAACCTTTTTCATAATATTCTCCTGTGGATTCGTCTTATTCTGTCAAAATAATTATATCAATACGAAAGATTTATGTCAATTAACAAGAAGCGGTTATTTCTTTGTTTTTGAGCAATAAACTCTTGTGTACGGTGAATAGTATTTTTCACCGTCATTTTTTGTAACTGCTGCGGCTCTTATATAATAAGATTTTCCTTTTTTCAGCTTTCTGAAAGTAACCGTTCCCTCATCAGAGCTTGCAGTATGTGATTTCAGAATCTTTTTGAAATTCCTTGATTCGGATATTTCAAGACGGCATTTATTGTTTTCACTGTCTTTCGGATTTTTCCATTTAACCGAAATAATTGTTTTTTTCGGGTTTATTTTATAAACTATCGGCTGTTTCGGAAGAATTCTGAATTCGAAGCTCTTTTTGCCTATGAGTGAATCGGTGTATTTAATCTTAATCTTGTATGTTCCGACTTCAACAGGGCTTTCGGGGTAGGTGATTTCGTAATCCTCTTCAGGAATTTCTTCGTTTAAAACATTGGTAAGTTTGATTTCGGGAATCTGTTCTTTTCCGCTGTAAATTAAATCGGAATTACTGCAATTAATAAGAACAGTGTTATTAGTGCATTTTGAATCAATAAAGCCGTAAGCAGTTTCACCGCTGTATGTATAAGAAACATAATACTGTGATGAGCGTTTGCCTAAAATTTTTATCTTCTTTCCCTTGTTTGCTGTTCGGAATTTTCCCATTTTGCCATAGTGCTGATAAATATATGTATCCTTAAGCACTTCGGAGGGAATTTCCTCATCAAAGGCAGTGTATGAATCGTCGTAATCATATTTTATTGCAAGAGTGTTGTCATAATAGAATTGCTGATTTCTTATGTTCTTTCTGATTCTTGCATAGGAAAAAGAGTTCAGCAAATGGGTTTGCAGATTTGAATTCGAAACCATAATGTTTCCGAATTCGTCATAGTCAACAAGAAGAATATAGTGCGACCATTTGGTGAATAATGCAAGAGAATCGCGGTTTTCAACGCCGAGAATAACCATATATCCTTTTTGGATGTATTTATATGTATCGTAAGGGCTGATAACCTTGTATTCATAATTAAGGTGATATCTGTCGCGCACATATTTCTTTGTGCTGCTTGCAATCTTTGCAACCGATGAGCCTGTGCCCCTTTTGTTTGGTGCATCCTTCGACATCTTTTTCATCAGCATTTCGGGGAAGACGATGTCGCCGTTAAGAGCAGAAAGCGCACCCGCAAGTGACTGCGGACCGCAGGAATAAGCAATTTTCAGCCCGTTAATTGTGTCCTTCTGTCCGGTCTGGTCAAACTGAAAATAGGGCATATTATTATGTATATAATACTTATAGCTCATATCCTTTTTATAATAAGGATTGTATTTTACTGCTGTATGAGAAACATAGTTTTGTGAATTATCTATGCAGACATTTTCTTTTGGAATATATCCGTAATAGTATTTACCCTTTGCATAAAGACGGATGTATGCCAATGAGCCGCCCTTCTTTTCTTTTCCGAGAACCTTGAATCGTCTGTTCCTGCCGACCATCATTAAACTGCCGTTTTTCTTTGTGGCTGCTCTCGATAAGTCCTTCGTATTTGTGAAATAGGTTTCAGTTGGACAAAGAGCAAATCCCTGCTGAACTTCCTTGAGCATAAAAGGCGTGCTGTCAGCATATGCGGGAACACATACAAAAACCGTTGAAAACGCCATTATTACCGAAAGAAAAAGACTCAAAACCTTCTTCATTAATAATTACCTCTAATACATAAAATATCAAAAAGGTATTATATCATCTTGTCGGGATATGTCAAGAAAAGTAAAAAATACCGAACAGGTATAAGAACCTGTCCGGTATAAATCTCTGAGTAGTTCACCCTGATACTATTGTCTTTTACTGCTTTTCGATATTTCCGAAATCTGATTCAATCCTTTGCTTATCAGTATAAAAGCAACAATCCATGCTATTATAGTGAGTCCGATCGGGAACAGCATAACATAACCAAAAATAATCATGTTGTTTCCTAACGGACAATCCCATAACGAATGAAGAATAACGGGAATGATAAAGTATTTAAGGAAATTGATATTAAACAGCATTTTGAATTCAAACGGGTTTGACTGCTTAACGGCACAAAGCGCTGCACCTGCAATGGCTGCCCAGATAACATGACCGCCTATAGCCAGATATGCACGGAGAAGTATTGTTACCATCATACTTTGAAAACTGCTGTATTCCGTAAGAGTATTGAATGCGTAGCCTGCGGTTTCAAAAACAGCAAATCCGCCGCCGACTGCCGAGCCAATCAGCAATCCGTTTAATATATACTTTGAATCTCTTTTCTTAATATATATTGCAACAGGAACCAGTTTTGCAATTTCTTCCGTTATACCTACGATTGTTGCGCCGGTATAATCCAAGTCACCCGATGGGAAAACAGTTGCAATAATCATTGTTGCAATCAGCGATATCATACCGCCTATAAAGAAAATTCTTATCGTGTCAAAAATACTGATATTTCTCGGTGCGTTAACTTCGAAGAAGAATATTACGGTTGAAAACGGAACGGCAAGAGCACCTATAAACATAAGTCCGGGAAATGCAATCTGGTTTTCGAATACCCAAGCCAGTATGTAAAGAGCAATAAAAACTATTGCAAAAAGCGCAAATACTCTTGAATAGAGCCAGGGTTTTGGCCAGGTAGACGACATCTGGCTTTCAAGTGGAGTTGTGTGTTCTGTTCCGTAAATGAACAGTTCGTCCATCTCAACCTTTTCGTGTTTGCAGAAAACTTCGCTGAAAAGGTCTTTCAGACTTAGCTGAACATCACCGCCGCCGAATTTTTTTATCAACGACTGCATTGCATTTGAAGGAACTCCGCTCGGCGGAACCTGATTGTGTCTTGTCGGATTGTTAATAACATATCCGCAATAGGAGCAGAAATTACTGTTCTGATTAATTCTGCTGTGGCAAACGGGGCAGGTTGTTGAGCCTGAACTGCCCTGATTGTGTTGATTGCCTTGATTACTCAGATAACTTTGATTATTCGGATTTGATGCGTTGTTCATCTGAGTAAAGCCAACATTGTGAGGTCTTTGTGAACCTGAGCGCTGCTGAGAATTCACCTGTGCCTGATTGACCTTATTGTTCCACTGCGAATTGCTTTGCTGCCTTTGCGGTATGTTTTGTTGCCTTTGAGGTGTGCTCTGCTGTCTTTGAGGTGTGCTTTGTTGCCTCTGCGGTGCGCTCTGGCGCTGATTATTAAATAAATAATCCTGATTCAATGCTTTTCCGCACGAAGTGCAGAATTTCGACCTGACAGAAACACAGTTTCCGCAGTATTTGCAGACCATAAGTTCATCGTCAGAAAAACCGTTGTTAAATCTGTCTGCCATAAATACTCTCCTTTCATTTTAAACAAGTATATAAACACATACTTATTATAGCATTAATTACGATAATATACAACAGAAAATTAAATAATGTTG
>CAJOEV010000022.1 GCA_905233545.1 uncultured Eubacterium sp. | reverse complement strand
TTTGCGTTTACACAGAATTTGGGATTGACTCGAGGACTATCGTAATCGTATTCATATTTCGTGTGATACGTCAAAACGGTCGGGATGCGCTTTTTTCTGTTTATTCTTCTGAAAAAGTAGCTTGTTGCAATAGGGCAGTGAGAATGAAGAATGTCGAGATTCATATCAATAACGTCGTTTGCAAAAACCTCTTTAAAAGGCCAGCCGACGGGATAGCCCTCGCCAAAGGTAAACAAGCTTTTATATCTGTATATCTGATAGGGAAAGCGATAATCCTCCGCATTCGGGTTTTTCGGAGTTATAACAACGGCTTCACCTAATTTTTCGTTGATTATATCGGCGTAGCATTTTGCAACCGTACAGCCTCCGTCGATAGTCGGATAATAAGCGTCGCTGCCTATTCCGACTTTAAGCAATTTTTCCACTCAAATCACCTCGCAAATTTGAGCATAATTATAACATATATATAACAAAAAGTAAAATTAAAATTTTCTTAATTTATTTATTCTTGATATTGTATAAATAATATTATATAATGAACAATGAATTATACTGAAATACTGAAAGTATATTCTCTCAGAACAAGGAGATTTTTATGTCGGAAAAATATTTCGTAACGCTTGATAAAATCATAGATAACCATTCGCTTGATGTTGTCTATATTCCGAAAGCAGCAGATGAAATAAAAATCCAAACCAACGAGATTAACCGACCTGGTATTGTTTTAACGGGATACGTTGATTTCTTCGACCCGCTGAGAATTCAGATACTGGGTTGGACGGAGCTTGGATTTTTAAGGAATATGCTCAGCGAGGAAAGAGAGAAGGCTTTGGGCTATTGGCTTGGGCTTCATCCTGCGGCAGCGGTTATTACAAGGGGACTCGAGATTCCCGATTATCTTGTAAGCGCCTGTGAAAAGTATGAGGTGCCCCTTCTTTCAACAAACGAGGAAACATCACCGTTTAATGCAGCGCTTATCGGCTTTCTCAACCGTCAGCTTGCTCCGAGAATTACCCGCCACGGTGTTCTTGTTGAGGTCTACGGTGAAGGTATACTGATAGTCGGTGAAAGCGGAGCAGGTAAGAGCGAAACGGCAATAGAGCTTATTAAGCGCGGTCACAGACTTATTGCCGACGACGCAGTTGAAATCCGAAAGGTTTCCGATAAAACGCTTGAGGGATATTCTCCGAGCAACATAAGGCATTTTGTTGAACTGAGGGGAATAGGAATAATCAACGCAAGGCGTATTTTCGGTATGGGTGCTGTTAAACCCCAGGAAAAAATTGATATGGTAATTCAGCTTGAAGAGTGGGACAGCACTAAAGCGTATGACCGACTCGGGCTTGATAACGAATACACAAGAATACTTGATGTTAAGGTTCCTGTTATTACCGTTCCGATAACGCCCGGACGAAATCTTGCGGTTATTGTTGAAACTGCCGCTATGAATAACCGTCAGAAAAAGATGGGTTATAACGGTGCAAAAGAGCTTATGCATTCTCTTGGAATTGAGGATATGGAACCAAGCGAAAAAGAGCTTGAAATCTGGAAAAATTCATAAATAATCATAAAGCAAAAAGCAAAGGAGTAAAACTTATGTTTACAATAGGAATTGATTTAGGCGGAACAAATATCGTTGCAGCAGTTGTTGACGGAAAATACAGAATCGTTGCAAAGGCAAAAAGACCTACTGCGCTTCCGCGTTCTGCAGATGAAATTTTTGACGATATCGCTCAGGTTTGCAAAGAGGCAATGGGCTCTGCAGGAATCAGCATTGAGGATGTTGAGTGGATTGGACTCGGCACTCCCGGAACTGTTAACACAGAGGGTGTTATTGAATATGCAAACAACTTAGGTTTTGACCATATCTATGCAAAAACAATGCTTTCAGAAAGACTCGGAATCGACAGAGTATATATTGAAAACGATGCAAACTGCGCGGCTCTCGGCGAGGCTTATGCCGGAAGCGGACACGGCTCAAAGGATTTTGTTGCCGTAACACTCGGAACAGGTGTCGGAACAGGAATTATTCAGGGCGGTAAAATTGTTGCAGGCGTTAACAATGCAGGCGGTGAATGCGGTCATATGGTTATCGTTGTTGACGGCGAGCCCTGCACCTGCGGACGTAAGGGATGCTGGGAGGCATATGCTTCTGCAACTGCTCTTATCAATCAGACAAAGGCTGCAATGGAAGAAAACCCCGAATCAATTATGCATGAACTTGCTAAAGCAGAAGGCAAGGTTTCAGGCAGAACTGCATTTGACGCTATGAGAAGAAATGACAGCGCAGGAATTAAGGTTGTTGACCAGTACATAAAATATGTTGCATGCGGAATAACAAATCTTGTCAACGCACTTCAGCCCGAGATTATCTGTATCGGCGGAGGAATCTGCAACGAGGGCGAAACCCTTCTCAGACCTATCAGAAGATATGTTGAAGCAGAGCGCTACAGTGTTTATTCAAAGGTTCAGACCCTTGTTGTTAAGGCAACTCTTGGAAATGACGCAGGAATTATCGGCGCTGCACTTTTAGGATTAGCAAAATAAATTCGCTTTGATTAAGATTAATTGTTTGAGCGCAGCGAGCGGACTAAAACTCAAAACTCGCAGCGCGAAACTTTAAATTGGTGATACATTGAATAATATTATTGAACTTGCAAAAGAACTTAAAATTGAATATCTCGAAAATGAGCCGATGAGCAACCACACAACTTTCAAAATCGGCGGAAATGCAAGACTTATTGTCTTTCCTAAGAGCGAGGATGATATTTGTGCATTGGTTAAAAAGTGCAACGATTGTTCGGTAAGGTATCTTGTTGTCGGCAATGGCTCAAATATGCTTGTTTCCGATAACGGAATCGATGCCTGTGTTATTTTGCTCGTTGATTTTGAACAGCCGCGACCTCGACGAAATTAAAGCTCTTGCGCTTGAAAACGGCTTAACGGGGCTTGAGTTTGCATACGGAATCCCCGGCTCCTGCGGCGGTGCGGCATTTATGAATGCAGGCGCATACGGCGGAGAGATGAAGGATGTGCTTTATAAATGCTCCCATATTGATAAATTTGGAAACAAGGGTTTTCTTGAAGGCAACGAGCTGAATTTATCATATCGCCATTCGGCGTATTATGACAATGAATGCATAATAACAGGACTGTTTATGAAACTTGAAAAGGGCGATAAAGCTCAGATAAAAGAAAAGATGGACGACCTTCTTCAGAGAAGAAAGGATAAACAGCCTCTTGAATATCCGTCGGCGGGCTCAACCTTTAAAAGACCCGAAGGATATTTTGCAGGCGCGCTTATTGAAGAGTGCAATCTTAAAGGCGCAAGCGTTGGCGGTGCTCAGGTAAGCGAAAAGCATGCGGGCTTTGTTATCAACAAAGGCGGTGCAACCTGCAAGGATGTTCTTGACCTTTGCAAAATGGTTGAGCAGACCATTCAGAAGGAAAAAGGCGTTAAGCTTGAAATGGAAATAAGAGTAACTGAATAATTTTGAATGGAAAACGGAGAATTTCGGGTGCTTAGCACAACTGATTCCAATCGGGTGCGGGTGTACTGCTGCAATTCTCAATTCTCAAATTTCAATTTTCAATTTAAAAGGATTAAAAAAATGAAAGAAATAATTCTGTTAACAGGTGTTTCGGGCGCAGGAAAGTCAACTGCGATGAGCTTTATGGAGGATAACGGCTATTACTGTATTGATAATATGCCGACCGAGCTTATTCAGACTTTCATTGAGCTGATGGAAAAATCGGACGCGTACAATAAAATTGCAATTGTTGCCGACGTTCGTTCAAACGGCGTTTTTCAGGCGTTTACCGAAGCAGTTGAAAACCTGAAGAGCGAGGAATACAAGGTAAGAGTTATTTATCTTGATATAAAAAACCACGTTGCTCTTCAGAGATATAAGCTGACAAGGCGCAAACATCCGTTTTCCGATAAGTTTTCGGGAAGAATAGAAGATGCGCTGAATTATGAAAAAGAGGTTTTGACTCCGATTCGTCAGAGTGCGGACTATGTTATCGATACCTCTGATTTAACAGCTCAGCAGCTCAGAAGCCGACTTACCCAGATTCTTATCGGCGACGATAAAAAGGTTATGAATATCCACGTTATGTCCTTCGGATTCAAACACGGAATTCCAACCGATGCCGATTTCGTTCTTGATGTGCGCTGTCTTCCCAATCCGTACTGGGTTGAGGAGCTCCGTTCAAAAACAGGACTTGATAAAGAAGTTTATGAATATGTTTTCAGTTTTGAAGATGCAAACAAGCTTCTTGGTAAGCTGATTGATATGCTCGATTTTTTGTGTCCTCTTTATATCAAAGAGGGCAAAAGCCAGCTCGTTATTGCAATAGGCTGTACGGGCGGAAACCACAGAAGTGTTGCCATAACTCAGGCGCTTGCAGACCATTTCAAAGAAACCTGGGAAAATGTTACGCTTAACCACAGGGATATAGACAGAAGGTAACAAAGAATAATCGAGATTGTAGGGTGCGGCGCCCTCGACGCACCGCATAAAAACCCTGCTGTTTTGAAATCTATAAATGAAACAATAACGCAAACCATCAGGAGATAATGAAGACATCTTTTTCATCACAGGTAAAAAACGAGCTCTTGAAAAATGAATATGAAAACAGATGCTGTCTGAAAAGTCTGCTTTACGGAATGGCGCTGTTCTCAAAAAACTTCACATTTAAAAGAGTAACATTTCAAAGTGAAAACGAAGGTACGACAGAGCTTTTTAAGCGTTTGCTTAAAGAGTTTTGTAATATTGACGGCAAAATTGATGTTTCTCCGTCGGGAAAAAGCTTTACAATTGATATTAACACAAAGAAAAATGCCACGAAGCTTATGACATTTTTTGAGCATAATATCAGTGAAAAGAACCTTGTAATCAATCATTCTAATTTCCACTGCGATTCCTGCAGAAACGCTTTTATATCAGGTGCGTTTTTATCCTGCGGAACTGTTTCTTCTCCACAAAAGGACTATCATCTTGAGTTCACCGTTGCGTATCTCAACCTCGCAAAGAGCTTCATAACACTTCTGGAGGAAATGGAACTCAGCCCGAAGCTTGTTAAGCGCAAGGGTTATAATGTTGTTTATTTCAAAGACAGTGAAGCAATAGAGGACTTTTTGTATATTATGGGCGCCTCGGCTTCAATGTTTGAAATGATGAATGTTAAAATAGTAAAGGAAATTAGAAATTCCGCAAACAGAAAAGCAAACTGCGAAACGGCGAATATTGAAAAAACAATTCAGGCATCAATGCCCCAGATTGAAGCAATTTTAAAAATAAAGAAGAAAAAGGGACTTGATTTTCTCTCTGAGCCCCTTCGTGAAATGGCACAGGCAAGGCTCGACAATCCCGAATTATCACTTGCGGAGCTTGCCGCATCATTTGACCCTCCCCTTTCAAAAAGCGGCGCAAACCACAGACTTAAAAGAATAGAACAGATAGCAAAAGAATTATAAAATAAAGGTAAAACTATGTTCACTCATCTCCATCTTCATACGCAGTTCAGCCTGCTCGACGGCGTTTGCCGACCCGACAGGCTTGTTTGCCGTGCGAAAGAGCTGGGAATGACATCGCTTGCAATAACCGACCACGGCAATATGTACGGCGCCGTAGACTTTTATAAGGAATGCAAAAAGCAGGGAATAAAGCCGATAATCGGCTGCGAGGTTTATGTTGCACCGAGAACAAGATTTGATAAGGATAAGGCGCTTGATAAGGAATATAACCATCTTGTTTTGCTTGCAAAGAATGAAACGGGATATAAAAACCTTATAAAAATGGTCTCCTTGGCATATACCGAGGGCTTTTATTTTAAGCCGAGAATAGACCGTGATTTGCTTGAAAAATACCATGAGGGACTTGTGTGCCTTTCTGCCTGCTTAAAGGGCGAAATACCCCAGCTTCTGCTGAAAAAGGATTATGAAAGTGCAAAAAGGGAAGCACTCTGGTATAACGATGTTTTCGGAGACGGTAACTATTATCTCGAAATCCAGGACCACGGAATCCCCGAGCAGAAAATTGTTCTCGACGGAATAAAGAGAATAAATGACGAAACAAAAATTCCGCTTGTTGCAACAAACGATGTTCATTATATCGAGCAAAAGGATGCGCCTGTGCAGCAGGTTTTAATCTGCATTGCAACAAACCATGTTTTAGGCGAGGATACCGGACTTGAATTCCACAGCGACAATTTCTATCTCAAAAGTGAAGAGGAAATGAGAACGCTGTTTTCGGACGTTCCCGAAGCGATTGACAATACGGCAAAAATAGCCGAAATATGCAATTTCGATTTTGAATTCGGCAACACAAAGCTTCCGTATTTTGAAACTCCCGACAATATGAATCATTTTGATTATTTCAAAATGAAATGCTATGAGGGAATGAGGGAAAGATACGGCGAAAATCCGCCTCAGGAATATGTAAACAGACTTGAATACGAGCTTGAAACCGTCAACAAAATGGGTTATACGGACTATTATCTGATAGTTCAGGATTTTGTTGCCTTTGCAAGAGAAAACGGCATTCCCGTAGGTCCCGGAAGAGGTTCGGGAGCGGGCTCAATTGCCGCTTACTGCATTGGCATAACTGATATCGACCCGATGAAATATGACTTGATTTTTGAAAGATTTCTCAATCCCGAGCGCGTTTCAATGCCAGACTTTGATATTGACTTCTGCTATGAGAGAAGGCAGGAGGTTATTGACTATGTAACGAGGAAATACGGCGCAGACCATGTTGCTCAGATTGTAACCTTCGGAACGCTTCAGACAAGGGCGGCAATCCGCGATGTCGGACGCGCTATGGGTATGCCCTATGCTTCGGTGGATGCCGTTGCAAAGCTTGTTCCCAACAGCTTTCACATAACCATTGACCAGGCGGTCAATCAAAGCAAAGAGCTTCGAAGAGCAATGGAAGAAAACGACGAGGTCAACCGCCTTATTGAAACCGCAAGGCAGGTTGAAGGTATGCCGAGAAATACTTCAACCCATGCAGCAGGTGTTGTTATAACCCACGACCCCGTTGCAAGCTATGTTCCTCTTGCAACCAACGACGGCGTTCCCGTAACCCAGTATATAATGACAACGCTCGAGGAGCTCGGACTTCTTAAAATGGACTTCCTCGGACTCAGAACGCTGACGGTTATTGACTATGCTGCAAAGGCTGCGGGAATAAATATAAAGAATATTGATATAAACGACCGGAAGGTATACAAAATCTTTTCAAGAGGTCAGACCGAGGGTATATTCCAGTTTGAATCAAGCGGAATGAAGCAAATGCTTATGAATCTCAAACCGACTGCGCTTGAAGATTTGATTGCTGCAACCTCGCTTTACCGCCCGGGTCCCGCAAGTCAGATAGATACGTTCATTGAGAATTCTAAAAACAAAGATAAAATCAGATATGAAACTCCGCTTCTTGAGCCCATACTTAAGAATACCTACGGCTGTATGGTGTATCAGGAGCAGGTAATGCAGATTTTCCGTTCTCTTGCAGGCTATTCCTACGGACGAGCTGATGTTGTGCGCCGTGCTATGAGCAAGAAAAAGCACGATGTTATGGAGCAGGAGAGGGAAACCTTTATAAAAGGCTGTGCTGAAAATAATATTTCGCAGTCCGTTGCAAATTCGATTTTTGACAAAATGACAGATTTTGCCTCGTATGCGTTTAACAAGTCCCACGCCGCGTGTTATGCGCTTGTTGCATATCAGTGCGCGTATCTCAAGTGCTATTATCCCGCCGATTTTATGGCGGCACTTCTGACCTCGGTGCTTGATTCAGCAAACAAGGTTGCAAGGTATATTGCCGAGTGCAAAAGAATCGGTCTGCGCCTTGCTCCGCCGAATATAAACAATTCAATGAAGGGCTTTACGGCAAACGGAAATGTTATTAACTACGGGCTTCTGGGCATAAAGAATCTCGGAAATGATTTCATTGAAGAAATAATCAAAGAGCGTGAAAACGGCGAATTCAAAGACCTGTTTGATTTCTGCTCAAGGATGCAGGGCAACCATTTTAACCGAAGAGCTGTTGAATCGCTTATTCGCTGCGGTGCAATGGATTGCTTCAACGCAAACCGCCGCCAGATGCTCCAGGGCTTGCCTGTGCTTGTAACAAATCTTGAAGAACAGCATAGAAAGACAATGTACGGTCAGGTCGGCTTCTTTGATATAAGTGAAGATTTCGGAATGGAGTTTGAGCTCCCCGATGTTAAGGAATTTTCAAAAGCCGAACTTCTTCAGATGGAAAAGGATATGACAGGGCTCTTCCTTTCGGGACACCCGATGGATAAATATGAGGAGTATATTGAAAAAGCCCGTTGTTCAAAGACCTTTGAGCTTATTGAAGCGGGTAAATCAGCTTCGCAGTATAGGGACGGAAGCAATGTAACTCTCTGCGGAATAATCAGCCATATAACCGTTAAGCAGACGAGGGCGAACAAAGCGAATATGGCGTTCGTAACTCTGGAGGATTTATACGGAACAATCGAGGTTATACTATTTCCGAAGGTGTTTTTGCAGTACGCTTCAATGATTGCCGACGGAAATGTTATTGCCGTTTCGGGAACACTTTCGCTTGAGGAGGAGAAGGATGCAAAAATCCTTGTGAACGCGGTGTATAAGCCAAATTCAATTCCTCAGAATGCAAATCAGCCAGCAAAACAGCAAACTCAGAAATCAAAGAGAAGGGGACTGTTTTTGAAATTCTCTTCAAAGGCTGATGAAAGAATAAAGAAAACAATAGTTATCACTTCAATATTTGAAGGCGATTTGCCTCTTTATTACTATTTCGAGGATGAAAAAAAGTATCATCTTCAAAGCAGAAATGATTTTGTTGATGTCAACGAAACAATGCTCGGTGAGCTCAGAAGGATTCTCGGAGACAGTAATGTTGCTTTTATCGAATGATAATAATGTCAAATCTTGACTTTTTGTGCGAAATCTATTATTATATTGTTCAAAGTTTTATTAATAATAATCTATAACTCTTTTTTGGAGGGGAAAATATGAAGAAAATAGCAGTATTAACAAGCGGCGGCGACGCTCCCGGTATGAATGCCGTAATTCGTGCGGTTGTAAGAACAGGCTGTGAAAACGGTCTTGAAGTTTACGGAGTTGAAAGAGGATACGAGGGTCTTATCAAAGGCTATTTCAGACCTATGGATTTAAGGTCTGTTTCGGATATCATTAACCGTGGCGGAACAATCCTTTACACAGCACGCTGCCCCGAATTCAGAACCGAAGAGGGAATGCAGAAGGCAATTCAGACCTGTAAGGAAAACGGAATCGAAGGCGTTGTTGTCATCGGCGGTGACGGCTCTTTCAGAGGTGCAAAGGACCTCAGCGAAAGAGGAATTCCCTGCGTTGGTATCCCCGGAACAATTGATAATGATATCGCTTGCTGCGATTATACAATCGGATACGACACAGCACTCAACACAATTATGGATGCTGTTGATAAGGTAAGAGATACTGCTGAATCCCACGACAGATGTTCTGTTATCGAAGTAATGGGACGTCATGCCGGTTATCTTGCGCTTAATGCAGGTATTGCATGCGGTGCAACTGCAACTCTTATTCCCGAGGTTACTGTTGATATCAATCAGCATGTTATCGCAAGAATGCAAAGAACAATGCAGGCAGAGAAAAAGCACTTCATCATTATTGCTGCAGAGGGTGCATGCGTTGATGTTATGCAGCTTGCACGCGAGATTGAAGCAAAAACAGGCGTTGAATCAAGAGCAACAATTCTCGGTCATATTCAGCGCGGCGGCAGCCCGACTGCAAAGGACAGAATCAAGGCAACCCAGATGGGTAACTATGCTGTTAAGAAGCTCCTTATGGAAGGTATCGGAAACCGTGTTGTTGCATGCCAGAAAGAGCAGATTGTTGACTACGATATCTTTGAAGCTCTTAAGATGGAAAAAACCATTGATATGGAACTTTACAGAATTTCACACGAGGTTTCAATTTAATTAGGAATGAGGAATGAGGAATTGTAGTTTCTCGCTTCGCTCAATCAACTAATAATATAAGACCATACAAGAGTTAGTTGCTCCTGTATGGTCTTTTTTGTTGACTTGTATTATGATAAATGGTAAAATGAAATTGCCAAATAAACTAACAAGTGAATATTATGCCATTTTGTGCGGTATGTTATTTTTATCTGTTTTGATAAAAATGCATACTCTTTATTAGCATACCGTTGTAATGGCGATTTGTTAGTTTGTTTGGCGACAGTTGAGCTATGCGTTTTTTGTGCGTGGCTTTTGCTGCGCACTTTTTTGCATTTAGACGCTTTTTTTGTCGTTTTGATAGCATAGTTTTGCATTTTGTATTGATATACATATTGCTTTGCAATATAATTAAATGGACGAAAATCGCAAAAAATGAACCAAAAAGGCGTTTCAATCGTCTTATTATCAGAATATAAAGTATGGGGGCGTATATCCGCCTTTACAGTTAGGAGAATATAAATGAAAAAAGCATTATCTTTTTTACTTTCAATAACAGTAATATTAGCTTCAGTCGGCGTTATGCCTGTGGGGTCTTTTGCATCGTATGCAAAGCAGAAGGCCACGGAGGACTGGCTTGAGTTTGCCGAGAAGCTTAATAGCTCAACTGATGAAAAAGAAGATTATTTTTTGCCTGTAATTGTTGACGGCGATACTGCATCACAGGGCAATACTAAAATTGACACATTAACTCTAAATGATGAAACTCTTGTCAGCGTTGACGATATGAAGCTTTCAAAGAAAGCAAAAAAAGACATTGATACAAAAAGCAAAAACGAAGAGGATTTTGCTGCTTTGGAAGATATTGCAGATGCAATAAATGCTCAGGTCGATAACAATGGCGATATAACGGCACTGGTTAAACCGTTTCAGACGAAACGCCTCACCGTTTATTCCTCAAATGTTCCCAAAACAGGGGAAACTGAAAGAATTACTTCTCCTGACGGAGCGGTCGTTTTGTTTTACGATTCGGAAGAAACAACAGAAAAAGCCTATGCTTTGCTGAAATCTGATAAAAGAGTTAAAAAAGTATTTGGCGACAATGTTTATCAGTCAAGTGAGCTTACGGCAGATGATTTCCGCTCAAATGAACAGAAATCCTGGGGTGCCTCCTATGTTAATTCATATATCAGCAGTGAATATATCACTTCAAAAAGCATTACAAAAGAAGTGATTGTCGGTATTGTTGACACGGGTATTTCGCTTAACCACAGCTTTTTAAAGGACAGAATATCTGATAAAAGCAAATCCTTTGTAAAAAGTGAAGAAACTGCAGACGATTTGGAAGGACACGGCTCCCATGTTGCAGGAATTATAAAAGACAATACGCCCGATAATGTAAAACTCCTTGCAGCGAAGGGCTTGGATAAGGACGGCTACGGAGACGATTACGAACTTGCCAATGCTATTCGCTATTGCGTTGACGAGGGTGCTTCTGTTATTAATATGAGCTGGGGCGGTTATGCCTACTGGACTGAAAGTGTTTTGAAAAATGCAATCAGTTACGCCTATAACAATGGCGTTACACTCTGCGCGGCTGCAGGTAACGAAGATGATGATACAAAATATTACTACCCGGCAAATTCAAATTATTGCATTACCGTTGCAGCTACAAATCAGTACGGTTCGCCGTCTTATTTCTCAAATTACGGAAGTGCCGTTGATATTGCAGCGCCGGGTTCCAATATAACCTCATCTGTAAGAAGCGGATTTATGGTTTATAGCGGTACATCTATGGCAACTCCTTTTGTTAGTGCCGCAGCAGCTGTTGATATTATTGTGAATGAGCATAATACGCCATCAGCTATAAAAAGCGCATTGAAGAAAGCAGTTACGCCCATTGTTAACAACAAAGGACGCAACTACGGTACAGGTATAATCAGCTTTACAAAACTGCTTAAGGAAGAGATATCTGCGCCTGCAATTTTCAGCGTTAAAAGCGGGTATTACAAAGATGTGTTTTATCTTGGCATTAATTGTACTTCCGATTCTGCGAAAATAATTTATACAACGGACGGTTCTGTGCCGTCATTAACAAACGGAAGCGAATACATTTCGCCAATACTTATCTCCGAAAACATTACGATTAAAGCCAGAGCATTTGAAAGCGGTAAGCTTCCGTCAGTAATTACCCGTGCAAACTATTATTTCAATGGGCTTGAAAGTGAAGACAATTTTACCATTGATAACGGTATAATCACATCATATTTGGGTTCTATGGCTGCATTGATTGTTCCCGATGTAATTCAGGGACAAACAGTTATTGGCGTTGGTGCAAATGTTTTTAAAAACAAAAGTGTTGTATCTGTTCAGTTGCCTGATACTGTTACATTTATCGGAAACAGAGCATTTTACGGTTGCACTTCTCTTCAATCTGTAATTGCACGAGGGGTTACAACCATAGATGACTTTGCGTTTTATGTATCAAGCAGTAGTGAAAAACTTGAATATATTGAGTTTTCTCCGTTATTAAGTGTAAGTCAGGGAGCGTTTTATAACAGGCATCTTATCAATGAGGATATGCTTGATATTTCTAATCTTACCGAAATACCGTATCAGGCGTTCTACAACTGCGGTTTTACGCACCTTGAATGTGAGGAAAATCTTACTTGCGTTGAGGGATACGGGTTTTACGGAAACAGCATTGTCGGTCTGAATGCACCGTTGCTTACCGAAGTCGGGAACTATGCTTTTGCAAACAATAAGCTTTCCGTTGTTAATGCAGACAATCTTAAAAAAGCAGGGAATAATGCATTTATGGGAAATAAAGAGCTTAAAAGTGTTTCTTTTGCCCATCTCATTGAAGTTGGCAACGCGGTATTTAAAGAGTGCGGTATTGAAAAGGCGACTCTTCCCACACTGCAAAAGGTTGGCAGTAATCTGTTTATGAATTGCGTGAAGCTTTCAGAATATGACGGTCCGATAATGAACTATGTTCCGCAGGGCTTTTTCAACGGATGCTCATCGCTCAAAGAAATCCCCGAGTGCTTTAAGTATGCAACCAATATTAACGGCGAAGCATTTAAGAATTGCAGTTCGCTGGAAACGATTGCCTTTCCTTATGCAACACGTATTGGTAAAGATGCAATATCGGGATGCAATAATGTCAGAGAACTGAATCTTGATAGTGTTACATATTTCAACTCGCAAAGCGGATTTAATTCACCGTATATAACAACGCTTGTTCTTCCTGAGGTTGTCACCTTTATAGGATTTACGGATAATGATTATGTGAAAGAGCTTCGCTTGCCGAAAGCGGTTTCTGATTATAATTCAACCACATTGATGACCGTGCGCAACTGTACTGCGCTTGAAACTTTCTACGCTCCTTATTTAACCGAGATAACAAGCAGCGGTATGTTTGGAAATTGCCCAAAATTAAAAAAGCTTGTTATTTACAGCGCAACAAAGCTTGACTATAATGTTTTTACCGCAAACAACTGGAGCAATTATATAAATCCTAAGGCAATAGAAGAGATAATAACTCCAAACGCTGTAATAAGCGGCTACCGCCCGTTAAATAATCTGAAAATAATAGATGTTTCGGCAGCAAAAAGCATAAGGCGATATAATCAATCCGCTTCTTTTACTACATCTGATGAGTCGTTGAAATACCTTATTGCTCCTAATGTTGAAACAGGAACTATCGGCTATATTCCCGAGAATTCGCCGATGAAGGAATTAAATCTGCCTTCACTCGTTAATGTGACATTAACGGAAAAATTCTACGCTAATGTTCATATGCCGAACATAACAAAACTTAGTAAGCTGTATTTCGATGGCGGAATGATAGTTCTTCCTAAAGCAATCGACAAAATCAATGTAGGCAACGGAGAAACATTTTATTCGGCTAACGAGAACATAACAGTTGAGCTTGTAAATGACGAAATAAAATATAACCGTATTTCAGAGCCGCTCTTTATTGAGAATCTTCCTGCAAGCATTACTCTTTCTGAAAATAATCCTTCTATTGAGATTCACGTAATGGCGCCCGATCCTGTTTATAGCTGGTATTACAGCGAGGACGGAAGCAATTATGAAAAATTAGCTCAAGCAAGCAGATACAATCTTTTACCTGAAAAAAGCGGATATTATTATTGCTCGGTGTATGACAGAGACAGCGAAAAAACATTGGTTTCAGATGTCTGCCGTGTCAACTGTCCGTACGAAACAGTATCAGTTGACTTCAATTTTGAAAACGCAGTAAATGTTTTTGTCGGCGATATTCTGGTTGAGGGTATCACAAACGAAACAATAAGCGTTCCGAAAAACACAAATATTCGTGTTCTGTTTAACGGCATTGACGATAATATTCTCTTTGAAGGGGAGCAGTATTATATCTATGAGAGTATGGACAACGGCTTTGTGCTTAATGTCACAAAGAATTCAAGCGTTGTTCCTGCAGGACATACTGAAACGCTGATTGATATAGGAAAAGCTGATGTTAGTTTTTCGTCACTGAAATATAACGGAAAGCCCCAAAAGCCTGAAGTTACTGTATCTTATGAGGGCGAAACGCTTACAGAAGGTGTTGATTACGAAATACCTGTATTGAGTTCGGGAACAAGTGCCAGATATTATTATGATTATGAATACCATAAATATAATTATCCTGCGATTATCAGGGGAATAGGAAGATTTACAGGTACAGTAAACAAGTATTATAATATCAGTACAGCCTCCATTAATGATTGCTCAATAGAAATTGAACCTCAAATGGTATATAACGGAATTGCACAAAAGCCTCGGGTACATGTATTTTTAAACGATAATGAAGTGCCGTCTTATGATTATAATGTAAATTACTCTAATAACATTGATGTAGGAACAGGACGAGTAACGATTTCCGGAGATGAGGATATTACCGGTTCAAAGACGCTCACATTTGAAATTGTACCAGAGCTTGACAGTTTCAGAATAATTGCACCCGATTGCGCATACACAGGGGAACAGATTGAGCCTCGGATAATTGTTAATAACAGCTACATTACTTTAGCTGAAGATGTGGATTATACCGTAGAATACGGTGAAAATATTAATAAGGGAGTCGGTACATTCACTATCAAGGGACTAAATCGATTTGAAGGACAGGAAGTTAACGGAACCTTTAAGATTGGTACATCTCTTGTCGGCGCAACTATTCTGACTGAATATGAAAACTATGAGTTCACGGGTGAAAAGATTGAGCCCAATGTAACGGTTACCTTTGAAAACAGCGTTTTAGAGCAGGGCAAGGATTATGTTGTATCCTTCAATTCTAATATAAATATCGGCAAAGGAAGAATAACTGTTACGGGTATCGGTGAATATATCGGTTCTGTTTACGGATATTTTGATATAGTATCAAGAGCTGCTCAGGAACATCATCATTCGCCGTCCGAGCCCAAAAAGGAGAATATTAAAGCAGCAACCTGTACTGTCAACGGTTCTTATGACGAAGTTATTTATTGCTTGGTATGCTCTGAGGAGCTTGAAAGACAGACTAAGGAAATAATTGCTCCGGGTCATACACCGGGTAAAGCAACACGCGAAAATGTTCTTCCTGCCACATGTACAGCAAACGGCTCATATGATGAAATTGTAAAGTGCACTGTATGTTCAAAAGAGCTTTCAAGAGAAAGAAAGACGCTTAAAAAGCTTGAACATGCTCCTAAAGCAGCAGTAAAAGAAAACATTGTTCCTGCTACCTTCAGCAAAAAAGGCTCCTACGACAGTGTTGTATATTGTTTGGTATGTAAAAGAGAGCTGAGCAGAGTAAAGAAAACAGTCGCAAAGCTCGGCTCGCCTTCACTCAGCAAGGTGGCCGCAGGCAAGAAATCGTTCAAAGCAACATGGAAATCCGTTGCAAGTATCGGAGGCTATCAGATTCAGTACAGCACAAGCAGCAGCTTCAAATCGGGCAACAAGACTGTTACGGTAAGTGGTTATAAATCAACATCAATAACCGTTAAGAACCTTAAAGCAAAGAAAAAATATTATGTTCGTATAAGAGCATATAAGACGATTAACGGCAAGAAGTATTATTCTGCCTGGAGCTCAAAGAAAACAGTTACAACTAAGAAATAACTTGACGTTTTCAAAAATTAATAAAACCAAGAAAAACACTCACAATATTTGTGGGTGTTTTTTTATGCGAAGAAGTATGAGAATAATTACATTAGTATTAGCAATGTTAAGCGTTGTTTTATTAATAGCGTCATTGAATGAAAACTCGGCAAAGAGCGTGAATGCGGTTTCTCAGCCGGAGCGTCAGGTTTATGTCAGCGGTGAGGCGTTTGGTATAAAGCTCTATACAAACGGTGTTATCGTTGTCGGAACGCAGGCGGTTGAAACAAACGGTAAGAAAGTCAATCCCGCAAAAAATGCAGGGATAGCGGTGGGGGATATTATTATTTCAATTAATAATATAAATGTGTATTCCTCAAATGAAGTGAGCGAGCTTCTTAATGACAATAACGGCTTGCCATATAAAATAAAGCTGAAAAGGGACGGCAGGTATAAAACCTTTGTGCTGAAACCTGCATACTGCGAACGCGAGGGCAGTTATAAAGCGGGAATGTGGGTGCGCGATTCGACGGCAGGAATCGGAACAATAACTTATTATGATAAAAAGAGCGGTATTTTTGCCTCCCTCGGTCACCAGGTAAACGATGTAGACACAAAAGAAATAATGCCAATGCTCAAGGGCGAAGCAGTTGCGGCAACGGTCAGCAAGGTGCAGAAAGCGTCCTCGGGAAATATGGGCTCGCTGAACTGCGATTTCAGGGATGAGACGATTGGAAGATTGCTTGAAAATTCCGAATACGGTCTATACGGCGCATATTCCCATATAAGTGATAATGTCCGTCCCGTTGCGGTTGCATCAAAACGCATGGTTAAAAAGGGTGGGGCAAAGATTCTTTCAACGATTGATGGCGGCAAACCGAAGCTCTATGACATTGAAATAACAAGGATAAGTTTTCTCAAAAGTATGGGAGAGAAGAATATTGTATTTAAAATAACGGATAAAGAACTAATCAAAAAAACAGGCGGTATTGTTCAGGGAATGAGCGGAAGTCCGATTATTCAGAATAACAGATTTGTCGGGGCGGTTACCCATGTTATTGTAAACAATCCGCAGAAGGGATATGCGGTTTTTGCCGAAACAATGCTTGAGAAATCCGACAGTTTTGTCGAATAATGTCGCATAAAATCGTAAAAGCAAAGCGTGTAAAATTTACACAAATATATATGTAAAAACACTTGCATTTTGAATTATTGTATGGTAATATGTGGAAGCAATGGTTAATCATTAGAATAATTTGGGAGGTAAGTTATGAGCAATATCAGAGTATTGATTGCAGATGAAACCGAGGAGATAGGAAGAGCCTGTGAAAAAGAATTCAAACAGCTTGGCTATGATGTTTCGCTTTGTAAAAAGGATGGCGACGAAGTAATTTCAAGAATATCCCTTTCGCATTACGACGCTGTTATTATGGATATGTTTATGTCCTCATCCGACGGTATGGAGGTTATGGATTATATCAATGAATCCCTTGCTGAAAAGCCCCTTGTTATAGTTGTTTCAGCTGTCGGTAATTCGGAATTTGAAGAGCAGATAATCAGCTGCGGAGCCGACTATTATTTTATTAAACCTATTAAGCCTGCCGCTGTGGCAAAGCGCGTTGAAAGAATTCTTCAGTGGAAGGGCGAAAAGTCAAAGAGAGCAAGAGGCGCAATGACTGAAGATGAGATTGAGGTTGTCATTTCGGATATTATGCGCCAGATTGGCGTTCCTGCACATATAAAGGGATATCAGTATTTAAGAAAGTCGATTGTTCTGTGTGTAAACGACAGCGAAATGCTCAGCTCAGTTACGAAGATACTATATCCGACTGTTGCAAAGGAGTTCGGCACAACAGCAAGCAGAGTTGAAAGAGCAATAAGGCACGCAATAGAGGTTGCGTGGGACAGGGGAGATGTTGATGTTTTGTCCTCCTTCTTCGGCTACACAATTCAGGCGCAGAGGGGCAAACCGACTAATTCCGAGTTTATTGCAATGATTGCGGATAAGATTAAGCTTTCGATGAAAAATTCGGCGTGATTCGTGGTTCGTGGCTCGTGTTTCGTAGGGGCGGATATCGTCCGCCCGAATACAATCGGAGCTTCGCTCCCCGACAACTCGGAACGCGGAGCTCGCAACTCGAAACTATATATAGTGGTTCAAACGGGTATTTATAACTAAATATCCGTTTATTTTTTGTTTGTGCAATTTTAACGAAAATTCAAAATTATTTTTGTAAAACAGCACTAAAAAAATTATTTCAATTTTTTCCAAAAAAATGCTTGACAAGCAGGGTACTATATAATATAATATCCGAGCGTGTAATGCGACTTATATAAATAATATATAAAGAAGCGATTACACAACCAGATATGCGTTGATGCCGGAGGTTGCGTCTGGAGCATAACTCTTCAAATTGAATGTGGTTTGATTTGTTTCTTTTTCACTAATGCTTCGTTAATTTCTGTCGATAGGCGAAAGCCTATCAACCGAAATGTGCCTTGCCTTAGCAAAAAAATAAACAAAATCAAACTGCTCCGCATCTGAAATGATTTAGTTTTCGTGATATTGGACATTTCTTTTGTGCAGGAATACTTGCGTATTTCAAACGAAAAAATGAACAAGAGCGCGGAAAATAAATTATTTTAGACACATTGAATTTGAAGAGTAATGCTCCTAACCCAGACGGGAATTTCGGCGGAGTATGTCCGATTTAAAACCGGGCGAAACTAATTCAAGTATCTGTTTTAAGAATGACTTGCGAACGTTCTTAAAATGTGCAGCAGCGTCCGAATGATGTTCATTCGGTTTAATTAATGGAACTGTATGAAACACACGGAATCGTTGTTGAATTTCTTGAATAACTCGCACCACAAATTTTCATGGAGGAAAATAGAATGGCAGCAAGTAAAGTAAAAATCAGAATCCGCCTCAAGGGCTACGATCACTCTCTTGTTGATCAGGCGGCGGAAAAAATTGTTGAAACTGCAAAGAGAACAGGTGCACAGGTAAGCGGTCCTATCCCGCTTCCGACTGAAATCGAGAAGGTAACGATCCTTCGCGCTGTTCATAAGTATAAGGACAGCCGTGAGCAGTTTGAGCAGAGAACACACAAAAGACTCATCGACATTCTCAGACCGTCAAACAAAACTGTTGAGGCTCTGACAAGTCTTGAGCTCCCGGCAGGCGTAGACATCGAAATCAAACTTTAATTGATGTTGGCAAATGCTGAGGTCATGTTGGGTGAAAATCCCAACCAATAACCAAAGGAGGAAATAAAATGAAGAAAGGTCTTATCGCTAAGAAGATTGGCATGACCCAGATCTTCGATGAAGCAGGTAACGCAGTTCCCGTAACAGTTGTTGAAGCAGGTCCTTGCGTAATCACTCAGAAGAAGACAATGGAGAACGATGGCTATGAAGCAGTTCAGGTAGGTTTCGGCGATGTTAAAGTAAGCAGAGTCAACAAGCCTATGAAGGGACACTTCGATAAGAACAACGTTGCTCCGAAGAAAACACTCAAGGAATTCCGTCTTGAAGACATTTCCGCACTCAACGTAGGCGACATCCTTAAGGCAGACACATTTGCCGCAGGCGATGTTGTTGACGTTAAAGGAACAAGCAAGGGTCACGGAACAGCAGGCGCAATCAAGCGCTGGAACTTCTCAAGACTCCGCATGAGCCACGGTACAGGTCCTAACCACCGTCACGCAGGTTCACTCGGTGCATGTTCAAGCCCTTCAAGAGTTTTCAAGGGAAAGAAGATGGCTGGTCACTATGGCCACGAAACAGTAACAGTTCAGAACCTCAAGGTTGTAAAGGTTGACGTTGAAAACAATCTCATCGCAATCAAGGGTGCAATCCCCGGTCCTAAGGGCGGAATTGTTGTTATCGCAGACGCGGTTAAAGCATAACGAAAGGAGAGATGAAAAATGGCACAGGTTCAGGTTTATAACCAAGAAGGAAGAAAGACTTCCAAATTAGACCTTGCAGATTCAGTATTCGGTATTGAACCAAATGCTAATGCAATGCATCTTGCTGTTGTTAGCTATCTTGCTAATCAGCGCCAGGGCACACAGTCAACTCTCACTCGTTCAGAAGTAAGCGGCGGCGGTGCAAAGCCTTGGAGACAGAAGGGAACAGGCCGTGCTCGTCAGGGCTCAACAAGAAGCCCTCAGTGGACACACGGCGGTATCGCTCTTGGCCCCAAGCCGAGAAAGTATAAGGTTAACCTCAACAAGAAGGTTAAGAGACTCGCTATGAAGTCAGCTCTTTCATCAAAGGTTGCAAGCGAGGAAATGATGGTAGTAACCAAAATCGAGCTTGAAGAAATCAAGACCAAAACAATGGTAGACGTTCTTGCAAAGCTCAAGGCTGCAAAGAAAGCTCTTATCGTAACTGCTGAGTCAGACGAAAAGATTTATAAGAGCGCAAGAAACATTGAAGGCGTTAAAGTTGTAACAGTAAACACTCTTTGCGTTTACGACATTCTCAACTGCGACTCATTCATCGTTCTTAAGGACGCAGTAAAGAAAATTGAGGAGGTATATGCATAATGAAAACTGCTCATGATATTATTCTTAAGCCTATCATTACAGAGGAATCTATGGCAGGTCTTATGATTAAGAAGTATACCTTCAAGGTTGCAAAAGACGCTAACAAGATTGAAATTGCAAAGGCAATTGAAGAAGTTTTCCCCGGCACAAAGGTTGCTAAGGTAAACACAATGCACGTTCGCGGTCAGAAGCGCCGTCAGGGCTACAACGTTGGCTACACTCCCTCATGGAAGAAAGCTATCGTAACCCTCACAGAAGATTCAAAGGAAATTGAATTCTTCAATGATATGATGTAAAAAATTATATAATATAATACCTATTATATAAAAGCGACTTAAATAACTTGCGGATGATGAGGTATGAAAGGTGCCATCCTTTCGCAAAGTTATCCGCATATAAGGAGATTAATAATGGCAGTAAGAAATTATAAGCCGACAACGCCTTCAAGACGTAATATGTCGGTAATCGATTATTCTTCTTTATCTAAGGTTGCTCCCGAGAAATCACTTCTTGAACCTCTTAACAAGAAGTCGGGCCGCAATTCATACGGAAGAATTACAGTTCGCCACCGCGGCGGCGGAAACAGAAGAAAGTATCGTATTATTGATTTTAAGAGAAATAAGTTCGATATCCCTGCAACAGTAAAAACTATCGAGTATGATCCCAACAGATCTGCTCACATCGCTCTTATTGAGTACGAAGACGGAGTTAAGAGCTACATCATTGCTCCCGAAGGACTCAAAGTAGGCGACACAGTTATCGCAGGAACAAATGTTGATATCGTAACAGGTAATGCTCTTCCTCTTGAGAATATGCCTGTCGGTACTATCGTACACAATGTTGAGCTTTATCCCGGCAACGGTGCTCAGCTTGCAAGAAGCGCAGGTAACAGCGCTCAGCTTATGGCTCTCGAAGGACCTTATGCACTTTTAAGACTTCCTTCAGGCGAGCTCAGAAACGTTCCCAAGTCATGCATCGCAACAGTTGGTGTTGTTGGTAATGCAGACCACGCAAACGTTAAAATCGGTAAAGCAGGAAGAAAACGCAACATGGGTTGGAGACCTACAGTCCGCGGTTCTGTTATGAACCCGAATGACCACCCCCACGGCGGTGGTGAAGGTAAGTCACCCATCGGACGTCCGGGACCGTGTACTCCTTGGGGTAAACCTGCTCTCGGTTATAAGACACGTTCTAAGAAGAAGGCATCTAATAAGATGATCGTTCGCCGCAGAAACGGTAAATAAACGGAAAGGAGAAGATTAAATGAGTAGAAGTGCTAAAAAAGGCTATTTCGTTGAAGAAAGCCTTATGAAAAAAGTTGAAGCTCTTAATGCAAAGGGCGACAAGCAGGTTATCAAGACCTGGTCAAGAAGTTCAACAATCTTCCCCGAGTTCGTTGGTCACACATTTGCTGTTCACGACGGAAGAAAGCATGTTCCTGTTTATGTAACAGAGGATATGGTTGGACACAAGCTCGGTGAATTCGCACCGACAAGAACATTCAGAGGCCATGCCGGCTCTAAAACAGGCAAGTAATCGAGGAGGATGAATATATGAAAACAGAATCAAAAGCAGTTGCAAAATATGTTCGTATTTCTCCGAGAAAAGTTCAGATAGTTCTGGATTTAATCAGAAATCAGCCTGCAGATAAGGCAATGGCAATTCTCAAGTTTACACCAAAAGCAGCTTGCGAGCCTGTTACAAAGGTTCTCAAATCAGCAATGGCAAACGCAGAGAATAACTACAATATGGACATATCCAAATTATACGTAGCATACGCTCATGTTGCTCCCGGTCCGATTCTTAAGAGAATCCAGCCCAGAGCTCAGGGCAGAGCATACAGAATCAACAAAAGAACATCACACATTACCCTTGTACTCAAGGAAATGGAAGACTAAGCGAGGAGGAAAAGTTAAATGGGACAGAAATGTAATCCGACCGGTTTAAGAATCGGTGTTATCAAGAACTGGGACTCTCGCTGGTATGCTAAGAAGGGCGATTTCGCAGATACTCTTTATGAAGATTATAAGCTTCGTCAGTATCTTCTTAAGACCCTCTACAGCGCAGGTGTTCCGAAGGTTGAAATCGAAAGAGACGCAAAGAGAGTAAGAATCAACATCCACTGTGCAAAGCCCGGTATGGTTATCGGTAAGCAGGGTGCTGAGATTGAAAAGCTTAAGGCAATCTGCGCTAAGAAGCTCGGCAAGGATGTTAATGAAGTATTCATCAACATCGTTGAGATTAAGCAGCCCGACCTTAATGCAACTCTCGTAGCACAGTCAATCGCTCAGCAGCTTGAAAGACGTGTTGCTTTCAGAAGAGCTGTTAAGGGTGCTATAAGAAACACAATGCGCCTTGGCGCACGCGGAATCAAAATCCAGGTTTCAGGCCGTATCGGCGGAGCAGAAATCGCTCGTTCAGAAACCTATAAGGAGGGAACAATTCCGCTTCAGACAATCCGTGCTGATATCGACTACGGTACTGCAGAAGCTGCAACAACCTACGGAAGAATCGGTATCAAGGTATGGATTTATCAGGGCGAGGTTCTCAGAGAATCACGCAACAATAACAAGCGTAACAGCAGAAGAAGACCAAATCGCAAGGAAGGGGGAAATAAATAATGCTCTTACCTAAGCGTGTTAAGCACAGAAAGCAGCACAGAGGCCGTATGACCGGTACTGCTTCAAGAGGCAACAAGGTAACATACGGCGAGTGGGGTCTTGCAGCAGCAGAGCCTGCATGGATAACAGCAGCTCAGATTATGGATTAAGATTTTCCCTGACAAGCCGATTACAGCAAGACCTGCCGACACCCGTATGGGTAAAGGTAAAGGTAACGTTGACTACTGGGTAGCAGTAGTTAAACCCGGAAGAGTTATGTTTGAGCTCGGCGGAGTAAGCGAGGATATCGCTCGCGAGGCTATGCGTCTGGCAGCAAACAAGCTTCCTATCAAATGTAAGTTTGTTAAAAAAGAAGAGGGAGGCGAGCAGTAATGAAAGCATCAGAAATCAGAGAGCTTTCTGCTGAGCAGAGAGCAAAGAAGCTTGCAGAGCTTAAAGAAGAGCTTTTCAACCTTCATTTTCAGTCAGCTATCAATCAGCTCGACAACCCTATGAGAATTAAAGCAGTCAAGAAAGATATTGCTCGCATCAAGACAGTTGAAAGAGCTATCGAACTTGAAGAAGCTAATTCCTAAGGAGGTAACTGATTATGGAGAGAAACCTCAGAAAAACAAAAATCGGAATTGTAAGTTCCGACAAGATGGATAAAACCGTAGTTGTTACTATCCAGGACAGGGTTAAGCACCCGCTTTACAACAAAATCGTAAACGAGACCGTTAAGTACAAGGCTCATGACGAGAACAACGAATGCGGAATCGGCGACAAGGTTCAGATTATGGAAACAAGAAAGCTTTCCAAAGATAAGAACTGGAGAGTTGTAAAGATTATCGAAAAAGCTAAATAATCATTGCGATTTACAGCTTTTAAAAATGGTAAAAGTACTAATTTAATTTAGTCATAATGAAAATAATAACTGCAAAAAAGCAAAGTGTTATTTTGCAGTACGAAGGAGGAAAATGCTGTGATACAACAGGAAAGTCGTCTTAAAGTTGCAGACAACACAGGCGCTAAAGAGATTCTTTGCATCCGTGTTCTCGGCGGCTCAGGAAGAAAATATGCCAACATCGGCGACGTTATCGTAGCAACCGTTAAGAAGGCAGCTCCCGGTGGCGTTGTTAAAAAAGGCGAAGTTGTTAAAGCAGTCATCGTTCGTACAACTAAAGGTGTACGTCGTGATGATGGACAGTATATTCGTTTCGACGAAAATGCTGCCGTAATTATTAAAGAAGACAAAACTCCCAGAGGCACCCGTATTTTTGGCCCCGTAGCAAGAGAGCTTCGTGAGAAAGATTATATGAAAATCTTATCTCTCGCTCCGGAAGTACTTTAATGGAGGTGCACAAGATGAGTAAAATGTTTGTTAAAACCGGTGATACCGTTCAGGTTCTTTCCGGTAAGTCAAAAGGCGTCAGAGGCGAAGTTATCGCTGTAAGTCCTAAAGAGAACAAGGTTATCGTTAAAAAGGTACAGGTTGTTACAAAGCATGTTAAGCCCAGCAGAATGGGTGAGCAGGGCGGACTTGTAGAGGTTGAATCAGCTCTTTACGCTTCAAAAGTTCAGTTAGTATGCCCCAAGTGCGGTGAAGCAGTTCGTGTTGGCCGTAAGGATGGGCTCCGCGTTTGTAAGAAATGCGGACACGAGTTTTAAGGAAGGGAGGACATAACAAATGGCAGCAAGGTTAAGAGAAACCTATAAGAGCGAAGTTGCTCCTGCATTGAATAAGAAATTCGGCTACAAGTCTGTTATGCAAATCCCTAAGGTAGACAAGGTAGTTATCAATGTTGGTGCCGGCGAGGCTCGTGAAAATTCAAAAGTAATTGACGCTATTGTTTCAGATGTAACTCAGATAGCAGGTCAGAAGCCCGTTGTTTGTAAGGCAAAGAAATCAGTAGCTAACTTCAAACTCCGTGAGGGAATGCCGATCGGTGTTAAAGTAACTCTTCGCGGCGAGAGAATGTATGAATTCCTCGACAGATTCTTCAATCTCGCACTTCCAAGAGTTCGTGACTTCAGAGGAATTAACCCCAATTCGTTCGACGGCAGAGGAAACTATGCTATGGGCGTTAAGGAACAGCTTATATTCCCTGAAATCGATTACGATAAGATTGATAAAATCCGCGGTATGGATATCATCATCGTAACAACAGCAAACACAGACGAAGAAGCAAGAGAGCTCCTCAGACTTATGGGCGCTCCGTTTGCAGAGTAAGGAGGGATTATCGTGGCTAAAACATCTATGAAAGTTAAGCAGCAAAAGCCTGCTAAATATTCAACAAGAGCATATAACAGATGCAAAATCTGCGGTAGACCTCATGCTTATCTTCGTAAGTATGGCGTATGCAGAATCTGCTTCAGAGAGCTTGCTCACAAGGGCGAGATCCCCGGAGTAAAGAAATCATCTTGGTAAACTGAGATTGCCGAAATAGTATAAGGAGGAAATATCATGCATATTACAGACCCTATTGCTGATATGCTTACAAGAATTCGTAATGCAAATTCAGCAAAACACGAAACAGTAGATATTCCTGCATCAAATATGAAGAAGGCAATTGCTCAGATTCTTCTTGATGAAGGCTATATCGCATCATACAAAGTAATTGAAGATGACAAACAGGGCGTTATCCGCGTAACCCTTAAGTACGGCGAGAACAAGACCCAGGTTATTACAGGACTCAGAAGAGTTTCGGACTCGGTATCGCTATCATTTCAACCTCAAAAGGTATAATGACAGACAGAGAAGCTCGCAAGCAAAATGTTGGCGGCGAAGTATTAGCATTCGTTTGGTAAGGAGGTGCAGTTAGGATGTCACGTATAGGTTTAAAACCAATCGTAGTTCCTGCCGGCGTTGAAGTTAAAGTAGACGACGCAAACACTGTAACCGTTAAGGGACCAAACGGAACTCTTACTCAGGATGTTAATAAAGACATCACAGTTACTGTTAACGGCAGCGAGATTACTTTACAAAGACCTTCGGACGATAAAGAGCACAGAAGTCTTCACGGACTCTACAGAGCTCTTATCGCAAATATGGTTACAGGTGTTACCGACGGCTTCAAGAAAACTCTTGATGTAAACGGTGTTGGTTACAGAGTTCAGGCTTCGGGCAGCAAGCTCACAATGAACCTCGGTTTCTCACATCAGGTTATTATGGATGCACCTGAAGGAATTAAGGTTGAATGCCCCAGCGCAAACTCAATTGTTATCAGCGGTGCTGATAAGCAGAAGGTTGGTCAGTTCGCAGCTCAGGTTCGCGAAAAGAGACCTCCGGAGCCGTATAAGGGCAAGGGAATCAAATATTCCGACGAGCATATTCGCCGTAAGGAAGGCAAAGCAGGTAAGAAATAAAGGAAGGAGTGAATTACAATGGTTTCAAGACAGGATTCTAATAAAGCAAGACAGAAGCGCCACACCCGTGTTCGCGCAAAGATCAGCGGAACGGCTGATTGTCCCAGACTCAATGTATATCGCTCCCTCAGCAATATTTATGTTCAGCTCATTGATGATGTTAAGGGCGAAACACTTGCTCAGGCATCAACAGTTGAGAAGGAATTTACTGAGTACGGCGGAAATGTTGAGGCAGCTAAGGCTGTTGGAAAGAAAATCGCAGAGAGAGCCACTGCAAAGGGCATTGAAGAATGTGTATTTGACCGTGGCGGATACGTATATCACGGACGTGTTGCAGCTGTTGCAGAGGGCGCTCGTGAAGGCGGATTAAAGTTCTAAAGAAGGGAGTAAATATTATGAATAATAAGATTGACGTATCTTCAATGGAACTTGAAGAAAGAGTTGTTGCTATCAACCGTGTTTCAAAGACCGTTAAGGGTGGTAGAATTTTCAAATTCTCGGCACTCGTAGTTGTTGGCGACGGAAACGGCCTCGTTGGTTTTGGTATCGGTAAATCCGGTGAAGTTCCGGACGCAATCCGCAAGGGCATTGAGGACGCTAAGAAAAATATTATTAAGGTTTCACTCAGAGGAACAACAATTCCTCACGAAATCAAAGGTAAGTTCGGCGCAGGTGAGGTTCTTCTCATGCCCGCTCCGAAAGGTACCGGAGTTATTGCCGGCGGACCTGTTCGTGCCGTTGTTGAAACAGTAGGAATCAAGGATATCCGTACAAAGGCAATTCGTTCAAATAATCCTTGCAATGTTGTTCGTGCAACAATCAACGGCTTAAGCCAGCTTCGCACTGCTGAAGAGGTTGCTGCTATCAGAGGCAAGGGTGTTAAGGAAATATTAGGTTAAGGAGGGGTTTAGTATGGCAGATGTAAAAATCAAGCTTTCAAAGAGCTTAATCGGCTGTAAGAAGGACCAGATTGCCACAGCCCACTCACTTGGTCTTCGTAAAATAGGCAATGTTACAGTTCAGCCTGACAATGCTCAGACTCAGGGTAAAATCAAAAAGATTTCTCACCTTGTAACAATTGTAGAAGAATAAGGGAGGTATTCGGATGAAATTACATGAACTTTCTCCCGCAGAGGGCTCAAAAAAAGCTGTCAGAAGAATTGGTAGAGGTCCCGGCTCAGGTCAGGGCAAAACAGCAGGTAAGGGCCAGAAGGGTCAGAAATCACGTTCCGGATACAGCAGACGTCCGGGCTTTGAAGGCGGTCAGATGCCGCTTCAGAGAAGACTTCCTAAGAGAGGTTTCAATAACATCTTTGCAACAGAGTATGCAACTGTTAATGTTTCCGCTCTTAATGAAAGATTTGAAGACGGCGCAACCGTTGATGCACAGAGCCTTATTGATTGCGGACTTCTCAAGAAAACACTTGACGGAGTTAAAGTACTCGGTAACGGTGAAATCACAAAGGCATTAACAGTTAAGGTTGATGCAATCAGTGAAACAGCAAAGAGCAAGATTGAAGCAGCCGGCGGTAAGGTGGAGGTGCTTTAATAAATGATAAAAACAATTATTAATGCATTTAAAATCCCCGAAATCCGCAAAAAACTGATTTTTACCGCATTCATCATTCTTGTTTTCAGAATCGGTTCAGTTATTCCTGTTCCGTTCCTCAACATTGTTGATGAAATTGAAGTTGGTAAAGGTAACTCAATTTTGACTTATCTCAGCTTAATGACAGGTAGTGCGTTCACATACGGAACAATTTTCGCAATGTCAATCACTCCCTACATTAACGCATCGATTATTATGCAGCTTCTTGCAGTTGCAATCCCCGCTCTGGAAAAGCTCCAGAAAGAGGGAGAAGAGGGAAAGAAAAAGATAACAACAATCACAAGATTTGTTACAGTAGGACTTGGTATTCTCCAGTCTCTTGCATATTTCTTCTTCCTTCGTGCAAACAACTACCTTCTGTTTATGGATGATGATATCAACAAGGGACAGATGGTATTCCAGGCAATTGTTATCATAACAGTTCTGACTGCAGGAACCGCAGTAATTATGTGGCTTGGCGAGCAGATTACTATCGACGGTATCGGAAACGGTATTTCAATAATCCTTTTCGCAGGTATCGTATCTCGTTTCCCCACACTTATCAAACAGTTATTCCAGTATTTAAGCACGGGCAGACTCGTATATAAAATACTTGTTCCTGTTGTAATCGTAGTATTCTTACTTATGATTGCATATATCGTACTTCTGGATAACGCAGAAAGAAGACTTCCGATTCAGTACGCTAAGCGTGTTGTCGGAAGAAAGATGTACGGCGGCCAGAATACTCATATGCCTATTAAGGTAAATATGAGCGGCGTTCTTCCCATCATCTTTGCATCCTCGATTCTTTCACTTCCAGGAACTGTTCAGATGTTCTTAAAGAATCAGCCTGCAGAGACATCATTCTGGGGCAAGTTCTTCGACGCATTCCAGGGTGATTCATGGATTTATGCCGGACTCTACTTCTTACTGATTATATTCTTTGCTTATTTCTACAGTACAATTCAGTACAATCCCATTGAAATGGCAAACAATCTTCGTAAAAACAACGGCGCAATTCCGGGTATCAGACCAGGAAGACCGACATCGGATTATATCTTTAAGATTTTATCAAGACTCACCCTTATCGGTGCACTCATGATTTCCGTTGTTGCTCTCTTCCCGATTGTTTACTCACTCATCTGCGACGCGGCTATCAAGCCTCTTGCAGACGGAAGCGACGGAGGCGGAATGTCAATCAGCCTCGGCGGTACATCACTTATCATTTTGGTTGGTGTTGCACTTGAAACAGTCCGTCAGCTTGAATCTCAGATGATGATGCGTCACTACAAAGGCTTCCTTGACTAATAAGCTATAGCTTAGAAAGGGTAAATTATGAAACTTATTCTTTTAGGTGCTCCGGGTGCGGGCAAAGGCACTCAGGCAGAAAATATTTGTGAAAAGTTTAATATTCCTGCAATTTCAACAGGTAATATTATCCGTGCTGCTCTTGCAAACGGAACTGAAATGGGCTTAAAGGCAAAATCCTTTATGGATGCAGGTCAGCTCGTTCCCGATGAAGTCGTTATCGGCATCATTCAGGAAAGACTTAAGGAAGACGATTGTAAAAACGGATTTATTCTTGACGGTTTTCCGAGAACCATTCCTCAGGCGCAGGCGCTTGAGGATATGGGAATCGAGATTGACAAGGTTGTTGATATCGAAGTTTCGGATGAAACGATAACCGCAAGATTAGCAGGCCGCAGAGTTTGTGAAAAATGTGCAAACTCATATCATATGATTTACAAGTTCCCGAAGGTTGAAGGAATTTGTGATGCATGCGGCGGAAAACTTGTTCAGCGCAAGGACGATGCTCCCGAAACGGTTAAGGCTCGTTTGGTTGAATACCATGCAATGACTGAACCGCTTAAGGAATTCTACCAGAAACTCGGCAAGCTCAGAATTGTTGAGGGTCAGGAAAAGGTTGAAGACACAACAAAGCTCGTCTTTGAAGCATTGGAGGATTAACATGATAGTGCTTAAAAGCAGCCGCGAGCTTGAACTTATGAAAGAAGCTTGTGAGATTTCTGCTCAGGCGCTTCAGGTGGCAGGAGAAGCAGTAAAGCCGGGAGTTTCAACCTATGAGATTGATAAAATTGCTCACGATTTTATCATCAAAAGCGGTGCGAAACCCAACTTTCTCGGATACGGCGGTTTTCCTGCTACCGCATGTATATCTATAAATGATGAAGTTATTCACGGCATACCGAGCAAAAAGCGAATCGTTAAAGAAGGCGATATCGTAAGCATAGATCTCGGAGCTGTTAAAAACGGATATAACGGCGACAATGCTGCAACATTTATCTGCGGGACTTGCTCTCCCGAGGTAGAGCGGCTGGTGCAAACGACAAAAGAATCTCTTTATAAGGGAATCGAAAAGGCGGTTGTCGGCGGCAGAATCGGCGATATAGGTTATGCAGTTCAAAGCTACTGTGAGGAGCGAGGCTTCTCGGTAGTAAGGGATTTTGTGGGGCACGGAGTCGGAACAAAGCTTCATGAAGAACCGAGCGTACCAAACTTCGGACACGCGGGACGCGGTATCCGACTATTACCCGGAATGACATTGGCAATTGAACCGATGATTAATCTGGGAACCTATAAGGTTAAAACACTTTCAGACGGATGGACGGTTAAAACGCTCGACGGAAAGGCATCCGCTCATTTTGAGCACACGATTGCCATAACGAATAACGGACCCGTTATCCTAACGAAAGCTTAGGATTCAAGGAATCAAACCAAGCGGTTAAAAAATATTATATTTCACATCCCTTTTACCGTTTTTTGTTTTGAAATACGACAGTATTCCTGCAACAAAGAAACGGCAAAATGAATGCAGACTATAAAATTTTTAATCCACTTGCCTCGAATCCTTAAATCCTTAAACTGCAATTGCAGAAAAATTAATGTGATTCCAGTTAATAGAGTGATTATTCGCTATTAAACATCAATAATTATTATCTTTAAAAAGAGGTATAAGATGTCTAAGTCAGATATGATAGAAGTTGAAGGTACTGTAGTAGAGGCGCTTCCGAACACAACGTTTAAGGTTTCGCTTCAAAACGGTCACATTATTACAGCACACATCAGCGGAAAATTGAGAATGAACAACATTCGCATTCTTCCGGGTGATAAAGTAACAATGGAAATGTCTCCTTACGACTTAACAAAGGGTCGTATCATATGGCGTTCCAAGTAAATTATTAGGAGGATTTTTCAAATGAAAGTCAGACCTTCTGTAAAGAAAATTTGCGAAAAGTGCAAAGTTATTAAAAGAAATGGAAAAGTAATGGTTATCTGTGAAAATCCAAAGCACAAACAGCGTCAGGGTTAACCTGAAAATTAATCGGAGGTAAATTTTAGTATGGCACGTATTTCTGGTGTTGACTTACCTAATGACAAAAGAGTTGAAATCGGTCTTACCTATATCTTTGGTATCGGCCGCACAACTGCTACAAAAATTATTAAGGAAACAGGCGTTGATCCGGATACCCGCTGCAGAGATTTATCCGAAGAAGATGTTAAGAAGCTCAGCGACTACATCACCAATAACTTAAATGTTGAAGGTGACCTTCGCAGAGATATTCTTATGGACATCAAGAGACTTCAGGAAATCAATTGCTACAGAGGCATTCGTCACAGAAAGGGTCTTCCCGTAAGAGGTCAGACCTCAAAGAACAACGCAAGAACCCGCAAAGGTCCTAAAAAGACTATTGCTAACAAGAAAAAGTAAGATAGGAGGAAACAGTATATGGCTACAAAGAAGCAAACTTCATCACGCAAAAGACGTGAGAAGAAGAATATCGAGCGCGGCGTTGCTCATATTCAGTCAACCTTCAACAACACAATTGTAACTATTTCGGATACACAGGGAAATGCTGTTTCTTGGGCATCAGCAGGCGAAATGGGATTTCGCGGTTCTAAGAAGTCCACTCCTTATGCAGCTCAGACTGCAGCTGAAACAGCTGCAAAGATTGCAACTGACCACGGTATGAAAACTGTTGAAGTTTTAGTTAAGGGTCCCGGTGCAGGAAGAGAAGCTGCAATAAGAGCACTTCAGACAGCTGGGCTTGATGTAACAATGATTAAGGATGTTACTCCTATCCCGCACAACGGCTGTCGTCCGCCAAAGAGACGCCGTGTATAATTTATAAGTTGGAGGATAATTAAGATGGCAATTAACAGACAGCCTGTTGCAAGAAGATGTAAGAAATATGATATTTCTCCTTCTGTTTTAGGTTATTCAAACAAAACCACTTATAGAAACTCAAACACTAACCGCAGAAAAAAGGCAAGTGAGTATAGCCTTCAGTTAAATGAAAAGCAGAAGGTTAAGTTCATATATGGTATTCTTGAGAAGCAGTCACGCCGCGTTTACGAGGAAGCTGAAAGACTTCCCGGCGTAACAGGTGAGAACATGGTTATGCTTCTTGAAACCCGCCTTGATAACGTTGTATATCGTCTTGGTCTTGTTAAAACAAGAAAAATGGCGCGTCAGCTCGTTTCTCACGCTCATTTCCTTGTAAACGGCAAGAAGGTTAACATTCCTTCCTACAGAGTAAGAGTAGGCGATGTTATCTCTGTTCGTGAAAAGAGCAAGGATATCGATATCTTTAAGGCAGTTAAAGAAGAAGGTCCTTCACAGTTAGTTCCTAAGTGGTTAGAAATGAATCAGGAAGAACTTTCAGGAAAGGTTCTTGCTCTTCCCACCAGTGAAGATCTTGATTACGAATTACAGTACAATCTTATCGTTGAGTTCTATTCTAAGTAAGGCTGGATAGTTTTATTTAGTGTTATAACAAAACAATTATTAGGAGGCTATTAAATGATCGAAATTGATAAGCCTAATATCGAAATAGTAGATTTATCTACTCAGGGAAGCAGAAGCGTTGGAAGATTTGTTGTTGAGCCCCTTGAAAGAGGCTTCGGAACAACTCTCGGAAACTCAATGAGAAGAGTTCTTCTCTCATCACTTCCGGGCTACGCTATCACTTCCGTAAAGATTGATGGTGTTTTACACGAATTTTCAACAATTCCTCATGTTAAAGAGGATGTAACTGAAATCGTTCTTAACCTTAAAAACGTTATTCTTAAGATTCACGACGAGAATCCTAAGACTCTCTATATTGATGCAAGCGGTGAAGGTGAAATTACAGCAGGTGATATCAAGCACGATGCTGATGTTGAAATCCTTAACCCCGAGCTTCACATTGCATACCTTGATGAAGGCGCAAATGTTATCATGGAGCTCACTGCAGACAACGGCAGAGGATATGTTCCCTGCGACAGAAACAAGCAGTTGATGGATCTTCCTATAGGAACAATAGCAATCGACTCAATTTATACTCCTGTTCTTAAGGTTAACTACACAGTTGAAAACACTCGTGTTGGCCAGCAAACCGATCTTGACAAGCTGATTCTTGATGTTGAAACAGACGGAACTATTCCTGCTGATGAAGCAGCATCACTTGCTGCAAAGATTCTCAACGAGCATCTTAATCTCTTTGTTGACCTTTCAGAAGAAATGGGCAATGCAGAGATTATGGTTGAAAAGGATGACGACGGAAAAGAAAAGGTTCTTGAAATGACTATTGAAGAGCTTGACCTTTCAGTTCGTTCATTCAACTGCTTGAAGAGAGCAGGCATCAACACAGTTGAAGATTTGATCGGAAAATCCGAAGAAGATATGATGAAAGTCAGAAATCTCGGACGTAAGTCGCTCGACGAAGTTGTCGGCAAGCTTGCTTCTCTTGGTTTCAGACTTCGCAAGGAAGAGGACTAAGGAGGGAATTTTCTATGCCAGGTAGCAGAAAACTGGGCAGACCTACAGACCAGAGAAAGGCAATGCTCAGAGGATTAGTTACTTATCTTTTAGAAAACGGCAAAATAGAAACAACCGTTACCAGAGCAAAAGAGGTTCGCGCTTTAACCGAAAGAATGATTACTCTCGGCAAAAACGACACCCTTCATTCAAGAAGACAGGTTCTTGCTTATGTTACTAAGGAAGATGTTGTAAAGAAGCTTTTTGATGAAATTGCTCCGAATTATGAAGATAGAAACGGCGGATATACTCGTATAATCAAAACAGGCCCTCGCCGCGGCGATGCAGCTGAAATGTGCATTATCGAATTAGTATAATCGCAATATAAAAAAACCACGGTATCACATTTGTGATGCCGTGTTTTTTCCTTTTTTAGCGTTTAGCGGTCAGCAGAAGGCTGAAAACTGACCGCTATATGCTGATTGCTTATGTATTCTTGTTTATTTCGCATATTGTTAAAAGTGATTAACTGTGCTATAATGATAATGAGTTAATTTAACGAAGTTGGTGATTTACAGATGAAAAAAGCCATTTCAATAATTCTTTCTGTATTAATGATTATTACTTCATTTTCTTTTTGTATAACTGCACTTGCGTTTAAAACAGCCGATGTTGAAAGAACACAGATAGGAACTTCGGATACATATTATGAATTTGATGCCGAAACAAAAACGCTTACACTAAGCGGCAGCGGTGCAATACCCAATATGCTCAATGACGACACTTCTCAGCCCTGGGGAACCTGGCGTTCGGACGGGTCAATCGAAAAAGTTGTTATTGAAGAGGGCATAACGGGCATCGGTAACTATGTGTTGTTTTATGTCAGTGCAAAAGAAATTCAGCTTCCCTCAACGCTGAAAACAATAGGCAGTTATGCGTTTGCTGAAACAACAAAGGTACAGAGCATTAAGATTCCTTTCGGAGTTAAATCAATCGGCGTTTCTGCATTTGAAAACTGCATTTCAATGACGGAAGTGGATATCCCCGACACAGTAACAATTATTGCAAAAAACACATTTAAACAGTGCTATAAACTTGAAAATGTGGTAATCCCTCACAGTGTAACTTCAATCGGCAATTATGCCTTTCATCGCTGCTCGGTTTTAAGCAGTGTGAAGTTTGAGTCGCTGAGCACTCTTGAAAAAATAGGCAGCTATGCATTTCAGAATTGCCCTATGCTCACTGAGTTAACGGTTCCTGCATATGCAACGGTCGGAAAGCTGTTCTACGGAGTAAATGATTCGGGAACAAAATACGCTGACGCGTCTATGAAACTGTTTTCGGGCTCCCAAGCAATTGCTTATGCTAAAACCAAGGGTATTCCCTTTACACTTCTTGACGAGATTCCTCTTGAACTCGGCGCAGTTAATAATGATGAGTTTGTTGATGATACGGTTTCAAATTCTGTTGACTACTCATTTACCCCCGAAACAAGCGGTGTATATAACATTTATTCAACGGGTGAGGTTGATTTGACTGCAGTCCTTTCGGATGAAAACGGAAAACTTCTGGAAAGCGATGATATTTCAAAGGATAATCTTAATTTCTGTCTCACTTATGATATGGAAGCAGGCAGGAAATATGTTATAACCGTATCATCGGTCAGGTCCGTCGGAGAATACAGCATTATCGTGTATCCCGATGAAATTGAGTCTGTTCAGACAAAAGGCAGTCTTGCATTCAATGCCGTGGATTCAGCGGTTGAAGGTGATAAAAGGATTTTTGACATCAACGACGATATGCTGAATGACTTCATTCTTGATATCAATTTCGCTGTAGGCTTTTCGGATAAGATATATTACGAAAATAAGTATTTTGATAACCGAATGATTGAAATTGCAGATAAACAGAGGGAAGAACCTTTTACCTGCGGAGACAATATTTCTTACATTGCGATAGGCGATGTTGAAAGCCCGTTCGGTGTTTTCATTGAACATTCCTATGAAGAGGAAGTTATTCCGTATACGGTTGATGACGACGGATATTCTGTTTTTACCTGCATTTTGTGTAATGATAACTACAAGGATAATTTTGTTCCCACTCCTGCCGTAACAGTAAGCGGTAAAGCTGTTCTTATGGAAAAGCCCGACGGAACACATTCTGATGATATTCCATATCCGTATGCAACCTTTTTTGCAAATGAGAGAACATATTTTATTGATGAAAACGGAAACTGGAGCGTTAATACATTTGACGACCTGGATTTGGTTTTTGAGAATGAAAACGGAACAAATGTCAGCGTTCATATTGATGTTGACGGCGAAGATGTTGAATTCGGTGAGGTTGCTTTTGAGGGATATGATTTCAACAGGGATAAAAGAGTTAATGCAAAAGATTTTGCAATTTTCTTAAAACAAAAGAAGAAAAAACTCGGAGAAGACTATTGGAAATATGCTTATAACTTCTTCTGAATTAATACACAGAGTTAATTTTGTATTAACTCTGTGTATTTTTTAAAAAAGAATATTGACATTGTAGGCGTTTAGCACTATACTTAGTATGTCTAATTATAATTATATAGAATAATATACAAGTTTATGAGGTTTTAACTATGGCAACCGTAAAGAAAAGCAAAAAAATGAAAATAATCATTCCGATTTGCATTGTTCTTGTTCTTGCAATTATTGTTGGTTCTATTTTTGCAATAAGAGAGAAAAACAAAACCCCTGTTGTTACTCTCGCAACAATCGGAACAAACAAGCCGTGAATACAGTGCTGCAACAATTGCAACATGCAATGAGGTTTTTGTTAAGGTTGGCGACAAAGTTAAAAAAGGCGACAAGCTTGCAACCTTCAACACCGATGAACTCGACGACCAGATTAAGTCACTGCAGGTTACATATAATGATTCCGTAACAGCATATAACAATGCTGTCAAATCTCAGAATGATTCTCAAAAAAAGCTTGCTGCTGCGAAAAAGAGAATAAAGGCTCTTGAAAAGCAGAAGAAAAAACTTGAGAAAAAGACTAAAACAACTACAACAACCAAGAAAAAGACAACTACCAAAAGGGTAACAACCACAACTACCAAAAGAGAAACTACATCCCGCCGTCCTATTTCAACTTCATCAACGACAAAAAGAGAAACGTCGGCAGGAAAAACATATCCTGCAACACTTGACGGTATGGCTGAGGCTTTATCAGATCTTGTTGCAACAATCAATTCTTTAACTGACGATATTGAAACAACAAACGAGCTTACAAGAATCGCCATGCAGACAATTGCTGATGAGATAGCAACGGGTCAGTACAGTGCAGATGCAATTGCTGCTGCAGTCGGCGACGCGATTGCCGATTCAATCCAGAAGGGACTCATTGATGAAACAAAGCTCATTCTCGACAGCGGTGTTGTTGTTGAAACAATTGAAGCAGCAGTAAGAAGTGTTGACTGGGCTTCAATCGGAAAGGCAATTGCCGAAGAGGATAATGTTCAATTAACAAGCGTTGAGCTTCAGCTTGCAGCTTTATATGCTGAAAGAGAGCTCTTCAGCGTTGGTTCAAATCAGTCCGTTGTCAATGCACAGAAGCAGGTTATGAACTCCTCAAAGAGCGCTCTTGAAACACTCAAAAAGGCTCAGGGCGAGCTCAAAGCAGGCTGGGTTGCTTCAATAAGCGGTATTGTTACCGAATGCGGTATTGAACCCGGTCAGCAGACCTCGGCTCTTCAGACAGGAATAAAGATTGAAAATCTCGGTGAGCTTTCGGTTAATATCTCACTGGGTGAATATGATGTTCATAAGGTAGCTATCGGAATGCCCGCAACAATTAAATCGGCATACGGAACATATAAGGGTGAGATTGTAAGCATTGCTCCGACAGCAACAGGAAAATCATCGAATTCACTTCTTGATTCCGTTGGCTCAATGGCTGGTATCAGCGGTCTTTCATCACTCACCGATTCAGGTGCAGGCGTTGAATGTGTTGTTAAGGTTTTCGAGCCCGATGATAATATTATTGCAGGCTTTGAAGCAAGCGTTGAAATTAAAACAGGCTCATTCAGCGGCGTACCGACAGTTCCGATTGAATCAATAGCTCTCGAAAAAGAGGGAACTTATGTATATAAATATGACGAGGAAGAGGAAACCGTAACCAAAACAAAGATTGAAACCGGTGCAACCTCGGATACAGCATATGAAATCAAGAGCGGACTATCCATAGGAGATAAGATTGTTTCAACACCCGCTTCTGATTATGAAGAGGAATCTTTCAAAGTACGAGTAAACTAAGGCTGAAATAAGGCGAATCTGTTGTTTCAAACAGGCTCAGGATTCGTTTTGTTCTGCTTAAACCAAGAGGTAATTCAGTGAATATAACAGAAAGCTTAAAAATTGCTATCAAGTGTATTAAAGCTAACTGGATGCGCTCTTTGCTTACGATGCTCGGCATTATAATCGGTATTACATCGGTTATTATGATTGTCGGTGCAGGAACGGGAGTAAGGGACTACATAGTCGGGCTTATTCAGGATATGGGCTCAAATGCGGTTCTTGTAAGCGTTGATGAAACCCAGGCAAGCGAAAGTGATTATATTACACTTGAGGATGTTGCAAATATTAAGAATAAGGTTGAGGGTGTTGAACGCTGCTCACCGATGCTGATGGGCTTCGGAAGAGCGGTTGTCAATAAAACCGCAACCGAAGCAACCGTTATGATGGTAGGCGTAAACAGCGACGTTCAGTTTGCGTTAACCAACACCTGCAACTATGGGCGTTTCTTTACCGATGAGGAATACGAAGCAAATTCTCCCGTTGCAGTTATGGGCGTTGAATCCGCAAAAACTGTTTTCGGATATGAGGATGCAACAAATGAAACAATAACTGTTTCATCAAGCGGAAAGTCAATGAACATAAAGGTTTGCGGCGTTGCAAATGTTGACACAATGGCAAGCTCTCTCGGAGGCGGAGGCGGCGTTTCAAATATGCTCAAATCTTCTTCCGATAAGCCTTTAATTGCACTCTTTATGCCATGTACGACTTTAACTCAGATAACGGGAAGCGGAACAAACCTTTCAAGTGTTTTTGTTATCGCAAAAGAGGGAATGGACTACGACGCTGTAGGAAACGCAACCGTTAACTATCTTAAAGCGGCACACAGCAATTATGAAAAGGGAATGTACACCGCTCAGAATATGGCAACATATATTGAAATTGTTGACATAGTTATGAAAGTCTTGACAATATTCATTGCAGGTGTCGGCGCAATTTCACTTATTGTCGGCGGTATCGGCGTTATGAATATTATGCTTGTTTCGGTAACGGAGCGAACGAGGGAAATAGGCATACGAAAATCGCTTGGCGCCAAAACGGGAGTTATAACAATGCAGTTCTTAACCGAGTCGGTTATCCTCTGCTTAATTGGCGGACTCATCGGAGTACTGTTCGGCGTCGCGGGAGCGTTCGGTGCCTGCGCCGTGATTGATATACAGCCGAAGATAAGCATCTGGCTGATTCTTATAGCACTCGCTTTCTCAAGCGGAACAGGACTTTTCTTCGGAATCTATCCCGCAAGAAAAGCAGCAAAACTAAGTCCGATTGACGCACTTAGAAGTGAATAAAACAAAAAAAGCAGTTTCACTTTTTGTGAAACTGCTTTTTACTATGTTTCTATTTTTCTTCAATATATGTCGGTGCTGTTTTCGGAGCCTTGCCTTTGATGACCTTATGATAATAAGCATATGTCATTGGGTTATCCTCACTGAGAATATCACAGTCAGTAACCTCGCCGAGGAATACCGTGTGTGTTTCGCTCTCCATTGAGTTGATTACCTTGCAGGTGACATAAGCAACCGCATCATCAATAATCGGCATATAGTTTTTGAGCGGCGGAATTTCGCTGAATTTGTTAAAATCTCTTCCGCTTCTGAAACCGAAGGTTCCGATGTTCATCGGTTTGCTGTTTTCACCGAGAATGTTGATTGCAAATCTTCCTGATTTTTTAATACATTCATTTGTGAAGTTATCGTGGTTGATTGAAACTGCAATAGTCGGCGGAACTGCAGTAACCTGCATTGCTGAGTTGGCAGTACAGCCTGTCGGCTTGCCTTCATCCGCCCATGTTGTAACAATGTAAACGCCGTAGGAAAGTTTGGTTAATGCCCATTCGTTCATAATTTTTCACTCCATAAATTAATCTGATTGTTTGTGCGCAGCGAATAACCGAAACCCGGAACTCGCAACTCTAAATGTTTTTGATTATTTCATCAGCAAGCTCTTCAAGCTCTTTGATGTTCTGCGGGGTTACTCTTGTTTTGATTGAAACGGTTTTATCAAGAACGGTTATATTGCTCATCTTCTCGAATTCTGACTTCATTGTTCTGAGCGCGCTCGGAGCCCATGATGTGTTCTCAACAAGTGCTACTGTTCTGTTCTGGAAGGTTTTAACCTGAAGGTGGTGAAGATAGTCTGCCATCGGTGCAAAAACGCCTGCGTCATAGCTTGAAGCCATACAGAGAAGAACACTGTGGCGGAATCCGTCTTCAACGCATTCTGCAATATCGTCCCTTGAAAGGTCCGCCATAGCAACTCTGGGACAGCCCTTTGCTTCAAGGATTTCTTTCATCTTTTCAGCTGCGCCGAGTGTGTTGCCGTGAATTGATGCAACAGCAATGAAAACACCCCTGTCCTCAGGTTCGTATTTTGACCATGTGTCATAGAGCTTAACAACTTCGGGAATAGTATCTGTAAGAATAGGACCGTGAAGAGGACATATTGTCTGAATATCAAGCTTAGCCGCCTTTGCAAGAAGCGCCTGAACCTGCTTGCCGTATTTGCCGACAATATTGAAATAGTATCTTCTTGCTTCACAGCTCCAGCTCTCATCGGCATCAACTGTTCCGAATTTTCCGAATGCGTCTGCAGAGAAAAGAACCTTATCCTTGCTGTCGTATGAAACCATAACTTCGGGCCAGTGAACCATAGGAGCCATATAGAAAGTTAATGTGTGCTCACCAAGGGAAAGCTCTTCACCTTCTTTGACTGCAATAACTCTTGCGGGGTCAACTGTGCAAAACTGCGGGAACATTCTGAGCGCACCTGTTGAGATAACAATTTTAAGGTTTTCGAATTTTTCTGCAAGCGCTTCAATTCCTGCTGAGTGGTCGGGCTCAAGATGGTGAACGATGAGATAATCGGGGGTCTTGCCGCCGAGCGCTTCATCAATATTATTCATCCATCTTTCGATTGCGATTTTGTCCACTGAATCACAGATTGCAATCTTTTCATCAAAGATAATATAAGAGTTATAAGCCATTCCTTTTTCAAGCATATACTGTGATTCAAAAAGGTCAATATCGTAATCATTCACTCCGATATATTTAATGCTGTCTGAAATTTTGATATCCATAAATTACTCCTTTTGCTTTTGTTTTCTTTATCTTACACTATATCAATTCTTTTTTCAACTTATATATTTGATTATTTTTACGATATGTGTTATTATATCAATAATAAGATGAAAAGAGAAAGATTATGGAAGAATTAAGAGAAGCGCTGAACAATTTTGCTTTCGACGGTGATTTTGTTTCAGTTAAGGAATTCGGTTCGGGTCATATCAATAAAACATACATAGCAAAATACAGAGCAGGGGACGAAGAAGTTAAGTATGTTGTTCAGAAGGTCAACAACGGAGTGTTTAAAAATGTTGACGAGCTTATGGACAATGTTTTTGCCGTAACATCGTATCTTAGAAAGTATATAAGAGAAAACGGCGGTGACGAAAACAGGGAAACTCTGCACTTTATCAAAACTGTTGACGGTGCTAATTATTACCGCTGTGCCGACGGTTCTTTTTACCGCGCATATGTTTTTGTTAAAGACAGCATAAGCTTTGATTATGCAGAAACTCCTGAGCTGTTTAAATCAAGCGGAATTGCTTTCGGACGTTTTCAGAAAATGCTCGGCGATTTCGATGCTGATTCGCTCTATGAAACAATCGAGAATTTCCATAACACAATATGGCGCTATGAAAATGAGTTTATTCCTTCACTTGAAATGGATGTTGAAAACAGAGCGCAGAACTGTCAGGATGTTATAGAATTCATCAAAAGCAGAAAAGATAAAATGAGCATTCTTGTTGATTTGATTAATGAGAATAAGCTTCCTTTAAGAGTTACTCATAACGATACAAAGCTCAACAACGTTATGTTTGATGAAAAAACGCTGGAATGTGTATGCGTTATTGACCTTGATACTGTTATGCCCGGACTTGCGCTCTATGATTTCGGTGATGCAATTCGTTTCGGTGCTAATACAGCGCTTGATGATGAACCCGATTTATCGAAGGTGGGCATTAATCTTGAATATTTCAAAGCATTTGCCGAGGGATTTCTCAGCGAATGCGGTGATACTCTTAATCAGTGCGAAAAGGATTATCTCGCTTTTTCGGCATGGCTTTTGACAACGGAGCTTGTTATGCGATTTTTAACCGATTATCTGAACGGGGATGTATATTTCAAAACAAATTATTCCGAGCATAATCTTGTCCGTGCAAGAAACCAGATGAAACTGGCTTTGAGCATGGAAGAGCATATGAGCGAAATGGAAGAAATTATTAAGTCGATTTAATATAGTCTTGGGGAGGGTCTCCGTACCCTTCCTTTATTTTTGGAGGATATTATGAAGTATCATCTTAAAAACGGGAATTACTGTAATTTTGAAGTGTTCGAAAAAAACACTTTAAAACCTCGTTCATATTTCATTCCTTTTAAAGGCGATGAAGCAAAAGAAAAATCGAATATAAGAAATGAACGCTATTCATCTTCAATGGTTGATGTTCTCAGCGGTGAATGGGATTTCAAGTATTATAAAAACTGTGAGGATATTCCCGAAGAATGGTATAGTGATAAGGAGTGTTTTGATAAAATAACCGTTCCGTCCGTCTGGCAGTTTACGGGATATGAGCCTCCGTGCTATCTTAACACCCGATATATGTTTACACCGAATCCTCCCGAAATACCAAAGGACTGTTCGGCGGGTATATACAGAAAGTATATAAACATCAATGATTTATCCCTTAACTATACGCTAAGTTTTCTCGGTGTTGCCGGTGCGCTTGATGTTTTTGTTAACACAAACTATGTCGGCTACAGTGAAGGGAGCCATAACACAAGCGAATTTGATATAAGTGAATATCTTGAGGAAGGCAAAAATGAAATAGTTGCAGTTGTTCATAAGTTTTCAAACGGAACCTATCTGGAAGCACAGGATATGTTCAGAAACAACGGAATCTTTCGCGATGTTTTGCTCTACAAAACCGAAAAGAATTCTATTTATGATTTTCAGGCTGAAACTGTTTTTAATAATGACTTTTCATATAATCTTAATCTGAAACTGAATTTGAAGCTGATAGAAAAATGTGAAATCAAAGCGTGTCTTTTTTTTAAGGATAAAGAGATAGTTACGAAATTCATTGAAACAGAGTCAGAACAGGAAACAATTGAATTTGAGGCACTGGATGTTGATGAATGGAGTGCCGAAACTCCTAATCTGTATAAGCTCGTTTTAGTTCTTTCAAAGGACGGGGAAGCGATTGAAAGCATTTCAAGACCGATTGGCTTTAAACGTGTTAGAATAATTGGAAACATTTTCACTTTTAACGGAAAGCCGATTAAGCTTCTCGGGGTAAATCATCACGACACAAACCATGAAAAAGGCTATGTTATGAGCGCTGCGGATATGGAACGGGATATAAAAATATTTAAGGATTTCAACGTTAACTGTGTTCGTACTTCACACTATCCTCCCGACCCGATATTCCTTGATTTATGTGATGAATACGGAATATATGTTGTTGACGAGGCAGATATTGAAACTCATGGCTGTCAGAGTGAGCTTCACAAGCCAAAAGCCTGTTCGCATAATCCCGATTGGCAAAACAGATATTGGGACAGGGTTTTGAAAATGTTTGAGCGTGATAAAAACCACGCTTCAATAACAATGTGGTCACTCGGAAATGAAGCCTGGGGATATCTTAATCAGGATTATTGCTATGAAGAATTGAAGAAGCTCAGCGATATCCCGATTCACTATGAGGGCGTTGTTAGGACAAAGCGCTTTGCGTATGATGTTATTTCAATGATGTATCCATGGCACAAGCTTGCATCAAAGATTTCATCAGGTCAGGGCTTGCCGAAAAAATACTATCAAAAACCGTTTTTTATGTGTGAATACTGTCATGCAATGGGACTTGGTGCAGGCGACCTTGAAGAATATATGCAGTTTTTCTACGGCGGAGATAATATGATGGGAGGCTGTATATGGGAGTTTGCCGACCACGCTGTTTACCATGAAAACGGAAGATATAAATACACCTACGGCGGGGACCATAAGGAGAAAAAGCATGACGGCAATTTCTGTGTTGACGGCTTATTTTTCCCTGACAGAACTCCTCATTCAGGTGCATATCAGGTGAAAAACTGCTACCGCCCCGTAAGGGCTGAATATGACGGCGAAAAGTTTGTTTTCAAAAACCTTTTCTTCTTTAAAAATGCTTCATTTAAGGTTAAATGGAACGCCATCGGAAGAAAAGGCGAGGAAATGGGAAACGGCGAATTTGAAATTGATATTGAGCCGAGGGGCAAATTTGAAGAAGTTTTGGAATTTGGCGAAAGCGACGCAGTTATTTTCAGATATTTCAGCGGTGAATTCGAAATTGCTTCTGAGCAGATAGACATTTATAATTACGAAGGTGCGTTTAATGAATACTGTGTTTATGATACAGCCCCCGAGGTTATCAAAAGTCAGAAAAAACTGATTGTTGAATTTGAAGGCGGAGAGCTCGTTTTCAACACGAAAACGGGTGAGGTTGAAAGCTACTGTAAATACGGAAATGAATTCATCAATTCCGCACCCTTCGGCAGTACAAACGGTTTTGGCATAAGTGTTTTCAGAGCACCGATTGATAACGACAGAAAACTGCAGATGATTTGGAACAAATTTGCTCTTGATTCCGAAAAGCTCTGTCTTTGTGAAAAAATTAAAACTTCAACCGAGAGCGACGCTTTTGTAATCGAGGGTATATATAAGCTTGTAACACTCAAATCAAAACAGCTTCTGAAACTAAGAATCAGATATTCAATCAGAATAGACGGCAGTTTAAGAATTGATGTTGAGTGTCTTAAATCAAAGAAAATTCCGTTTGTTCCTCGGTTTGGATTAACCCTTGAAATGCCCTCGGAATACGAAAATGTTAAGTATTTCGGATTGGGTGATATGCCTAATCTGCCCGATTATAAGGAACATGCAATGCTCGGAGTTTATGAATGCAAAGTTGATGAAATGCGTGAAAAATACATTAAACCACAGGAAAGCGGAATGCGCAGCGATGTTCGCTATGCTGAGCTTACAAATGAAAACGGCGCAGGACTGCGATTTACTTTCTGTGAGGGTCAGAGAATTTTTTCGGCAGACCGTTTTACTTCTCAGCAGTGTGCAAAGGCGGGGCATCAGGAGGATTTGAAGCTCTGCGACACAACATGTATTCATCTTGATTATTATCAGCTCGGTGCCGGCTCGGGCGCCTGCGGACCGTTCCCTACAAAGGAATACAGGCTCAATTCACTTAAGGGCATAAAGTTTTCAATTTTTGCCGAGCCTATTGAATAGTTTGGCGTTAAGTGTTAAAATAGACTCAGGTGATTATTTATGAAAACGGCAAAAACGGGCGCTCTTGGCTTTAGAGTATGGAGTTCAATAATCCTTTTTGGCTTAATCGGTCAGATTGCATGGGTTGTTGAGAATATGTATTTCTCACGCTTTATGCAAAACGAAATAACAAGAGCTCCCTGGGCAACAACGCTTATGGTTGCATTCTCTGCAATCTTTGCAACGATTTCAACTCTTATCGGCGGTGCGCTTTGCGACAGAAGCGGAAAGAGAAAGATATTTATATCTGCGGGCTATATTATATGGGGCTTTACGATTATGATGTTTGCCCTTGTTCCGATGCAGCCGAGCAAGGATAAGATTGTCGGAATGGCAATTCTTGTTGTTGTGATGGACTGCGTTATGAGCATAATCGGCTCAATAAGTAATGATGCTGCTTTCAACACATGGGTAACAGATGTTTCAAGCACTGCAAACCGAGCAAGAGTTGACACTGTTCTTGCCGTTATGCCTCTTTTTGCACTGGCAGTTGTTTTCGGCGGATTTGACAGTTTAACAAATGCTTCGGCAACTCATTCCGACTGGAAAAAGTTCTTTGTTATGCTCGGTCTGATAACCACCGTCGGCGGAATTATCGGTCTTGTTTTAATGAAGGATAAACAGGGAATTAAGGGCAACAAAAATAATTCCTTTATTTCGGATTTCACCTATTCGCTTCAGCCGAAGATAATTAAGCAGAACAAAATGCTTTATTGGTGTTTGGCGGGAAATATGGTGAGCGCCATTGCATATCAGATATATGTTAACTATCTTTTCAATCTTGTTGAAGGAACTATGAAAATAAAGAACTATATCATTCCGATTGGAATAATTATGCTCGTTTCTGCTGTTCTTTCCGTTGTTGTTTCGGCACTTATGGATAAAAAGGGCAAAAAGCATTTCTATTACCCGACAATAATTGCGGGAATAATCGGCTGCATAATTATATGGTTCGCAAAGTTTTATATCGGCGAAAACGAAAAGCTTGTTACAATAATTCTTATAATCGGAGGAATACTTGTTATCGGCGTTTCTCTTGTTATGGCAGGACTTTTCACCGCGTCATACAGAGATTATATTCCCGAAGGCAAAGAGGGACTTTTCCAGGGCTGCAGAATGGTTATGTATGTTCTTGTTCCGATGATAATCGGTCCGCTTGTTGCACAGTTTATTATTAACACTGCAAATAGGGGAGTCACTGACGAAAGCAAGATAGTCTATCCGATGGAGCTTTTCCTCGGAGCTGCGTTTGTTATGCTTTTCTGTTTTATTCCTGCTGCGATTGTAAGAAAAAATCAGCCAAAGCATCACGAAGAATTATTGGAGAAAATTAATAATTAGGTTAATATAAGTTTTAAGTATGGAGGTGAAAAAATGGCTAAGTATGTTTGCAATATCTGCGGATATGAGTACGATCCTGCAGTGGGCGATCCCGATAACGGAATAGCTCCCGGAACTGCATTCGAGGATTTACCGGACGATTGGTGTTGTCCTCTCTGCGGAGTTGGTAAGGATAACTTCTCAGAAGCATAATAATTGTGTTGAACTGCCGCGCTTCTTTCGCGGCAGTTAATTTTTTAAATTAATATATACTTTTGCTTAAATATATGATATAATCAAACTGTATTAGGAGGTGTTTGTCTTGAAAAAGATAATAAGTTTTATTCTATCAGTATTGTTGATTGCGCAATGCTCGGCATTTTTAGCATATGCAGTGGAGGGAAAAACCCCTGTTTTAAGCTACAACTTTGAGGATACGGGCAACGCTCCCTCGCTTTTCGGAAATGCTGCGCTTGTTTACGACCACGATAAGCAGAGCAAGGTTTTATCACTTGACGGAAACAGCGGAACTTATGCAGAAATCCCTCAGGGATTCTTTGACGGAAGAGATGTTATGACAATTCAGTTTGACATTCTTCCGAATGACCAGTGGGGTAATTTCTTTACCTTCTGTTTCGGTGCGAATAACACTAAGTATTCATTTTTCAGAATGAGAAACAGTGATGATAACAAAAACTTCTACAACTGCTTATCAACATCCTCCTGGCAGAACGAGCACGGTGTTGATTATAACAGAGCAAACTATAACGGCTGGATGCATATTGCTTTGGTTTATGATAACTACACGATGAAGCTCTATGTTGACGGCGTGAAGGTTAAAGAGAATTCGGACACAACCATTAAGGTTTCCGATTTGGGAAGCAATCTCTATTCCTATCTCGGTAAATCGCTTTACGACGGCGACGGCTACTTCCACGGATGTTTTGATAATTTTGAAGTTTATGACAGCGTTTTAACAGACGCTGAAATTGCTTCAACAGCCGAGGCAAATCTTCCCGAAGCAATGGCAGTATTAAGATATACCTTTGAGGACGGAACTGAACTTCCGACTTTACACGGCAATGCTGCAACAGTATCAAACAGCGAACACGGCAGCAAGGTTTTATCGCTTGACGGAACAAGCGGAACATATGCCGAAATTCCTCAGGGCTTCTTTGATAACAAGGATGAAATGACAATCCTTTTCGATATCAAACCGAACACCAACAGCGGAAACTTTTTCACCTTTACTTTTGGACAGGATACTGCTAAATATGACTTTTTCAGAGTCCGCGGTTCAGAAATCAGAAACGCAATAACGGTTGATAATTATTACAATGAGCGTGAGGTTAAAACAAGCTTTGATGCAACCGACAGCTGGATGGCAATTGCGCTTGTTTTTGATAACGGGAAATGTCAGCTCTATGTTAACGGAACGCTTAAAGCAACGAATAACGATGCTCATAAGGTATCCGACCTCGGCAGCAATTTGCTTGCATATTTTGGTAAGTCCTTCTACGACGGCGACGGATATTTCAACGGCTTATTCGATAATTTCGAGGTATACGACACAGTGCTTTCACCTCAGGCAATTCAGAATACTGCAAAGGCGCATCTTCCGCTTCTTCTGAGCGTTAATGTCGGTGTTGTTGTCAGCAACCTTGACGGTGTATCGGGAACCGACAACCACACAATGGTAAGCACCTCAATAAACAGAGGAAACGGCGATATCACTTCAATTATTCAGCGCCGTCAGGACCCTGCCTCAGTTCCTGTTAACTTCATTTCGTTGAACGATGATTGCAAAATATATGTTGATAACGAGGCGTTTACTAACGGAAACAATCTTGATTTAACCTCCGACAGAAGTGTTCGAATCGTCCACGGTGACACAGAGGAGACATATACCTTAAAGGCAGCTCAGATTGCTAATAACCCTGTTTTACCGGGTATGTATGCTGACCCTGATATTGATGTTTTCGACGGTAAGTTCTGGATTTATCCCACAACCGACGGCGTAGCCGGCTGGGGCGGAACTCAGTTCCACGCATTCTCGTCCGAGGATATGGAAACCTGGACGGATGAAGGCGTTATTCTTGACAACAAAGACAAAAATCCCGGGCTCAACGACAAGGGCATTCAGATTGCATCATGCACTTGGTCAAACGGAAACGCCTGGGCTCCCGCAATTGAAAAGAAGGGTGATAAGTACTATTTCTACTTCTGCGGAAGAATTCTCAGCGAATATGAAAGCGTTTACGGTGAAGGTATGGCAATCGGTGTTGCATGGGCTTCTTCACCTGCAGGACCTTATACCGCAAGCAGTTCTCCGATTTTATATCCCAAAATGGTAAGTGATTCGGGTATAGGCTACGAAGGTCAGGTTATCGACCCTGCGGTTTATACCGAAGGCGACACATCTTATCTTCTTTTCGGTAACGGAAACGCTGCGATTGCCGAGCTTAATTCCGATATGCTCACAGTTAAAACCTCAACATTAAGAAAGCTTGAAGGACTCAACGGATTCAGAGAGAGCGTTGCAGTTTTCAAGAGAAACGGCGTTTACTACTGGCACTGGTCATGCGATGACACGGGCAGCGAAAACTACAGTGTACACTATGGAACATCAACAAGCCTTACAGGAACAATAACCTATCAGGGCGTTCTTGTTGAAAAAGACCCCTCAAACGGCATTCTTGCAACGGGACATCAGAGCGTTATCTACATTCCCGAAACAGATAAGGCATTTATTGCATATCACCGCTTTTATACCCCGCTTTCAATTGGCGGTAACGTCGGTCACCACAGAGAAACCTGTATTGATGAGATAACGTTTAAGCGCAATGTCGGCGGCGTTGATTTGCTCAACCAGGTAACTCCGACAATGGCAGGCGTTGGCAAGGTTAGCATTAACGGCGTATCGCAGAACAACTACGACGCAACAGAACTCGCTAACAAAAAGCTCGAATGGGATTTCGGGTTGACTCCTTCAATCACATATCCTATGAATTCAACCTACGGCGATGCTACTATGACCCTTGTTTACTGGGGTGATAATGCATACTACTACGACGGCTCAAACGGTTTAAGAACGGGCGACGGTTATGTTTATATCGAGAATATTGCCTCAAAGCTTGAGAATGAAAAGGATATAGACATTCAGTTCACTATGATAACGAATGAAAGGTATAACGATGCTCAGGCAGGAACGTTTGCAATAGGCTCTGCAAAGGCAGGAAGCGATGATTCAAGCTTTAATGATTTGCTCAGACTTAAGAATGACGGAACCCTCCAGTACGGAACTTCATATGAAAATATCCGCGCAGGCTCATCATACGGCGTGTCCCAGGGCGAGCATACCTACAGAATCTATTTCAGATACAGCACAAAAACAATCAGCGTTTATCAGGACGGAAAGCTTATCGGCTTCAAACAGGACAACGGTCTTTCAAAGAGCAAATTCAATTTCCTTGCGCTCGGTGTTTGGAGAGATACCTACTACGGCAAGAACACGATTGAAAAGCTGACTATTGCTCAGCCCGATATCAAGGATTCGGGATATATCAACAAGGATACTCTTGTAAGCAATATTACAAAGCAGAGCGTTTCTCAGAGTATCGGCTATGATTCGCTTGGCGCAGTTATCGACGAGATAAACACAAGCGCTTTCCAGACAGAGTATAACAGCGTAAAGAACAATGAAGAGCTTTATACTCCTTCATCGGTTAAAAATTACTATGCAGCGCTTAACAGAGTAAAAATCTTCGATGCTTCATCGGCTGTTTACGATTATTCAGCAGGAACAACTGTAAGCGGTGCTTCGGATGAGGTTGCAAGCATTGTAAGCGATTTCAATGCATACAAAACACCCGACCTTAAAGCTGATTTAACAAATCTTCATAAAGCTTATGATAAAGCAGATGCATTCCTCAAAAGCCTTGACGGCAAAGCAGCCCAGTATGATGCTTCTTCAATTGAAGCGCTTATCAGCGCAACAACCGCAAGCAAGGTTTCGGAATATCTTAATGCTGATTCAGCAACAAGAGCTGAATACGGTCAGGCTGTTCAGACACAAGCAGATGCACTTGAAGAAGCAATCAACAATGCATATAGTTCGCTTAAGCTTTCTGCAACAGACATAACAATTGATACAAGTGCTTATGAGGCTGCTGTTGCTATCGTAAATAATCTTGACCCCGATGCATATGACAAAACAGCGTCAATAACAGGCGCACAGAGCGATGTAAACACGCTTGTCGGCACATCAACAACAAGCTACGGCGGTGCAACAATTTACGGTTTCAATTCAGGAACAAACGCTCAGAATATTGACGATGCAACCAACAGAATTCTCACAGCGCTTTCAAGCAGCGTAAAAAGATATACTGTAACAACTCAGGGTGCAAGCGAAACATCATTCCAAAACGGAGAAACTGAGGGAAGCGAAACACCGTACACCGCAACCTATGGAACAACCGTTCTCTGCAAATCGGATAATAACGAAACCGCATGGTATATGGAAATATCTTCGGGAACAACCAGCAGAACAGAACAGTTCCAGGGCTGGGGAAGAAACTTTGAAACAAAAGTCATCGGTGATATGACCATAAAGGCTGTTAAACCTTCTGCAACAACAAAACAGGTTAAGATAACAAGAAAATACAGTGATAAGGATTCCGCACCTGTTTCACTTGTTGATTATGTAACAACCGGCTCAAACTATACACTTCCCGCAGCTCCCGCTATTGCATACTATTCTTTCGACGGTTATTATATCAATAATGTTAAGTATACTGAAAACACAGTAACTGTTGATGATGATATTGAAATAGTTGCAAAATACATCTTTGACAGCAATGCTTCCTATGCAATCAATGCAACCGATATCAACAATGTTGCTCACAATTCAACAGCAAACTACAACACCAAGGTTTCACTTGAAGGCGGAAACGGCGCTTATGCATGGGTTGAAGAAATTGCTCCGAACAGATTCAGACCGTTCTATGTCGGCGAAAATGTTGATTTCTTTGCAAGTGAATCAACAAATCTTTATGCTGTAAACAAGGATCAATTTGACAGTTATAAATTTACCTCTCCGTGCATTAACCTTAGACAGAGCGGAACAATAACAACGGTAACTGAAGGAACCGTAACAAAAACCATATTCAATGCTCAGCTCTTTGATGCAAAAAAGGAGATTAAGGAATACGGAATTCTTATCGGTACGGGCGATATAACGGCGGATGCGCTTATTATTGAAAATTCGGGAACTCATGACAGCTACAGAGTTATCCGTGCTAAGTCAACAAGACTTGTCGGCGCAAACCAGTTTGCAATTTCGGTAAAGAATCTTGCTGATGGATATATCTACAGAGGATATGTTATTTACGAAAACTCAGATAATGAATTTGTAACAGCATACACTGATATAAAAGTTTAATTAAAAGTATTGAAACAATATGCAAAAAAATGTATAATAAAGAAAAAAACTGATGAAAGGAGATGAAATTTGTGGATAATTACATAGATAATTATGCTCAAACCATGAGCTCGGGTGAACTTGCAATATCTTATGCAATAGGCGCAATTATTGCTGTTCTTGGAATAATAGCTATGTGGAAAGTATTCCAGAAGGCAGGCGAGCAGGGTTGGAAGGCAATCATTCCGATTCTTAATGCATTTACTTTGGTTAAGATAATTACCGGTAACGGAATAAAATTCCTGTTGCTCTGTATTCCGATTGTTAACATAATTTATGAGATTATTCTTATGATTAAACTCGCAAAAGCGTTCAACAAGTCGACAGCATTCGGTATCGGATTAATATTCTTTTCCCCGATATTTATGCTGATCCTTGCATTTGACGGTTCCGAATATGTTGGACCTCAGGGCTAAAGATTCAAACAAAATGAGAAATGCGTTTTGCATTTCTCATTTTTTTATGTATAATAAAATCAAACGGGGTGATATTTTGATTTACACAGTAACACTGAATCCTGCACTGGATTATGTTTTGAAAGTTAATAAGCTTAGTTTTAATGATATCAACCGAGCGGATGAAACAGAGCTTTTTTTCGGCGGAAAGGGAATAAATGTTTCTGCTGTATTAAATGAACTTGAATGTGATAATATTGCTCTCGGATTTGTCGGCGGATTTTCGGGGAATAAGCTTGAAAAAATGCTTGAAAAGGCAAATATTAAAACTGATTTTGTTCATATAAATGATGAAACAAGAATTAATGTTAAAATCAGATACGGAAACGAGCTTGATATCAACGCCGAGGGACCTGAAATCAGCGAAGAAGATATTGAAGAGCTGATGAAAAAGCTTGAAAGAATTGAAGAAGGGGACTTTCTTGTTCTTGCAGGGTCCGTTCCAAAAAATCTGCCGAGCGATATTTATGAGAGAATTATGCAAAAGCTGAGCAACGGGGGAATTAATTTCGTCGTTGACGCCGAGGGTGAACTCCTTTTGAATTCGCTGAAATATAAACCGTTTCTGATTAAACCCAACCACCACGAGCTCGGTGCTTTGTTCAAAGCATCGGCAAACAAAGATGAAGTGATTAACAATGCACGAAAACTCAAGGAAGCAGGCGCAAAGAATGTTCTTGTTTCTCTTGCCGAGAACGGCGCAGTTTTGCTTGACGAAACGAATACTGTTCATAATATAAAAAACGCTAAAGGAGAGCTTGTGAACAGCGTTGGATGCGGCGACAGTATGATTGCAGGGTTTATTGCCGGATATATTAAAACGGGTGATTATTCCTATGCTCTGAAGCTTGGAACTGCCTGCGGGAATGCGACAGCGTATTCCGACAAGCTTGCAGGAATAAATGAAATAAATGAATTAATTCAAAAACTATAAAACGGTATTATAATAAAAAATGAGGAAACACAGTTGTGCTTCCTCATTTTTTATTTTTTGCAATTTTCATATTTCGGGCATTCGGAGCATTTTTGACCGCAAGGTCCGATTCCCGATTTTCTGTCTTTTACAATTTTTCTTATCGCAAGAATAACAAGAGCTATAATAGCTGTAACAATTATTATTGTTGCAATATTTGTTCTGATAAAACCAATCATTTTATATCGGAATAATGGGGGTATCATAATGACCCGGAGTTATACCTGAACTACCTCCGGATGAACCGGAAGATTCTGTTGACATAGTTAAAACATCCTCTGTTTTTGAACTAATCACCATGAATTCAGGTTCATTATAATTCTTTTTCATATCGGTCCTCCTATGATAAGCTGTTGAAACAGCCTCAGTTTTAATAAAAACACAAATGCAAATTTGTTTCTTTCTTAAATTAACAAATAGCATTATACAATATATTGCTTTATATTTCAAGCAAAAAGATGTAAATACTCTTTCGGAATTATTAAAACTGTTTTAATTCTTTTCAAGAACAAACAGTTTACCTCTGAATTCGCCGTCAAGTTCACTTCCGAAGGTTTCCTTGATTGAATAGCCCTCAAGCAAATCATCTATCGGCGGATTTGCGCCGTCTTTAAATGTATGTACAATCAGGAGAGCTTCGTTTTTATATTCGCGTAAAACAGCCTGATATCCTTCCGGAGAGGAGTAGTCCTCGGCAGTAGCTCTTATGACTGAAGTAAAGCCGTTTTTGATGATGTGCTTAACCCTGCCGTACAGCTCAATCGCATCAAGTGCACGCTGCCATTTTTCATCGCTTAAATCAAATATTTCGCCCGATAAACAGAGCCTTCCAAGAAATGCAGCGCATAGCAGATAATTAATTCTGTTTATGTCGGCATCCGCCCTGAGAACAGCCCAAATCTGACTTTGTTCAGGTCTTATAAGTCTGTGCATATTCGCTGCGATAAGCGGAATTGAATTGCATTCGTGTGCATCTGAAAAGCTTGCCTGAGAAGCTGTTTCCATAAACGAAGGCTCAAGTCTGTGTCCGCCGCTGGAGCAGTTTTCAATAACCAACTCGGGCAGTTCGTTTCCGATATGCTCAAAGTATTTTCGGCTTGCATCAACAGTTTGTCTCAGTCCTTCACCAAGGCTTTCTGCACCGTCAGCGCCAACGCCGATGTTTTCATTATAATCAATTTTGAGATAACCAAAGCCTGCGTCCCTGAGAAGTCCGATAACTCTTTCATCAAGGTAATTCCAAACCCATTTTTGCCTCATATCCCAGAAGCGTCTGCCGCCCGAGGTTATCGGATAGCCGTTTTTAGTCAGAATATGCCCGGTGTCATTCCAGCCCTCTGCAAGATGACCGAGCGTTTCGAATTCAAACCATAAGCCTGGTATCATTCCGTGGGCTTTGATTATGTCTGCAACCTCTTTGATTCCGTTTGGAAAAAGCTTTTTGCTCGGTATCCAGTCACCCGTCAGGCTGAACCAGTCACCGACCTCTTTTTTGTACCATCCGCTGTCAATAACAAGATAGCGCACGCCTGTTCCTTCTAACTTATTTGCAGTCTTTTCAATGTTTTCAAGAGTAGGATTTCCCCAGGTCGTGCAGTATTCATTAAAAACAACGGGCATATCTTTGTCGGTTTCGGAAATCCTCGGCTCCTGTGCCTTAACAAGCTTGTCACAGACTTCTTCAAGAGAACTTCCCATTGCAATCGCTGCTTTCGGAGATTCAAATTCTTCATCGGGCAAAACATCTTTAAACCAATGAGCGCAATCGTTATCGGCAAGTCCGCCGTGAACATATATTTCACCGGTTTTGTTGAGTATTTCAATCTGCCAGGACGAACCTATGTATAGCTGAATGCCGATGAATTCACTTGTGCGGCTGTTTTCAAGAACTAAAAACGGAAACCATTTGCGAACGGGCATCGAGCCTATCTGAGAGAATTTTTCAATTCTGATTCCGTGCTTTGCCCATGAGGTTTCCATATTCAAATCGGTGAGTTTCTGTGACAACAGCTTGCCCTCGGCAGCCCAGAACGAGGTTGCTCTGTGGATTTTATCAGCATTGATTCCCTTGATTGCAAAGCTTGAAATAAGTTCAAGACGGGCGGGCAAATCGGTTTTGTTTTTGAAAACGGATTTCGTGAAAACAACACCGTTTTTTTCTTCGTGAAAGCACTCGATAATATGACCGTTTTTGCCTTCAAAAACAGTTTTGTTATCGCACTTTTTAATCTCTGTCATGCCATTAACGGATTCGCTTCCCGAAAGGGATATTCCGTTTAAAAAGCCGCCGCTGTATTCATCGCCCTCAAGGCGCCATTCAGTATAAAAGTCCATTTTATTCCTCGCTTGTTTTCTTCTTTTTCATAATAATTGCAACAACTGCGGCAATAAGAATAATCAGAATTCCCGCTGCTGCAAAGTATAGTGTATAAGGCTTTTTCTCAATATCCTCTTTTGCAATGATGTTTGTTGAATAGATCAGTCCGTCAATTTTGTAAGTTGCGGTGCCTAAAACCTGGTTTGCTTTTATCGGAGCTTTAACAGCTTCATCAATTTCAATTTCAGGTTCAATATTTTCATATGCCGTGCTGTTCGGAGTTATGCTGTAAAGGTCGCTTGCAGCGTAGTAATCAAGTGTTTTAACGCCGCTTTTTGCATGTTTAACTTCAATCTGACCAAGCGGTTTTTCCTTGTTTGCAATCTGCTTATAGGTGAACTTGTTATAAACAAATTCCATAAGTTTTTTAGAGTCGTAAAACCTTTCGTTAACACCCCTGCTTGTTATTGTTCCCTTTAAAACAACACAGATAAGATTAAGTCCGTCTTTTTCTGCACTTGAAACAAGGCATTCGCCCGCAGGAGTTGTGTGACCTGTTTTAATTCCCGTGCAGTAGGGGAAGAAATAGCTTGCCGAGGTGGGAAGAATAAGTTCATTTGTGTTTGAATATGTTCTGTCGGCTTTATTATATAGCTTTGATGCGGGAACAGTGAAACTTGTTGTTTTTACAATTTCGTTGAAAACATCGTATTTTTGACATTCTTTTGCAATAAGATATAAGTCATATGCGGTGCAGTAGTGGTCGTTATCGTGAACGCCGTTAGGGTTAACAAAATGGAGCTTTTCGCAGCCGAGCTCCTTTGCTCTTTTGTTGCAGAGGTCTGCGAATGCCTTAACGCTTCCGCTGACATGCTCTGCAAGGGCGTATGCAGCTTCGTTTGCGCTTGGAATAAGAAGAGCCTGAAGCATTGTGTAAACACTCTGCTCCTCACCGACCTTGAGACCTGCGTTTGAATATCCTGCAGGAATAGCATCTATGGCGCTTTTTGAAACCTTAACCATCTCATCCATACTGCAGTTTTCAAGAACAACAAGTGCAGTCAGAATTTTTGTAGTGCTTGCTGGATATCTTTTCTGGTGAGCATTCTTTTCATAGAAAATCTTTCCGCTGACGGGGTCGGCAACATATGCCGCCTCACATCCGATTATAGGAGCTGTGTTTAAAACTTCCTGCTCGGTGCGGTCATACTCAAAAACCGTTTTCTCTTCATCAGCTATTTCATTCTTTTCATACAGTGAATCCGAAATCTTCATTTCGGGGGAATGCGCGTTTTCGTTCGGTGATTCCGTCTGGGCAAATGCCGAAACAGGGGACATAATTAAACAAATTGCCAGTAAACTGACTAAAACTCTTCTTTTCATACGATACCTCTCAATTCTTTTATGGGTTAATTATACCACAATGTCAACAGTTTTCAACAAGTTATTTGTATTGACGAAGAATGGGAACAATGATAAAATGTTGGGGAACACCGTAGGGGACAGCGCCCTCGATGTCCCACAGAAATGTATAATGCAAAATGCAAAATGCAAAATGCAAAATTTCGGGTCGCTTCGCTCCGATTTTATTCGATATACCATGGCGAACGAAAATGTAGGGGATGACGACCTCGGCATCCCACAACAACACGATCATCACTCAGAAAGAAAGCGGAATTATGGACAACAGCAATATAATTTTAATCGGAATGCCGGGTTCGGGAAAAAGCACCTGCGGAGTTATTGCGGCAAAGGTTATGCTCAAAAACTTTTTTGACACAGATTTGCTTCTTCAGGGACTGGAACACAGCAGACTTCAGGATTTAATCGATTCAAAGGGATGTGAATACTTCTATGAAGCCGAGGAAAAGGCAATTCTTTCGCTGAATATTGAAGCAACGGTTATTGCAACGGGCGGAAGCGTTATCTATTCCGAAAAGGCAATGGAACATTTGAAATCGCTTGGAACGGTTATATATCTCCACCTTGATTATGAAACCATGCTCAAGCGAATAAACAATTTTACAACAAGGGGAATAGTAGTGAAAAACGGCTCAACGCTTCTTGATATGTATAACGAAAGACTGCCGCTTTATCAAAAATATGCAGACAAAGTTATTTACTGTGATAACAACACTGTTGAAGATACAGTTAAGAAAATTGTTGAAGCAGCCGAGAAATAATAAGGAGGAAGAAATGGACTTTTTTGATTGGGACGGAGACGGCAAGCATACCCTTGCCGACGATTTTATTGAATATCAGGTGTTCAAAGAGGTTATGGGAATGAAAGATAATGAAAATGATTCGGATAATCTTTTTGATGATGAGGATGAAGATTTCTGAAAAAATAGACTGTTTTTTTATATCGGTTTATTATCAAAAATGCCGTATATTCAACCTGTTCATTTTTCGAATTTTTTTGAATTATCACTTTGTTACAAATGACAAAATTCCGATTGTAACTGAATTTTAACTACTATTAATATTGACTAATTAATTCAAATATTATAAAATAGTATACTGTAGTGAAATTGTGCACTAAAATAAAGAAAGGATTGATTCTATGAAATTATCAAAGAAAATTTTTGCTACAATTCTTGCGGTAATCATGGCACTTTCGATGCTTCCGATAACCGCACTTGCAGACGAGATTTGCCCTGCATCAGCTATTGCAGGACCAAAATCGTACAGCTCGGATTTTTACTGGATTAATAGTACTGACGGTGAAAAAATCCCTGCTGATTATTCAAGCAATATCGTTTACACAAACATGGACGGTACAAAGGAAGATGATGCTACCCGCTGTGCGTGGACAGATCAGGTGCAGCGAGACCACTTAAAAATGAAGTTTGTAACTCCCGGAACGGTTGTCGGTGTATATGACGGTGTAACAAAACCCTCTTTTCCTATTGTTATGGAAACAAGATGGTCATCACATGCCGGTGGCGGTGAGTACATCTGTTTTGTTCAGCCAAGTGCAAGCAGCACCGAAACATGGAATGCAAGAAAGATTAATTTCAAGTATGACTGGTACGGCGATTCGGAGAATACCGCTTGGAACAGATGGCCCTCAAATAGCGGATACAGCTTCAAGGGTGAGGCTAATGCTCAGATTTCAAGAAGCGACGGTAATACAGCAAAACAGGAATCAGAAGCGTCAAATCAGTTAGGTAAGGGCGGAACAAAATCTGCTGACCAGGATAATACTGGTTCTGAGCGTTATTGGAGAAACTGCATTGAGTATTACGGAAACTTTTCCGACGGCAGTTATTCCGATACAATTACCAATGCAAATTTAACTGTTGGTCATGTATCAAAATCAAATGGTTGGTTTGACAAAAACTGGTATTATTATGCTCAAACAATGTCGATTGTTAATAAATTCTATGTAATCAATTACAAGCCTCTTTACGACATTCTTAAGTCTGACAGCCCGACAACAATTAATGTTGACGGCGCAAAGAATATCAGAGATCTTCGCACCTATTTGACAACAGGCGCAGGCTCATGGATGTATACAGCAGCTTCAAGAAATGAAGCCCTTACAAGAATGGCTGCAGTCGGTAACTTTGATCTTAATGAATATAATTTCGATTATACGGTTAACACAGCATCAGAAGTAAGCACTGCAGCAAATGATATCAAGAATGCATATGAAGCATATCTTGCTATTCCGAGTATTCTTGTTAAGGATACTTTCACAGTAAACTTCAAGACAGCAGACGGCAATTCAATAATAGAAACAAAGCAATTCACAGCCGGCACTGCACTCGGAACAATTCCTGCAAACTCTGCAATTGCCCATATCGCTAATACAGATACCCATAATGTTTACACATGGGACAGCGGTATTAAATCTGACGTTGTTGTTCATGCAAGCACTGATTATAATGAAACAGCAACTCCCGTTGCTTGCTCATTCACAGCATCATCGGTTCACACACCTGCAACAACGGACGTTCACGGTAACGGCTATACAACCGACAGCTGTGCTTGCGGAAATACAAAAGTAACCTATGACACTCAGGATTTCTCAGCATACGATGCAGCAGTTGAAGCATATGAAGCAGATAGCGCAGCAGCTGATTACACTGCTAAGTATACAGCAGCTTCAAGAGCAGCATACACAGCAGCGGCTGAGGCAGAGTTTGATAAGAGCGATAAAACTCTTTCACCTTCAGCTATCGCAGCTGCAGCAAAGGCAATCACCGATGCAAAGGCAGCTCTTGCAATTCAGAATTACACAATCACATTTATCGACGCTGATAACAAAGAGACATCTGCAAGCCTTCCCTACGGTTCAACCGCTGAAGCTGTTGCAGCTGAAGCTCCAACACTTCCTTCGGCAAATTATGACGAAAACGGTCATTATGCATATGTATGGGATAAGGATTTTGCAGCAGTAACAGGCGCAGCAACCTATACACAGGAAGAATCAACAGCTGCTCATAGCTTCACCTATACTCATAATAATGCAAGTGATCCTTCAACACACACGGTTTCATGTTCAGTAAACGGACAGTCACACAGTACAACCGAGGCGTGCGTATTCGGCAGTGAATACACAGCACCGAGCGGCAACACAAACGGATTCACGGTATACACCTGCCCGAAGTGTAATCACAGCTATACCGAATATGACTCTCAGAACTGGGATGCATACGATGCAGCAGTACTTGCATACGATGCAAAAGCAGCAGAAGAAAACTTCAATGCTAAGTATACTCAGGCTTCAAGAGATGCATTCACTTCAGTAACCAAGCTCACAAAGTCAAATACAGTTTCACAGTCTGCAATCAATACTGCAACAACAGCACTTGAAAACGCAGTAAGCGGACTTACAGTTCAGAAATACACAGTAACATATGTAAAAGCTGACAATTCTCAGACAACTCACGACTTTGATTACGGTTCAACCGCTAAAGCAGTTGCAGCCGAGGCTCCCGCACTTCCTGCAGCAGATTATGACGAAGACGGTCACTATACATATGCTTGGGACGCAGATTTCGCAGCAGTAACAGGTGCAGCAACCTATACTCAGGAAAAATCAACAGATGAGCATAGCTTCGCTTATGAACATAATAATGCAAGCGATCCTTCATCACACACTGCAACATGTACTGTAAACGGACAGTCTCACAGCAAAACCGAGGCTTGTGTATTTAACGAAGAGCGCACAGAACCGAATGGCGATGCAAACGGCTATACGGTTTACACCTGCCCGAAGTGTAATCACAGCTATACCGAATATGACTCTCAGAACTGGGATGCATACGATGCAGCAGTTGCAGCATACGACGCAAAAGCAGCTGAAGCAGACTTTGCAACTAAGTATACCGAGGATTCAAGAACAGCATTTGCAACAGCG
>CAJOEV010000021.1 GCA_905233545.1 uncultured Eubacterium sp. | reverse complement strand
AATTGTGATTTTTTCTTTATTCGCACAAAAAACGACACTCAAGCGTATGCAAGTGTGTCGTTTTTTCGTTTTTATGTCATTAACTTAATGACATTGCCCGAAGGGTCGGCGATTTTTTATTTAATGCATAATGCAAAATGCAAAATGCATAATTTTGGTTTGCTTCGCACGATTGTAATTCGTAATGCGTTATGGCGAACAACACGAACCACGAGCCACGAACCACTTTCCACTCTGAAAAAATGATTGACTTTGACTATATTATAATATATAATTAAAGGGTTAAAAAAGGACTAAAAATATATATACCATTTAAAGGAGTTTTTTATATGGCAGCAAAAGTTTTTAAAATGACAACACAGGGCAGGGATGAGCTTCTTGCCGAGCTCGAAAACCTTGAAACAGTCGGCAGAAATGATATCGCCGAAAAGCTTAAGGTTGCCCGTTCCTACGGCGACCTTTCCGAAAACAGCGAATATGATGAAGCAAAATCCGAGCAGGCTAAGATTGAGGCACGTATCAACGAACTCAAATATCAGCTCGACCACGCAGTTATCATTGACTCTGCTGAAGGAAGCGGAAAGAAAAATGTTGTTTCAATGGGCTCAAAGGTTACAGTTGTCAGAAAAATCGACAAGGCTGAAATAACTTATGAAATAACAGGCTTCTCACAGAGTGACCCTGCAAACGGAAAAATTTCCGATGAAAGCCCCGTTGGCATGGCTCTTATGGGCGCAAAGAAGGGCGACACTGTAATGGTTGAAGCTCCGATGGGAAATCTTGAGTTTAAGATTAAAGACGTAAAATAAGAATGAGGAATGAGGAATGAGAAATGAGGAATTTAGGTTTCTCACTTCGTTCGGTCAATTATTATTCGGAGCGAAGCGACCAGAAATTCCTAATTCCTAATTCCTAACTCCTAATTAAGTTGAAAGGCATACTATGGCAGGAAAGTTTGAAATAACAAAACACAGCGACAGCGAGTTTACTTTTGAATTCATTGTTGATGAAAAAGTTCTCGGAAAGTCACCCGTGTTTGATAAAGAAGATGCTTGCAAAAGAGGCGTTAAGGCTGTTAAGAAAAACAGCAGAATGAAGATTCAGAATGCTGTTGCAGGCGATGAAGAAAAAACCAATCCTAAATACCTTGTTGAAAACAGCGGCGATAAGGTTAAATATACTCTTTTCCTTCAGACAGGCGCAGTTGCTCTTGAAGGTGAGGCTGAAAGCGAGAGCGATGCTCTTGCAAAAATTGAAGCAATCGGCAACAACGCTGCCTCTGCCCAGATGGCAATGGCTGAGGTTGTTCTCTCTGAAAACGAGCAAAAGCAAATCAGAATCGACAAGCTCAAGGCACTTCAGGCTCAGGGCAACGACCCGTTTGAAATAACTCTTGCCGAGCAGACTCACCACAGCGACGAAATCAAAGCTGACTTCGATGAGCTTGAAAACAAGGAAGTTGTTATCGCAGGAAGAATTATGACCTGGCGCGATATGGGCAAGGCTAATTTCATCGATATTCAGGACAGAAACGGCAGAATTCAGGCATATGTTCGTATGAATGATGTCGGCGAGGATGTTTTCAAGGCATTCAAAACCTGGGATATCGGCGATATTGTTGAAATCAAGGGCTTTGTTTTCAAAACAAGAACGGGCGAAATTTCCGTTCACGCAAAGGAAATCAGACTTATTTCAAAGTCACTTCTTCCGCTTCCCGAAAAGTTCCACGGCTTAACCGATACGGATACAAGATACCGCAAGCGCTGTCTTGATATGATAATGAATCCGAATGTTAAGGAAACATTCATCAAGCGTTCAAAGATAATCACAACTATCAGAAATTATCTTGATTCACTCGGATTTATCGAGGTTGAGACTCCGATTCTCAATCTTATTCCCGGAGGCGCTTCGGCAAGACCGTTCATAACTCACCATAACACTCTTGATATGGATATGTATCTTCGTATTGCAACAGAGCTCTATCTTAAGAGACTCATTGTCGGCGGTATGGAACGAGTTTATGAAATCGGAAGAATTTTCAGAAATGAGGGTATGGATGTCCGCCATAATCCCGAGTTCACAACAATTGAACTTTATCAGGCATTCACCGATTACCACGGTATGATGGATATTGCCGAAAACATAATCAGAAATGCTGCTAAAGAGGTCTGCGACGACCTTCATATAACATTCAACGGAACTGAAATCGACCTTGAAACTCCGTTCAAAAGACTGACTATGATGGATGCAGTCAAGGAATATAGCGGAATTGATTTTGCTTCCTTTATGAGCGACAACGAAAAGGCAATTGAAATTGCAAACGAAAAGGGAATCGAAATTGAAAACGGAAAGGCAACATGGGGCGATATTCTCAATTCTTTCTTTGAGGAATATGTTGAGGATAAGCTCGTTCAGCCGACCTTCATTATCGACTATCCCGTTGAGGTAAGTCCGCTTACAAAGAAAAAGCCCACTTGTCCTGCACTCACCGAGCGTTTTGAGCTCTTCATTATGGGAACAGAGTACGGAAATGCTTATTCCGAGCTCAACGACCCGATTGACCAGATGGAACGTTTCAGAGCTCAGATGAAGCTTCGTGAAGCAGGCGACGACGAGGCTAATATGATAGACAATGATTTCGTAACCGCGCTTGAATACGGAATGCCTCCGACAGGCGGACTCGGAATCGGAATCGACAGACTTGTTATGCTGCTTACAGACAGCTATTCAATCAGGGATGTACTTTTGTTCCCGACGATGAAACCGCTTGATTAATCGCGGGGCGATTAATTAAATTTATAATTTAAAATGAAGAATGGAGAATTTCGGGTGATTCCCCTGTTAGGGGAAATGTCACCATAGGTGACAAAAGGGTCTGGCGCCGCTCCAAGGGCTTCGCTCCGATTATAATCGGGTGAGGGCGGAGTCCTCCCACAATTCTCAATTCTCAACTCTCAATTCTCAATTGTTTTCGACGAAGGAGAAAAATATGCGTTCAGATTTAATTAAAGAGGGACCTTCCCGTGCTCCTCACCGTTCACTTCTTCGAGCTCTCGGTATTGATGAGCTTGAAATGAAAAGACCCTTTGTTGCAGTTGTTAACTCAAAGAGCGACTACATCCCGGGTCATATGCATCTTGATAAAATCGCGGAACAGGTTAAGGCAGGCATAAGAAATGCCGGCGGTGTTCCGTTTGAATTCAACACAATCGGCGTTTGCGACGGTATCGCAATGAATCATAAGGGAATGAAATATTCTCTCTGCTCAAGAGAGCTTATTGCCGACAGCATTGAGGTTATGCTCACAGCACATCCGCTTGATGCAATCGTTTTCATCCCCAACTGCGATAAAATCGTTCCCGGTATGCTTCTTGCAGCTTGCAGACTCAATCTTCCCTGTATCTTCATCAGCGGAGGACCGATGCTTCCGGGTAAGAGCACCGAAACAAAGAATCCTATCGGACTTTCCGAGCAGTTTGAATATGTCGGCTCTAACGCAGTCGGCAAAATGAGCGTTCAGAATCTTGAGGCAACCGCTTTCACAGCATGCCCCACATGCGGTTCATGTTCGGGAATGTATACAGCAAATTCAATGAACTGCCTTACCGAGTCAATCGGTATGTCGCTTCCCGGTTCGGGAACAGTCCCTGCAGTTTATTCAGCCCGTCTCCGTCTTGCAAAAATGGCAGGCGAGAGAGTTATGGACTTGCTTAAAGAAGATATCAAGCCTTCGGATATTATCACCGAAAAGGCTATTGAAAACGCAATGAGATGTGATATGGCTATCGGTTGTTCAACAAACACAATCCTTCATCTCACTGCAATTGCTCACGCAGCCGGTCACGACATCAATCTTGATGACCTCAACGAAATGGGCAACACAACGCCTCAGATTTGTAAGCTCAATCCTGCTTCATCCGTATTTATCACAGACCTTAATGATGTCGGCGGAATGCAGAGCGTTATCAAAGAGCTTGCAACAGGCGGACTTATTCACACAGACGCTTTAACTGTTAACGGAACGGTTGAAGAAAGAATAAATGCTGCAAGCGATGCGGACGGCGACGTTATCAGAAAGCTTGATAATCCCTTCTCAAAGGACGGCGGTATTGCAGTTCTCAAGGGCAATCTTGCCGAAGAGGGCTCGGTTGTCAAGAAGGGCGCAGTTGCTCCCGAAATGATGCAGCACAAGGGTCCTGCTAAATGCTACGATTCAGAGGAAGAGGCTATCGAAGCTATTACCTCGGGCAAAGTCGTTGAGGGTGACGTTGTTGTTATCCGTTACGAAGGACCTAAGGGCGGACCCGGTATGAGAGAAATGCTTTCTCCGACATCCGCAATTATCGGAATGGGTCTCGGCTCATCCGTTGCACTTCTTACAGACGGACGTTTTTCGGGCGCAACAAGGGGTGCTTCAATCGGTCATGTAAGCCCTGAAGCAGCAGTCGGCGGAACAATTGCTCTTGTTGAAAACGGCGACGAAATTGAAATTGATATTCCTGCAAGAGTTCTCAGAGTTAATGTATCCGATGAGGTTCTTGAGGAAAGAAGAGCAAAGTGGCAGCCCAAAGAGCTTAAGCTTACAGGATATCTTAAGAGATATGCACAGCACGTTACTTCCGGCTCAAGAGGTGCAGTATTCGAAGACGATTAAACGCAGAGTCTGCTCTGCCTGATAGAGGTTGATTAATTAATGAGCAACAAAAACCAAAAAACAGCTTCTGAAAATAAAAACAAGCACAGCAAAAAACATAAGAGAAAAAAGGACATGGGAGCGATTCCTTATTTCACCACTCCTTTGACCTACTGTCTGATTGCTCTCATTGTTATTTTGCCGATGTTTATATCCTTTGTGAATTTATCTGTTAAAACAGTTCACAATGCTCAGCAGAAGCTTACTGTTGATTTCAATGATATAGAGGTTAATACCGACAGATTTGATAATAACAATCTGGTATACGACATCTCGAAACTCAGTGCCTGCGAAAAGGTCGGAGTTTTGAAATGTGATAAAATCGGTCTCAGCACTGATGTGTATTTTGGAGTTAACCGCGTTTCTATGAGAAGCGGTGTCGGCTTATCATCTAAGAGCAGCTTTGACGATTATAAAAGCAAGCTTGATATTGCCGGATATTCAACAGCTGCTTTCAAAGGCTTGCACAACATCAGCAAAGGCGATATTCTTGTTTTTGAAACAACCGATAAGGTGTATGAATATAAGGTTATCAGCAATAAGGTTGAGCCGTCTCCGGACATTCGGTATTCTTCGGGAATGATTCTCAGCTGTGATGAAGAATCAAAGGCGTTTTCGGCATACAACAGTGAAAAAAGATATGTTGTTGCCGAGATTTCAACGATGAGAGATAAGAAGGGGGCATAAGCATGGAAGAAAACAAAAATGCTGTCTTAAACGAACAGCAAGCCGATGCCAAAGCTCCTGAAGAGATGGTTGAGAAGAGTTCTTCTCACCACCATCACTCATCGGGAAATTCTTCGCATCACCATCATTCTTCGGGGAAGTCCTCCCGCCGCAGTTCGTCAGGGAAGTCCTCCCACCGCAGTTCGTCGGGAAAATCTTCACACCACAGCTCGTCGGGAAAATCCTCACATCATCATTCTTCAGGGAATTCCTCGCATCACCATCATCATTCATCTTCTTCAAAATCTTCTAAAAAGAAAAAGAAAAAAAGCAATACCGACTACAGCAAATTGAGAAGTCTGTTTTCATTTTTGCTTTTCCTATCAATAGCTGCAACAGCTGTTTTTGCAGGCGTGAAGATTTCAGTACTTAATGAAACCGTTATTTCGGATGTTTTCACTAACAGTGAATATGTTGATGCGCTTTATGAAGATGTTCTTGATTATTCAAGAGATATGTGTATGAAAAACGGAATCCCGCAGGATTACCTTAAAGATACAATAACATATAAAAACATCAAAAGCATTCAGAAAGCATATATAAGCGGTGTGCTTTTAAAGGATGAAAGCTATTCCGAAACCACTTATTCGGACAAGATAAATAAGCTCTGCAGCAGGCTTGAAACAAAAACAGCTGAAATGATTAAGAATAATGATATTGAGGTTTCCGAAAAACAAGTTGATGTCGGAGCCAAAACATTCTCAAAGGAAATAGCAACATATCTTAAAGGTAAGGTTGAATTGTCTTTTGTGTCCGATATTCAGGGAATTCTTAATGTCAGCACTCCGGTAATTAATGTCGGAATCGGATTGTTTGCAGTGCTTGCTTTTGCATTCTTCCTTCTGACGATTTCTATTGAAGGAAAGAACTACCGCTCAATAAGACCTGTTGCAATCAGCTTTTTGAGCGCAGCGCTGATGAATACTTTGTTGGTTGCTTTTGTCGGCATAGTCGGCATATTCAAAGACCTTGTGATTTATCCAAGCTATCTGTGCGATTCAATTCATCGGTATATAAACACATGTGCCGTAACATATTTGTTTGAAGCGTTCCTGCTGTTCTTTGTTGGAATGATTATCTGTGCATTGGTTTGGAAGCTTAAACGCGAGAATGAATAATATTTAACGCAGAGATAAGGCGAATAAGCCATTTAAAACGATTCTAATTCGTCTTACTCTGTCTGAAGGATTTGTAATTATGGAAGATATTAAACAAGATATTAACTCAGAAGAAAGAGAAACCGTCATTAAGGTTGAAAATCTTTCAATGAAATTCAATCTCAATAAGGAAAAGGTTGACAATCTTAAAGAATACTTTATAAGGATGGTTAAGGGCAAGATTGAATATGAAAAATTCGTTGCGCTTAACAATATCAATTTCGAGATTAAAAGAGGCGACAGACTTGCAATCCTCGGCTTTAACGGGGCAGGAAAGAGTACTCTTTTGAAAACCATTGTCGGTGTTTACAAGCCAACCGAAGGAACGGTTTATAAAACGGGCGTAATTGCTCCGTTGCTTGAGCTCGGCGCAGGTTTCGACCCGAACTACACAGGAAGAGAAAACATCTATCTGTACGGTGCTATTCTCGGCTATTCACACGAATATATTGAGGAGAGAATAGAGGATATTATTGCTTTCTCAGAGCTCGGTCACTTTATCGAAGTACCTGTTAAGAACTATTCCTCGGGTATGAGAGCAAGACTCGGATTTTCGATTGCAACTGCGGTTGATCCCGATGTTTTGATTCTTGATGAGGTTCTTTCAGTCGGCGACGCAAAGTTCAGAAAAAAGAGCCTTGCAAAGGTTCAGTCAATGTTTGATAACGGCGTAACAGTTCTCTTTGTTTCGCATAACATTGAACAGGTTAAGGCAATCTGCAACAAGGCAATTCTTCTTGAAAAAGGAACGATAATTGCACAGGGCAATGTTGATGAGGTTGCAGAGATATATGAAGAAAAAGTAAAGAAAAAATAAAAAGGGCATTGGACTTAGGGGTTTAATAGATTTTGAAATGCTCTTTTCCGCTCTAACTGCTTCAAAACAGGGCTTAAGGCGCCAGCCTTAAGCCCTGTTTATTCATTGTTATAACGAAAAATAGCTATTTCAAAATTGAGACAAGGCAAAAAGCACAGGAATAATTTGTTTATTCCGAGCATTTTTAACGCAGTATTTCGCTAAAATATGCATTTTGAGGCTATCAAATCCCTAAGTCCAATGCCCTAAATGCCGTTCTTATTTTTTTAGGTATTAGGTGTCAGGTTGTAGGGGCGGATAATATCCGCCTGTTATTTAACTTTAACCTTTTCAAAAACAATGTGGGAACTCGGTGCATCTTCATAGAGAATTCCGAGTGTTTCATTATCAAGTGTTACAAGGCAGGAATAAGCAAAGAAGCCTTCATTAAGCTTAATCGTATCCTTGCTCCATTTGATTCCCTTTACAACGCCCTTCTTATTTCTGGTGAATTCGCCTTTTGAAATAACACCGTTTTCTCTCTTTTTGCCGGTGGGATGAGAAACGAAGATTGAATCATCGATTGTAACTGCGCTCTTCTGGCATTTCGGAGCCTTGAAGCCTGCCTTCTTGCTCTTCATCCAGGTGATTGCATTGTCTGTCGAAACTGAAACAGGAGCCTTGCCGGGTTTTTTGGATCTTCCGAAAGCGTGGATTTTCTTGTCGGGAGATTCAATAGCGCACCATTCGTCAACATTTTCGCTGTATGGGAATCTCTTATTTCTCTTAAAGGTTTCGCCGTTATCATCGGAATAAATTGAAAGGGTGTTCTTAAGAGTGTAAAGAGGGAAGATGATTCTTCCGTTTTCGGTTTTAAGTGCGGCACCGGGTGCCATTCCGAGAAATACTCCGTCTGAATCAGTCAGAATGTCGCGGGTGATATCCTTACCCTCGCTCCAGGTCTTTCCTTCGTCGGAGGATTTAAACATATAAATATAGCTTCTCTTGGGAGACTTAAGCGGTGCGCCGAAGGTTGTATTCTTATCATCGTCTGCTTTGCCTTTTGCGCCGTTGAGATAAATGTTTCCGACATATTCATCGCCCTGATAAAGCTCGCCGATACCTTTAACACGGTAGGAAGTTGCAGCTTTTTTTGAATCAAGAACTTTTCCGTCATCAAGAATTATGTAGTGCTTACCGTCGCGGTCGTAAACAATGGGATAAAGCTTTGAATCAAAGCCTGTAAAAGCAGCCTTTTTCTTTTCAAGGAGCTTTGTATCCATAATTCCCTTTGACTCGGGGAAGAATGTTGCAAGAAGAATGATATCGCCGTTATCGGCAACCGTCATACAAGGGTCAATGAAAAATGCGCTCTTAAAGCTTTCATAGTCAGCGCTGATTTCCCTTGCGGGAGGTGCGGCAATAAGCTGAACATCGCTCCAGTTTTCGCCGCCGTCAGTGCTTGTACGGCAAACGAGCTCCATATAGCCATAGTCATTGTCATTGGTTTCTCTGTTGCAAACGGCAACAAGAGTTTTGCCTGTGTTTACAAGGCTGGGAATTCTGTAGACGGATTCTTCTCCGAAAAGACATGTAGGTTTAGACATAATATTTTCACTCCATTCATTATTAGTGGACAGTGGGCAGTGCATTGTGTCCACTCTGAAAATATTATATCAAATAAGTATTGAAAAATAAAGAGTTTTAATGTAAAATATAATTGATATTTTAGAAAAGGAGGATAAGCGATGCTCTGGACTTTAAAAAAAGTTTGGTACAGGATTTATCAAAACGTTTTTAAGGTTGCTATGTGCTTCATGGATTGGATATCTTCTTCAAAGCAAAGATCGGCTTCGTCGGGCAGTCGCCGGAGGCTATGATAGTTACCGATAAGGGACTTATGGGGCTCCATCTTCTTGACCCGATGTTCGCAAAGCTTGAAGAGGTCGGCGTTGAATATGCTGTTTACGACGGCGTTCAGCCCAACCCGACAATTCCGAACATTGAAGAGTGCAAGGATATGTATATTGAAAACGGCTGTCAGGGAATTATTGCATTCGGCGGCGGTTCATCAATGGACTGTGCAAAGGCTGCGGGTGCAAGAGTTGTTAAGCCCAATCAGTCAGTTCGTGAAATGCGCGGCTACCTTAAGGTTCTCAAAAAGCTTCCGCCTTTCTTTGCAGTTCCGACTACTGCGGGAACAGGCTCGGAAACAACTGTTGCTGCTGTTGTAACCGATCCCGAAACTCATGAGAAAAATGCAATCAACGATATCTCACTCCGTCCGAAATACGCGGTGCTTGACCCGGCTTTGACCGTAGGTTTGCCGCCGCACATAACATCGACGACAGGTATGGATGCATTAACTCACGCAGTTGAGGCTTATATCGGAAAAAGCAACACAAAATCTACTATTCGCTATGCAGAGGAGGCAACCAAGTTAATCTATGATAACTTGGAGAAGGCATACGCTGATGGAAAGGATGTTGAAGCAAGGGGCAATATGCTCAAGGGCTCATACCTTGCAGGATGCGCATTTACCCGTGCATTCGTAGGCTATGTTCACGCAATTGCTCATAACCTCGGCGGTCTGTACGGAACGCCCCACGGTCTTGCAAATGCAGTTATTCTTCCCTATGTGCTCGACTGGTACGGCGATGCAGCATATCCTCAGCTTGCAAAGCTTGCAGATATTATCGGAATAACAACTCCCGATATGTCTGTTGAAGATAAGGGCAAGGCATTTATAGCAGAAATAAGAAGAATGAACAAGGCAATGGATATCCCCGAAAAATTTGATTTCATCAAAGAAGAGGATATGGAAACGCTTGTTAAAAGAGCTCTGCTCGAGGGCAACCCCGGCTATCCCGTTCCTAAGATTATGGACGCAAAGGATTGCGAGCAGGTTATTCGTTCATTTATGGCATAAGAAAAATCCCTGTGAGAAATCACAGGGGTTTTTAGTTTCGAGTTCCGAGCCCCGAGTTCCGAGTTTTCGGGGAGCTTTTGCGTCGAATAAAATAACAATACACTTTTTCTATGCGCTTGTTAATGATTTCGATTTTTGATATAATAGAATAAATAATTATTAGGTGAACGAAAATGAGAGATTTTAAAAATATAAATGATTTTATGAATTATGTTGCAAGAGAGTTCTTTAAGAAAAAAGGTGTTCACAGATATAGAACTGTCAAAATCGAAGATATGAGTGATGACAGAGTTTTTAAGGCATGTCATTGGTATTGCAGTGAAAACAATCTTTTAGATGAATATAATGCTTTTTACTCACAACAAATAAATAAACAAAATGCAAAAGAATATATTGGTAAAACTATTGAAGTTACTATCGATAGACCGTTGGGTTCGTATCACCCCGAGCATCAACAGCTTGTTTACCCGATAAACTATGGCTTTTTTGAAGATTTGTATGCACCCGATGATGAACCGCAGGATGTTTATGTACTTGGTGTTTATGAGCCGATTTCATCTTTTACGGGAAAGGTAATAGCTATTATTCACAGGCTCAATGATATTGAAGATAAGTGGGTTGTTGCTCCTGAAGAGTATACTTTTTCAAAAGAAGATATTATTGAAGCAACTGCATTTCAGGAGAAATACTTTGAAATAGAAATAAAAATGCAGGAAGATTTTTGCGAATAATCTTTTAGCCAAATATTTTTGTGAGCTATAGGTTAAATTTGAGAGAATGTTTTGTTACAACTCTAATCGGGTAAAATTTTGTACACAAACAACATATTTATTAATAATTGTTGACAACTGAAGCGTTTATCGTATATAATGATGTTGCAAGGAGATACTACTTGTGTATCTGTTGCAAAACGGATAACTTTGGCTTGGGCTTCGGCTCTGGGGCCACCGTAGACGGGGAGTATATTCCCCGTCATTTTTTTATGGTGATGAAATGAAAGAATTAAGTATTTTTATTGATGAATCAGGCGATTTTGGGGAAGTGGTAGACACTTCGCCATATTACATTGTGACCTTTGTTTTTCATAATCAGGCAGATGATATAAACAAAAACATAAAACGCTTAGAACAACAGCTCAAAGCTTGCGGGTTTGAAGATGAATATATCCATACTCATCCGATTATCAGAAAGGAAAGTCCTTATAATAATCTATCAATAGATGAACGAAGAAAAATCATTAATAAAATGCTGCGCTTTACAATGTCATGCGATATTTCGTATTTTAATATTGTTGTGAATAAAACAGAAGCAAAAAACAAATTCAAGCTCTCGGCAAAAATTGCTAAGGAACTTTCGGAATTTATAAGAAACAACCTTGATTACTTTCAGGGTTACGACAATATTATTGTTTATTATGATTACGGGCAGCAAGAATTAAGTGTTATTATTAATACGATTTTGAATACTCAATTCAATAATGTAGATTTTAGAAATGCTTCACCAAAGCAATACAAGTTATTGCAGGTTGCTGATTTTATTTGCTCAATGGAACTTTTGAAGCAAAAGCGTAATAGTCATCAGTTAACTAAATCTGAAACGAGTTTTTTCTATAAACCCAATGAGCTGAAAAAGAATTTCATAAAATCTGTTGAAAAGAAAAAGTTTAAAAATAAATAAGTATATAGAAAAAACCCTGTGAGAAATCACAGGGTTTTCGTGGTTAGTGACTCGCGGTTCGTGTTCCGTGAGTGTTTGATTTATTCTTCTTCGTTCTTGCTGACTATAAACTCGTGCACCTTGTCGGCAAGTTCGCCGTGGAGCTTGAATTTGGTTGAGAAAACAATAAGTGAAATTGCAATAAGAATTGCAGGAGCGCCGAAGGCTATGAAGCCGATGGCGTTTTTTGTTGTTTCGTTTATCTGCTTTGTTGCGCTTGTTATCTGTTCGTTGTAGTTAACAAGACCAAGTCCGCCAAAGAGTATAATCGTTTGAATGGTGTATGCCATCTTCTGCAAAAATCCCTTCATTGAGAAGGTTATGCTTTCGTTCCTTTCGCCGTTTTTGTATTCGCCGTAGTCAACAATGTCGGCAAGGAAAACGGTCTGCGAAACAAACATTGAGGCAATTCCCGTTGAGGAAATAATGTATGCAATATCAAGCGCAAGAGTCATTTTCAGAACGGGACCGAAGATGAACATTAAAACATATCCGAGAATTGTTGCTGAAAGTGAAATCTGATATATTCGCTTTTTGCTTACCCATTTTGAAAGTATGGGAATAACAAGAAGTCCGAGCACGGAACCGACAGCGCCTATAAGCTGGAAGGTGGACTGCGCTTCGCCGTCGCCTATAACATCGTTGAAATAGTAAACAGCAGTTCCCGAGGTTAAATACCAACCCGCGTTTGAAAGCATTGCAAAAATCATAAAGATAACAAGCTGGTCGTTATTCTTAAGCACCTTGAAAATCTTGGTGAATGAGAATTTCGACTTTTTATTTTCGCTGACTTTCTTTTCTTTCGTTGAAAGAACACAGATTGTTGAGAATAATACAAGTGCAATCGCGCATATTCCTGCCCAGCGTGAAAATCCGCTTGCGCTGTATCCCTTGTCGGTTTTTTCCATTCCGGTTGAGAGCAGAGGAAGAAGCTTGGGAGTTAAAACCGTTATAATTCCCTGACCGAGACCGGAAAAAGTTCTTGCAACTGTTGAAACCATATTTCTGTCGTCCGGGTCGGAGGTGAATGAGGGAATCATGCTCCAATAGGGGATATCTGCCATTGTATTGGTCATGCCCCAGAGTATATACATAACGCCGATGTAGATGTAAAGCTTTGTTCCGCTCATACCGAAGGAGGTGAAAAGCAAAAACAAAACTGCCGCGTTTGCAACTGCGCCGATAACAATCCAGGGACGGTATTTGCCGTGCCTGGTTTTTGTGTTATCAACAATTGTTCCCATCATCGGGTCGTTTATTCCGTCCCAGATTCTTGCGATGGGAGTCAGGAGCAGAAGAAATGCTTCCTTAAGTCCCAGAACGCTTGAAAGATAGTAACTGAGGAATGAATAAAACATTCCGTAACTTAAATCAAGTCCGACTGCGCCGATTCCGTATCCGATTTTCTGGCGCCAGGTTGTTTTTTGTTCCATAATCTTCTCTGCCTTAATAATTATAATATTTTATAACATTATATCAAAGGTGCCTAAACTATGCAAAATCTAATTGATTACAAATTTGTTACAAATGTTTTTGCGCTTTAAAAGTACTTGACAATGGGGGTTTTGCCCTATATAATATAAGCAAGTGGTGAGAAATCCCATAAAATTAAACCAAAATCCCATAAAAGTGGTATGGGGTTTAGGTTATATTTCGCTTTTTACCACAAAATGATTCTGATTTGAAAGGAGGGTGAGAGCATGGAAGATTATTTCGTAGGTCATAAGATTCATAAGATAGACAACAAGGGAAGAATCTCCATTCCTGCAAATATGCGCGCAGGATTGGGACAGGAATTCATTGCTTCCCGCGGTTTCGGAAAATGTATTGCTCTCTTTCCTCTTGAAGAATGGAATGCATTTTTAAAAAGAATTCACGACGATGTCAGCCAGAGCGACAGAAAACAGCTTGAATTCTTCTTCCTTGCGAATGCCGAGAAGCTCAGCCTTGACGGACAGGGCAGACTTCTTCTCAATGAAAACCTGAGAAAACAGGCAGCACTCATTGACGAGGACAAAGCCGAGGTGTTCGGAAACAACAGAAGAATTGAAATCTGGAACAGCGCGCTGTTTGCTCAGCAGCTTGATGCAATCAACGAGGCTGATGTTGAAAGCATTCTTGATAAATATGGAATTTAATCATAAGAGCGTTTTGTTCGATGAGGCAATCGAATCGCTTAACATAGACGAAAACAAAATTATTCTTGACGGAACCGCAGGCGGCGGGGGACATTCAAGAGAAATTGCAAAAAAGGCGAAGCTTTTGATTGCAGTTGACCAGGACCCCGATGCAATTGAGGCTTTGAATGAAAGACTCGGAAGCTTTAAGAATGTTTTAATTGTCCGAAACAATTTTGAGAACATAAAGGATATCCTTAAAGAACTTGAAATTGACAAAATCGACGGACTGCTTCTTGACCTTGGAGTGAGCTCGTTTCAGCTTGATAATGCTGAAAGAGGATTTTCATTCCACCGGGACGCCGAGCTTGATATGAGAATGAGCAAAAGCGGACTTTCAGCAAAGGATGTTGTTAACTCCTACAGTAAAGAGGAGCTGACGGATATTCTCTACAGATACGGCGAAGAAAAGTTTGCGCCGAGAATAGCTCAGAATATTGTTGAAGCAAGGCAGACGAAGCCGATTGAAACAACCTTTGAGCTTGTTGAAATAATCAAAAGCGCCTATCCCAAAAAGGCGATGAGGGATTCGCATCCCGCAAGAAAAACCTTTCAGGCAATCAGGATTGAGGTTAATGCAGAGCTTGTCAGGCTCTCACATACTCTTGACGATGCGCTTGATTGCTTAAACAGCGGAGGAAGGATTTCGGTTATAACCTTCCATTCGCTTGAGGACAGAATTGTTAAAGAGCGTTTTACAAAATGGGAAAACCCCTGCACCTGTCCGAAAGAATTTCCCGTATGTGTATGCGGTAATAAACCGCTCGGCAAAAGACCGTTTAAATCAAAAGCACCGAGTGAGGCTGAACTTGAGGATAACCCGAGAGCCCGCTCATCAAGGCTAAGGTGCTTTGAAAAACTTTAAAAAATTGAGAATTGAAAATTGAGAATTGAGAATTGTGGTTACTCGCTACGCTCGGACAATTATTTAATCGGAGCGAAGCGACCCGAAATTCTCCATTCTAAATTCTAAATTCTCCATTCTGTAAAGAGGAGGTGATATCGGTGACAAACACAAATGATTTCAGAAAGTATTCCTACAGCAGCGACACTTCGTATTTAATTGAATCGTTCAGCCTGGGCAGAGGCTCACAGGCTCCGAAGCTCAGACCTGAGGAAGACCCGAAATTAAAGCTTCGTGAGGGAAAAACAAAGCTCAAAACTAAATCACAGCTCAGAAAAGAGCAAAAGCTCGGATTCACAAAGGCTGCTCTTGTTGTTTCGGTTGCCGCTATCTGCCTGCTTCTCATTGCTTTTGCACTTCATTCGTTTGCAGTTAAAAATGAGCTCACCCGTGAGATTCAGAAAACACAGACAAGTATTGCAAATGCAAACAGCGAAAACATAAGCCTTAAAAGCCAGCTCGACGCACTTTATTCAATCAGCGCGATTGATAAATATGCAGTTGAAGAGCTTCATATGAGCAAGGTTAAATCAAACCAGATTAAATACATAAGTGTTGATGATTTCAAGAATGCAAGAAACAATCAACAAACCGAAAATAATAAAAGTAATAAAACTGATAAGTAAACAGTATTATTTTAAGAGAGTTCTCATGAACTCTCTAAAACTGTTTATATGCGGATGTTTTGCATCCGCAATTCAGAATTGAAAATGTAGAATGGAGAATTTTTGGCGGCACATCCGCACCTGATTATAATTATTGTCTGAACGCAACGAGAAACTGCAATTCAGAATTGAAAATGTAGAATGGAGAATTTTTGGCGGCACATCCGCACCTGATTATAATTATTGTCCGAGCGCAGCGAGAAACTGCAATTCAGAATTGAAAATGTAGAATGGAGAATTTTTGGCGGCACATCCGCACCTGATTATAATTATTGTCCGAGCGCAGCGAGAAACCGCAATTCTCAATTCTCAACTATCAATTCTCAATTAAAAAAAAGGGGTGATAACATGGCAAAAGAATTCAAAAAGGGTATGCTTAAAAGAATACTCATTTTAGCTGTGGTTATCATCTTTTTATTTTGTGCGGACGGCGTAAGAGTTTTCTATCTCCAGACAATAAGGTCAAACGAGCTTGCAAGCAAGGCTCAATCCCAGCAGCTTTCGGATACAGAGGTTTCCGCAATGCGCGGAACAATCTATGACAGCGAGGGAAATGTTCTCGCTCAGTCGGCAACCGTCTGGAATGTTTTTGTTGACCCTGGAAATATCGATGATGAAAAAGAGAGAACTCTTGTTGTTGACAATCTTTCGAAGATGCTGAAATTCGATGAGAAGCAAAAAGCGGAATTTCTTGAAAAAACAAGAAAGAAAACAAGATACGCTGTTATTGCAAAGAAAATTGAAAATGATATAAAGGAGGAAATAGCTGCTTTCTCTGCAAAGAATAAGCTCGGTGATGTTATCGGCTACGAGCAGACAACAAGGCGCTATTATCCCCATAACTCCCTTGCTTCTTCGGTTATCGGCTTTACGGGAGACGATAATCAGGGCTTAACGGGAATTGAAAGTTACTATGAAAAAGACTTAAGAGGCACAAACGGAAGAATAGTAACCGTTAAGGATGCAAATTCAAACAAACTTCCCACTGATTACGAAACCTCGATTGACGCCGTTGACGGAAACTCCCTTGTTTTAACCATTAACCAGACAATTCAGTACTATCTTGAAAAAGGTTTGAGAACAACGATGGAGGAATACAAGGCAAAGGGTGCCTACGGAATTGTTATGGACTGCAACACAGGCGCAATTCTCGGAATGAGCTCAATGCCCGATTACGATTGCAACGACCCATACAAAATAACATACAGGAAAACCAAAAAAGAGCTTAAAAAAATCAAGAAGAAAAAAGAGAAAAACGAGGCAAAGAGCCTCGCAATTCAGAACCAGTGGAGAAATTTCACTGTGTCGGATACATATGTTCCGGGTTCGGTATTCAAAACCTTCATGGCAAGCGCCGCACTTGAGGAGAATGTTGTTAACCTCGACACATCATACACCTGCACGGGCGGAATTCAGGTTCAGCAATATTTTATGCACTGCCACTATCACGCAGGTCACGGAACTCAGAATTTAACTCAGGGACTTGAAAATTCCTGCAACCCGTTCTTCATTACAATCGGTCAGAAGCTCGGTGTTCATAACTATTTCAAGTATTTTGACGCTTTCGGTTTCACCCAGAAAACAGGAATTGACCTCCCGGGTGAAGCAGCATCGCAGTATTATAAAGAGGACCAGTACGGAATTGTTGAGCTTTCTTCGGCTTCCTTCGGTCAGACGAACTCGCTGACTCCCATTCAGGTTGCATGCGGACTCAGTGCAATTGCAAACGGCGGAGTTCTTCTTAAGCCATACATCGTATCCGAGATAAAGGATGCAAACGGAAACACGGTTAAGAAAACTCAGAAAAAAGAGATTAAGAGAGTTATCAGCGAGGAAACCTCCGAAAAGGTTAGAACAATGATGAAAGCCGTTGTTGACGAAGGTACGGGTAAAAACGGTTATGTTGCAGGCTACAGAGTCGGCGGTAAAACAGGTACATCAACAAAGCTCGGTGAATCAAAGAAGGGTGAAAGAACAAAATATATCGTATCCTTCGCAGCAATTGCTCCTGCGGACGATCCGAGAGTTGCAATGCTGATAATTATGGATGAGCCCAACGAGGACTTGGGCGGCGGCGCACTCTGCGCACCGATTGCAGCGCAGGTTATTGAACAGGCAATGCCCGTTCTCAATGTTGAGCCGAAATATGATGATGAAGAGACAAAGAACCTTTCTATAACAACACCGAATGTTCTCGGCAGCAGCACTTCGGGTGCAAAGAGTACTATTGAATCAAAGGGACTCAAGGTTAAAATTGTTGGAACGGGTAAAACCGTTTTGAACCAGTCGCCCGCATCGGGCAACAACATACCTACAAACGGAACAGTTGTTCTGTATACCGAAAAGGGAGAAAAAGAAAAGGTTAAGGTTCCCGATTTCACGGGACTTACGGTAAGCGAAGCTAATTCAGCCGCTGCCGATGCAAATCTTAATATTGAAATAAGCGGTAATGACCTGTCCGCATCAAATGTTGTTGCCTACAGGCAGTCAACGGATAAGGGAACCGAGGTTGACATCGGTTCGGTTATAACCGTCTCGTTTAAGAATACAAACTCAGTTCTTGACTAACCCACGGAGGAATAGTGTGAACTTTCACACTATTCCCGATTATATTGCCCGCTCAGTTTGTCGCGTTGCGACAACGAGCGACGGCTGAATTCACATTTAACGCCTTGTCTGCCCGGCAAGGAAAGTGTTCGGTGTGAATTATAATAATCTATTTGCGGGCAGAAAGGCTATGTGAATTAGATGAAACTAAGCGAAATACTTTGTGGAATTAATGTTAAAAATGAATACAAAGATAAAGAAGTAAAAAATGTTACCGATGATTCCCGCAGAGTTGAAGAGGGTTATCTCTTCGTATGCATAAAGGGCGCTTCGTTTGACGGGCATAATGTTGCAAAGCAAATGCTTGAAAAGGGCGCTGTTGCAGTTGTATGCGAAAGAGATTTAGGGCTCGATGGTCAGATTCTGGTCGAGAGCACAAGGGAGGTATATTCTCCGATTTGTGCAAACTATTTCCAAAATCCTGCAAACAGCCTTAAGCTCATAGGACTGACGGGAACAAACGGAAAAACAACAACAACTTTTATTATCAAACAGATTCTTGAAAATCTCGGCAAAAAGGTTGGACTTATCGGAACTGTTCAGAATATGGTGGGCGATGAAATCTATCCAGCTCACTACACAACTCCCGACCCATACGAGCTTCAGTCACTGTTCAGAAAAATGGTTGATGCTGGCTGTGAATACTGCGTTATGGAGGTATCCTCCCAGGCGCTTGCACAGGGAAGAGTTGCGGGAATACATTTTGCGCTTGCTGCATTCACCAATTTAACCCAGGACCATCTTGACTATCATAAAACCTGGGAAAACTATTTTGCAGCAAAGAGAATGCTTTTTGAAAACTGCGATATCGCACTGACAAATATTGATGATAAAAACGGACTTCGGATTGTTGAAGGCTTGCCCTGCAAGGTTAAGACATATTCGGTTGACAACAACAATTCGGATTTCACTGCAAGAAATGTCTGCTTTGCTTCAGACGGTGTTAAGTATGAGCTTGTAAGTGATAAAATCGGAAGAGTTCAGTGTCCGATTCCGGGTCGTTTTTCAGTGTATAATTCGCTTTGTGCTGTTTCTGCTGCAATCTCGCTCGGATTCGGATTTGAGGATGCATTAAGAGCAATAGCAAAATGCAGCGGAGTTAAGGGCAGAATCGAAGTTGTTCCGACGGATACGGATTACACGGTGATTATCGACTATGCTCATTCACCCGACGGACTTGAAAATATTATTTCCTCCCTCAGAGAGATTTCAAAGGGAAGAGTTGTAACTCTTTTCGGCTGCGGAGGCGACAGGGACAAAACCAAGCGTCCGCTTATGGGAGCAATTGCAGCAAAGCTTTCGGATTTCTGCATTGTTACATCGGATAACCCACGAAGCGAGAACCCGAGCGAAATTATCAAGGATATTCTTGAGGGAATGAAGGATACAAAAACTCCCTATAAGGTTATTGAAAACCGAAAGGAAGCAATAATATGGGCGCTTGAAAATGCAAAGGAGAACGACATAATTCTTCTTGCTGGCAAAGGTCACGAAACCTATCAGATTTTAAACGACGGAACAATTCATTTTGATGAACGCGAAGTCGTTGCTCAATTCTTTGAATAATTACGAATTACGAGTTACGAATTACGAATTGAGGGTGCTGCGCACGGCAATTATAATCGTCGCTTGCGACCCGAAAACTCGGAGCTCGGCGCTCGCAACTCGCAACTCAAGAAAGGGAAGTATAAATTATGGAAAGCATTATGGTTATAATAAGCATAGTAATCGCATTCGGAATTACTGCAGGGCTCGGCTTTGTTATTATTCCGTGGCTGAGAAAGCTGAAATTCGGTCAGACAATTCTTGAAATCGGACCTTCCTGGCATAAATCAAAGCAGGGAACACCTAATATGGGCGGAATTATGTTCATAATAGGAATACTCGTTTCATTCGTTGTTACAGTTCTGATATATCATTTCAGCGGCGGCGAGCTTATGTCAAACTATATGAACGACCTTCAAAGAGAAGCAAAGAGCGATTTTGTTGTTCTTATTGCAGGTGCGCTTCTTGCACTGGGATGCGGAATTGTCGGCTTCCTTGATGACTTTATCAAGATTAAGAAAAAGCAAAACGAAGGTCTTTCGGCAAAACAGAAAACCGCAGGTCAGCTTATTGTTACTCTCGGTTTTATTATGACACTCTGGCTTTCGCACAACACAACATGGTATCTTCCCTTTATCGGAACAGTAAATTTTGAAAAGAATGTTTTAACAGGCGTTGTTTTCTGGCTTGTTTCAATCTTTATTATCTACGGATGCGTTAATTCGGTTAACTTGACCGACGGTATCGACGGACTCTGCTCAAGTGTTACGGTAACCGCTTCAATCGCTTTTATTATCTGCGGTTCGCTTCTTAAATTCGCAGGTCTTGAATTCCTTGCAGGCGCGCTTCTCGGCGGTGTTCTCGGCTTCCTTTGCTGGAACTGGAACCCTGCAAAAACCTTTATGGGCGACACTGGCTCGCTCTTCCTCGGCGGAATGATTGCAGCTCTGGGATACGCTATTAAATGCCCGATTCTGCTTCTTCCCATCGGAATAGTTTATGTCTGCGAAACAATGAGCGACGTTATCCAGATTGGGTATTTCAAAATTACCCATGGCAAGAGAGTTTTCAAAATGGCTCCGATTCATCATCATTTTGAGATGTGCGGATGGAAGGAAAAGAAAATCTGCATCGTATTCTCACTTGTTAACGCAATCGGATGCGTTATCGGAGTGCTTTTATTAGCCTTCGGCTACTAAAGAATTGAAAATTGAGAATTGAGAATTGAGAATTGAGAGTTGAGAATTGAGAATTGAGAATTGCAGTTACTCGCTTCGCTCTGACAATAATAAAATAGCCGTGCGCAGCACCCGAAATTCTCCATTTTCCATTCTCCATTCTACATTATTAAAAGAAAAGAGGTGAACATATGTCAGACCGTCTTGATCCCCCTAAAAACTATTCAAATCAAAGCAGGGGAAGAAACGAAAGAGCAAATGAATCAACAATCATAAAAAAGAATAAGCCACTGTCATTTTTGAAGTCTGATATATTCACTCTCGGAGGAATGGATATTCCGTTTTTTGCGCTGACAATGGCGCTGCTTACAATCGGACTTGTGATGCTCTTCTCGGCATCATATCCATATGCGCTTCAGAACCAGGGCGATTCATATTATTTCTTCAAGCGTCAGCTTCTGTTTGCAGTAGTGGGCGTTGTTGCAATGCTGATTGCCTCCAAACTCAACTACAAGCTTTTAAAGCTTATTGTAAAACCGCTTCTGGCTGTCACACTGATACTTTTGGTTGTCGTTTTGTTCTACCACACAAATCTCGGAAGCTTCAAGCGCTGGATTCCAATCGGAAGCTTCACGCTTCAGCCGTCCGATATTGCAAAGTTCACTGTGATACTGACAATGGCGGCATACTGTTCGAAATACTACGATAAAATGAAACGCCCGCTTCACGGAATTGTATATCCGCTGATAATTATTGCAGTCTTTTGCGGGCTGATATTCCTCGAACACCATCTTTCATGCACAATTCTCGTTTTCCTTATCGGAGCTTCAATTATGTTCTGTGCAGGAACAAACGATAAGCTGTTCCTTGTAGGCGTCGGAATTGTTGCGGCGGTGATTGCGCTTGTTATTCTCAAACCCGAAGTTCTGATGAATTATGCGGGCGAAAGAGTTGAGGCGTGGCTGAAAAAGGACTTCGACCCGATGGGTGCAAGATGGCAGACGAATAATTCACTCTATGCAATCGGCTCGGGCGGACTTTTCGGAGTCGGTCTCGGAAATTCAAAACAAAAATTCCTCTATGTATCGGAGCCTCAGAATGACTTTATTTTTTCAATAGTCTGCGAGGAACTCGGATTCATTGGTGCAGCGCTTATAATTATTCTTTTTGCACTGCTCTTCTTCAGAGGAATTCAGATTGCAATAAAATGCAAGGATAGATTTGCATCCTTCATTGTTATCGGAATTGTTGCCCAGGTGGCGATTCAGACAATTCTTAACATTATGGTTGTAACAGACACAATACCCAACACGGGAATAGCGCTTCCGTTTTTCTCTTACGGAGGTACGGCAATAATGATGCTTCTGTTTGAAATGGGTGTTGTTTTATCGATATCAAGAAAATCAAATCAAAAGAAAGTTTAACAGAGTTTAGAGTTGCGAGTTTTCGTTTGCTCACTTCGCTCGAACAATAAATTATTAAGGAAAAATTATGAAGTTTTTATTTGCAACAGGCGGAACTGCAGGGCATATTAACCCTGCGTTGGCATCGGCACAGTACATAAAAGAGCAGTATCCCGAAAGCGAGATTATGTTCATCGGAACTGCCGACCATATGGAAGCAAGGCTTGTTCCCGCTGCAGGATTCGATTTCAAAACGATTGAAATAAACGGTTTCAGACGTTCGCTTTCTCCGAAGGCAATAACATATAATATCAAAACCGTTTTCAGACTTCTTAAGTCCGAAAAAGCAAGCAGAAGAATCATTAAGGATTTTGCACCCGATGTTGTAATCGGTTTCGGCGGTTATGTTTCGGGACCCGTGCTTGATGCTGCAGTCAAGCTCGGAGTACCAAGCTGTATTCACGAGCAAAACGCATACCCGGGCATAACAAACAAACAGCTTGCTAAAAAGGTTGACAGAGTTATGCTGACCGTTGAGGATGCAAAAAAGCATCTTGAATATAAGAATGAGCCCGTTTTAACAGGACTTCCCGTAAGAGGCGAAATCCTGAGAAAGAACAGGGAAGAGGCAAGAAAAGAGCTCGGTATTCCCGACGGCACGATGCTTGTTCTCTCCTTCGGCGGCTCGCTTGGCGCAGCTCCTCTTAACGAGGCAATGTTTGACATAATTCTGCAACACAGTGAGCAGGGAAATGTTTACCACATTCATTCTGTAGGAACAAACGGAAAAGAATACCTTGCAAAATTTGCTGAAAAGGGCTTTGAAGAAGCAGGGGAGAATATCCTTAGAAAAGGCAGCTGTGAGGTAAGACTTTATATTGATAATATGGACACCTGCATGGCGGCTGCCGATTTGGTTGTCGGAAGAGCGGGCGCTTCGTCGCTTTCTGAAATAGAAGCAATGGGAAAAGCATCAATTCTTATTCCTTCACCATATGTTGCAGAAAACCATCAGTTCCACAATGCAATGGCGCTTGTTAACAGAAACGCCGCAAGAATCATTGAGGAAAAGGATTTATCATCCGAAAGTCTTAAAAAGGTTATGGACGAGCTTCTTTCAGACAGCGAAACCCTTTTTGAGATTCAGAAAAATGCAAAGGATATGGCAATCCTCGATTCAAGAGAAAAGATTGCGGAAATTATTATTTCGCTGGCAAAATAGGCGTTAGGAGCCTTATGCACTATTTTTCATCCTCTTCATACAATGAACTGGGTGATTAGATGCAGTACTTTAAGATAAACGGCAAATCAAGGCTCGGCGGCGAGATTGATGTTCACGGAGCAAAAAACAGCGTACTTCCGATTCTGGCAGGCGCTGTTTTAATAAGAGGAACAAGCGTAATACATAATTGTCCCGACCTTTCGGATGTCCGTGCAACAATAAACATACTCCGCCATCTCGGAGCTAATGTAAATAAAGAGGGAAGCACTCTTATTGCCGACACCACGGTAATAAATCAAAACAGCATTCCCGAAGAAATGATGCAGGAGCTAAGAAGCTCAATAATCTTTCTCGGTGCGCTCTCATCAAGAACGGGCAGCGCGTGCCTGTTTTTCCCCGGTGGATGTGATATCGGGCTTAGACCGATTGATTTGCATATCAAGGCGCTTGAAAGGCTTGGATATGAGCTGAGCTTCGACGGAAGAAATATCTGTTGTGAAAACAAAACAGCGTGCGGACACAGAATTGTTTTTCCGCTTGAAAGCGTTGGCGCAACGGAAAACGCAATTCTTGCATCAGTATTTTTAAAAGGGAAAACAACAATTATCAACGCAGCGCGTGAGCCTGAAATAGAAGATTTGGCTTCATTTCTCAACAGCGCCGGTGCAGATATAAAAGGCGCTTCAACCTCGGTTATCGAGATTAACGGAGTTTCTTCACTTGAAAGTACGGAGTATACGGTTATTCCGGACAGAATTGAAGCTTCAACCTTTATGAGTGCTGCGGCAATAACGGGAAGCGATATACTGATTAATAATGTCAACCACATTCATCTTTCTCCCGTTGTTCCTCAGTTTTATGAAATGGGATGTGCCATTTATGCTCAGAAAAACTCGCTGAGAATAAAGGCGCCCGAAAGATTAAAACGCGTTAAGTTAATACAGACAAGAGCTTACCCGGGATTTCCAACGGACTCCCAGGCGGTATTGATGGCTGCGCTGACCTCGGCAAAGGGCAGTTCGGTCATAGAAGAAAATATATTTGAAAACAGATTTAAACATGTTCCCGAACTTATTAAGTTCGGAGCGGACATAAGCATTCAGTCGAAAATTGCGCTTGTTCACGGTGTTGATTATCTCCACGGTGCAGCAGCGCAGTGCACAGACCTTCGTTCAGGTGCGGCGCTTGTTATAGAAGCGCTCAGGGCTGAAGGAGAGTCAACAATAACAAAAATTGAGCATATCGACAGGGGATATGAGAAAATAGAAAACAGCCTGAGCTTGCTCGGTGCTGATATCAAGAGGATTCAGGATGAAAAAGGACGCTAAAAGCAAAAAAGTGAATAATGCTCGAGATTCAAGACATGCAAAAAGTGAGCTTGATGCATACGGACTTGAACCTCCGAAGATTTATTCGAAAAATCAGAGGCTGCCCGAAGAAAAGAAACCTGTTAAACAACCCAAAAAGAATAAACAGCAGCCTCCGAAAACAATTCAGCAGCAAAGAACTCAACAGAATAAAAAGCGCAAGCAAAAGAAAATCGCAAGAAAAGCTATTCTCAGCGGTGTGCTTGTTTTATGTGTTGCCGCTGTTATATTTGTTCTGAGCATAACCGTTTTATTCAGAACACAAACAATAACAATCAAGGGCAACGAGATTTATTCAACAAAGGAAATATCTGCTGTTCTTCCGATTCAGAAGAACAAGAATATGTTTTTAACGGATACAAAAGCAGCCGAGGAAAAGCTTGAAGAAAATCTTCCCTATATATATGATGCACAAATCAAAAGAAAGCTTCCCTCAACAATGCTTGTCAATATAATTGAAACACCACAGATTTATGCAATAAAGAATCAGCAAAAGACCTATACAATGCTTGATGATAACTTTAAGGTTATTGAAGCCAATGCAGCAAAGAAACCAAATAAGGCAGTGGTTATCAAAAAAGCGGCGCTTGTTACAGCAGTTCCCGGAAGAGAGGCGGAATTCACCAATAAAAAGGTTAAGGAAAGCTTAAGTGAACTTATCGAAGGGGCAAAAAAAGTTAAGCTTGAAAAAATGACTGAAATTTATTCTGTTGATATTAATAACAATTATATTGTTTATGATTCAAGAATAACAATCAAGCTCGGCTCAACGGATAACCTTGAAAATAAGCTTTATTCAGCGCTTGCAGCGATTGAAAAACTCGATGACCAGAATCCGCAGGCAAAGGGCGAATTAACCGTCGGAACCGGCAAGCAAATCTACTTTACAGAGAAATAGCCGTAAAGCAAAACACTTTACAAAAATATGCGATTTAGTATAATTGAACAAAGAAAAGCTCATATAAAATTAAAAAATTGTAAGAAAAACCAGGAATATTTTTTAAAAAGTATTGCAAAGTGGTTACAAAACTGTTACAATAGCATTTGCACAGGTGAGAAAAGCTCACCGTAAAACTAAAATATAAGGAGAATGAAAATGGGAAGATACGAAATTGATACTGATGACAACAAGGTTGTTCAGATTAAAGTAGTTGGCGTAGGCGGCGGCGGAGGAAATGCCGTTAACCGCATGGTAAGATGTAATATAAAAGATGTTGAATTTGTTGCAATCAACTCTGATAAGCCCGCACTCGGCAAATCAGCTGCAACACAGAAGATTCTCATTGGCGAAAAAGCAACTAAGGGCAGAGGCGCTGGTGCAAGACCCGAGGTTGGACTTAAGGCTGCAGAGGAATCAAGAGAAGCTATCACAGATGTTCTTCAGGGAACAGAGATGGTTTTCATCACCGCAGGTATGGGCGGCGGAACAGGAACAGGTGCTGCTCCCGTTGTTGCTAAGATTGCAAGAGACCTCGGCATTCTTACTGTCGGCGTTGTAACAACTCCGTTTGCTTTCGAAGGAAAGCGCCGTATGGAACAGGCTCAGGAGGGTATTAAAGAGCTCGCTGAGTATGTTGATTCTATTATGGTTATTCCCAACGAGAACCTTAAGCTCGTTTCAAAAGAAAAGATTACTCTTCTCAATGCATTTGAGATTGCTAATGACGTTCTTCGTCAGGGCGTTCAGTCAATTTCTGATCTTGTTAATGCAACAGGTCTTGTTAACTCAGACTTTGCTGATGTAACCGAGATTATGAAGGATGCCGGCTATGCTCATATGGGCGTTGGCAGAGCACAGGGTAAGGATAAGGCAGAAATTGCTGCTCAGCAGGCTATTTCTTCACCGCTTCTTCAGACTTCAATCGACGGCGCTCGCGGTGTTCTTCTTAACATCACAGCTTCAACCGATATCGGTCTTGAGGAAATCGACGCAGCATCAAGCGTTGTTATGAATGCTGTTCATCCTGATTGTGAAATCATCTGGGGTGCTAACTTCGATGAAGAGCTTGAAGATGAAATGGTTATCACTGTTATCGCAACCCGTTTCGGCGAGCAGGGTCCCGGCAAAGAGATTAAGTCTGTAACAGCTGCTAAGGAAGTTGCTCCTCCGTCAGAGGTTGCAGCTGCAACAACTAACTTCTCTGCTAACGATGACGATGCATTCAGCGACATCGTAAGCTTCTTTAAAAAATAATCAGCTATTATTACATAAAAACCTTATGCAAAAATATGCATAAGGTTTTTTATTTTTTGTAAAGCACGGTAACTTTACAGAATGTTTTTTGTTAAAAAACTGTTGAAAACTAAGTGGAAAAAGTTAAATAATCAACTGTTTGTGTTTAAAAGTCTGTTGAAAAAGTTGAAAATGTAAAGCATTCAACTTGCAATTAACAATTTTTTCCACTTTACAGTGAAAAATATACAATTTGACAAAGATTTGTCAATAACTCATTTTCATCTTAAACACACCAAAAATCAAGAAAGGGGTCAGACCCCTTTCTTGATTTTAATAATCGCCTAAAACCTTAAAAGATATTGCAAAAGAAATTATTTCTGCTATAATCTATATATTGTTTTTAATTAAGGAGATTCATATGGAAGAAAGAAGTACATTTAAAGGAAAACTCGGGTTTATCCTTGCAGCTGCAGGCTCTGCAGTCGGACTCGGTAACCTCTGGCGTTTTCCCTATCTTGCAGCTAAATACGGAGGAGGCGCGTTCCTTCTCGTCTACATTGTTCTTGCAATAACCTTCGGTTTCGTTTTGATGGTAACCGAAATTGCAATCGGAAGAAAAACAAAGCTATCACCCCTGACCGCGTTTTCAACGCTGAATAAAAAATGGGGTTGGCTGGGCAAGCTTGCAACAATTGTTCCCGTTTTAATATTCCCGTATTACTGCTTAATCGGCGGATGGGTAACAAAGTATGCAGCGGTTATGATTACGGGCAAGGTCAGTGAAGCGGCAAATGATTCATTTTTCGGAAGCTATATTTCCGCAACAGCAAAGCCGATAGTATGGTTTTTAATCTTTATTATTGCAACAACCCTGGTTATTGTTTCAGGCGTAAACAAGGGAATTGAAAAACTGAGCAAGGTATTAATGCCTGCGCTTCTTGTTTTAACAATCGGTCTTTCGATTTATGTTATAACGCGTCCCGGTGCATCGGGTGGTCTTAAATATTATTTATTACCCAATCTCAAGGACTTAAGCGTTAAAACCTTCCTTGCAGCGCTCGGTCAGCTCTTCTATTCAATGTCGCTTGCAATGGGAATTATGATAACCTACGGCTCATATTTCTCGAAGGAAGAGCATATTGAAAAAGCAGCAAGACAGATTGAAATTTTCGACACATTAATTGCATTCCTTGCAGGACTTATGATTGTTCCCGCAGTATTCGTTTTCTCGGGAGGCGACAAGGAAGCCCTTTCAACAGGTCCTTCGCTTATGTTCGTAACTCTGCCCAAGGTATTCAACTCAATGCCCGGCGGCTCAATCATCGGCGCACTCTTCTTTATTCTTGTTTTCTTTGCCGCAATAACAAGCTCCATTTCAATTATGGAGGCAATTGTTGCAGGTATGATGGATGAATTCAAGATGAAGAGGGGAAGTGCAACCGCGATTGTTGCAGTTTTCGGAATTGTTGTCGGAATTGCGTGCTCGCTTGGTTTCGGAATCTGGGACAGCGTAAAGATTATCGGCTTCGGCATTCTTGATTTCCTTGATTTCGTTTCAAACAGCGTTCTTCTTCCGCTTGTCGGAATGCTCACCTGCATCTTTGTCGGCTTTGTTATCAAGCCCGATGCAATCATCAGCGAGGTTGAGCTCAACGGCGAATTCAAAATGAAGCATTTCTATATCGCAATGGTTAAGTGGGTTGCACCGATATTCATTTTCGCAATCCTCGTTTCAAGCGTGCTTCAGGGATTTGGATTGCTTACAATTTAGTGCATAGCGCATAGTTTTGGGCGGCACATCCGCACCTGATTATATGATAAGGCTCCCCTGTATAAGGGGAGCTGTCGCATTTATGCGACTGAGGGGTTGTGACAATCCCTCCGCTTCGTATCGCTCAGCACCTCCCTTTACACAAGGGAGGCTTTTTTGTTGAATAAAACGGTACAAATACCGTTTACGACATAATTCTTGACTATCGTAAAATATAATGCTAAAATGTAAGTGCCAAATAAAAGTCAATTGAATATGCACATAATAGGAGTACCCGCATTTTTATTTTTGATAAAAATGCATACTCTTTCAATGTGTGTACTCTATGTGTGCAATTGACTTTTGTTTGGCGACAATCGGAGTTATGCGTTTTTAGTGCGTAGCTTCGGCTGCGCATTTTTTATATTACGGAGGTTTTTATGAAAAAAGCAAAGAAAGTTTTATCTGTTGTTATTTCATTATGTATTCTTTTGAACATTTCAGTTGGTGTTAGCGTTAACGCTAATGCTGCGACGAGCACGAGAAATAAAATAATTTCGTCTAATATTTCAAAAATGAAAAAATATATAAGAAATAACGGTTTTGTAAATGGTAACGGGAACTACGCTATACAAAATTATGATAATTCTGATAGTTTAGATTTCTATTATCTTATGTTTATTGATGCCGAAACGGACGAACTAAACTTTCAGTTGAATGTTGAAGATTCATACAGCGAGGAACTAGTATCCGTCTTAATACTTGATGCAACAACAACTGATACGGAAAGATATAGTTTAGGTCTATATTATGGCGATAGCGATTATCCAGATATTAGTGCGCACTCGTTTATTGGACAGAACTATCACGATGAATTGAATAATGCTGCATATTATATTGATTATAACTATTCAACAATTAGCAATGGAGATGCAATTAATTGGTTTTCAACATTAACTCAATGTGCTTTTTCAGGTTGGAATTATATGCTTCAATATGAAATGGGATTAGACCTTGGGGCACTTGGATATATAAAGTATTGCTCAGGTCATTATTGGAACAACGGAGAGATATCAAAGAAATCCACACCAACAGCAACAGGAACAAAAACCTATACTTGCACTAATTGTGGAACAACAAAGAAAAAGACAATACCTAAATGTGAAAAGTATTCAAACACTCTATCTGTAAAGGGCAAAACAAAAACGGTTAAATATGCAACCGTAAAGAAGAAAAATGTAACTGTTGTCCGCAAGGATGCAATCACAGTTTCAAAGGCACAAGGCAAAGTTTCTTATAAGAAGTCAAGCGGCAACAAAAAAATTACTGTATCAAGTTCGGGAAAAATTATGATTGAAAAAGGACTAAAGAAAGGAACTTATAAGATTAAAGTAAATGTTAAAGCCGCAGGCAATGCAACCTATAAATCAAAAACCAAAACAGTTACAATAAAAATTATTGTTAAATAAACAAAACAAGCACGGCGAATTTTGCCGTGCTCTTTTTTATATGAATTATAATTGACTGAACGAAGTGAGAAACCGATATTCGTAACTCGTAATTCGTAATTATTTTCTCGCCACTCGCAACTTGCAACTTGCCACAAAAAAACCGACGGATTTAGGGTGAACCTAAATCCGTCGGTTTTTTTCTTACCATTCCGATTTTGTATACGAACGGATAATGTTCGTAACAATATTATCTCTCTTGAATCCCTTGCCTTTTCCGCCTTTAATCTGGTCCTGAATTTTGCCCGCTCTGATTGTGACAAAATCGGCTTTGTCGATAATCTTTTCTATTGCGGGGATGTTATCGAATTCATATTCGCCCTCGACCTTATCAAGAAGCTCGGTTGCAAGATGTGTATTTGAAAATCTTTTGACCGCGGTCATTGCAAGAACAACAATTTTGTTTTCTTCGGGAAGGGTGAGTGTTTTGCAGTTGCGAACATCAATTTCATAGATGAAGAAATATGCCTTCTGGTTTGCAAGATTGCCCTCGGGATGATGTGTGTGTGAAAGAATAACTCCTGCCTTTGCGTCCTTAACCTTTGCGCTTTGCTGAAGTCCTGCCATATCCCATTCAAAAACATTTTCCCTCATTGAATGAATTGTTAAATGCTTTTCTCTGTTATCTGCAAAAACAGTTATCTCCCTATCTGAAAGGGTGCTTGCGGCGAGCATATAGAGCTTTGTTGTGCCCTTCGGAATATCAATTTCCTGCTCGCGCATTATCATAATGTTTTTCTCGTCTTCAACGCTCGGCATTTTAAAGGTGATTCCGCCGATTGTTCTGCTCTTTTTAAGAAGCTCGTCGGGAAGGGAACAGCCGCTGCCCTGAAGAATAACATTAACTTTGTTATAATCGTCGGTAATGCCCTGAGCATTGTATGGGAGCGAAAGCTTTTTGAAATTCTCTTTTGCGCTGTTCTTTTCGCAGCTGAGCTTGATTTTGAAGGTCTTAACCTCATAGGGTTTGAGCGAGAAAACAAGGCTGTTTTTGTCTGTTTTAGCCTTCTTTATAACTTCTTCACTGCCGTAGGTTTCGCTCGCTTCAAGAATATCTGCAAAGAAGCTGATTGAAGCATTCTTAATCTCTTTAAGCGATGAGGAGTTAACTCGAATAATAATATCATCGTCTCTGTCAGCTTTTTTGACTGCGCGTACAATAACATTATTGCTGCTGACTTTGAAAAGTGAAAAGCTCTCATCAAGCGCGCCCTTTCTTCTTGAACTTGTCTGGAATGCAACAAGCGGAGAATTGAAAAACTGGCTTTGCTGTGAAGTCTTAGATGATAAATCGCCCTTGTGAGCGAATATGCCAAACGAGAAAATATTTCTTCCGATATCCTGCAAATCCTGACGTGCGTCTTTTGTGAAGGCGCCTGCAGGAGTGTGGATGCAGGTGAGTCTCAGCGTATTGTCGGCGGGTTTATCCCATGCGTATTTGCAGTCCGAGAATACCGAAACGCCGTATTCATCACCGCTGATATCAGCCCATTTCTGAGCGGGAACCTCATAGAGATTCTCTTTGTTATTGCCCCTTCTTATGCAGCCGAGACCGAGGTCATAGGTTGCCTCCTCGTTATAGCAGGTGAAGGGGAACTGTGCCTTGAGAAGCGTTCTTCTCTCCTGCCAGTCGATGAAATTGTCAACCCTTATGAACTGAGAGCCTGCTTCAAGCGAAATAACCTGTTCGATTTTTGAGCTCTGAGCGTGACGGCTGACTTTTATTGCAGCTCTTGCCGCGCCCGATTCAAGGATTTCGAATTCGGGTGTGTTTGCATATAAATAGGGCTCGGATTCAATATCCTCTTTTCGGATTTCCCAGCATGGATAATTGAGCTCACCGAGGTTGCCCAGAAGTGCAAGTTTAATCGGCTTTTCAAGAAGCTGAGTGCCGAGTTCCTTGTCAACAATTGAGGCAATATCGCCGTTTTTATTGAGAATAATGCGGTATTTGCTGTTTTCAAGCGTGTGCTCGGTTACCGATAAATCGGTTTTAATCCTGCATTTTTTATCGCTTGCGCGAACATCGAAAACCTTGAATGCACAGCTCTCAATATCGGCAAGAAAAACAATGTCGAATTCTTTTCCGTGCTTTCTTATAACCTGGGAGGGAAGCTCTTTGCCGTTTGAATCAAAAACCGCAACGCTCTTTGAGTTGTGGTTGATTTTTATATGCGCCTTCACAGCGCTTTTTCTTTTGATTGCAACGGGGTTGTGAACAATAACGGCGCATTCCTCGCACCAGGAAGTATCAAGCTCATTTGCAATTGCGCCCACTGCTCCCTCGTATTCATTTTTGAACTGCAAAAGGGAAAGATAGTAGTCGTTGTGGCTGTCGTTATACTGCTTCATCGTTGATGTTCCCGTTATATCATCGTGGAACTGATGGGCAATAACTCGTTTCCACGCCTCATCAAGATTATCCGTCGGATAGCTGTATGAGGTGAGAAGGTCAGCTGCAACGCAGGCTCTTTCGGTTCTGTCGGCAAGAAGCTCGTTTTGTGAATTAAGGCGCTTAGCCATTGTTCTTGATGTATATGAGCCCGCACCGTGGGAGCGCATAACGAGCTCGTTGTTCCATATCGGAAGCGCGTCGGTTTCGCTTTTCTTAAGCTTTGAAAGCTCCTTGAACATATCGTCCGTAGAAGCGGAAATAACCTTTGTGTTTTCGTCCTTCTTGTTTTTGCGAACACTGTATTCAACCGATTTTACGCTCAGTTCATCGGGGGAGCCGCCCCAGTCGCCCGTACCAAAGAGAGCTTCAGTCCACGGAATGCCTCCGTTAATGCCTGCATCGGCAAGTTTGGAGATAACCTGAACATTTCCGCGAAGGTCGCCGTTGAACTTGTTACGGTAGGACAGTGGATTTAAAACGGCAAATATTTCGCTGCCGTCAACACCCTTCCAGATTCCCAAATCAAACGGCTTTTCATATGCTCCGCCCCAACCGAGCTTCTGGGTAGCAAAGCCCAGAAGATTGCAGTGCTTTGCAATTGAGGGAAGCGCCCATCCGAAGCCGAAACCGTCGGGCAGAAAGATATCCTTACAGGTCTTGCCGAACTTTTCTTCAAAATATCTGTTTCCGTAATTGATATTTCTGATAATTGCTTCGGGAGAGGGGATGTTGACATCACCGTTTTCATATTCCGAGCCCGAGGGACACCATCTTCCCTGAGCAACATATTTTTTGAGCTGCTCATAAGCTTCGGGATAGTATTCTTCGATAAGCTCATAACGGTATGCGCCCTCGAAATTGAATTTATAGTGGGGATAGCGCTCAATCAAATCAAAGTTCTTCTCGAAGGTGTCGGGAAGAAATTCGTTGATGGTTTTAGGAAGCTCCCATCTCCAAACTGTGTCAAGGTGGGAGGTTGAAACCGCAAATATCTTGTTTTCAGACATAATAATACCCGCTTAACTTAGTTATTTTTCAATAATTTCGTATGTAAATTCGTATTTTTCCTGGAGTGCCTTAACCTTGTCCTCATTGTCCTCAATGAAGCTTTCGCTGTAAACGCTTTTTCCGTCGACGGAATAGTCCTTAACAATTTTGTTAAGCTCTTCCCAAGCCTCGCCTTCCTTATCGTAGCCCTGCTCGAATTTGATTAAAAACTCTCTGTGCTTTGGAATTCTAACTTTCATATTGGTTTGTCCTTTCTTATAGTAATGTATATTATATATTTATTGTCATATGAATGCAAGGCTTTAAACATTATTTTATATTAAGTGCTTGACAAAACAATCTAATTGGTGTAATATGAACTTGTTATTAAATGTCTTCATTCGTTTAATAACCTGAGAGGCAGCTTAGGGGTAGGCTGTCAGGAAATAATAATATAGGGATAGGGCAGTATTTGCAAATTTGCAATGTCCCGAGCCTCCCTTCTAGATAATATATAAAGATAATAGATATTTTCCTTTGGTTGCGGGGAGAAGAGGGGTATGAAATTATTCTTAGTAACTGACAGGTAACGGCAACGACCGAAGGTTCCCAGGATGCTTCGAAACAGATACGCAGGGCGGTGCCCTAAATATTGCCTATCTTGGAGCGATGGCAATATTTAGACCGCTACTAACTTCTTTTTGTTCCCTTTATCTCGCACTGCGAGCGCTCACAAACGAAGCACCGGACTGTTTCTCCGTCGAGCTTTGGCGGTAAAGCGCCAAATTCTCCGCATCCTTTCGGAAGTTCGAGTCTACTCAACACACAAGAAAAAGCCGTCTTGATGGACGGCTTTTCTTGTGGTTGCGGGGAGAAGACTCTCCTCTCAGCTATCGAAAGGTCCACCGGACCTTTCTCCCAATCGGCGCACTTTCAGCGCGCCTCTTGGAGTTCGTTTCTCGTCTTCTCCATAATAAAAGAATAAAGAATGCCACTCGGCATTCTTCATTCTTTTGGTTGCGGGGAGAAGACTCGAACTTCCGACCTCCGGGTTATGAGCCCGACGAGCTACCAACTGCTCTACCCCGCGATATATAACTGTTTGCTTAGTGATATAATTATAGCAGAAAAAATTTATTTGTCAAGGGATTTTGATGAATGATTTATTTTGTGCTATAAGCAATTAAATTGTTGCAAAAGCGTATTGAGCGTAATGCTGTATTTCTGCATCTTCTTTCAACAGTCAATCACAATCCCCAAAGTCGGTTTGGGCGATTTGTGAATTACCCCTGCTATCTGCTAAAAACCTATTGATTAATTTATATATAATGTTATAATAAAACTTGGAATAAAAGGAGGTTTTGGCTATGACTCAGACATTGACCAAAAAGAAGAAACTCGGCTACGCATTCGGTATTTTTACGGAATCGCTTGTTTATAATATGTTCTATACATATTATCTTACCTTCCTTAATGAAATTATCGGGATTCAGCCGAAGTTTTCAGCAATTATTATTTTTATTTCAATCGCATGGGACGCTGTAACAGACCCGCTTATCGGCAGTTATACGGACAGGGCAGGGGTGGACAAGCGAAAAGTTATGAGAAAATCAATTCTTCCCCTTGCAATATCCTCGATTGTTGCATATCTGAGCTTTGGTGCAGGCTTTTCCTCCCAGGCGCTTAAAATAATTGTTTACACGGTTATTTCAATGCTTATCTGGATTTTCTATACTCTGTATTCAATTCCTTATTATGCAATTGTTGCCGAGATAACAGAGGATTACGACGAAAGAACAAGCATCCGTTCGCTGTCTTCACTTTTAAATGCCTTTGCAATCGGACTGGGAAATATTCTTCCCGCCCTTGTTCCGACGGTTGCTGTTTTGCTCGGCAAGAAATATGAAAGCAATTCATATGCGGTTATCGCAGCAGTGATTGCAATTATCTCAATCACTCTCGGTTATATTTGCTGCGGCTCGCTCAAGGGTGTTTATGAGCCGAAAAAAGCAATTCCGGGTGCAAAGAAGGAAAGAGGAGTTATTATTTCAACAATAAAAGCCTTTTTCGATATTCTCAAATTAAAGCCGACAAAATGGTATTTCTTATTTGTTTTCTTCTATCTTATTTTCTCATCAATGATTCAGTCGAACTTAACATATATGGTTATCGACTGCATCGGTATGGACTACGATACGGGAATTGCAATAGTTATTATAACCCTTGTTCTTTCAATGGCGATAACCGTTCCGATAGTTGAAAAAATCGCCGAAAAGAAGGACAGGCGCTTTGCTTCGATACTGTTTCTGAGAAATTCTGATTAAGATTTTCGGTCTTGATTTTGAAATCGGCTCCTTTAAAATTATGTGCGTTCTCAGCCCTGCTTGCCTCGGACTTGCCGCAGGAACTTTCTGGACATTCTTCTATCCCATGGGTTATGATTTGGTTGAACTCAATGAATTTATTACAGGCGAAAGAAAGGAATCGATTATAACCGCGCTTCCTCAGCTTGTTCAGAAATTCGGCTCCGCTTTCGGTATTCTTATTGCCGGTTTTGCGCTTTCGGCTTACGGATACGATTCGTCAAACGATGTTGCAGGCAAAGAGTCGCTTTTCACCAAGGTAACAGATTTAAAAATAATCAACGGAATGGAAAACATCTCAACCGTTTTCCCTGCAATCTTCCTTATTATTTCAATTATCGGAGTTATTGTTTATCCGATGACAAGAAAAAGATTCAATTTACTCATGACTCAGCTTGAGAAGAAGAGAAACGGGGAAGAGTTCAGTTCTGAAGGGATTGAGAAGCTTCTGTAATTCGGAATGCGGAATTATTAGGGCGCAAAGCACCGATTGTATCGATATGGATAAAAAAGACAGAAAAGCAAATCGTTTGAAAGAATTTGATTATTCCGGGAACGGTGCATATTTTGTGACGATATGTGTTAAGGATATGAAATGCATATTGTCAAAGATATGCGAAAATGTTACGAATACCGTAGGGGCTGACGACCTCGGCAGCCCGATTGTTCGGCTTACGGAATTCGGAAAAATTGTCGACAATAATATTAAGATAATGAACAAAATATACTCTGAGATATATGCACAGAGTTATGTTGTCATGCCGAATCACATTCATATTTTGCTGATAATTCAAAATGATTCAATAAAAGGTAATGGGGCGCCGAGGTCGTCGCCCCCTACGAATACACTGTCAAAATATGTTACTGCATTTAAGAAATTTACATCAAAGCAGATTGGGGAAAACATCTGGCAGCGCTCGTACTTCGACCACATTATCCGCGATGATGAGGATTACATTTATCACCTTCAATACATCGATGAAAACCCAAGAAAGTGGATTATCGGCAAGGATGAATATTATGTGTGATATAATCGGAGCTAAGCGACCCGAAACTCCACTCTCCACCCTTCAAACTATTATATAAAGGAATAAAAACATGAAAAAGGTTTACACAGTTGCAACCTCGCATCTGGATACAATATGGTGCTGGGATTTTGAAACAACCGTCAGCAAATATATCTACAACACTCTTGTTGATAATTTTGCGCTTTTAAAAAAGTATCCGACGTATACCTTCTCTTTTGAGGGGTCATACCGCTATGAGCTTATGCAGGAATACTATCCCGAACTTTTTGAAGAGCTTAAAAAGTATATTGCCGAGGGAAGATGGAATGTTACGGGCTCAGCTTTCGAAAACGGCGATGTTAACTGCCCGTCTCCCGAAGCGCTTTTCAGAAATATTCTGATTGGCAATACATATTTTGACGAAACCTTCGGCAAGCGCTCCTGCGATATTTTTCTTCCCGATTGCTTCGGCTTCGGCTGGGCGCTTCCGTCGATTATTCACCATTCGAACTTAATGGGCTTCACAACCCAGAAGCTTGGCTGGGGCGGTGCGTACGGCGTTCCGTTTGATATCGGAAAGTGGTACGGCGTTGACGGAAATTTTGTCTGGGCAAGCACAAATCCCCACGCATACTATTTCACATTAACCAAGCTTCGCGATTGGGATTTTGTTGTTGACAAGCTCAAGAAAAACGAGGAATACGGTCTTGACTGGACATATCTTTTTCACGGAATAGGCGACAGGGGCGGAGCTCCCGAAGAGGCAAGCGTTAAATTTGTTGAGGAAGAGATTAGTAAGAATGATTCCTCTGATATTCAGGTTATTGCTACAAGTGCAGACCAAATTTTCAGGGACATTGAAACCAAGCTTCCCGATGAGGTTAAGGAAAAATTGCCCGAGTGGAAAACCGAGCTCGTTATGAAGAATCACGGCGTCGGAGGATATACCTCAAGGGCAATAGGAAAGCGCTGGAATGCCAGGGGTCAGGAACTTGCCGATATTGCCGAAAGGCTGTCACTTGAAGCTTCATATTTCGGCGCTTCATCATATAATGAAAATGTTCTTGAAAAAGCGTGGAAACGGCTTATTGCCCACCAGTTCCACGATGATACCCCGGGAACATCCGTTCAAAGAGCGTACAGGCGCTCCTGGAACGATTATGCGCTTAGTATGAATTCATTCTCGGGTGAAATAGAAGCGTCGCTATCAGGACTTACAAAGCTTATGAAAAGTGACGGCTGTATCGGAACTCCCGTTCTCGTTTCAAATTCCGTTGAAGCCAAAAGAACAGGCGCGGTAATTATTAAGCTCAGGGGCATTAACTCGCCCCATGTCCGTGTTTTCAACAACAGGGGCAGGGAGGTTAAATCCCAGATTATATCCGATATTGACAGCGTTAAGGAAATATTATTTATAGCCGAGGTTGATTCGCTCGGAGTTCGCGTTTATGATGTGCGCGAATCCGATACACCGTGCAGACTTCCGAGCGCTATGAGCGTTACCGAAAGGGGAATGGAGAATCAAAAATATGTTGTTTCTCTTAATGCGAGGGGCAATATCACTTCGATAATTGACAAAGAGGATGATGAAAGAGAGCTTCTTGAATCACCGATAGTTTTCGGACTGTTTAACTACACGGGCTCAAAGGAATGGCCGGCGTGGGAAATGAATTTTGATGAAGCAAACAAGGAGCCCGACAGAATTCCCGATATCGTGTCAATCAAGGTTGCCGAAACGGGACCCGCAAGGGTTGCAATCGAGGTTAAACAAAAAGATAAAAAGAGCCTTTTCACAACATATATTTCATTAACCGACGGCGGAAAAACCGTTGAGGTTTTCAATGAGATTGAATGGCAGTCGATGAGAACGCTCTGCAAGAACAGATTTGCTCTAACCGTTTCAAATAAAAAAGCAAGCTTCGATTTGGGACTCGGCGTTATTCAAAGAGAGAATATGAATGAAAATCTCTTTGAAGTACCTGCTCAGAAATGGGCGGATATAACTGATGAAAGCGGAGAATTCGGCGTTTCGATTATCTCGGAGTGTAAGCACGGATGGGATAAATTCAGCGATAACACGCTTCGGTTAACCGCAATTCACACTCCCAAAAAGAATTACAGAATTGATTCCATGCAATCGATGATGGATTTGGGACTCAACAGATATTCCTATGCAATATTCTCTCATAAAGGAGAGGTTGGCGCAGACACTCAGCTTGAGGCGCGATTCTTTACATCACCTATGACGGCGGTTGCATTTGACAAGCACCAGGGAGCACTCAAAACAGATTATTCCTTCGGAAAAGTCAGCACAAATGATGTTATCATAAGAGCTCTGAAGAAGGCGCACCATAAGGATAACAACGAATATATTGTTAGATTCAATGAGGGAACAAACAAATCTGTAAAGGGATTTACCTTTACTATTGGCGACGGAATTGAGAGCGCAAAAGAGATTTGGGCAAGCGAAGAATACAGAAATGAAGCAAAAGTTGAGAACGGCAAGTTAATCTGTGATTTTGAGCCTTATGAAGTAAAGTCTTTTGCCTTTACACTGAAAGAGCCGAAAATCAAGGCTGAAATGAACAAATGCTCGCCTGCCGAGCTTGAATTCGGCGATGAAAACAAAGCTCTCCCGAAGGAGCTTGTTCCGGGTAAGCTTTCGGCATTCGGAGCGGATTTTGTTCTCGACGGAAAAGCCTTTATCGGCGATGGCAAAACAACGGTAAAGATTAAAACGGATGCAAATAAGCTTATGCTTCTCTGCGCCGCAAAAGAGGATTCAAAGCTGAAGTTCACCGTTGACGGGGAAGAGATTGAAAAGCAGGTCAATGCTTTGGACAAGCCTTTTGCAGGCTGGGATTTATATGATTTGAAGGAAACGGCATTTATCAAAAACGGTCATCTCGGTTTTGAGGCAACCCATTCACTTGATGAAAACGGAAATGTTGCCTTTGCAAAGGGGCTTTACTACTGGATTGTTTCGCTTGATGTAAAGCAGGACAGCGAGGTTATTCTTCCCGAAGGGCTGATTGTTCTTGCTGCAAGCGAAGTTAAAAACAGCGGAGCTTCTCTTGTTACCCGACTATATGATGAGGTTGAAAACAACAGAGAGCTAACCTTCAAAAAGAATTTCAAGGAGCAGTGTTGGTATTTCACATCAAAGCTCCGTCACAATATGAATGATAAGGACGATTATTTTAAATTCAAAATGCATAATGCATAATGCAAAATTACGGGTGGATGAAAAAATGCGTTTCGGCGAGCAATTGTAGGGGAAGGTCTCCTGACCTTCCCGCAGTGTTGTTGCAACGGGAGGCTCGGGAGAGCCTCCCCTACAAATAATGAGGGGGATAAAATGAAATTAAAAATCGATGAAAACTGGACGACGAAAAATAACAAATATCCGCTCAATGATGCTGAGGTTGAAAGATACCTTTCCGTTTTGCCGAGCCCTGCTCAGATTGAGCACGCAAAGAAGCCGTTTTACTGCTTTTTGCACTTTGGAATGAACACCTCAACAGGCAGGGAATGGGGCAACGGAACGGAAACCGCGGATGATTTCAAAATTGTTCGTATTAAACCCGACCAATGGATAAGCGCAATAAAGGATTCGGGTGCAACGGGGGTTATTTTAACCTGCAAGCACCACGACGGATTCTGTCTCTGGAACACGGGAACAACCAATTTCAATGTTATGAAAAGCGCATTCGCCGAGGATGTTGTTAAGCTTGTTTCCGATGAATGCAGAAGACAGGGGCTGGATTTCGGAATATATCTTTCTCCCTGGGACATGCACGAAAAAACCTATGCAACCGAGCAGTATAACGACTTTTTCTGCCGCCAGCTTACCGAGCTTCTGTCGAATTACGGTAATATTTTTGAGGTTTGGTTTGACGGCGCAAAGGGAGCTGACGCAAAGGCTTTTGATTATGACTGGGAAAGATATTATAAAATTATCCGTGCGCTTCAGCCGATGGCAAATATTGCAATCTGCGGACCCGATATCCGCTGGGTAGGCAATGAAGCAGGCGAGGCAAGAGAAACCGAATACTGTGTTGTTCCAAAGGTTTTAACAAAAGCCGAAACGGTTCACAGTATATCTCAGCAGACCGCATCGGATGCTGAAAAGCTTCAGAAAATAACCTCAAAGGATGAGGATTTAGGCTCAAGAAGTGTTCTTGAAAAGAACGCTTATTTAGCCTGGTATCCTGCCGAGGTTGATGTTTCAATCCGAAACGGCTGGTTTGCAAGCGACGCTAATTCATCAGGCATTAAGAGTTCGAAAAAGCTTTTTGATATCTATATTAACTCCGTCGGAAACAACAGTTTTCTTCTGCTCAATGTTCCTCCGACGGACAAGGGGGTTATTTCAAAAAAAGAAACCAAGGTGCTTAAAAACCTCGGCAAAATGATTAGTGAAATAACAGAAAACTGCGTTTATGAAAAGAATTTCGGCGCACTCAACGAAAACGAAGGATATCTTGAATTCGAATTTGATTCACCAAAAAAGCTTAAGTACTGCATATTAAAAGAAGACATCAAAAAAGGTCAGCGTGTCGAGGAGTTTGAGTTATATCTGTTAAAGGAAAACGGCAAATACAAAAAGGCGTTTAAAGGCTCCGTTATCGGAATGCAAAAGATTATTCCGCTTAAGGGTGAAGCAAAAGGCGCACTGTTAATTATTCGTCAGAGCAGGGGAATCCCGAATCTGGAGCATGTTGGGTTCTACGAATAGGTTTTAGGTGTTAGGGGTTAGGTTTTAGGTTTATGAAAAATGACCGGAAGTTACCGAGATTAAAGGAATATGATTATTCATCAAACGGCAAATACTTTGTTACATTTTGTGTAAAAGATATGAAATGCGTTCTCTCCATGATTGTAGGGAGCGGCGACCCCGACGCTCCACAAGTTCGTTTATCAAAAGAAGGAAAAATTGTTGAGAACAACATTACCGAGATGAACAAAAGATATTCCGAAATAAAAATTGAAAAATATGTAATTATGCCGAATCATATTCATTTGATTGTTTCGGTTGAGAAAACGGATTCCTGTGGAGCGTCGGGGTCGCCGCTCCCTACAAATTCGCTTGTATCAAGGCATATCGGAACATTGAAGCGTTTTTGCAACAAACAAATCGGTGGAAATATATGGCAAACGGGTTTCTACGACCACATTATCCGCGATGATGATGATTACATTTATCATCTTCAATACATCGATGAAAATCCAAGAAAGTGGCTCATCGGCAAAGATAAATATTACTCATAACAAAAAGGGTTGGCACTGCCAGCCCTTTTCCTAACACCTAAAACCTTATCTAATCAATTCTTTTGGTATCAATGAATAATCAAACATAACCTCGGAGTGATTGTCCAAAATGAGTTCTTTTTTGATAACCTCATTTGTTTTTTTATCAACTGTTTCGCGGAAGATTTTTGAAATGCGGTAGAATTTTTCGCCTTCCTTTGAAAAATGATGGTCCGCTTCAACAAGTCTGTAGGAATAGGGGACCTCTTTTTCGCTTCTTATTTCGCCGCAGAGTTCGTCTCCGTCAGTCCATAAAAGAAGCTGAAAATCCTGGTCGGTGTTGTTTTTGAATCTGTAGTCAACGCTGTTGTAGCAAACCGAGGTGCCGTTGGCAAAGGGTTTGCGCTCGCCCTGGTCGGGAGCAAGAGCGTCGGAATGGGAATGGAATTCGGTTATATCAAGCGGAGTATGGAGAACCATATAGTTAATTGTGTTTGCAAGGTTGCAAAGTCCTCCGCCCGTTCCCGTAACAAGACGGCTTCCCTGAAGAACGCGCCCTTCCTTGAAGCCTCTTTTCTTTGTTGCGTGGCCAACCGTTCCCCAGAAGGTGAAGGTTTCACCCGGGTGAATAACCATTCTGTTAAGGGTTTTGTTTGCAATTCTTATGTTTACGGCTTTGTTTTCCTGGGTTTCGGGGTCAACCCCGGGACCTCTTTTTATCATATTTGATGAGTGAGAAGAAACAACATTGGGAAGCTTTTCATCAATGATTTCCTTTGCAAAAATCTCGTTGCTTCTTGCATTCTGAATATTTCTTCTGACTATCTCTTTATTAAGCGATATTGCATATGCCCACGGACCCAAATCCGAGAAATGCTTGTATTTTCCGAATAACATATTCTACCTTTCCATATCTCCGAGAATATTATAATACTTGCTTTTTTGATATCTTTTTAGTATAAGCGCTTCGGTATCGCGCCTTTTGCCTTTTGCGCCCTTGTCATAAAAGCCTATATATTTAACTAAAATGCTTTTGAGCTTACTGAAATTCGCCCCGAGAATATCCGTAAAAACCTGGTCGCCGATAACAATTATTTCGCTTTTATCAAAACCGAGCATTTTTACGGCTTTCAAATAGTTTTCTTTATGGGGTTTGTTGGCATTATCTATGTACGGCGCGCCAATGTTAGTGTTGAACTCTTCAATTCTTTTAACTCCGTTATCCGAAAGAAAAAGGATTTTTATACCGAGCTTTTGAATTTTATTCATCAGCTCATCAACCTCTTTTGTTGACGGCTCGCCATGGGGCACAAGAGTGTTATCTATATCAAATATAATTCCTTTAAAGCCGAGGGATTTCAGCTTTTCATAGTCGATTGTAAAAACGCTTTCAGCATAGTATGAGGGGTAAAAAAGCTTAAGCATTTTTCGTTTCGCCTTTCATATAAGCGCACACGGTGTTAATCTGTTCACATAAATCATCGCCGAATTTTTTATCGAAGAATGCACCGCCGATTGTGAAGGAATATGGGGAAATTTCAAGAAGTTCATCAAGTCTCTGATAGCTGTCAACACTGCCTGCTATGCAGACGGGTGCGTTCACGCCCTCAACAAATTTTTTGCAAAGCTCAAAGCAGTCTCCCGTATATCTGTAGCCGAGAAAATCAATTCCGCTTGCGCCCTTTGCAATGTATTCGTTTGCCTCTTTAATCATATCTTCGGCGTTTCCGTTTAAAACGGAGGGACGCTCTGTAACTTCTCCGACAAAGGGGAAGTATTTAATGTTGTTTTCTTTGCAGTATTCGTTTATAGAATCGAAAAACACGGTTCCCATAAGCGCGTCACAGCCGTATCTTACTGCTGCTTCGGCGCCCTTTAAGCCCTCTTCCTCCGTATATTCAACAACCTCAAGAAAAACTTCTTTTCCAAGGCTTTTCATATACGAAAAAAGCTCTTTCATCTCATCTTCCGTAAGCGGTTTTTCCTTGAAACCGAAGCACTTAGCCGATGAGCTTTTGCACTGCTCAAATACCTCGGATGCATTTGCAACTGTATGGTCGTTTTTAGTCAGCATAACAACCAACTCAGGCGTTTTCTTCATAAAAAATCCCTCATAAATGTGCTTGTGTATAGTTTTTACGCGGAAATTATACATTATTTCTACAAATGTTGCAAGAAAGGTTACAAAACTGAAACTTTTTGAGTGTTATGATATTATTTATATAAAAATAAAAATCATATTGCATTTTTTTGCGAATATGATATAATACATCACGAAATTTAATATTTTGGGTGAAGCATGCAGGAAAGGACTGCACTTTTTCGCAGCGCCAAAGGCGTAAAACGCTCGGGAAAAAAGACTGTTTGCTGACAAACCCCGGAGAATTCCATTAAATTGGATGCCGAAGGTGCAAGCGGTTTTCGCAAATCTCTCAGGCAAAAGGACGGGGCGAAGTAATATATTAATGATATATTTTTGTCAGCATCATTGTGCTGACTTTTTTTATTGCTTCATTTCAGGAGGGAAAAATATGTTTGCAAATTTTTTAGAAACACTTGAGAAGATTAATAATACTGTCAACGGCATTGTCTGGGGATGGCCTGTTATTATTCTTATTCTCGGAACGGGTATTCTTTTAACCGCAAGAACAAAGGGACTTCAGATTATCCATTTCAGAGAATCACTCAACACAACGATTGTTCCGACCATAAAGGGACTTGGAAAAAAGAAAGCAAAAGACGGCAGACTGCAGAGCGTTTCGCAGTTTGAGGCATTTTCAACCGCTATTTCGGGAACAGTCGGAACGGGTAATATTATTGGTGTTGTTTCGGCTATCTTAACAGGCGGTCCCGGTGCTGTTTTCTGGATGTGGGTTTCGGCATTCTTCGGAATGGTTACAAACTACAGTGAGAATGTTTTGGGACTTTACTACAGAAAAAAGGATAAGAACGGCAATCTTTCGGGCGGTGCATTCTACTATATTGCATACGGTCTTAAGTGGAAATGGCTCGGATATCTTGCAGCAATTTTCTGCTCATTTGCAGCAATCGGTATGAGCGGAGTTCAGACAAATAAAATCTCGGGCACTCTTGCAGAGGCGTTTGCAAGAGCAACCGATTCACAGAGCACAGAAAAAGTAAGATTTATTGTCGGTGTTGTTGTTGCAGTTGTAACCGCAGTTGTTATTATCGGCGGTATTAAAAGAATAGGCAAGGTTGCATCAATGCTTGTTCCGTTCATGTCGCTTCTTTTCATCATAATGGCGCTTATTGCAATTATTATGAATGCAAAGCATATTCCGAATGCATTCGGTCTTATCTTCTCAAAGGCTTTCAACTTCAAAGCAGCAGGCGGCGGAATACTCGGTTATTCATTCTCTCAGGTTATAAAGAAGGGTATGGCAAGGGGCGTTTTCTCAAACGAAGCAGGTCTTGGCTCGTCGGTTATCGCTCATTCTGCTTCCGAAACAAGAGGAGGTTTTCTTCGACAGCTTCATTATCTGCACCTTAACAGCTATTATGTTCCTTACAACATTTGATTTAACCACTCTTTCAACTGATAAAGAGGACAGTGTTATGTCCATGACAATGTTCTCAACCAGCTTCGGCGGATTCGGAACGGCGGTATTCTCAATCATCCTTCCGCTTTTCGCCTTCACAACGGTTATCGCGTGGTCTTATTACGGCGAAAAGGCTGTTGACTTCGTTTTCAACTGGGTAAAAGAGGAAAAGAGAAAATATATTGTAACCGCATTCAAGGTGCTTTATGTTGTTTTAATCGCTCTTTCTTCAACAATCCACAGCGAATTAATCTGGGCGATTGATGATACCTTCAACGGTCTTATGGCTATTCCGAACCTTATCTGCCTTATCGCATTAAACGGTTTGGTTGTTAAGATTACAAAGAACTATTTCGACAGAAAGAAAGGCATCGACGTTGAACCGATGCTTTCGGCATACCCCGAAATGAATCAGGAATTCATTGAGGACATCAAGACGGAAAATGAAGAGATGAAATAAAAAAAAGTGCCGTTTGGCCAATGTCATTAAGTTAAGAAAAACCTCACACAGAAAATGTGTGGGGCTTTTTCTTTTTGCAAAAAAAGTAAAAAAGTTTTCAAAAAAGACTTGACA
>CAJOEV010000020.1 GCA_905233545.1 uncultured Eubacterium sp. | reverse complement strand
AGCTGTGAATGTGTTCATCAGTTCCGGAATCTAATGCCTCAAAAGGAATTCCGAGCATTGTTGCATAGTTTTCAGCATATGAATTTTTATAACCTTTTATTGTAAGGTTAGTACAACCGCTGAATGCGTTATATTCTATGCGGGTTACGGATTTGGGGATTGTAATTGATTTAATATTTATATTGTCCTTAAAAGCGTTTTCCGGAATATAGTTCATATTCTGGGGAATTTTCAGATTTGAAACGCTGCTTGCGTTTATAAAATCATACATATCATTTCCGATATCGGACGTTGAACTTTCAAAATCAATTGATTCGATATTTAAAGAATTAAAGGATTCTACTGAGTATCCCCCATTCCATCTGTCTATGACTATTTGAGTATTACCGGGCACAGTTATTTTTTTTAGATTTGGACAAGCAATAAACGAATATCTTCCGATACTTTTAAGAGAACTATCAGCACTGAAAGATTCTATACTTTGGCAACCATAAAATGCATATGGATTAACTGTTTCTACATTTGTAATATCTACATTTTTTATAATTTTATTGTCGATAAATAGATTTTTAGAATAACAAATCGGATTTGATATATCTTTTGTTGGTGTATGATCATCATCTGTACTAAACTGAAAAGTTATACCAACCCAATCATTAATACTGCCGCAATAATTGGTTTTTGAAATATTATTACAGTTTGTAAAAGCACCAACGCCAACATATTTAAGACTCTTAGGCAGGTTGACCTTTTCCAAATTACTACATCCTCTGAATGCAAAAGCTTCAATTGTTGACACGCCTTCCAAAATCTTAATACTCTTTATGCTCTCACAGTTTTCAAGAGCGTATTTTTTAACAATATCAGTATTGTCAATTACAACATCTTCAACGAGCTCATTAGATAAATACAAATTTCTTGATAAATTTATTGGATTAGTGCCCGAATTATTAGTATTATCATAAACAACATCAAATTCAATTTTTAGCCAATCTGTGATATCTCCTAAAAAGTTTGTTTTTCTAAGATTATTACATCCTTTGAACGCAGATTCACCAATACATCTAACATTCTTATGCAAAATTAACTCAGTTAATCCGCAACAATCTTTGAAAGCATAGGCACCAATTGTTATAACACTGGCCGGGATTTCAATTTCTGTTAACTTATTGCATCCGCTGAATGCACTGCTTCCAATTTCTGTAGCACCATTGTTGATATCAACACTTACTAATTCGCTGCAATTACAAAAAGCTCCATATTCAATAGTTGAAATGCTTTCAGGAAATTGAATATATTTTAATCCAATACAATTAGAAAATGCAATGCCTCCAATTGTAACTATTCCATTAGGAATAGTAGAATTCATGCATCCAATAATTAAAGTGTTGCTTTCAGTTTCAATTAAAGCATTACAGTCATTTCTGCTATCGTATTTAATATTGTTTGAATCAACTGAAATACGTTCAACACTACAACAATTATAAAATGAGCTTTGTGATATATTAGTTACTCCGGAAGGAACATTAATTGATTTTAAAGAAGTACAAAACCCAAAAGTATCATAACCTATAGATTTCAACGATTCAGGAAAAACAATCTCTGTTAAGTTTTTGCAATTATCAAATGAACAGTCTCCAAGTGCTGTTATTCCTTCATTAACAATTAATTTTTTAAAATCTAAGTTTTCAAACATAGAATAAACAATGTATTCATTAAATGCAACCTGTTCCTCTACTGTGCTATTAACAATTCCGCTGCCTGTAATACTAAGCGTTTTGCTGTTAGAATCATATGTGTAATATGCACTTTCTCCGCACTGACCTGATATTTCATTATTTGCAAAAACAGTCAGATTAAGCCCTGCGGTAATACTTAAAAGCATTGTAATTGATAAGATTATGCTAATTATTTTTTTCATAAAATCACCCGTATAAATAATACAAAATTGTTTACAGATTTCCAAATCTATAATAACACAACAATTTTCGATAATCAATATCATATTAAAACAATAATTTATAATTAAATAAAAAAAGTGTTGCATTTTGAAATTGTATTTGTTATAATCTCTATGTTGCTTATAGGGGTATAGCTCAGTTGGTAGAGCATCGGTCTCCAAAACCGAGTGCCGAGGGTTCGAGCCCTTCTGCCCCTGCCAATATTAAAAAGGTCACCAATCGGTGACCTTTTTAATATTCTACAATGGAAGGGCTCGAAACGAAGCTCCAAATTTTCCGTGCAATACCTTGCTGGGAAAATTTGGGAGAAAGTGCCGGTGGCACTTTCGATAGCTGAGAAGAGAGCCCTTCTGCCACAATATAAATTACAAAAGGCGCTTTCGATAGCAGAAAAGAAATCCCTTCCGCTCCTGCAGCTAAGAATAGAATCCTTCTTGAAATTATTTTTAACATGTGTTAAAATTATTATTGAAAAGGAGGAAAAAATTTATGATTAAAGTAACATTTTTCGGAACAACAACCTTGTTGTTTGATGACGGCGAGGACCAGATTCTTTTTGATGCTCATTTTACAAGACCGCCGATTAAGTATTTTATTACCGGCGGCAGATTCAGCACCAACACTGCTTTATGTGATAAGCTTATCGAACACCATGAAATAAACAGATTAAAGGCAATTTTTGTTTCTCACGCACATCATGACCATGCTATGGATGTACCGTATGTAGCAAACAAGTGCGGTGCAAAAGTCTATGGCTGCAACTCCGTACGAAATATTGCTATCGGCGGAAAGGTTAAGAAAAGCAATATTGAAGTATTTGAAGATGGAAGCTGTTACACTATCGGCAAATATAAAATAAAAGTAATTAAGGCGCTTCACTCAAAGCCAACTAAGTTTTTTGATAACATCGGTGAAGAAATAACCGAACCCCTTGTACAGCCTGCAACCTTCTGGGATTATAAAGAGGGCGGTTCATATGATTTTTATGTAGAACACGAAGGTCAGAAGATTCTTCTTCATCCAAGTTTTAATTATATAGAGGGTCAGTTGGAAGATATTGAAGCTGATGTTGTATTCCTTGGCGTTGCAGGAATTGCAAATGCGGATGAAGATACGGTTAATAAATTCTTTGATGAAAATGTTATTAAAACAAAGGTCAATCTTGTCATTCCCGTCCACTGGGATAACTTCTTTTCTCCACTTGATAAACCAATTCAGGAAATTGCAGATTATGTTGATGCAACCGATGAAACTTTCTACAAAACAGCAAGCTACTGCGCAGAAAAGCGTATTAACTTCCTTCTTCAGTATCCTTGCACAAGCATAGATCTAAAATAGTATAAGCTGCGATTAGTATATAACTATCGCAGCTTTATTTACATTTCTTTTTTTAATTTTTCCTTATCTAACAGCCCTATGCTTTTTGCCTGCCAGATTAATTCAAACTGTAATAAGAACTGATTTCCTGCGCCTGCAAAGATTCCGAAAAGAATATCGAAAATCATTGCATTCATCAGCGCTTCTTTGGGTATTTTAAGCGCTGAAAAGAAAACAACATAAGCAAGCAGGTTTGCTCCCGGAACCGGCGGTGTCGCAACAAAAAGCAGCACCGCAAGAATAATGGAAGAAACAATCCAGAAGGCGTCAACCTTCACACCGTATATATTGGCAGTGTAAACAGTGAAAATCATAGTACCGATTGCACTTATCGGCATATAGAGAACCAAACCCTGCGGAAGGCTGATGTTGGTATAAGTGCTGTCAATTCCAAGACGGTTAATACAGGAAAATTTCGTTTGTTCAAAGGAAGCATCAAGCGAGCCTGTTCTGAGAGCTGTGAAAAAGGGCTTTTGAATCTTTTTACCGAGTAATCTTGGCGTGATTTTCAAATCAATAGCTTCTATCAGCAAAACTGCTCCCATAATTAAAACGGAAAGTCCGACAGAAATCAGAAGCGGCATCCACATATTGATGAACACTTTTTGATTACCTTTGAAGAATCCTAAAATCAATAGGATTGCAGCAAACAGCGGAACCAAATTACTGACCCACTCTGCAAGCTTCAAGCCGACAACGTTAATTTGACGCACAAGATTCTTTACTGCTGAAACAGAGTTGCCGAGCACAATCAATGCAGCCCCGACCACAAATGCCATCAAAAGCAGCTGCGGGGTATTTGAAGTTATGAACGGGTCGACTAAATTAGTCGGAAAAAAGCCTGAAAGAACACTCGATACTTCCGAAAGCAAGCTTTCGCGGATTTCCGTAAAGGCTGAAACATTAAGAAAAACGGGGATTGCAATCAGCGCTCCCGCAGCTGAAAGAAGAAAGCTTAATATGAAATATCTGAACACCACGTTTATGGCATTTCCGCCCTGCTGATCAATGCGCTTAGTGTTTAACATTGTTGTTATGACGGTAAAAAATATAATCGGTGCTGAAATTGTATTTAAAATACTGTTCCAGATTGTGAATGTCGGTTCTAAAACATTTGAAGTAAGACCGTTCTGTACCCCTTGAGGCAAGAGATATGAGCCCGCAACTGCCAAAAGAACGCCAACAGCAATATAGAGGAATATTTTTAATACCTGATTCATTTTTTTCGTTGGGAGTGTAAGCTTTAAAATGTTTTTCCCCCATGAATATGAGTATTTAAAATATAAACCAACGGCAGTTTGCAAAGATGAATTCCATTGTCCCAGTTCCGCATTGGTTTCACTCAAAGGATTAAACGGTTCTCCGTCAAGAACAATACGCAGTATGTAGTGTTTAAAGTAACTTTCAATTTTTGCCTGAAAGCAAACGTTTTCGCCGAACTTATCACGCATCCGAAGTAATAATTCTTCTGTGAGAAGGCGGGCTTTTAAACAGTTTCTTTTTTCAATTCCGATTTCACTCATATTTTCAAAAAGCCAATCTGATAATTCATCAATGCTCTGTGCTTTCAAATCGGTGTCAAAAGCAGAGTGTTGTTTATATTTAGCCATCATTGTATCTCCTCCGTATGCTTTAATATTAGCATATTACTGTCAAAAAATAAATAGTGTATTATAAAGAAAGATGCACGTTTCTTAAAATATTATAAAACTATTGAATAATTCATAGAATAATGATATAATACAGCTGTTCTGACGGAAAGACAATTCTGACCGAAAGCGCAATTTATACGACTATGTTATAACTGCGCTTTGGCGCAGTTATTTTTATTGAAAGGATGATATTATGGAAACAAGAGTTGCTGTAATCGGAATCGTTGTTGAAAAGCAGGAAGGTGTTAACGCACTCAATGATGTTCTCAGCGAATACAGAGATATTATTATCGGAAGAATGGGTATTCCCTACGCTAAGAAAGACATCAACTGCATAACCGTTGTTGTTGACGGTGAGCAGGATGTTATCAATTCTCTCTGCGGTAAAATAGGAAGAATTGAAGGCGTTTCTTCAAAGGCAGCGTTCAGCAATGTATAATGAGTTAATTGATAAGCTTGAAAAAGAGCATACTCTTTCAAAAAAAGAATACTTAACGCTGATAAATAACCGAGAAAAATGTCAGGAATATTTAACCCAACGAGCTTTTGCTGTCAGAAATAAAGTATTTGGCAATAAGGTGTATATCCGAGGTCTGATTGAAGTATCAAACTACTGTAAAAACGACTGTTATTACTGCGGTATCCGCCGTTCAAACAAAAATATTCAGCGCTACAGATTGAGTGCTGATGAAATTCTTTCTTGCTGTGATGAAGGATATAAACTTGGATTCAGAACATTTGTTCTCCAGGGCGGTGAGGATAATTACTACACAGATGATTTTCTTTATGAATTAATAAAAGATATTAAGAGAAGATATCCCGAATGTGCCGTAACCCTGTCCCTCGGAGAACGCTCCTACAACAGCTATAAGGCACTTAAAGAAGCAGGTGCAGACAGATACTTGCTAAGGCACGAAACGGCGAATTTCGAGCATTATTCGCGCCTGCATCCAAAAGAAATGGATTTCTTTAACAGACTTGCCTGCATAGAGAATCTTAAAGCGCTCGGATATCAGGTAGGCGTTGGTTTTATGGTCGGCTCTCCATATCAGACAGAGGAAGATTTAGCGGATGAAATGCTGTTTTTAATGCAGGTTAAACCTCATATGGTCGGAATTGGTCCGTTCATATCACATAAGGACACTCCGTTTTGCGACTTTGAAAGTGGCAGAGCCGAACTTACAACATTTATGCTGTCACTCATAAGGCTTACGCTTCCTAATGTTCTTCTTCCGGCAACTACGGCTCTCGGAACAATTGATATGGACGGACGCGAAAAAGGAATTCTTGCAGGGGCAAACGTTTTAATGCCAAACCTCTCACCTTCTTTTGCAAAGAAAAACTATTTATTATATGATAACAAAATATGCACGGGTGACGAAGCCGCTATGTGTATTGAATGTTTAAAACAAAGAATTAAGAAAACGGGCTGTGAAATAACAGTCTCCAGAGGAGATTACAAAAATGAATTATAATCCAAAATCAATGAAAGCCGAGGAATTTATTTCCCATAAGGAAATACTGGCAACAGTTGAATACGCAAACGAAAATAAAAACAATATTGAGTTAATTGACGAAATACTTAAAAAGGCACAGCTCAGAAAAGGTCTAAGCTACAGAGAGGCAAGCGTTCTTTTAGCCTGTGACAACGAAGATAAAGTTAAAGAAATATACAATCTTGCCGAGCAGATTAAAAAGGATTTCTACGGCAACAGAATTGTTCTTTTTGCTCCTCTTTATCTTTCAAACTATTGTGTTAACGGCTGTTTATACTGCCCATATCATCTTAAAAATAAAACTATTCCGAGAAAAAAGCTTACTCAGGAAGAAGTTAAAAAAGAAGTTATTGCGCTCCAGGATATGGGACATAAACGCCTTGCTATTGAAGCAGGAGAAGACCCCGTTAACAATCCGATTGAATATATTCTCGACTGCATTAAAACAATCTATTCTATCAAGCATAAAAACGGAGCTATCAGAAGAGTTAATGTAAATATCGCTGCAACAACGGTTGAAAACTACAGAAAGCTTAAAGATGCAGGCATCGGAACATATATTCTCTTCCAGGAAACATATAACAAAGAAAATTATGAATACCTTCATCCGACAGGACCGAAGCACAACTACGCCTATCACACAGAAGCTATGGACAGAGCAATGGAGGGCGGAATTGATGATGTCGGAATAGGTGTTCTTTTCGGACTTGATAATTACCAGTATGAGTTTGCAGGACTGCTTATGCACGCTGAACACCTTGAGGCTGTTCACGGTGTTGGACCTCACACAATAAGTGTTCCGAGAGTTAAGCACGCGGATGATATTGACCCCAATGATTTTGACAATTCACTCAGCGATGAGATGTTCTGCAAAATCGCAGCCTGCATAAGAATCGCAGTTCCTTATACCGGAATGATTATTTCAACAAGAGAGAGCGCAGAAGTAAGAGAGAAGATTATCCGTCTTGGCGTAAGCCAGATAAGCGGCGGCTCAAGAACCTCAGTCGGAGGTTATGCAGAGGAAGAAAGACCGCACGATACAGAGCAGTTTGATGTTTCGGACTACAGAACGCTTGACGAGGTTGTTAACTGGCTTATGAGAGCCGACTATATCCCCTCTTTCTGCACCGCTTGTTACAGAGAAGGAAGAACCGGTGACAGATTTATGAGCCTTTGTAAATCGGGTCAGATTCAGAATTGCTGCCATCCAAATGCATTGATGACACTTAAAGAATTTTTGATTGACTACGCAAGCGACGATACAAGAGAAATCGGGGAGAAGATGATTGAAAAAGAAATCGGAAATATTCCGAAAGAAAAAGTTCAGCAGATTGTTCGCGAGCGTCTTGTTAAGATTGAAAACGGCGACAGAGATTTCAGATTTTAGGTGATATATATGGGACTTAATTCAACCCCTTCATCAGAAAGAATACACATCGGTTTTTTCGGTGTTCGAAATGCAGGAAAAAGCTCGCTTGTTAATCGAATTACCAATCAGGATGTTTCCGTTGTCAGCGACGTTAAAGGAACAACAACGGACGCTGTAAAAAAGTCAATGGAGCTTCTTCCGCTTGGCGCTGTTGAGATAATCGACACACCAGGTATTGACGATATAGGCGAACTTGGAGAAAAAAGAATTCAAAGCGCCAATAAAATACTGAATATGTGCGATATTGCTGTTCTTGTAACCGAGGCATACAGAGAGCTTAACACTGCAGAAACTGAGCTTATTGACATATTTAAAGCGCGAAACATCCCCTATCTTATAGCGCATAATAAAGCTGATTTAATTGAAAACTTTTCAAACAGCGATAAAGATATTTTTGTTTCGGCAAAGGATAACTCGGGTATCGCAGAGTTAAAGGAAGCGATTGCAAAGAATTTCGGAAATGCAAAAAAAGAAATCCGCCTTGTAGGTGATTTCATAAAAGAAAACGACTTTATTGTTCTTGTAACTCCGATTGATGAATCTGCTCCGAAAGGAAGAATGATTCTTCCGCAGCAACAAGCAATCAGGGACATTATTGATGCGGGTGCAGTTTCAATTGTTGTTCAGCCAAATCAGCTTGAGGAAACGCTCAAGAAAATAACACCCGCTCTTGTTATCACTGACTCACAGGTTTTCAGAAAGGTTATGAATATTGTTGATGAAAGCATTCCGTTGACTTCCTTTTCAATTCTTCTTGCAAGATACAAAGGATTTCTTGACACTGCAATAAAAGGTGTTGAAGCGATTAAAACTCTTGATAACGGAGCAAAAATTCTAATCAGCGAAGGATGCACGCATCACAGACAGTGCGAGGATATCGGAACGGTTAAGCTTCCGAAATGGCTTGAAGATTTTACGGGCAAAAGGTTTGAGTACGAATTCTCTTCGGGTCACGGCTTCCCGGAAGATTTATCAAATTATGATTTTATTCTGCACTGCGGCGGCTGTATGCTCGGTGACAAGGAAATGCTTTACAGGATGAACACTGCAAACAATCAGAATATTCCGTTTACTAATTACGGAACGGCAATTGCGCATATTAACGGCATACTTGACAGGTCAATACAAATAATTAAGGACAGGAATTAATTCCTGTCCTCTTTTTTAATATCTGTATGCACCGCTGTGTTTTACATATGCGGATTTATAGTACTTCTTAACCTTTTTTAGAACTTGATTTGCTTCGCTCTTAGAATTGCACTGGTCAGCAGAAACACAGTACCAGGGCTCGCTGTTAAGGTTTTTCCAATCGGTTGTGAGATAAACATCTGCATTATAGAATCCGTAACTTCTAAGCTTCTCAGCGTCCGCCTGAGCTTTTGATTCACTCTTATATGCACTGCACCAGATTCCGTAGAATCCTGGATATGTACTCTCATAACCGGGCTTAACAGTTGTTTCCTCTTCGTAATACGAACCCTTATAGCTTCCGGTGTATTTAACATATGCGTCTCTGTATACCTTCTTAACATCCTTGAGTACACGGTTTGCATCACTCTTTGAATAGCACTTATCAGCCGTAACGCAGTACCATTTTTCCTGATTCATATTTGACCATTCGGATGAAACAAATACTTCTGCATTATAAAAGCCCTTATTACGCATTTTCTGTGCATCATTTTCTGCCTTATCTCTGCTCTTATATGCACTGCACCATATACCGTAGAAAGCATCACCCGAATTAACATGCTTTGTTGTGTGCTTTTTAGTGGTTTTATGTTTAGTTGTTTTCTTGGTTGTAGTTTCGTATGTTTCAGACTCAGTCGTAAAAATTGTTGTTTCGGGCTGTGAATAGGTTGTCTGGATGGCTGTTGTTTCGGGTGTTTTATCCTTGTTAATCATTGTTCCTGCGATAAACGCAAAAATAACAATCAAAACAGCAAGCAATGTAATAATAACTATTAAAAGTTTTTTATTACCGTCATTATTCGGGCTGCCCCCTGAATTCATATTATTGCCGTTTAAATTTGAATTATTGCTTTGAATAAACTCAACTTTCTCACCGCATACAGGACAAAATATCGCGTCGTCATTAAACTGAGCTCCGCATTTTCTGCAATTCATAATTATTCTCCTTTTAGTTTAATAATTAATTAATCATCATAATAAACGATATCATAAAAATCTATAAAAACTAAATACATATACAATTTAACATAAAAATCAATAATTAACAATATATAATAAAAAAAATCGCAATAATAAATTGCGATTTCTTAACAAAAAACTGTTAGTTTCTCATTTTTTTAAGAATTGCCTTTTCTCTTCGTGAAATCTGCACCTGTGAAACACCAAGAAGTTTTGCGGTTTCGCACTGCGTTTTGCCTTGAAAGTACCTGAGCTTAATCAATTCTTTTTCATAATCACTGAGCTTAGAAAGCATTTCATCAACCGAAAGCTTATTAAACAAATTATCGCTTTCATCATATAAAACATCATATTCACTGTTTTCTTCTTCATAAAAAGAAGAAAGCGAAACAACGGGATTGATGATATTAAGTATTTCTGATAACTCTTCAATGCTTATATTGCAAATCTCTGATAGCTCGGTTACTGTCGGCTCTCTGAGATTTGATTTAACAAACCTGTCCCTTGTCGACTGAACCCGAATTGATTTTTCTTTAAGAGCTCTTGAAACCTTTATTGCTCCTCCGTCTCGGAAGAGCCTTTTTATTTCTCCCATAATCACCGGAACAGCATAGGTTGAAAAAGCATAGCCCTTGCTTTCATCAAAATTATCAACTGCTTTAACAAGTCCCAGACATCCTGCCTGGAACAAATCGTCGTATTCAATTCCCCTTTTATTGAATCTCTTTGCAATAGAGTGAACAAGACCTATGTTTTCGGTTATTATTTTATCCCTTTCGGTTACCATGCGCTGTGACCCGTTATTCTCTTTGTTAAAACAACACATGTTCCCTTGCCCAAGGTTGATGTAACCTTAACTTTATCGCAGAAAGATTCCATAACCGTAAAACCGAGTCCTGCTCTGTCACCGTCACCTGTTGAAAAAAGCGGAGTCATTGCGGTTTTAATATCTTCAATTCCTGCGCCCCTATCCCTTATTCTGATTTTAACAATATTCGAATCGACTATTTTTGCATTTATGTAAATCTTTCCTCTTGAATCCTTGTAGCCGTGAACAATAGAATTTGTCACGGCTTCACTAAGTGCAGTTTTTAAATCAGAAAGTTCTTCAATTGTCGGGTCAAGCTGGGATACAAAGGCAGAAATAACAACTCTGCAAAAGGATTCATTAACACTTTTGCTTTCAACGGTTAAACTGAATTCATTATTTATTTCCATAGTATAACTCCTTACTGTTTTTCTTTGATAATTGCAATATTGCTAAGCCCTGCAAGCTGCATAAGCTTCTTTGTCTGGGGTGTTACATTTCTTATTTCAACCGTTCCTTTAAAGCTTTGCATTAAACGGTATCTTCCCATAACAAGTCCAATTCCCGAAGAATCCATAAACGAAACATTCTTGAAATCAAGAATTAAATGCTTTGGCTTTTTATATGCAATAACATTATCTATTTTTTCTCTCAGCGCCGCGCTTGAATGATGGTCTATTTCTCCTATTAGATATGCTATGATTAAATTTCCGCTTGATTCGATTGTTACATTCATTAGTACCACCCTTTTAATAATCTTATCCACATAAAAAAATCAGTCTGATATGAATATATCAAACTGACTTAACATAATTTGTTGAAATATGTGTTTAAAATAAATTATATATTTCTCTTATCATATAAAATGAACCGCATATAAGAGTGGGATTGTATTGAAGAGCTATTTCGGCACTGTCGGCAGCACTAACATCATTGCAATATTTCTTAGCTACAGCCGATAGCTCCTCTTTTGAAATTGCACGTGGGTTATCAACATCAACGCATATTATCTTTTTACATTTTGGAGCAATAATTCTGAAATAGCCTTCAACATCCTTGTCCTTCATCATACCGATAACGGCAGTTTCATTCTTAATCAAAGACTCAAGTGCTTTTGCAGCAGCAACATTATGTCCGCCGTCAAAAAGAACATTTTCCCTTTTCTCCTGCCTTGCAGGAAGCTTTTTGAGAGCTTTTACATGTTTTAGCCCCAAATGACTTAGGACTGTATTAACAATGCTCAAATTATCGCTCTGAGGGCTGATAACAAGCTTTCTGCACTTATCTTTGAAGATTTCTGCAAATTCATCCGAATATAATATACAGTCAGAATTTTTTCTGCATATTCCGCTTTTGTTTTCAGCAATTTCTTTAAGAGTACTTCCTAGATAATCTGTATGGTCAAGGGATATGCTTGTTATAACAGAAAGATTTTCGTTTTCAACATTTGTTGCATCATCTCTTCCGCCCATTCCGCATTCAACAACTGCATAGTCAACCTTATTATCTGCAAAATACTTATACACAATAGCGGTTAAAAACTCAAATTCACTGCAATCATTATCACTGTATTTTTCAACATACTCAGTAAACGCATTTTCACTTATAAACTCTCCATTTATCTGTATCTGTTCGCGGTAATCTATAACCCAGGGAGAAGTGAAAAGCCCGACCTTGTATCCTTCATTAATTAAAGCATCGGCAATTGTTTCAGCAGTTGTTCCCTTTCCGTTTGTTCCTGCAATATGAATAATTTTCAGCTCATTTTGAGGATTATTCATTGTTTCAAGGAGCTTATTAATACGGCTAAGCCCCGGCATAATGCCGAGGCTCTGCTTTTTTATTATGAAGTTTTGCGCTTCATTATAGTTCATTATCCGATTTCCTCAATGGATTTCTTAATCATTGCAATCTTTTCTTCTAGTTTTGAGGCTTCTTCTCTGCTTTGATTAACAACCTTTTCGGGAGCCTTGTTAACAAATCCGGGATTTGAAAGCTTTTTATTAATGAATGAAAGCTTATCCTCAGCAGCTGCAAGCTCTTTTTCAAGGCGTTTTTTCTCTGCCTCAAAATCAACAAGGTCGCCAAGAGGAATATAAATCTTCGCATCGTCGGTTATTATTGTTACAACATTTCCGAGATCGCCGAAGCTTTCTTCAACATTAACTTCATTTGCAGAAGCAAGTCTCTTGAAAAATTCAATTCCGTTTGTGAAGATATCAATATTTGCAGTTTCGATATAAACCTTTGCCTTTTTACTCGGAGGAATGTTCATCTCCGCTCTTCTGTTTCTAATAGCACGGATTGCTCTCATAATCTTTTCCATGCTCTCTTCTTCGTCTGCAAAATTAAGCTTATCATCATAACGGCACCAATCGGAAACCATAATTGATTCACCGTCGTGCGGAATTGCCTGATAGATTTCCTCAGTTATGAACGGCATAAAGGGATGAAGAAGCTTGAGAATATTTGTTAAAACGAAAACGAGAACTGCTTTAACATCCTCTTTTGCATTTTCATCATCGCCCTGAAGTCTGATTTTTGCAATTTCAATATACCAATCGCAGAAAACATCCCAGATGAAATCATAGAGCTTCTGAACAGCGATACCGAGTTCAAACTTATCAAGATTATCAGTTACCTCTTTTGCAAGAGAATTAATCTTTGAAAGAATCCATTTATCTTCAATAAGAAGGTTTTCGGGGAGTCCTTTGTAATCGAAATCGCCGAGATACATCAAAACGAATCTTGCAGCGTTCCAGAGCTTATTAGCAAAGTTACGCGATGCGATAACTCTGTCATCCGAGAATCTCATATCATTTCCGGGTGAATTACCCGTTGCAAGAGTGAATCTAAGTGCATCTGCACCGTACTCATCAATAATTTCAAGCGGGTCAATACCGTTTCCGAGGGATTTACTCATCTTTCTTCCCTGGGCGTCACGAACAAGTCCGTGAATCAGAACGGTGTCAAACGGAACTCTGCCCGTCTGTTCAAGTCCTGAGAACATCATTCTCATAACCCAGAAAGGAATAATATCGTATCCGGTTACAAGCGTATCAGTCGGATAGTACTTCTTGAAATCCTCTGTTTCATCAGGCCAGCCCATTGTTGAGAACGGCCATAATGCGGATGAGAACCATGTATCAAGTGTATCGGGATCCTGATAAATTTTCTTGCTGTGGCAGTGAGCGCATTCGGTTGGCTCTTCCCTGCTTACGGTTATTTCACCGCACTCCTCACAGTACCACGCAGGAATTCTGTGTCCCCACCAAAGCTGGCGGGAAATACACCAATCGCGTATATTCTCAAGCCAGTGGAAATATGTTTTCTCATATCTCTTTGGAACGAATTTCGTTTCATCATTCTTAACCGCATCAATTGCAGGTCCTGCAAGGGGCTTCATCTTAACGAACCACTGCTTTGAAACCTTGGGCTCAATTGTTGTTGAGCATCTGTAGCAAGTGCCGACATTATGAGAATAATCCTCGATTTCGAGAAGTGCTCCCTCTGCTTCAAGGTCCTTAACAATTTCTTTACGGCATTCGTATCTGTCCATACCGCTGTATTTGCCCCAGCCATCCTTTATATGAGCGTCGTCGGTCATAACATCGATAACCTCAAGGTTATGACGAAGTCCAACCTCAAAGTCGTTCGGGTCGTGAGCAGGAGTAATTTTAACAACACCTGTTCCGAATTCGATATCAACATAATCATCCGCAACAACCGGTATTTCACGGTGAACAATCGGAAGAATAAGTGTTTTACCAATACATTCCTTGTATCTTTCATCATTCGGGTTAACTGCAACAGCGGTATCACCAAGCATTGTTTCGGGACGCGTTGTTGCAAGTTCAAGATATCCGCTTCCGTCTGCAAAGGGATATTTAAGATGCCAGAAATGTCCTGCCTGGTCCTCATATTCAACCTCGGCATCAGAAATTGATGTTAAGCAGTGCGGACACCAGTTAACTATTCTTTCGCCGCGATAGATTAAACCTTTTTCGTAAAGGTTATTGAAAACCTCAACTACGGCTTTATTACAGCCGTCATCAAGAGTAAAACGCTCTCTGTCCCAATCGCAGGAGGAACCCATCTTTTTGAGCTGTTCAATAATTCTTCCGCCGTACTGCCGTCTCCATTCCCATGCTCTTTCAAGGAACTTTTCGCGACCGATATCCTCTTTACTTATTCCCTCTTTTCTCATTGCTTCAACAATTTTTGCCTCAGTTGCAATTGAAGCATGGTCAGTTCCCGGAAGCCAGAGGGTATCATATCCGCTCATTCTGTGATAGCGGATTAGGATATCCTGCAATGTGTTATCAAGCGCATGACCCATATGAAGCTGACCCGTAATATTCGGGGGCGGGATTACGATTGTATAGGGCTTTTTATCGGATTTAACATCCGCATGAAAGTATTTATTATCCACCCAGAATTTATAGATTTTATCTTCAAATGCGGATGGATTATACTGTTTTTCTAAATCTTTTGCCATTTTATCATCTCCTAAAAAAAATAAAACCGCCTCAACAATGAGGCGGAATAATTCCGTGGTACCACTCAAATTGCGTATTAAATACGCCGCTCAAATCCTTTAACGCAGGAATACGAAACAAACTACTTGTTACAATTTGTCTGAGCTCAGCGAGAAACCAACAACTCGGAACTCGGGGCTCGGGGCTCGCAACTTTCATATGCCCGGCTCATAAGCTACCTTCGCCCTCTTCCTCTGAATGCTTGCACCAACCGCATTCTCTCTTGAAGATTTCAAGGGTTACTCCTCTTAATCAAAGCCTTTATCATATTGCAAATATATTAACAAATTAAAGAAATAATGTCAAGTAAGATTTATTATAAAAAGGAGGGCAAAAGCCCTCCCTAATTACTATTTAATCTTCATAATGTATTTTTTTAACTTTGAATACTGCTCTGAGAATTGGAGCTAAGATTTTCGGACTTTTTATAAGTACAACTTTCATATATTGAAACCCCCGTATGTTAATTCCTGCAACAAAGGATTCCGAGAATTATGACGCATACTGCAAGAACTCTTGTTGTCCAGACAGTCGGAAGAATAAGCGCAAGCGTTGCGCCGATTCCAAAGGCAATCCAAAGATAATCTCTTTTGCATTTTTTCGTCATAGTAAACGCCCCTTTGCTGCATTTACTACATACTATGAAAAATCCGATTAATCGTTACTCTCAATTAAAAGAAGTGTTCCCTGCTCAACTGTGATTGAACATTCTTCATTTTCAACATAATTGCTCTGAGCGAATTGGTCAGAAAGCCTTATATCCAACTTATCAAGATTGAAAAAGCTCTGGTCATAGTGCGCGCCTTCAATTCTGACTCCAATGCAATTCTCAAGAAAAGCAAAAAGCGAAAAGTTTTCGTATTCCTTTTTGATTACAGCTTTTCTTTGTATTAAAGAAACTCTGTTTTTATCATCAACAATTCTGCACTTTATATTATTCATTTTACAGTAATCAAGGCAGAGAATATTTGAATAGCTGTGGTCAAATCTTCCGCCGAGAGCAAAAAAGATTGTTATATCATTATATCCTCTTTCTTTAGCAAGAATAACACTGTTAAAGGTGTCCGTATACGCTTTTTCAATCGGAAATGTTATTATTTCGCAATCAACATCGGGTTTTTCGGCAGAATCAAAATCTCCGACAATTGCATCTGGCATAATATTAGCTTTTAACAGTTTTTTATACCCTGCATCAGCAGCAATGATAAAAGAATCTCTGTCAATTTTGTTTTTCAGAAATTCGATATTATCAATCGGAGCGCCCGAAACTATTGTGCACTTTCTTATTTCGTCTGCCATTCCTTTATATCCTTAACTTCGTTATACATTGCAACATAACTGCTGTGCCTCGACTCGCTGATTTTGCCCTCTTCAAGAGCTTTGCAGACTGCACAGCCCTTATCATTGACATGGGTGCAGGTTGTAAATCTGCAATCCCCGAGATAGTCCCTGAATTCTCTGAAACAATGGGGCAAATCTTCTTTTAATATCTTATCATATCTCTGAATGTCGAGTGATGAAAACCCGGGCGTGTCGGCAACATATCCGCCGCAGACCTTAAAAAGTTCCGAATGCCTCGTTGTATGCCGTCCCCTGCCAAGCTTTTTGCTTGTTTCGCCCGTTTCAAGATTGAGCTCGGGAAACAAATTATTTAAGAGCGTTGATTTGCCGACTCCCGTATTACCTGTAAATGCACAAACCTTGTCAGCCATTAGTATTTTTATCTCATCAGCGACGCTGAAATCATTATTATTAACGGCAATTGTTTTAAAACCTGCCTTTTCATAAATATCAATATACTTCTGATAATCACTTTCAAGGTCGGTTTTAGTGAGAACTATTACCGGCTCAATATTTTTATATTCAGCTACTGCAATCAGTCTGTCGATAATTAAAAGATTAATTTTCGGGTCAACAAGAGAGCAGATAATAAACAGTATATCAAGATTTGCAAGCGGCGGACGCACTAAAGAATTTTTTCTTTCAAGAATTTCTTCAATCCTGTTTTCTGCATTTTCGTTGATTGAAAACTCAACATTATCCCCCACAAGCGGACTCATACTCTTATTTCTGAAGTTTCCCCTTGCTTTACATTCATAAATGACATCATCGGCGTCTACATAGTAGAAGCCGCCGATGCCTTTAACAATTTTTCCTATTGCCATATATTATTCGTTTGTCTTTTTATTTTTTGATTTATCAGAATCTTTTGATGCTTCGCTTGATGATTCCTCTTCAGTTGTTTTCTCTGTTGTTGTTTTTTCGTTCTTGGAGAATCCCGAGAAATTGTATGAGAAGCTCTGGTCTGATTTGCCGTTAGTGGTCTTTGAATCCTTAGCTCCTGTCTTTTTCAGTGAAACTGAAATTGTCTGTGAGCTCTTGCCGTCTCCGTTAACACTCAGATATACAGACTTTCCGTTAAGAATAACAGCCTGATTTGAATAAGTTTTTCCGTCAAGAAGAATTCTGAGCGTATCACGCTTATAATTTCCGTTTTCATCAATACATTTGGGAAGTCTTACAGCAACGGAAACCTTAACCTGCTTTTCAGTTGTTGTTGTAGTTGTACCTGAGCTTATAAATATTTTAATTGCTTCGTTTTCAGCAATGCTTTCACCTGCAGCAGGAGATTGTGACAATACGGTATCCTTTGGTAAATCACTGTCCTGAGTAGTGAATGAAACATTCTTGAAACCTAATTTTTCAAGGAATGCTCTTGCACCGCTTTTTGTAAGACCGCCGACATCAGGAACTTTGATTTCTTTTAAAACAGTTGTTGAGGGACCTGAAGAAATATAAACAATTACCTCATCCTCTGATGAAATGACTGTTCCCGCTTTAGGCTCGGTATAAACAATCTTGCCTTCTTCAACATTTTCGCTTGAAACAGAAAGGAATTTATAATTTGTTATATTCGCTTTTTCAAGTGCTGTTTTTGCCTGGCTTTCGCTGTAGGAATAAACATTCGGAACGCTTATGTCATCAGCAGAAGCAGAAACGGTTAAAACAACCTTAGAGCCTGAACGAACCTTTGTACCCTCAGCAGGGTCCTGAGCCATAACAACACCCGGCTGCATATCGGTTGTTTCTTTATATTCAGCAGTAAACTCATAATCATAAACATTCTTTGAAATGAGTTCATCATATGAAAGACCGACGAAGTTTTCAAGCTTATGAGTTGTTGCATTCATATTGTTTGTAACAGCCATAACAAGAAGAACAATTGCGGTTGCAAGAACGATAATTCCGATAACAACAGCTGTTATTATCTTCTTTTTACGGTTGGGATCCTCATACTCATCGTTGTCTTCTTCCAGCTCGTCATGATAATCGTATCTTGGAATAAATCCGGGATTTCTTGCTCCGTTTCCCATTACCCTTGTCGGATTTGAATCAAACTTTGAAGGATAATTGAAGGTTGTGTTCGGATTCTTAATAATTTCCTCGATATCAATAAGCATTTCGCTTGCAGTCTGATATCTTTCTGCAGGGTTTTTCTGCATTGCATGAACACATATCTGCTCGAGACCGAGAGGAATGTCCGCATTGATATCAGTTAAACGCTTTGCGTCTGCCTGAACCTGCATAAGTGCAACTGAAACAGCACTATCCGCCTCGAAAGGAACAGTTCCGGAAAGCATTTCATAAAGAACAACGCCAAGTGAATAGATATCGGCTTTTTCATCAGTCGGCTCACCCTTTGCCTGTTCGGGAGCAATATAGTGAACAGAACCGATTGCCTGCTCAGTTAAGGTCTTTGTTTCGCTTCTTGAAAATCTTGCAATACCGAAATCAGTAACCTTGATATCGCCATTTGAAAGAAGAATTATGTTCTGGGGCTTGATATCCCTGTGAACAATTCCCTTATCGTGAGCGTGCTGAACTGCCCTTAAAATCTGAGTCATGAAGAACAGAGCATCATTCCATGTAATTGCGCCCTGCTTATTAATGTATTCTTTAAGTGTTATTCCGTCGATATACTCCATAACAATGTACTGTAGTCTTTCGCCGAAATTGACATCGAACACCTTAACAATATTTGGATGAGACAAAAGAGCGATAGCCTTTGATTCATTCTTGAATCTTCTTTTGAACTCCTCGTTCTTTGCAAACTCTTCTTTTAAAATCTTGACAGCAACAATTCTGTCATCAACATTATCATAAGCCTTATAAACAACCGACATTCCGCCAACGCCGATTATCTCCTGAACCTCATATCTTCCGTCCAGTCTTTTTCCAACATAATTATCCATCTATACCCATTCTCCTATTTAGCAATTGCAACTACTGTTATATTATCTCCGCCGCCGTTATTGTTTGCTCTTTTAACCAATCTGTCGGCAAAGGCGTAATACTGACCGTCTTTAATATCTTCTAAAAGCTCATTTGTTGAAACATAGTTTGATAAACCATCGGTGCAAAGAATCAAAGTTTCACTCTCGTTCAAATCGAACTGGTCAAAATCAATATCGATTCTTTTATCCACTCCGACAGCTCTCGTTATTATATTTTTATTTGGATGATGCTCTGCTTCTTCTGCGGTAATTTTTCCTCTGTCAACCAGATCCTGCACCATACTGTGGTCAGTTGTTATCTGCTTAACTTCGTCATTACCTGCAATATAAGCACGGCTGTCACCTGCATGAGCGATATACGCTGTATCCTGACGAACAATCGCACAAACAACCGTTGTTCCCATTCCGTAAAGTTCGGAATGCGAATCCGCCATATCGTAAACCTCGATATTGGCAGCCGTTATCGCAGAGTCGAGAAGGTTCTTTATTGAAGATTCTCTCATCTTTTCATTAAAACAGGAAGTAATCTTATCGCTTATAACCTTAACGGCAAGCGCAGATGCAATATTACCGCCAGCAGCGCCGCCCATTCCGTCGCAGACAACTGCCCAGGCAACTTCTCCGGGAAGCTCTCCGACTGCATATGCGTCCTGATTACTTTCTCTGATTTTACCTTTATCTGTTTTCGCAACTATTTTCAAAAAATTTCACTTCCTTGCTTTTTTCTGCGAAGCTGACCGCAGGAGGCATTAATATCCTTACCAAGCGTTCTTCTTATTGTAGCATTAATTCCTTTTGAATTCAATATATTATAAAAATTATTAACAGCTTTTTCTGACGAGCGTATATTACCGCGTTCTTCGACATCATTCACGGGAATAAGATTGACATGGCAGTTGAATCCTTTCAGCTTTTCAGCAAGCTCAAGGGCGCACTGCTCGCTGTCATTGACGTCCTTTATCAAAGTGTATTCAAAAGATATACGCCTTGAGGTTTTACTGTAATAATTTTTGCAGGCTTTAATAACTTCATCAACGCCGTATTTATCATTAATCGGCATTGTTTTGCTTCTTATTTCATCATTCGGTGCATGAAGTGAGATTGTAAGCGTTATCGGAAGCTCTTCATTCATCAAATCATATATTCTGTTAACAAGTCCGCAGGTTGAAAGAGTTATATCCCTCATAGAGATATTCAGCCCGTTTTCGTCGTTTACAGTTTTGATAAATCTGATAACATTATCATAGTTATCAAGAGGCTCGCCGATTCCCATTAAAACTATATGGGATATTCTTATGCCCAAATCCTTCTGAGCTGCATGAAGCTGGCTTTCCATTTCACCCGAGAGAAGATTTCTTTTAAAACCTGCAAGGGTTGAAGCACAGAATTTGCACCCCATTTTACAGCCGACCTGGGATGAAACACAGATTGTGAATCCGTATTTATATTTCATTATAACGGACTCAATATATTCGCCGTCACTCAGTCTGAACAGATATTTAACAGTTCCGTCTATTTTTGAAACAAATTTCTGCTCGATTTCGCAATATGAAATATCATATTTCTCAGAAAGCTCTGCTCTGAGTGATTTTGACAAATCGGTCATCTCATCAAATGAAGTAACACCCTCTTTGTGCAGCCATTTATATATCTGCTCAGCACGAAAAGAAGGCAGATTCAAAGCCTTTATTTCGCTCTTAAGTTCTTCTTTTGAAAGAGATTTTATATCTGTCATATCAGTTTTCCAGAACGGCATAGTAAAAGCCGTCGCCACCGTTTTTACTCGGAAAGACGGTTTTTTCTTTTATGAGTTTAAACTCAGTGTGTTTATCTAAAAATGCTTTAACAACATTTTCGTTTTCTCTTTTATTAAGTGTACAGGTTGAATATATCAATCTTGAATTATCTTTAAGATATTTTGATGATGTTTCAAGAATTTCAAGCTGTAATTCAGGAAGCTCCTTTATACTGTCGAGCTCCTTGTATCTTATCTCGGGCTTTCTTCTGATAATACCAAATCCCGAGCAAGGAACGTCACATAGAATTCTGTCCGCTTCAGGAATTGTATCAGAGTATACCTCAGCGTCGTTTACAGATGCTTTGATATTATTCAAACCAAGCCTTTTAGCACCGTTTTCAATAAGCCTGACTCTGTGCTCATGAATATCAAATGCAAACACACAGCCTTTGTTATTCATTCCCTCGGCAATTGTAAAAGCCTTTCCTCCCGGTGCAGAACAAATATCAAGAACCACGTCGCCCTCTTTTGCTTCAAGCGCCTTTGCACATTCATAAGAGCTCTTATCCTGGATATGAAACAATCCGTCCTTAAACGGCTTGAGAGAGCCCAAATCAAACGAAGAATTAATCTTAACAAGTTCTCCGTCCGTTTCGCACTCTACATTACTGCTGAGAAGCTCATATGTCAGCTCCTCGCAGTCAACATACAAAGTGTTAGGAACAGCAAATACAGGAGGTTTTTCGTTGATAACACTCAGAATTTTCTCACATTTATCACTGCCGTACATCTTTGTCCAGAAGTTAATAAGGTTCTTAGGACACGAATACTTAACAGATAAGTCTTCAATACTATCTAAATCGATTCTGTTATCGTCAATCTTATGTAGTACAGCGTTAATTAGGTTTTTATAATATGAAACACCCGTCATACCAGCAAGTTCGACAGAAGTGTTTATTGCAGCACTGGAAGGCACCTTATCCATAAAATACAGCTGATACGCACCGAGATACAGAATAAGCATAACCTTTGGCTTAGTCTTTCCCGAAAGATAGGGATTGATAAGATAATCAAGAGTTATTTTTCGCTCGGTTACGCCAAGAACAAGGTTTGAAATAAATGCCTTATCCGAGGTTTCGTATTCAGAAAGTGCTTTATCAAGCGCAATATTTGAATATGCGCCTTCTTTTTGCATTTTATAAAGAATTTCAAACGCAATTAATCTGCTGTTTTTCATCGTCTTCTTCCGCCGGATATAATTAAAAGCAGTCTGAGCATTGTTGCAATCGCAGAAGCAAGAGCAGCAACATAAGTTAATGCAGCAGCATTCAAAACCTTCTTTGCACCCACATACTCTTCGCTGGTTAAAAAGCCGTTTGCCTCAATAGTAGCAAGCGCTCTTGAACTTGCGTTGAATTCAACAGGCAGAGTTATAAGCTGAAACAGAGCAACAAATCCGTAAAGCGCAAGACCGATATATGCAAGAGGCGAATAACCGATAAACATACCAAGTAAACAAAGCGGAACGCCAAGAGCAGAACCGATTCTTGTTGCAGGTATGACAAAGTTCCTGAAAGTAAGCGGAGAATACCCCTCTGCATGCTGAACAGCATGACCTGCTTCGTGACAAGCAACTCCGATAGCAGCTATACTCTTTGAATCAAATACATCACTTGACAAGCAGATAACCTTTTTTGAAGGGTCGTAGTAATCGGTTAATGTTCCGCCAATACGCTCGATTCTAACATCGGTTACACCGTTAAGCTGCAATAGTCTCCACGCTGCATCCGCACCCGTCATATTGCTTCTGCTCATTATTTTTGAATACTTTTTAAAATTACTTTTAACCTTTGCCTGACATATTAAAGCAAAGATGAATACGGGAAAAATTATGATTCCCGTCATATAATACATAAGATAAGTATTCATATCATCCTCCTAAAACGCAGTGCATTTGAATACTGTTTCCGAGAAGGAAGGACTTTGCATCCATTCTCTTTTTTCCCTCTGCCTGGAGTTCAAGAATTTCAAGGCATCTTCCGTCACCGCAGGACACAATAAGTTTTTTATTATTATCAACAATTTCCCCTGCTTTATTTCCCTTAATATCGGAAAAAGCGGTTTTGTGTATTTTTATGTTTTTTCCGTTTATGATTGTTGTTGCAACAGGCCAGGTCTGAAGTCCCCTGACCTGATTGTGAATTTCAAAAGCGCTTTTGCTCCAGTCAATCGGGCAAAGTTCTTTAGTTATCATTTTCGCATAACCGAAATCGCCCTCGGGCTGCTTTTTGGGAACAGCTTTGTTATTTTCAATCAAATCAAGCGCATCAATCAAAGCGTCGGCACCGATAACGGATAACCTGTCAAACAGCTCGGCAGATGTTTCATTTTCGCCGATTTCGCACTCTTTAACAAGAATAACATCGCCCGTATCAAGTCCCTCGTCCATCTGCATAATTGAAACTCCCGTTTTCTTGTCGCCATTCAGAACAGCCCATTGAATCGGCGCAGCTCCCCTGTACTTCGGAAGCAAGGATGCGTGAACATTTATACATCCGTGTTTAGCTGAAGTCAGTATCTCTGATGGTAATATCTTTCCATAAGCAACAACAATAATTATATCTGGATTGAGTCCGTCAATTATCTCAAGTGCGTTGCTGTTTTTGATTTTTTCGGGCTGAAATACGGGAATACTGTTCTCAGTCGCCCATGCCTTTACGGGAGGAGGCGTTAATACCTGCTTTCTTCCGACAGGCTTATCGGGCTGAGAGAAAACACCGACAATTTCGTGTTTGCTATTATTCAGTTTTTCAAGACAAGGAACAGCAAAATCAGGAGTTCCCATAAAAACTATTCTCATTGATTTTCAATCTTTCTTATGACTTTAGATGTGAAAAGAATTCCTTCAAGGTGGTCGAGTTCATGGCAAAAACACCTTGCTTTAAGACCTTCGCCTGTGTAAACATGCCAATTTCCGTTTCTGTCCTGTGCCTTAACCTGAACCTTTGCAGGTCTTCTTGTAATTCCGCTTTCACCCGGTACTGAAAGACATCCCTCGGATTCCTCCTGAACGCCCTCTTCTTTTGTAATCTCCGGGTTAACAAGCTCAATTTTTCCGTCGCCGACATCAAGAACAACAACTCTTTTAAGCATTCCCACCTGAACGGCAGCAAGACCAACGCCGTCCTGGGAGTACATAGTGTCGAACATATCGTCAATTAAAACAGAAAGTCTGTCGTCGAATTTTTCAACAACTCTGCTTTTTTTATTTAAAATCGGGTCGCCGACCTTAACAACATTTCTCAGTGCCATTATTTATTCTCCATTAAAGTTCATTTGGGTTTGTATCAATTGATATACTAATCTCTTTGAACTCTTTTATTTTACTCATCTTTTTTAAAATTTCTGTTATCATACTGCGAATTTTTGCCGAATTTTTGCACTTAATTGCAAGTCGGTATCTGTAATTATTATTAATCTTGGATACCTTTGCAGGAGTTGGACCGAGAACAATTATCTTTTGCATATACTCTTTATTTAACTTTAAAAGCTCATCAAAAAAAGCTTTTGCACAAAGAGCAACTGCATTTTCATCCTCACCCGTGAAGAATGCGCAAATAATATCGCAAAACGGAGGATAAATCAGATATTTTCTAAGCTTTATTTCATTGTCATAAAAGCCCTTGTAATCCTGCATTGCAGCATATTCAACAGTTTCGTTATCAGGATTAACAGTCTGAATGACCGCTCTTCCCCTTTCACTTCTTCTGCCCGCTCTTCCGACAACCTGAGTTATCAAATCAAAGGATTTTTCGCTTGCGTTATAGTTTTCATCATAAAGCGAATTATCGGCATTAACAACGCCCACAAGCGTAACATTTTCAAAATCAAGTCCCTTTGCAACCATCTGTGTTCCGATTAAAATATCGTATTCCCCGTTCTTAAAGGAATCTAAAATTTTCTGATGAGAAAATTTTGCAGAAGTTGTGTCCGCATCCATTCGAAGTATGCGAGCTTCGGGAAACAGATTGCTGAGTTCATCCTCAATCCTCTGAGTACCGAAACCGCTGTAGCGAACAGAATTGCTTTTGCATTCGGGACATACATTATCAAGCACCTTTGAATAACCGCAGTAGTGACACATTAAGCGGTTATTGAAGCTGTGATATGTCAGTGAAATGGAGCAATTCGGGCATGTTACAATATGACCGCATTCATCGCAGGCAATAAAAGTATTATACCCTCTTCGGTTAATCAGAAGAATTGTCTGTTTTTTGTTCTCAAGATTACTTTTGATAAGTTCACTATCAACGGTAATAACTTCGGGAAGCGGAGTATCACCGTACCTTTCCTCTATCTCACAAAGAACATATCTTCCGCTTTTTGCTGCGCTGTATGTTTCAATGCTCGGAGTGGCAGAGCCCATCAGAAACAGAGCGTTATTATACTTAGCTCTATAACGAGCAACATCTTTTGCATTATAACGAGGCGTTCTTTCAGATTTATAGGTGTGCTCCTGCTCTTCATCCATAACAATAAGACCCAGATTTTCAATCGGAGCAAAAACAGCTGAGCGGGTTCCGATAACGATTTTTGCGTCACCGCGCTTAACTCTTTTATATTCATCATTCCTCTCGCCGAGAGAAAGTCCACTGTGAAAAACCGCTACTTTATTGCCGTATCTCTTGTGGAATATGCTGAGCGTCTGAGGAGTAAGCGCTATTTCGGGAACCATTAGTATAACACCCCTGTTCATTTCAAGAGCATCATCAATAAGCTTAAGATAGACCTGGGTTTTTCCGCTGCCTGTTACGCCGTACAGCAAGCCAATTCCGCCCGTTTTGAGCATATTGCTGTATGTTTCGTACGCTTTATTCTGCGCGTAAGATAAACAGATTTCATCTGCTTCTCCGTCCATACTGACTTTATATGGATTTCTTAAAACTTCTTTATGATAAAACTCAGCAACACCGATTTTTACAAGGTTTTTTAAAACAGAAATACCGACTGAACAGAATTCGCATACCTCATTAACATCGGCAGTGCCAACATCAAGCAAAAGGTCGCAAACAGTTCTCTGTTTTTTTGTAAGCTTTCCCGTAAGTTCATCATTCTCACAAGTAAGCCTTATCATTCTTTCGCCTTTTGACTTGATTTTACCGTATCCGCGCGGAAGCATCTGTTTTAAGCAATCATATGTTGTGCAAAAACAGCGTTCCTTTAGCCACAGCGCAAGAGATATCATTTCGTCGGATAAAACACTTTCACCAACGGAATGGATAGCTTTTAAGCCATATGAGTCACCATCAGTAATTTCAACAATGATTCCGTTTCGAAGTGTGTTTGACTTACCGAAAGGAACTTTTACCTCACAGCCGGTATGCGCTTTTTCTTTAAGTTCATCCGAAAGGCTATAGCTATAATCTGTATCGAAGCTGAAGAAGGTATTGTCTACAGCAACTTTTGCAATCATTTTGTTTTAAGCTCTTCGGGCTCTTCTATAACATATTTACCGTCGCAGATTTCATCAATTGCTGTTGAAACCGTTTTAACATCAATGATTTCGTGCTTTTCAATAGCCTCATCTCTGATTTCTCTTGCTCTTTTTGCTGTTCCGAGAACGAGAGAATAACGGCTGTTTACATTATTAAGCATTTTCTTTAAATCAGGATTAAACATAATAAATCTCCTTAAATAATCTGACTATTTCTTTATATTAAACCTTTCGGCAATTCTTTCAAGCTCCATATAGCTTAAAACAACATTGTCCGAATCGGTTATAATAACACTTTGAGTTTTTCTTCCGTGAGTTGCGTCAATCAGTGTTCCCTTTTCCTTGCTTTTCTGAACAATTCTTTTTACCGGAGCAGATTCCGGGGAAACAATTGAAATGACTCTGTCGGCATTAACAAGGTTGCCGAAACCTATATTGATTAAATTCATAATAATTATTCCTGTTATTCGGGCGATTTATGAATCACCCCTACCCTAACACCTAAAACCTAATACCTAAAACCTATTCTATATTCTGAACCTGTTCTCTGATTTTTTCAACCTCGGCTTTGATTTCAACAACCTTTCGTGCAATATCAACATCATTTGCCTTTGAACCTATTGTGTTAGCCTCGCGATTGATTTCCTGAATAAGAAAGTCCATCTTTCTTCCGACAGGCTCGGATGAATTAAGGAATTCATTTAACTGGTCGATATGACTTCTGAGTCGAACTGTTTCTTCCGCAACAGCAACTTTATCGGCATATATTGCAACTTCCTGAATGATTCTTGCTTCATCAAGAGAAGCATCGCCGATAAGTTCATGAACGCGCTGAACAAGTTTATCGTTATATTCCTTAACAGTCTGCGGTGAGCGCTCTTCAATGAAAGAAACAATTTCAATGATGTGCTTACCTCTTGAATAAATATCGTCAAAGAGCTTTTTGCCCTCAGCAATACGCATTGAATTGAACTTTTCTATCGCTTCATCACAAACAGATTTGACATTATTCCAAAGTGCCTCTTCATCTTCCTCAGACTTCTTAACAAGAAGAACATCGGAAAATCTTGCAACAGAATATGCGCCATAGTCCTCTTTTAACTGATAGGTTTCGGACAATTCTTTAAGAGCTTTAACATAAGCAGATGCAAGAGTATTGTTAACAACAACTTCAGCAGCTTCGGTATTCAGCGCTTCAATACCTACAAAGCAATCAACCTTGCCCCTTGAAACCTTTGAATTGATATAGGATTTCAGCTTCTCTTCAAGGAAACCGTACTGACGAGGAATTCTTGATGAGAATTCAAAATATCTGTGGTTAACACTGCGCATTTCAAAAGTTATTACATATCCGTTAATCTCGCCGACAGCTCTGCCGAATCCTGTCATTGACTTAAGCAAAACAATCACCTCTCAATCATTTATAAGGTATTATAATAATATTTAATTTATAGGTCAATGTTTTGTTAACAATTTGTTTACAATGTTAATATTAGTTTTACAAAAAAGAACAGCAACCGAAGTTGCTGTTCTTTTCTTAATCCTTACATCATTAGATTTCAATAAATGGCACATCAGAACCGGTACCGCCGCCTGTACCGCCACCATTACCAACTTGACCGGCTTCCCAATCAGATGTGAAATCATCAAGTTTTGAAATGGTTAAAATATCCTCTTTTACCATTTTTACTGCATTGAATTCAGGATCGTTATACGCTTTATTCATATTAAAAGTCCTCCTTATGCATTAAATTTAGCTTCGCATGCTTCTGCATATCTGTATACACCCTTTGCAAGGTCTTTTAGATTTGCTGCCGCTGTGCTTTGTTCTCTGAGTGCTGTGTAAAGATATGCATAGCCGTTATAGGTGAGTTTTCAAAGTCGCTTGCCTTGAGTCCTGTTACTCTTACGCAGTTGCCTCTGTCGGTTTTAACCATCTCAGCTGTTACGCCTTCAATCGGCTTTTCGTCCTCACTTGTAATTGACACCTCTGTCATTGCTGCATAAACTTCATTTGACTGGCTTACATAGAAACGGAATTCAGGGTCAAGAAGTGCAAGATATGTAATTCCTGTTATCTGAACATTTTTGCCCGAAGCATCTACGCCGCCATCAAAATGAGCCTTAGCCTTGGACTTGAAGCTTTCTGCATTTACAGCATCCTTCCAGTCTTCTGTATGTGCTACTTCGTAACTATTACCTGTTTCTTCCTCTGAAACTGCTGCATAGCCGAAGTACTCATCTGCAAGCGCACCGTAGTTAAGAAGCGACTTTGCAACTGCCACATCCTTTTCTCCAAAGCCGTTAGCAGGATCCATAATTGTCAGGCAGTATTGCTGGATTGAGGTTGTTATTGTATCAACAACTGTTTCACCTGCTTTAACTGTTATTACATAAGGCTCTGCAATCTGTGCAGGTGCTGCATTCATTGTAACCTTATTGTAACCGTCAACCGTTTCAAGCTGAGAAACATTATATTCTGCTGTT
>CAJOEV010000019.1 GCA_905233545.1 uncultured Eubacterium sp. | reverse complement strand
CTTAAAAAGGATATCAGGAAGCGTCTTAAACACCAAGGATGGATCCCTGTCAATACAATAACAAGAACAACGGGGATTAAAGGAATAGCCAGTATGATAAAAGAAGTTATCGATCTTAAGTGGTATGATTGTTACCTTGATATCTTGGTTCTAACCTATCTTAGAGGCACAGTAGTTACTTTTGTTAAAAAGGATCAAGCCGTATGCCTTGTTACCATTTTAAAAGAAGGAGAAGAACCTGATATTGCTTGGCTGTTTGAAGAGGAAACAAGATTGCGTTTTTTGAAAGGAATGGAACACAGTGTTTCAAACGATAAAAAACCTGATATCAAGGATCAGGAAGAGGATTTTCTCAAAGAACTTACCGCCGCAGGACTTTTTTAAACAGATTAAGGATAAACGGCAAGTTGTAACGAGAGGTATGCTTGATATTTTACAGGATTCCTTAAAAGGTGAAATACAAGCTTTTCTTGATAACGGACAGAAAGACAGTGCTGAAAGACTTTTGTTTCACGTTAAGAACGTTACAAGAGAACAAGAAGCCATTAGCGCAGGTTTCACGACTTTTGTCTACAGAGACGATCTTGACCTTTACATAACTAACGTAGCTAAGAGTGTAGTTAAGATAACTGATATCGCTTCTTTTGAAAGGAAAAACAGCTCGTCAAGAGAGATAACGCTGATTGCAAGCCTGATTGCGCTTGCAGTTGTTTCAAGAGCTGCGTTCTATCTTGTTCCGCAGGTGAAACCGATTGCGGCGGTTGTTATTGCTTCTTCGGTATGTCTCGGAGCCGAGAGGGGATATGTTGTCGGCGCGTTTTCGGCGTTTGTTTCAAACTTCATATTTTCTCAGGGAATCTGGACACCGTTTCAGATGGCTGCTCTTGGGTTTGTCGGCTTCTTTGCAGGGCTGATTTTCAAAAAAGCATATAATAGATATACCCTTGCGCTGTACGGCTTTCTTTCGGCAACATTTTTGTACGGACTGATTGTTGATATTTCAACGGTTTTCATGTCGCTGGGAGACAACATAACGCTTTCGGGAATACTGTCGATTTACGGAGCAGGAATGCCGTTTAATCTCGTTTTCGGCTTGACAACGGCAGTTTTCCTTTTCTTCTTCGGAGAGGGCTTTATCAGAAAAATTCAGCGCATAGACACGAAATACAATATCTTGAAAGATAATAAAACAAGTGATATAGTAAAAGTATAAAACTCAGGCAGGTTGATTATGGTTAATAAAGAAAGAATACTTGAAAATTTCACATCAATTGTTTCGCTCGACAGTCCTTCACACGATGAAAGGCTTGTTTGCGAATATCTTAAAGAATATCTTAAAAAACTCGGAATTGAAGCTGCTGAAGATAACGCAGGCGAAAAATCGGGCGGAACAACGGGCAATCTCTATGCTTTTGTTGATGGCAACAGTGAGCTTGAGCCGATTGTCTTCTCAGCCCATATGGACACTGTTGAGCCGTCAAAAAACAAATGCGCCGTTATTCATCCCGACGGAAAAATCACCTCGAAGGGCGATACTGTTTTAGGCTCGGACGATGTTGCAGGAATTGTTGCAATTATTGAAGCGCTTACGGTTATTAAGGAAAACAATCTTCCCCACAGACCTATTGAACTGCTTTTTACAATCAGCGAGGAAACCCACTGCGGCGGAAGCGCATTTTTCGATTATTCGCTTCTCAAATCAAAGCAGGCATATGTTTTCGATATGGACGGTGAAATCGGCGGTGCCGCTTCAAGTGCTCCGACAATTCTTTCATACAAAGCTAAATTCATAGGCAAAAGTGCTCACGCTGCCTTTGCCGCAACCGAGGGAGTTCATGCAATCAAAGCAGCTGCGCTTGCTGTTTCAAAAATCCCCTGCGGTGCGATTGCCGACGGAATGACTGCAAATGTCGGCGTTATCGAAGGCGGAAAGGCAACGAATATTGTTCCCGACTTATGTGAAATTAAGGGAGAAATCCGAAGCTTTGATGATTCAAAGGTTATGAATTCGTACAATGAGGTTGAACAAATCTGCAAAGCCTCGGCAGATGAATTCGGAGCAAAAGTTGAACTTGAATACGAGATTGCAGTTAAGGCGTTTAATGTTGAAGCAGACAGCATAATTTCAAAAAGATTCAAAAAATGCTGTAATAATTTAGGACTTTCGGGAGAATTGTTTGCAACATTCGGAGGCTCGGACGCAAATGTTTTTGCACAGCATGAAGTTGAAGGCATTGTTGTTGCAACGGGAATGAACAACTGCCATTCGGTTGATGAATACACAAGTGTGAACGAACTTGTCAGCGCAGCACAGCTGGCACTTGAATTGATGAAAAGTGAGGATTAATTATGAGAAATCATGAAGTAACAACCGCACATAAGCTCCTTGATGAAAACGGAAAGCTCGTTGAGCCCGGCTGGAGCAGAACGCTCATTCAGGAATATTCAAGAAAGGATATAAAAAAGCGCAAGACCCGTATTAAAGAGTGGGATTATTACTATATTATGAGCAACAAGTATAAGCTTGCGCTTTGCTTAACAGTTTCGGATTTGGGATATCTCGGAATGAACAGCGTCAGCCTTGTTGATTTGAAATCCGCAATGGAAAAGACGGATTCCGTTATTGTTCCTTTCCCGATGGGCTCATTTAAAATGCCCTCAACATCAAAAGAGGGAAATGTTGTTTTCACTAATAACAAAATGGGAATTGAATTCCTTCATTTCGGGAAGGACAGAATTCTCAGGATGAACTATCCCGATTTCAACGGAGGGAAGGGGATAAGATGCTTCATCACTTTAAGCAATGAGCCCGATGATTCAATGGTTATTGCAACTCCCTGGGACAGTGATGAAACAGCATTTTACTATAATCAGAAAATCAACTGTTTCAGAGCTTCGGGCAGAATTGAGTACGACGGCGAAGTGTTTGAACTCGACCCCGAAACTGATTTTGCAGGGCTTGACTGGGGACGCGGTGTCTGGACCTATGACAACTATTGGTACTGGGGCTCGGGCTCGGGTCAGGTTGACGGAGTTCCTTTCGGTTTCAATATCGGATACGGCTTCGGAAACACAAGCGCCGCAAGTGAGAATGTCATTTTCTACGACGGAAAAGCGCATAAAATCGATGATGTAACTTTCAATATCAGCGAGAACTACATTGACCCGTGGACATTTACCTCGAGCGACGGACGCTTTGAAATGAGCTTTGAGCCGATTATTGACAGAAGCGCTGTTATTGATTTAAAAGCAATTATAACCGACCAGCACCAGGTGTTCGGAAAGATGAGCGGAACGGCAATTCTTGACGACGGGACAAAGATTGAAATAAAAGATTTTCTTTGCTTTGCCGAAAAGGTGCATAATAAATATTAGGTGTTAGGTTTTAGGTGTTAGGTGTTAGGTGTTAGGTTTGACACTGAAAAGGAATTGCCGGGATTTCGGCAATTCCTTTTTTACTTGACATTTGACAGTGTTTCAATTATATTGTAATTGAGGTAAATTACTGATAATTTATCTTAATCGAAATTTGGAGAATTATATGTCAGTAGTTAATATTATAAACCTTCTCGGCGGACTGGGCTTGTTCCTTTTCGGAATGAAGTATATGAGCGACGGACTCAACCAGGTCGCAGGAAGCAAAATGAAAAATCTGCTTGAAAAGCTGACAAGAAACCGTTTCAAAGGCTTTTTGCTCGGCGTTCTTGTAACTGCTGTTATTCAGTCGTCCTCGGCAACAACCGTTATGCTGATGGGATTTCTGAATGCAGGCGTTATGGATTTGGCTCAGGCAACGGGCGTTATCATCGGTGCTAATATCGGAACAACCGTAACCGCTGTTCTGATTGCTATCGATGTTTCGGCAATTGCTCCGATTTGTATTGTTATCGGAGCCGCACTTGCACTTTTTGCAAAGAAACAAAAGCAAAAATACATCGGCCAGATAATTCTCGGCTTCGGTATTCTGTTCTTCGGACTCAAATATATGAGCGGTGAAAATGCTATGGGCGTGCTTAAAACAAGCGAATCGTTCCAGCATTTCATAACAAGCTTTAACAACCCGATTCTCGGAATACTTGTCGGTATTGCAGTTTGTTCTGTTTTGCAGTCCTCAAGCGCAGCAATCGGTGTTTTGCAGATGCTTGCCCTTAGTGGAGGTGTTCCGCTTAACCTTGCAATATATCTTATCATCGGTATCAATATCGGCTCGGTTACACCGCTTCTCTTATCGGCAATCGGCGCAAAGACAAACGCAAAGAGAGCAGCATTTGTTTATTTCATATTCAATTTCGTACTTATTTTCCTGACCCCGCTTGCATATGTTACTCCTTTCCTGAACTGGGTTAAGGAATTCAGCGGCGGCAACGGCTCGGTTGAGGTTGCAACCTGCCACATTCTTTTCAAGGTTATAACGGCACTTGTTCTTCTTCCGTTTGTTCCGCAGCTTGTTAAACTTTCGGAAGCTGTTTTCAAACCGAAGGAACACGAAAGCGCAATGCGTTTTCAGTACATTGATAAAAAGATTACCGAAAACACAACCGCAACCGTTCTTCAGATTGGCTCCGAGGTTGAAAGGATGGCAAAGCTTGTTCGGACAAATTTCGTTCTTGCCTGCGAAGGTTATCTTGCCTCCACGCTTGAAAACGAAAGAACAATTCTCGACAATGAAGAGCTGATTAACTGGCTCAACCATAATATTTCAGACTTTATGGTAACCGTTTGCTCGGGCAAAATTCCTGCTGAGGATTCGGAATACATAGGAAAGCTCTTCCATGTTATAACCGACCTTGAAAGAATCGGTGACCATGCCCAGAATATTTTAAACAGAACAAAAATCATTCAGGAAAGCGGACTCGATTTTTCGGAAGAAAGCAATCGGGAAGTTCAGGAGCTCTATGAAAAGGTGCTTGAGCTTCTTGACCGTTCAATCGGCTGCTTCCTTAACAAGAAACTTACAGATTTTGAAGAGCACGAGCTCCACGATCTTGAAAATAAAATCGACGATTTAACTCTTCAGGCTCAGGATAACCACGTTCAGCGCCTTAAGGAAAAGAAATGCCACACATCTTCGGGTGTTGTTTACACAAAGCTTCTCCAGGACCTTGAGCGTGTCGGCGACCATGCATACAACATTGCCTGGGCAGCAAGGAAAGATAAAAATCTTATCAGACAAATATAAAAACGAGGCTTCAAGCCTCGTTTTTGTTTTGCTACTTAATCAATTCAATTGTTTCAAGCGGTTTTATGCCGAGCTCGGCAATTTCCTTTTTCATTTTATCAAGGCGCTTTTTGTCCTCAATAACCTTCGGATTGTGGGCGTCAAGACCGATAACGGTTTTGCAGTCCCTCTCCTTTGCAAGCTGCCAGAACTCTTTGTTCGGATAGTGGCGCTTGTCGAAATAACCGTAGAAATTATATTCAAGCGGAATATCAATTTTCTTAAGTTCATCAACAAGATAAGTCAGCTTTTCGGTGTTGACTTTCTTATCCTTCTTGTACTTAATTAAATCGGGGTGGCAGACATATGTGAAAAGTCCGCTGCTTGCACCCTCAAGAAGCTGATTTGTGTATTTGTCAACAGTTTTAATATTATCCGTCGGATGACCGCAGTACTCTCTGAAATCCTCATATTCATTGTCGGTGAAATGCTGAGCTAAAATCAGATAATCGTAGCCGATATCCTTTAAGAATTTCAAATCCTTTTCAATCAGCTCGGGATACCATTCCATTTCATATCCGAGCTTGATATCAATCCGGTCTTTATATTTTTCGCGCAGAGCATTAATGCTTCTTGCATATTCATCCGCTTCGCTCGGAAGCATACGGCAGGTTGAAACATAGCCGTTCGGGAAGAAGTGGGGCGCATGGTCCGAAAAGCCGAAAACCCTGTATCCGTTTTCGATTGCCTTTAAAACATATTCCTCGTCCGTTCCCTGTGCATGGTGACATCTGAAAGTGTGGGTGTGTAAGTTAAACATTGTTAAACACTTTGAGCAAATTTAACAAACTGCTCTTTTCCTTTTTCATTTCTTTCGAAAACTCCGCATTGTTCAAGAATAGCTGTGAAAACCTTTCCGATTTCAGCTCTGAGAATTTCTTCGCAGTTTTCGGCTGTGATATCATTATTTGCCTTGATTTTTTCTGCCCATTCCTTGTGCTTTGCAATTGTTTCGTCGGCTGCAATATCCTTGCCGTTTACCATTGCATCCCTGAGAGTTTCCATTTCGGTTTTAAGTCTTGCGGGAAGAACTGCAAGTCCCATAACCTCGATAAGACCGATGTTTTCTTTTTTGATGTGGTGGAATTCGGGGTGGGGGTGATAGAAACCGAGCGGGCAATCCTCTGTTGTAATATTGTTTCTGAGCACAAGATCAAGCTCGTATTTGCCGTTTCTGAAACGAGCTATCGGAGTTATTGTGTTGTGCGGTACTCCGTCTGTTTCAGCGTAGATGAAGGCTTCTTCATCGGTGTAGCCCCTCCAAGCGCCGAGAATCTTATCAGCAAGATAGCTGAGCTTGTTTTTATCCTCGCATGCAATCCTGATAACGCTCATCGGCCACTTAACAATGCCTGCGTCAATATCCTCAAAGCCTTTGAAAGTGAGCTTTGTTTCAACGGGTGCCTTTGCCATTGCAAATTCGTATCTTCCGCCCTGGAAATGCTCATGGGTTAAAATCGAACCTCCGACAATCGGAAGGTCGGCATTTGAGCCGATGAAATAGTGGGGGAATTTTTCAACGAATGCAAGAAGCTTATCAAACGCATCCTTGTTAATTATCATCGGAATATGCTGTTTGTTAAGAACAATGCAGTGCTCGTTATAATAAACATAGGGTGAATACTGAAGGAAGAATTTATGTGTGTCAAGGTCAATCGGAATTATTCTGTGATTTTCTCTTGCAGGGTGGTTAACCCTTCCCATATATCCTTCGTTTTCCCTGCAAAGCTGGCATTTGGGATATGCACTCTGCTTCATTCTGAGAGCCGCGGCAATAGCCTTCGGGTCTTTTTCCGGCTTTGATAAGTTGATTGTTATATCAATATCGCCGTATTCGGTATTTGTTATCCATTTAACATCATTCTTGATTCTGTATTCTCTGATGTAATCGGTTTTTTTAGCAAGATTATAATAGTAGAATGTTGCTTCCTCGGGCGAGTTTTTATAGTGAGCGTTAAACTCTCTTATAACCTCGCTCGGACGCGGAGTTATAACTCCCATAATCTTTGTGTCGAAAAGGTCTCTGTAAACAACACTGTCCTCACAAAGCCCGTTTTCGCACGCATAGTCGAGCATTGTTTTTAATATATCTTCAAGAGGCGGAATTTCATCAATAAAACAATCCTCAAAACTGTCTTGGTCAAGAACCTGACAAATCTGGTTGATTATGAAATGAAAGTCTTCTCTTTCTGCCAATCCCTCTTTCTCTGCATAAAGGGCGAGCGATTTTATAGCTTTATTAATTTCCATAGATTTCACCTCGTAAAGCTTTTTTATATTATATATGTATTTGTTTAGTTTTTCAATAAAATATTATAAATTCTTTACTTAGCGCAAAAAAAGTGGTATTCTAATGATATGGTATTATATATTTCTTTTGAAAGGTATGTGTATTATGGAAATATGTGTTTTTGGTGCAGCAAGTGTTTTAATTGATAAAAAATATCTTGTTGAAGTTGAAAAAATGGGAGAATATCTGGCTAAAAGAGGTCACAACCTCGTTTTCGGTGCCGGAGGAACAGGCTGTATGGGCGCCGCTTCAAGAGGCTTTAAAAAAGGCGGCGGAAGAATACACGGCGTTGTTCCGTCATTCTTTAAAGAGGACCTCGATGAATATGTTAACTGGGAATGCGATGTTATGACCTTAACCGAAACAATGCGCGAAAGAAAGGGCATAATGGAGGATGAGGCTGACGCATTCATAATTACTCCCGGAGGTATCGGAACATTTGAAGAATTCTTTGAAATTCTTACCTTAAAACAACTCGGAAGACTCAAGAAGCCGATTGCTGTTTTCAATGTTTTCGGTTATTATAATTCACTTAATGATGCTATTGAACACTCAATAGCAACAGGCTTTATCAAGCCGACCTGCCGAACGCTTTTCAGAAGCTTTGATAATATTGAAGAAATGGCGCGGTATGTTGAAAGTGAAAAATGTGATGACTTATCGGTAAATGATTTTAAGTAGGTGAAAATATGAAGGATTTTGTTATTTGCATTGGCAGACAGTATCTCAGCGGAGGAAAGGATATCGGCAAAATGCTTGCCGACAGGCTGGGCGTTGCATTTTATGATTCGGCAATGCTGAGAGGTAAGGCAAAGGAAATCGGAATTGAAGAGGGCATATTCGATATGTTTGATGAAAAGCCTACAAGAAGCTTTCTTTTCAATGCGGTTATGGATCCCTATTCAATCGACAGCGCCGTTAACGAGGGCAAGGTTATTGAAGCTCAGAGAAGGGTTATTCTTGACGCTGCTTCAAAGGGCTCTTGCGTAATAGTTGGCAGAAGAGCCGACAAGATAATTGAGGATGATGAAAGAGTAATAAGCATTTTCATCGGCGCCGATATTGAGGACAGAATTGCAAGATATCTCGAGGATAACAAAGTTACCGAAAGAAATGCAAGAAGAGCCGTTGAACGCAAGGACAGAGAACGCGCTTCATACTATAATTATTTCGGTGACGGCGACTGGGGCAGAGCAAATAACTACACAATGTGCTTCTCATCATCAAGAATGAGCAGGGAACAAATTGTTGATATGATTTGCCATTATCTTGATAAGTGTGAAGAGTGAAGCAAATAATTACGAATTACAAATTGTAGGTGCTGCGCGCGGCAATTATAATTCGTTGCGAAGCAAACAACAACTAAAACCTAACACCTAATACCTGAAACCTAAACAAAAATCCCGATGAGGAAAACCTCATCGGGAAATTTTTTTCTCTTATTTTATGAACTTAATCATTTCAAGTGCTGCGTTTACGTCACCGTCAACCTTGATTTTGCCAAGAGTGAATCCAACAACGGGATCAAGCTTGCCGTTGATAAGCTTGAGGAAGTTTGTTCCGTTCATAGTAAGTACTGCGTTTCTGTCATAATATTCATAAGGCTCAACATTAACTTTGCCGTCTTTGATTTCAATGTAAAAGATTCCGTTAACAGCTTTGCCTTCGATATTGATCTGAAATGCTTTTGTTCCCTCTACTGAAGAAACATCAACGTTACAAAACTTTTCGCGTGCCGCATCAACGATTGATTCATAAGTCATTGCCATAGCATTTAACCTCCTATATTTTTTTGGTATTTTATCACAAACAAAACACAATATCAAGCCTTTTTTGTCGAAATATTCGTTTTAAAGCACAAAATTTATTGTTTTTTTATAACTAAGTGATGTAAAAAATGTTTATTTTTTTTAACTTTTATTGACAATAGTTAAAAATAAGTTTAATATTATTACTGCCAGAATAAATTTTTAAAAGGAGTGAAGGCATTGAACGAGTACATTGAAAAAGTAATAAGCACAGTAGAAAAGAGAGACAGCGAAAAACCCGAATTTATCCAGACAGTTAAAGAGGTTTTAGGTTCTCTCGACAAAGTTGTTGCAGAGCATCCCGAATATGAGGAAGCAGACATCCTCGGCAGAATGGTTGAGCCCGAGAGATTTATCACTTTCCGTATTGCATGGGTTGATGACAACGGCAAAACACAGGTAAACAGAGGTTTCCGTGTTCAGTTTAACTCTGCTATCGGTCCCTACAAAGGCGGACTTCGTTTCCATCCCACAGTTAATCCTTCGATTATGTATTTCCTCGGCTTCGAGCAGACCTTTAAGAATTCATTAACAGGTCTTCCCATGGGCGGCGGTAAGGGCGGCTCGGACTTCGACCCCAGAGGAAGAAGCAACGGCGAGATTATGCGTTTCTGCCAGGCATTTATGACAGAGCTCTACCGTCATATCGGTCCTGATGTTGACGTTCCCGCAGGCGATATCGGAGTTGGCGGAAGAGAGATTGGTTATCTCTTCGGTCAGTACAAGAGAATCACCGATTCATTCAGAAACGGCGTTCTCACAGGTAAGGGAAGAGCATACGGCGGTTCACTCATCAGACCCGAAGCAACAGGTTTCGGTGCTGTATATTATACCTGCGAAGTTTTCAAGCATGAAAACGACACTATTGAAGGCAAGACTTTCGCACTTTCAGGCTTCGGTAATGTTGCTTGGGGCGCTGCAAAGAAGATTGCAGAGCTCGGCGGTAAGGCTGTAACAATTTCAGGTCCCGACGGATATGTTTATGACCCCGACGGAATCGTAACAGATGAAAAGCTTGATTACCTTCTTGAGATGCGTGCATCGGGAAGAGATAAGGCACAGGATTATGCTGACAAGTTCGGTTGCGAATTCCACGCAGGTGAAAAACCGTGGGGAGTTAAGGTTGACGTTGCAATGCCCTGCGCTACTCAGAACGAGGTAACTCTTGACGAGGCTAAGAAGATTCTTGCAAACGGAACCAAGTACTATATCGAGGTTGCAAATATGCCCACAACTGAGGAAGCATTCGACCTCTTCAGAGATACTGAAGGCGTTATCATTGCTCCTTCAAAGGCTGTTAACGCAGGCGGCGTTTGCGTATCAGGTCTTGAAATGAGCCAGAACAGCGCTCGTCTCAGCTGGACAGCAGAGGAAGTTGATGCAAGACTTCATCAGGCAATGGTTGATATCCACAACAATTCTATGGAAGCTTCCGAGAAGTACGGTCTCGGCTACGACCTTGTTGCAGGCGCAAATATCGCAGGCTTTGAAAAGGTTGCAGAGGCAATGCTTGAGCAGGGTATCTATTAATAAAAAAATCAACGGTATCGCAAACGCGATACCGTTATTTTTTTAGTTAAGAGTGAAGACTGAAAACTGAAGAATGAATAATTTCGGGTCTTGCAGACGGCATATTATATGATAACGTTAATAACGATTTGAACGCAATATAAAAAACTAAAGCGTTAATTTGGTGTAAACTTTATATATGCTTTTGATTTTTTGAACATATTCTTTTGCTGCCAATAGGTTGTAATACTCCTGTCCTTGTGCATTTTCTATCTTTTTGCAGATAATAGTTTCTTGCTCGTCAGCATAATTATAGATTTTGCGACCGGTTTCAAATGTTTCGGGTTCTTCCTTAATCATCCTGCTGACAGCTAATGCATATTTAAATGTTTCTTCATCAAGAGTGAAAAATTCGTCCTGTTCGTCGAGCAGATTATATATTTTCAGTTGTTTGAGTTGATTTAGCAGTGTGTTAATGTCTTCATAGAATCCAATGTTTTGAGGGTTTCCTCCGATAGCGATAAATTCCCTGATTTTTGATTTGATGGTTGCCAATCTTCGCCGTTCTTGTGATATTCCGACATTTCCATTTTTGATTATATCAGGGTCTAAAACAACTAAAGAGTCAGGAACGCCTGCTTGTTTAAGAAATGCAGACATATCATCTTCTAAACCTTGCAGCTCATCAAAAAGAGCGTTCCATTTTTTCGATTCTTCATTTTCTTCTTTGTAATCAACAATTATTTTTGCTATTGCACCGGCAAACAAACTTTCCCAGAAACTCATATAACTCCTCCTTTTGTATTATTGTTTTTACTTCCGTAAAAGTTAAGCTGTCCTGTAATCAGGACAGCCTCTTTTTTATAAGTTTCGTTTTGTATTTGCTTGCAGTAACTGCTGTTTTCAAAGCGTTCAGAGAAAATTTCATAATTATCCTCAAAAGTTTTACTCCATCCCATTATATCTTACCCCCTTTGATTTGTTTTGAATGCTTACCTTATCCCAAAGACTTGGAAAGACAAAGTTTACGTTTAAGTTATTGTTGCAGCTGAGTGTTATTTCAAGCTGCAAGCTGATTTCATCAACTGAAACGGTCAGGGCTTCTGCTTCTACTTTGTCAGAAATTGAATCTATTACAGAGCAGTACTGCCTGAAAGTTTCAAAGCTTTCTGTGTTCAGAATCCATAAAGGATTAAATCGTTTGGCTGCCTCATCAATCACCATTTCAGCAACGTCAAAACATTTTACAAAATTCATATAATCTACCTCCTGAATAAAATTAAAAGATTGTGTGCAAGTAACAAAGCTCACCTCCCGGGTTACTTGCTAATAATAAGTGTTAACAGGTGTACAGTGAAAAGCTGAAACCGGTCACAAATTCAGACCGCCTGCAACCTACACCGCAAAGGGTAGGACAGCCTGCGGAAGTCTGACCGCTTTCAACCTATACCACAAAGGGTGTGACATATTCTGTTATTTGAGCATTTATGGCTTGTTAAGCGTTTAGTAAGGCAATAAAACGGATTGCTTTATGAAACAAAAGTTATAAAAAATAACGAGTTATTGCAATTGCAACAACTCGTTTCTGTCCTTGAATTTTAATCAATTTTTATTACTTCGTTAAACACCGCTGTCATTTTTTTGCTGATGTTCAAATCCATATGCAGTGAGCCGAAGTACCAATGCCTGTACTGAACACTTTGCATAAGCTCCTGGAGATAGGAGTTCAGCGGAGTGAGATGCATTTCGGTGTGGGAATGAAGTCTTATGAAATCCTTTGCAATAGCAGGCGCCTCATAGGTTAAAACATAGTCAACATGGAAGTTTGAATCCTGAAGATTCTGTGCGCCGTTTAAAAGCTCTTCGCTGTTTGGCATTTCTTCTTTCCACCAGCTTTCGCCTTCGGTACGCATATATGCGTCCTCGCTTTCGCCGCCGCCCATACAGAAGAATGTTTTTTTATCGAAGGTGAAGATTTCGCCCCTCATAAGATGAAAGATATTGTCGGCAATTTTATGCGCGTTTCCGCCCTTGAATCTGTAGGGATTATAATTTGAAATAATATCAAAATTTTCGTGTGCGCCGTCAAGGAAGCAGATTGTGTATTTCTTTTTTTTCAACGCTTCAAGCTTCTTTTTCTCTTTATCGCTTCCGTCCCAGATGAATCCGAAGTCACCGCAGATTATTAATGTATCATCCTCAGTGAGCTTTTTCAGCTGGGGGTCTTTAAAGAAGCTTATATCGCCGTGGGTGTCGCCCGTAATATATACCATAATTTCTCTCCAAAAAGATTGTTTTTTCTCTTTACTTTTATTTCCAATGTGATATTATTATAATATATTTAAAAACGGATGGTGTCAAGTATATGAAAAAGCTTATAACTTTTTTTATTACTTTTAATATATTGATTGTTTCGGTCTTTGCTCCGTTTTCGGTTTCGGCTAAAACTCCCGAAATGAAAAATGAAGCGATGTACAAGGTTAATGAAAAGGTTTATGCGGATGCGTATATGCTCATTAATCTTGACGACAGCTCGCTTCCGATTATCGCTGCAAAAAACCAGAATAAAAAGAAATATCCCGCTTCTTTAACAAAGATTGTAACCGCAATGGTAACTATTAATAATGTTAAGGATTTATCAAAAAAAACAAAGGTATCGCAGGGCGTTTTGCTTTCCCTTGCCGGCTCGGGAGCCCAGATTGCAGGACTTCAGGAGGGCGAAGAGCATACCATTGAAGAACTGCTGTATTTAACTATGGTTTATTCTGCCTGCGATGCGTGCCGTGTGCTCGGTGAATATGTTGCAGGCTCAGTTGATAATTTTGTTTCAATGATGAACGACTGGGTGCAGTCCCTCGGATGTGAAAACACCCATTTCACGAACACCGACGGACTTCATGATGACGACCACTACACAACCGCCGCCGATATGGCAACAATAACCCTTGAGGCGCTCAAGAACGACACCTTTGTAAAAATCTCAACAACAAAGAGCGTTCAGTATAAGAATTACACTTTCCTTCACACAAACTTTATGCTCGATAAATTCCATGTTACATATTACTATGAATATGCCGACGGAATAAAAACGGGCTCAACAAATGAGGCAGGCTACTGCGTTATTACAAAGGCGTCGAAGGACGGATATAACTATCTTGCAGTGGTTATGGACAGCCCGATAAAAAAGCTTGACGGAATAGACACAAAGTGTTCGTTTATCGACGCGGCAACTCTTTTTGACTGGGCGTTTGATTCACTGAAATATTCAACAGTAATAAGAAAAAATGACCTTGTAACAGAAATTCCCGTTAACAACGGCAAGGATGCCGATACAGTTCAGCTTGTTGCAAAAGAGGATGTAACAACCCTCGTTCCGGCGTCACTTGATTCGTCGGCGGTAATTATTAAACCCGTTGACCCTCCCGAGAGCCTTGGCGCTCCCGTAACCAAGGGCGACGAAATATGCAAGGCTGAGATAATCTATGCAAACAAGGTTATTGCACGAACAAAGCTTGTTGCGGCAAAAACCGTTGAGCTTTCGGCATTTTTGAAAATTTTCAACGGAATCAAAGGCTTTTTTGCAAACAAATTTGTTCTTGCAATTCTGATTTTGTTAATCATTGGTGCAATAGTCTATATCATTGTTTTTGCAAAGAAGCTTAAAAAAGAAAAACAGCGCATTGCCGAAAAGCGCCGCCGTCAGCGTGAGCTCGATGAACAGCTCACACAGCAGAACGACAGGGGATATATACCGCCTCCTCGCCGTCGATAGTGGTAGCAGGAAATTCGTGTTACGTGACTCGTGGTTCGTGAATCGTGGCTTTACCGCAATGTATTATGTATGGAGCGACGACCTCGCGCTCCCCGGCGCATCATATCTGCGCCCCATAATTTCACTATCCACTCTCCACACTTAAAAAAATTCTTGACAAACCTTTTTATTTATGCTATTATATCTGCACAACAAAGCAGAACGCGCTCCGTTCTCCCCTTCAGCGTAAGTAAAAAGGGCAATACTTAAAGACTTAAGTATAAGTACGGGCGTTTTGCGTTCGTACTTATTTTTTTAATAATTTTTAGTGAGGTGTTTTTTATCAGCAAAGATGCTCCCCAGCTTAACGGCGAAATCAGGGATAAGGAATTAAGAGTCATTTCGGAAACAGGCGAACAGCTCGGCATTATGAGCGCCAAGGAGGCACAGCAGCTTGCAGACGCAAAAGGCGTTGACCTTGTTAAGATTGCTCCCCAGGCAAAACCGCCCGTTGCAAAGATTATGGACTATTCCAAGTTCCGCTATGAACAGTCAAAGCGTGAAAAAGAAAATCGCAAAAAGCAAAAGATAGTTGAAACGAAGGAAATCAGACTTTCAATTAACATTGATATCGGCGATTTCAACACTAAGGTTAACCAGGCAAGAAAGTTCCTTTCAAAAGGGGACAAGGTTAAGGTGTCTATAAGACTCCGCGGAAGAGAAATGGCTCATGCCAATCTTGCAGAGGACAATATGATGCGATTTGCCGAGGAACTCAGTGAAGAAGCAAATGTTGATAAAAAGCCCAAGCTTGAAGGCCGTCAGGTTCTTATGTTCCTGAGCCCTAAAGCAGCGAAATAAGGTTATTATTATTTACGGAGGAAATAAATATGCCAAAGATTAAAACACACAGCGGCGCTAAAAAGCGTTTTAAGAAGACTAAGAGCGGCAAAGTAACAAGATCCCACGCTTACACTTCACACATTCTTACTAAGAAGTCAACCAAGCGCAAGAGAAACCTTCGCAAGCATGTTGGTGCTGACGAAACAAACCAGAAACAGTTACAGAGACTTATCCCTTATAAATAAACCAAGGGGACTACTATATTAATCGGAGGTAATTAATTATGGCAAGAATTAAAGGCGCTATGGCGACTCGTAAAAGAAGAAAAAAGGTATTAAAGGCAGCTAAGGGCTACTACGGTTCAAAGCACGCTCTCTTCAAAACAGCTAAGCAGGCTGTAATGAAGAGCGGTCAGTATGCATACATCGGAAGAAAGCAGAAGAAGAGAGATTTCAGAAGACTCTGGATTACCCGTATCTCAGCTGCTTGCAAGATGAACGGAATGAACTATTCAACATTCATGAACGGCCTTAAGAAAGCAAACATCGACCTTAACAGAAAGATGCTTTCCGAAATTGCAATTTCCGATCCCGAAGCATTCACAGCTCTTACAGAAGCAGCTAAGAAAGCTCTTTAATCAATAAAATTGATAAAATTAAACACCTTGTTCATACTAAGAACGAGGTGTTTTATTTTGCATAAAATGCAAATAAAACAGATTATATTGCCCGCTCAGTTTGTCGCTCTGCGACAACGAGCGATGGCTGAATTTCCATTATACGCCATATCTGCCCACGGATATGTGTGATAAGCCTCAGTGAAACTGTGGGCAGAAAGGCTATGGAAATTGATGTATATAAACGGAAAAACAATATTTTTTAACAGCCAGCCCGTTGTTATCGGCTCGGCAGGTGTTGTTGGCAAAAAAGAGGGTGAAGGTCCTTTAAGAAATAATTTTGATGCGATTTTTGAAGATACAACAATGGGTCAGGAATCCTTTGAGCTTGCTGAATCGGCAATGCTCCATGACGCAATAATCAGAGCACTTACAAATGCAAAAAGAAGCCCTGCGGATGTTGATTTTGCAATGACGGGCGATTTGCTCGACCAATGCGTGGGCTCGTGCTTTGCGCTGAAGGATTTGCAGATTCCGTTTGTAGGGATGTACGGCGCGTGTTCAACAATGGCGCTTACTCTTGCCAACTGTGCAATGCTTGTTGACGGAGGCGCAAAATGCTGTGTGGGCGGCGCTTCAAGCCACTTTTGCTCATCCGAAAGACAGTTTCGCTTTCCGCTTGAATACGGCGGACAGCGCCCTCCTACAGCCCAGTGGACGGTAACGGGAGCAGGTGCAGCAGTGGTTGAACAGCAAAGCGAAGAAAACAGGGAAGATTCAATAAGAATAACCGCCGTACACATAGGAAAAATAACCGATCTCGGCATTAAGGATGCAAACAATATGGGTGCTGCTATGGCGCCTGCAGCTGCCCGAACAATAAGTGAATTCATGGAGGACACAAACACAAATACCGAAGATTATGATTTGATTTTAACGGGGGATTTGGGATATACGGGAACTGAGCTTCTTCACGAACTTCTTGAGATTGAGTACAGCAAAAATATTCAGAGCATTCACGGCGACTGCGGACTGATGATTTTTGATTTGAAAAAACAGGATGTAAATTCAGGCGGTTCAGGTTGCGGCTGCAGCGCATCTGTTCTGTGTTCGCATATTATGAAGAAAATGAAAGCGGGCGACCTTCACAAAGTTCTTTTTGTTGCAACGGGCGCACTTATGAGCCCCACAACAACAAAACAGGGTCAGGCAATCCCGGGAATAGCGCATGCAGTTTTGCTGGAAAGATGAAAACGAAATAATGCCCGTAAAACCTTTAACTTTTCCTTAAAATGTGTTATATTTTTAAGGGAATAGTTTTTGGAGGTCTTACTATGAAATACGGCGAGTCTTTTTTTGATACAGCGTATTTGATAATAGCGATTAGCTTAGGTGCTTATTTGCTTATTAAAGCAGACGGTAAACTGCAAAAGCTTATGGGTTCTGCTGCGCTTGTTCTCGGCTGCGGTGACGCTTTCCATCTTGTACCGAGAGTGCTTAATTATTTTGCGGATAAGGATTTTTCGGCTTCGCACGGAGCAGGAAAGCTTATTACCTCAATAACGATGACGGTATTCTATATTCTAATGTATTATATCTTTCTTAATAACTATAGTGCTCAGGAGAACAAAGGCATAACAATGAGTATATGGGGATTGTCGGCGATAAGAATTGCACTGTGTTTATTCCCCCAAAACGAGTGGTTCAGCAATAATTCACCGCTTTTGTGGGGAATACTCCGCAACATACCGTTTACGGTTGTCGGACTAATAATCATTATTCTGTATTTCAGATTCAGAAATGACGATAAATGCTTCAGATTCATCTGGTTATATGTAACACTTTCGTTTTTGTTCTACATTCCCGTTGTTGTCGGTGCGGATGCCGTGCCAATCCTCGGTGTGCTGATGATGCCGAAAACGATATGCTATTTGTTAGTACTATTCACATTCGTGAAAAAGAAAAAGAACGCATAATGAAATAACCGAACTCAAACGAGTTCGGTTTTGCTTTGTCTATTCTGTTTCAATAAGGATTTCCCATTCACCGTTTTGTTTGCCGCCTTTTCTTCGTATTAGTCCTTTTGATTGCATTTCGGTAGTGTTTCTTATAGCCGTTCTTTTTGTTTTACCAATTTTGTTGGCTAGTTCTTCTTGAGTGATTTTGGGATTGCTTTTTAATATGTTAATGATTGCTAATTCTTTAAAGGTGACATTTTTATTTGCCAGGGTGACATTTTTGTCACCCTTTATGTCACTTCCAAAACCAATATGCAAGAATCTGTTTTTTAGTTCGTTGTCTTTTCCAAGGAGCAGATTTTCAAGAAAACGCTCAAGATACTCTGTTGTTGCAGTAACACCTTTCTTAAGATTGTTGTAATTTGCCCTGACGAGCGCATTTCTGAAATACCATGAGTTTTCCGCGAAAATGTCATTGTTTATATCAAATCCGAAAGTTTTAAGATACTTAATAACAAACACCGCGGTTGCTCTGGTATTGCCCTCGCCAAAGGGGTGAATTTGCCATATATCTGAAGCGAATTTCGCAATATGCTTAACCGAAACATCAACGGACAATCCTGAATAATCAAACTCTTTTTCCATCTTGAAATCATAGTCAAGAGCAGCGATTATACTTTCAAAAGATGCATAAGTTACGGTGTCTCCGTTTAATACCCATTCAGGTTTCGAGATATTGTAATCCCTGATTTTTCCGGCATAGTCAAAAACACCCGCAAACAAACGTCTGTGGATTTCTTTGTATTCGGCAGGTGAAAACTGAAATGCTTTTTCGCCAAGAAGCTCAGCAATTCTTGAAGCAACGATATCCGCTTCCTCATTGTGCGACTCTTTTTGCTTGCGGCTGACACTCTGACGATAATAACTTTCAATTCGCTTTTGCGCCTCAGAAATATTTATTTTTCCTTCAATATGTTCTTTTGCGGTATCAAGCAAGTATTCGGATGTTTCAAGTCCATCAACATCCTGTAATCCTATAGCAGTTCTCCAAGCATAACTGCGCTCCGCCCTTGTGGGTTCGCCCTGCTTTATATACTCTTCAAGCTCATATTGCCAATTCTTTTCAGCCATACTGCCTCACTTTGTCAAATCTTTTTTATACATCTATTATACCACTTTTCACAGTCTCAATCAACCTTTATTCGTGTGATTATTAGGCGTTAAAGTGCGACATTATCATTACACTCTGTGTATATTGCTGTTTATTTTTTTGTCGAAAAAAATAATATAAAAAAACAAGGAGCTACAGCATTGTAACTCCTCATTGTTTAATAATCATACTCATCTAAATGGTTTTCGTATGCATCTTTTATCTCTTTTACTCTTATGCGGATTAACCCATCATCGCATTTTAATGAATAATTACGATAGTCCCATACCATTTCATGTCCGAATTCATTAGTAATAACAAAATCTGATTTACCGGCTTTGTCTGTTCGTTTTATGATTTGCAGCAGTTCATCGCAGGGCATATCGTCAATAATGCCTCTGCCTTTGCCGGCAATTACTTTAGGGTAGGCGGTTCCGGTTCCCCTTGGCATTTCTTCTACACCGATTACTGAAATATTGAATATTTGTTCGCAGCCGAAGTCATAAAGCATTTCAAACTTATCGCCAACTTTTATTGATAATTGATTAAGCTTAACTTCGCTCAAATATGCTTGAGCATCTCCGAAATCATCCAAATATGTATCATATTTTGTACCATTATATTCTATATAAAACAAATGGTATGCCAAGGTTTCGAATGATGCAAGGATGCAGTAGCCTAAGGTTGCTAATGTGTTTGTTGAGGATATCTGAATATCCCGCCATATCTTATTATCACAACCATTATATACAATATGAAATGTGTGTATCTGTGCCATTTTGTTCTTCTTCCTTTTTGCGTCTGTTACGGACCTATGATTAAGTAATCGTTGCTTTCCATTCTGCTGCGCTCATCTGCAAATTCATCGCTGTTTACAGTACGGGTTTCCCATTTGCTGAGAAGCGATGTGCTGCTGACGGTTGTCCAGTCGCTCCAGATACAGTGAATTATGTTCGGGTCTCCGCGGAAAGTTCTCACTTCAATTTTATAATCTTCTCCGCCGTTAACATAATACGCATCGGTTGTGCCCTTCGGAAGCTCGTAGTATTCCTCACCGCCGTATGAGTCGGAAACTCTCATCATCAATCCGTCATAGTCGGTGTCACGGGTCTGGAAGAAAACTTTTACAAGTTCATACTCGGAGTCGCTTCCTCCCATATCGGTAGGATAAACATCAATTCTCTGTGTATAGTAAGCGTGAATTCCCTCGAGGTCAACATATGATTTTGCGGGAACAGTGCTTGTTATCGGTATTGTGGATGCTTTTGTTGTGGTTGTAGTTGTTTCGGCAGGAGCTTCGGTAGTATATTCGGTTGTTGTTTCGGTAACGGTTATCGGGCTTTCGGTTGTTTCAATTTTGTCAGCGCTGCGTCCCAATCTTGAGCCGATAAACAGTAAAACAATCGCTGCTGCAACAACAATTGCAATAATCTGCCCTTTGCTCAGCTTTTTCCTGGGAGGATTGCTCTGCGGTGAAACAGGCTGAGGCGCGTTGTTTTCTTCAGGATTTTGACTTGAAATTGTTTCAAGTGCTGTTCCGCAATCCTTGCAAAACATTGCGTCTTCGGGATATTCCGATTTGCATTTCGGACATATTTTTTTGCTATTCATAAAACCACTCCTCAAAAGCATTATACACTAATACAAAAACAATGTAAAGAAAAAGCAAAACGAAAAAAGATTGATAATTGTTGGGCTGTTTTCAAAAGCTAAACAAAAAAGATTTGTTTTACTCTTTATTTTTGATTGAGTGTAGTGTATAATAAAGAAAATATATAAATGTATAAAAGGAGAAGAGTATGAAAAAGAGATTGGTTTCGCTGCTTATGGTATTTGTTATGCTTTTAACGGCACTTGTTCCTGTTGCAGCATTTGCAAAAAGCAAAACTCCCGTTTGGGATAAGTATTCAAACATGGGTAAGTATAAAGTCAGCTCATTTACTTTTAAAGTTTCCGGAAACGATTTCACCTATAAGGTCTGGTATCCGAAGGATATTAAAAAAATGTCAAAACGTCCCGTTATTCTTTATTGCAACGGAACGAGCGCAAACTATATTAAAAAGCCGACAACCGTTAAATATCTTAGAAAAGCGGCGTCATACGGATTTGTTTGCCTAACAAACACTGACGAAAACACGGGCGTCGGAACAAGTATGAATGCGGGCATGGATGCCCTTGTTAAGTATAACAGCAAAAAATCCCACAGACTCTATAAAAAACTTAATCTTAATAAAGTGGGGCTTGCAGGTCATTCTCAGGGCGCAACCTGCTGTATGAATCTTGCAAGCAAGGGTAATTATGACAACCTGAAATATTTCAAAGCGGTTTATGCGTGCTCGCTCCCGAGCCCTGCGCTTGCAGATTCAAGTTTTCAGAATTGCCCCTATGATTCATCATGTGTTGCACTTCCGACATTGCTTATTTCCGGTTCGGGAATAACGGATAATGCATTTATCTCACCGCCTCACAGCAGTCTTAAACCTGCGATGAAGAATATCAAAAATGATGTTTATTGCGCGCGTATGACTGATGTTGAACATGCCGACAGTATTTACGACACCCATCCGTATATGATTGCATGGTTTGATTATAAGCTCAACGGAAATCAGAAAGCTGCAAAGGCGTTTATCGGAAAATCCCCCGAGCTCAAAACAAACAAAGCATTTCAGGATTTCAAGAGAAAGATTTACTGCAAAAAGGCAACTCTTGTTGATGTTAAAGCGGGTAAGAAGAGTTTCAAGGCTCAGTGGAAGCAGGTTAAAAGAGAAAGAGGCTGTCAGCTTCAGTATTCAACATCAAAGAACTTTAATGAAAAATCAACCAAGGAGCTTTTAATAAAGAAAACTTCTTCTGCAAAAAACGTTAAAAATCTTAAATCAAAAAAGACCTATTATGTCCGTGTTCGTACATACCGCAAAATCGGCGGAATAAACTTCTACGGAAAGTGGTCGGCAGTTAAAACGGTTAAAACAAAATAAAAAATGAAAGGCGAAGGATTTCCTTCGCCTTAGTTTTTTGTTATTAGTCGGGATAGCCGTTTGGATTTGTGCTCTGCCATCTCCATGAGTCTTCGCACATTTCCTCGATTCCTCTTTCAGCCTTCCAATTAAGCTCTTTAAGTGCTTTTGAAGGGTCGCTGTAGCAGGTTGCAATATCTCCTGCTCTTCTCGGTTTGATGGAGTAGGGGATTTTAACTCCGCTTGCTTTTTCGAATGCCTTAACAACATCAAGAACGCTGTAGCCGATTCCCGTTCCGAGATTATAGATGAATAAGCCGTTTTCACCGCTTACCTTTTCAACTGCCTTAACATGACCTAGCGCAAGGTCAACAACATGGATGTAATCGCGAATGCCCGTTCCGTCGGGAGTGTCGTAGTCATCACCGAAAACGCCGAGCTCAGCTCTCTTGCCGATTGCAACCTGGGTTATGTAGGGCATAAGGTTGTTCGGAATTCCGTTGGGATCTTCACCCATTGTTCCGCTTTTGTGAGCACCGATGGGATTGAAGTATCTGAGCAGACAGATTGACCAATCGGAATCACTTGCATATAAATCCTTGAGTATGCACTCTATCATATACTTTGTTCTGCCGTAGGGATTTGTTACTCCGCCGACTTCCATATCCTCGGTGAGCGGTGAAATGTTGTTCATTCCGTAAACGGTTGCAGAGGAAGAGAAAACAATCTTCTTGCAGTTGTTCTTTCTCATAACATCAAGAAGAACAAGAGTTCCGTTTACATTGTTATCAAAATACTCAAGCGGTTTTTCAACGCTTTCGCCGACTGCCTTGAGTCCTGCAAAATGAATGCAGCTGTCTATTTTTTCATTGTCAAAAATATTCTGAAGTCCTTTTGCATCTCTTATATCACATTCATAAAACGGAAAATCTTTTCCGACAAGAGCTTTGATTCTGTCGTACGAAGATTTTTTGCAGTTATAAAGATTGTCTGCAACAACAATCTCATAGCCTGCATTCATAAGCTCAACGCAGGTGTGTGAGCCGATGTATCCAAGTCCGCCTGTAACTAAAATTGCCATTTTTTATCTCCTTATTATAATTATAAATTACAAGTCACGAATTACGAATTTCGGGCGGCACATCCGCACCTGATAATATAATGGGTGTGGGCAGCGCCCACCCTGAATTCTTCACTCTTCATTTTTCATTCTTCATTATTAAAAATCATTCGGCAAAGCCGATTGATTTTTAATATGCCTTGCCCCAATAAAGCATATGCTTTGCGGGCTTTCCGCAGCATACACATTTATCGCTGAGCTGTTCCTGGTCAAACGGAATACATCTTGAACCGACGCCCGTTATTTCCTTAACCTTGTCTTCGCATTCTTCGCTGCCGCACCACATTGCTTTAACAAATCCGTCGCCGTTTTCATCAAGCTGACGGGTGATATCGTCAAGAGTTTTTGCAATATACGTTCTGCGCTCTCTGTTTTCAAGCGCATTGTTATAAATGCCCTCTTTAACCTCTTCAAGCTTCTTCAAAACCTCTTCTTCAACGTTATCAAGAGAAACAAAGGTTTTCTCTCTGTTGTGACGGGTTACAAGAACGCACTGATTGTTTTCAATATCCTTCGGTCCTATTTCAACACGAACGGGAACGCCCTTCATTTCGTATTCGGCAAATTTCCATCCGGGTGAATTATCGCTGTCATCAATTTTTGCTCTGCATACCTTTGCAAGTCTGTCCTTAAGCTCGTTTGCCTTATCAAGAATGCCTTCCTTATGCTGTGCAATCGGAACAACAATTGCCTGAATCGGAGCAACTGCGGGCGGAAGAACAAGTCCGTTATCATCGCCGTGCGTCATTATGATTGCGCCGATGAGTCTTGTTGTCATACCCCATGAGGTCTGGTGTGGGTATGTGAGCTGGTTTTCCTTGTTTGAAAACTGAATTTCAAATGCTTTTGCAAAACCGTCGCCGAAATAGTGGCTTGTTCCTGCCTGAAGCGCCTTACCGTCGTGCATTAATGCTTCAATGCAGTATGTTCTCTCTGCACCTGCAAATTTATCGCTTTCGGTTTTCTGTCCCTGAACAACGGGAATTGCAAGGCTTTCCTGACAGAATTTTGTGTAAACACCGAGCATTCTTTCGGTTTCCTCAATAGCCTCCTCGGCTGTTGCATGAAGCGTGTGGCCCTCCTGCCATAAGAATTCCCTTGAACGGAGGAAGGGTCTTGTTGTTTTTTCCCAGCGAACAACGCTTACCCACTGGTTATAGAGCTTGGGAAGGTCTCTGTGGGAGTGAACAACATTTTTGAAATGCTCACAGAAAAGTGTTTCAGAGGTCGGGCGAACGCAGAGGCGTTCTTCAAGTCTTTCGCTTCCGCCGTAGGTTACCCACGCACATTCGGGAGCAAAGCCCTCAACATGGTCTTTTTCCTTCTGGAGCAGTGACTCGGGAATAAACATGGGCATACAAACATTTTCATGACCTGTTTCCTTGAACATTCCGTCGAGTATTCTTTGAATGTTCTCCCAGATTGCGTATCCGTAAGGACGGATAACCATGCATCCTTTAACACTTGTGTATTCAATCAGCTCTGCTTTTTTGCATACATCGGTATACCATTTAGCAAAGTCCTCGTCCATTGATGTTATAGCATCAACCATTTTCTTTTGCTGTGCCATAGTATTCTCCTTTAAGTTTGGAGGGTGGAGGGTGGAGGGTGGAGTTTTGGTTACTCGCTGCGCTCAAACAATTATAATCGGAGCAAAGCGACCAAAGCCTGACACCTAAAACCTAAAACCTAACCCCTGTTTCAAATTTTATGAATAATATTATAAACTATTTTATATCATAAGTAAACCACTATTTTTATTTTGTATAATTTCAAACTAATTGTATAATCAAAAAATACAAATAGTATAATCATTGTGCAAAACACCTAAATTCAACTGATAAATATTGCGATTATTTTAACTTTTTGCACTGAATTTAATGTATATATTATTGAAAAAATTTTTTCCAGTGATATAATGAATTCTATATTAAAGGTATAGGGGATAGATTAATGATGTTAACTCCTGTAGTAATGAAACTTGATTTGGGCGCAGAGCTTGCAAATGAGCTGAATATTGAAGAGGTTTTCAGCTTTAATTTGTTCGGAATGCACATCTCGGTTGATGAAAGCACGGTTGTATCGTGGGTAATAATTGTTGTGATGACAATTCTTGCATTGATTTTAACCCGCGGATTCAAGGTCGAGGGCGAAATAAGCCGACGCCAGGCGTTTATGGAAATGCTGTATGAAAAGGGCGAGGACTTTTTCAAAAGTATTCTAAATGAGAAAACGTACGATTTCATACCTTGGCTGATGAGTATGGCGCTGTTTATCGGCGTTTCAAATATTATCGGTATTTTCGGACCGACGGTTTTCGGCTCGTTGAAGCCCCCGACAAAGAGTATGCAGGTTACAGCCGCAATGGCAATCACAAGCATAGTGATTGTTGAGTTTGCGAATATTCGTGATAAAGGCTTGTTCGGAAGAATAAAGGCGTATGCAAAACCGCTATGGATTATTGCTCCTATAAACGTGCTTGAGCTTTTCACAAAACCGCTCTCGCTTTGTATGCGACTTTTTGGAAATGTTCTTGCAGCGTTTACAATTATGGAGCTTCTGAAAATTGTTACACGAAATACTTTGCTTCCGATGGTTTTCAGCCTGTATTTCGATATTTTCGACGGATTGCTGCAGGCATATATTTTTGTATTCCTAACTTCAATATATCTTGCAGAGGCAACTGAAGAAGATGAAACTGAAGTACCGAAGGAAAAGAAAAACAAAAAAGGAAGATTGAAAAAAACAAAAACAGCTTAACAAATAAATTATTATTTAATATAAAAGGAGAAAAATTATGGGAACAATTGCAATTGGTGCAGCTATCGCAGTTTTAGTAGGTCTTGGTGCAGGTATCGGTATCGGTATGGCGACAAGCAAAGCAGTTGAAAGCATTGCTCGTCAGCCCGAAGCTTCAGGTAAGATTCAGACCGCTCTTATTCTCGGCGGTGCGCTTGCAGAGGCAACAGCTATTTACGGTCTTATCGTAAGTATTCTTATTATCTTTATGCTTAAATAAGAAAACTAACATTTTTATTGGAAGGATATGCACTAAATGTTAAAGTTTGACTGGAACATAGCGTTCACCTTTATCAATCTTGTTGTTTTCTATTTACTTATGAGAAAGTTTCTTTTCGGCAGAATCAAAAAAGTTATGGATGCAAGAAAAGAGCTTATTCAAAAGCAGTTTGACGATGCAGCTCAGACTGAAAAGGAAGCGAATGAAAAGCTTGCTGATTACGAAAACAGGATTGCAAATTATGAGGCTGAGGGAGAGCAGATTATTTCCGAAGCCAAGGATAATGCAAAGGTTGAATACAATAAAATTATTGAAGAAGCCGAAGCAGACGCTAAGGCTTTGAAAGCTGATGCCAAAAAGCAGATTGAGATTGACACTCTCAATGCGCAGAGAGCTGCAAAAGAAGAAATTGCCTCTCTTGCAATGCAGGCAGCCGAAAAGGTTGTCGGCAAGAATATCAGCGCTGACACAAACAGCGATATTTTTGATGAATTCTTAAAGGAAAGCAGTGAAGAATAATGAATCAGATGATGATTAACGACTATATTTCTGCACTGCTCAAAGCCAATGTCAGTGTGGATGATATTAATAAAACCAAGTCTGTGATTGACTCAACAAACGAGGTTGCCGAAATACTCGACAGTCCCTCCGTTCCTGCACAGGAAAAGGAAAACGCCATTAAAGAGCTTTTCCCGAAGTCAATCAGAGGTGTTATTGCAAAAATCAGTGATGAAATGCAGCTTAATGAGTTTTCTCAGATAGCAAAGGAATATCTTATTGAGCTTGATAAAAGAAACAATATTGCAAACGCAGTTATCCGCTGTGTAACGGACCCATCGGCTGAGCAGCTTGAAGGCTTTAAGGCATTTGTCTGCAAAGAAACAGGCGCTGCGGATGCAAAAATCGAAATAGTTAAAGACCCATCGTTAATCGGCGGATTTGTTATTGACGTTGACGGCAAACAGTTTGACCGCAGTCTTAAAACAAAACTCAACAGCATAAAAGAAAGCGTTGAGAAAAATGCCGTTCAGAACAATAATATCGACACCGCAGGTATTATCTCAATTCTTAAAGAAGATATAAAAGAATTTGAGTTTGAAACAAAGGATGAGGAAATCGGAACCGTTATCAGTGTCGGCGACGGTATTGCAACTGTCTACGGACTTAATTCCGTTATGTACGGTGAGATTATCATCTTTGAATCAGGCGTTAAAGGAATGGTTCAGAACATCAAAAAGAACTCTATCGGATGTATTCTTTTCGGAAGTGACGATGAAATAAGCGAGGGCTCAAGAGTTAAAAGAACCGGCAAAAAAGCAGGTGTTCCCGTTGGTGAAGGTTTTATTGGACGAGTTGTCAATGCGCTCGGCGAGCCGATTGACGGCAAGGGAAAAATAGACGCAGATGACTACCGTCTTGTGGAACAGCCTGCTCCGTCAATTGTTGAAAGAAAATCAGTTTCAAAACCTCTTGAAACTGGAATTCTTGCAATTGACTCTATGTTCCCGATAGGAAGAGGCCAGAGAGAGCTTATTATCGGCGACCGCCAGACAGGTAAAACCTCGATTGCTCTTGATACAATTCTCAACCAGAAGGGCAAGGACTGTATCTGTATTTATAATGCAATCGGTCAGAAGGCTTCAACGGTTGCAAAGCTTGTCGGCGACCTTGAAAAGCACGGTGCGCTTGAATATACAATCGTTGTTTGTTCAACCGCTGCTGACCCGGCGTCGCTTCAGTACATTTCGCCGTATTCGGCAACGGCAATTGCGGAATACTTTATGTATCAGGGCAGGGATTGCCTTATTGTATATGATGATTTAAGCAAACACGCTGTTGCATACAGAGCAATTTCGCTCCTTCTTGAAAGACCTCCCGGACGAGAGGCATATCCCGGAGACGTATTCTATCTCCATTCAAGACTACTTGAGCGTTCAAGCCGTCTTTCGGATGAACTCGGCGGAGGCTCTATAACAGCGCTTCCGATTATCGAAACCCAGGCGGGAGACGTTTCGGCATACATTCCGACAAACGTTATTTCTATAACCGACGGTCAGATTTATCTTGAAGCAGACTTGTTCTTTGCAGGTCAGAGACCTGCCGTTAACGTCGGTCTTTCAGTATCGCGTGTCGGCGGTGCAGCCCAGACAAAAGCAATGAAGAAAGCCTCGGGCTCTCTCCGTGTTGACCTTGCTCAGTTCAGGGAGATGGAGGTTTTCACCCAGTTTTCTTCGGACCTTGACGAAGAAACAAAGGCAAGTCTTGTTTACGGAAGCGGACTTATGGAGCTTTTAAAGCAGCCGCTCGGTAATCCGATGTCGCTTGCTCAGCAGGTTATAACCCTTGTTGCTGCAATCGGCAAGCGCTTTGTCGGCGTTGAAATAAAGAATATCAAAAAGTATCAGGCAGAAATGCTTAAATACATTAGTGAAAACCATAAAGAAATAATTGAAAAAATCAATACCGAAAAGGTATTGACCGATGAGCTTAAGGAACAAATCCTTAATGCTGTTGATGAATTCGAAAAATAATTAAAGGCTGAATTATATGGCAAACGCAAGAGAAATTCAGGGCAGAATGAAGTCTATTAAAGACACGATGAAGATAACCAATGCAATGTATATGGTTTCTTCATCAAAGCTTCAGAAAGCCAGAAAAGAACTTAATAAGACGAAGCCGTATTTCAATATGATTCAGGATTCGCTTGCAAAGCTTCTTGAAGAAGCGCCCGAGGCTGCGGGAGAGTTTTTCGACCTGCGTGAGCACAAAAAGGGAAGCGGACGAATGGCGGGATATCTCGTTATAACAGCGGATAAGGGTCTTGCTGGAGCGTATAACCACAACGTTACGCATCTTGCGGAAGATATTGCCCTTAACGAAGAGGCGGATATGCTCTTTGTTGTAGGTCAGCTAGGAAGGCATTATTTCGAAAAAAAGGATATTCCGATTGATATCAGCTTTAACTACACTGCGCAAAACCCGTCAATGAACAGGGCAAGGCATATTTCAAACAGGCTTATTGAGCTTTTTCTTGAAGAAAAGATTGATGACCTTTACGTTATCTATACTAAAACTGTTAATTCAATGACGGTTGAGGCTGTCAGCAGAAAGCTGCTTCCGCTGAGAGCTGAAAAATTCACACCGATTGAAAATGAGCTTGTTGACCACTATGAGGGAGCTGCGTTCCTTCCCGATGCAAACACGGTTTTTGAGCAGATTGTTCCCGATTATATAACGGGATTTATTTACGGTGCGCTTGTTGAATCCTACTGCAGTGAGCACAATTCAAGAATGCTTGCAATGCAGAATGCAACGGACAGCGCGCAGAAAATGCTTAAGGAGCTCAGCATTAAATATAACCGAGCCCGTCAGGCGGCAATTACCCAGGAAATAACCGAGGTGGTCGGAGGAAGCCGACACAAATCGGAATAATTGTTGTTTGAGAAATATTTGGAAGGTTCAGATTATGAATTACGGAAAAATTGTTCAGGTTATGGGGCCTGTTGTAGACGTTGCTTTCGAGGGCAAGCTCCCGAGAATCAAGGATGCACTTGAGGTTCAAAACGGCGACAAAAAAGCCGTTATGGAGGTTGCTCAGCACATAGGCCATAATACCGTCCGCTGCATTATGCTTGCTGCAAGCGACGGACTTTATAAGGATATGCAGGTCGAGGCGACGGGCTCTGCAATCAAGGTTCCGATTGGCGAAAAAACTCTCGGAAGACTTTTTAACGTTGTCGGCGAAACAATCGACGGACTTGAAGGCCTTGAAAACGAAGAGCATTGGTCTATTCACAGAAGACCACCCGCATTTGAGGACCAGTCGTCAAACGTTGAAATTCTTGAAACGGGAATTAAAGTTATCGACCTTTTAACCCCCTATCAGAAGGGCGGAAAAATCGGTCTTTTCGGCGGTGCAGGCGTTGGTAAAACAGTTCTTATTCAGGAGCTTATAACCAATGTTGCAACTCAGCACGGAGGATATTCAATATTCACCGGCGTTGGTGAGCGTTCAAGAGAGGGTAACGACCTTTGGAACGAAATGAAAGAATCGGGCGTTATCAACAAAACGGCACTTGTTTTCGGTCAGATGAACGAGCCTCCCGGAGCAAGAATGCGAGTTGCCGAAACGGGACTCACAATGGCTGAGTATTTCAGAGATGAAGAGCACCAGGATGTGCTTTTGTTCATAGATAATATTTTCAGATTTGTTCAGGCAGGAAGCGAGGTTTCCTCACTTCTCGGAAGAATGCCCTCTGCCGTTGGCTATCAGCCGACTCTTGCAACGGATTTGGGTGAACTTCAGGAGAGAATTACATCTACTAAAAACGGCTCCATTACTTCCGTTCAGGCGGTTTATGTTCCTGCGGACGACTTAACCGATCCTGCTCCTGCAACAACCTTTGCACACCTTGATGCAACAACCGTTCTTTCAAGAAAGATTGTTGAAAAGGGTATTTATCCTGCCGTTGACCCGCTTGAATCAAACTCAAGAATTCTTGAAGCGGATATTGTCGGTGAGGAGCATTATCAGGTTGCAACTCAGGTTCAGGAATATTTGCAGAAGTATAAAGAGCTTCAGGATATTATAGCAATTTTAGGTATGGAAGAGCTTTCCGATGAGGACAAACTTGCCGTTTACAGAGCAAGAAAGATTGAAAGATTCTTATCCCAGCCCTTCCATGTTGCCGAAACCTTTACAGGACTTTCGGGTGTTTATGTTCCGCTTAAGGAATCGATAAGAGGTTTCAAGGCAATTATTGACGGCGAGGTTGACGACCTTCCCGAAGCTGCGTTCTTCAATGTAGGAACGATAGATGACGCTATTGAAAAGGCAAAGACTCTGTAGAGTTACGAATTACGGATTGATGGCGGGCTCTGCCCGCACCCGATTATATTGAGGTGAGTGGATTGAATACATTTAAACTGAAAATTATTGCCTCAAACAAAACCTTTTTTGACGGTGAATGTGTTTCGCTGACTCTGCCGATTGCGGACGGAGGTCAGATGGGTTTCCTTGCTCATCACGAAAACACGGTTGCTCCCCTTGAATCGGGCGAGGTGGTTATTAAAACTCCCGATAATGAGGTAATAGACGCATTTATTTCAGGAGGCTTTATTGAGTATTTTGATAATGTGGCATATGTTGTTTGCATTTCTGTTGAAAAGCCTGAAGAAATAGATTCTAAAAGAGCTGAAGAAGCTAAAATCAGAGCAGAGGAAGCGCTTCGTCAGAAACAGTCAATTTTCGAATACCATCAATCAAAGAATGACCTTGCGCGAGCAATGGAACGACTTAAAATTAAAAACAGACACAATATATAAAAAACAGCACTCAAAGGGCGTTGAACTTAGGGATTTAATAGATTTTGAAATGCTCTTTTTCGCTCTAACTGCTTCAAAACAGGGCTTAAGGCGCCAGCCTTAAGCCCTGTTTATTCATTGTTATAACGAAAAATACCTATCTCAAAAAGCACAGGAATAATTTGTTTATTCCGAGCATTTTTAACGCAGTATTTCGCTAAAATATGCATTTTGAGGCTATCAAATCCCTAAGTTCAACGCCCTAACCGAGTGCTGTTTTTAGTTTCGTTTCGATTATTATTAATAATCCTCTTTATCAAGCTTTCCGAATTTGTCGAAGGGATAATATCTGAATTTTACCTTGCCGATAATCAAATCCTCATCAACATAATTTGTTGTAGCCCAATAGCGCGAGTCAATGGAATTTTCTCTGTTATCGCCCATAACGAAATAGCTGTTTTCGGGAACTGTATATGGTCCGAAATTGCCCGTCGGTGTGCAGGCGGTAACAAAATCGTCCCTGAGCTGGGTTGTTTTTCCGCTTGCATTGGCAACATAAACAACGCCGTTGACAATTGTTACTGTTTCACCCGGGAGCCCGATAATTCTTTTAACATAGTATTCTTTTTCGTTTCCTTTGGCAACCTCATCGGGAGCTTTGAAAATGATTATGTCAAATCTTTCTGGGTCGTTGAAATTGTACTCAATTCGGCTTGCAATAATTCTGTCGCCCTCGTGAATTGTATTCAGCATTGAGCCTGTCGGAACAACTGCATTAGCAAATATAAAGGTTTTAAGAAGCATTGCAACAATGAGAGCAATTATAATCGGAAGAAAGAAATCAAGCGTTTCTCTTAGCTTCGATTTTTGCTTTTTTACTTCTTCATTAGTGTTTTTGATGTTTTCGTTATCCATATTTCTGTCCTCGTTTATTTTGTGAATTTCAATATAACGGTTTCAAATGTATTCATTGAAATGTCAAGCTTATCGTTGTATGAAAATTCTCTGTCGGTATCTATTTCAGTCGATGCAAAAACAACTTCGCATTTTCTGTTTTCAAAGCTTTCGTTAACACCCATAAGCTTATTGAATGTAAGAGTAAGAGGAGTGATTTCGTCGCTCGGGTTTCTCAGTGCAACAATTCCTTCGCCGTCCTCAGTAAAGGAAATAAATCCGTAGATATTGCTGCCCTCGGGGTCACCGCCGATGAATGATGCGTTTTTAAGAATTTCAAAGTTTTCCTTCTGGAAGGTCATAACCTTTGCAAGGGATGACCATTTGAATTCGTTCATCATATCGGGTGAAAGATAAAGCTCGTTTAATGCCGCACCCCTGATTGCACACCAATATAAGTATTTCTCAAAATCACCGTCGTTGTATTCAACTTCGGCTTTTCTTCCGTAAATGGGTTCGTGGTTGTATGCCGCATTCATCGGAAGCGCACTTGAACGGCGGACAAAGCAGTCATAATATCTTGCGTCGCGGTAGGTTAATTCAGCGTCAAGCTTGCTCTGGTTTTCAATATTGTTTGCAAAGCCGATATCCTTGCTGTTTTGAATCCATAAAGCATTAACCCACTGGAGCCACCAGGGCGACGGATTAACATAGCAGGTCATATTGATGAAGAGCTCGCTGTTTGCTTTTCTGAGCTTTTCAAAGCAGTCAATCCATCTGTGCCACATTTCTGTGACGAAATACATATCCTCAAATCCACCGACTAAGTGGTCGTGCTTTTCGTTTCTGCAGGGAACAAGAGCAAAACCGTCGAGCTTAAGATAGTTAATGCCGAGTGAATTAATCTTTTCGGTTAAGAATTCACAGACATTGTTAATGTATTTCTCGGAGCCGACGCAAACATCATTGGATTCTTCGTTAAAGAATCCGTTTTTGCCTCTCTGGATTTTCTTTGCAAATTTCTTGCAGTTGCTGTATCCGCCTCTCGGAGATAACCAGAGTCCGAGTGAGCTGTCGAATGATTTTGTAAGCTCGGAAATATCTTTTAATTCATTCGGGAAGCTTTTAGCGTTAACTTCCCAGAATTTTGCTTTCTCACTCTGCCATCCGTCGTCAATGACGAAGGATGCAATCTTTGGAGCATTGTTTGATTTAAGATTATCGTTAACAGCAGTGAAAAGCGATTTAATCTTTTCTTCATCAACATTATTCAAGCTGTCGTACCAATTATTGCAGTTGAATCTGAGCTCTCTGGGAACACTGATGAAATCAATGTATTCATTAAATGCTTTTTTAACTTCAATAAGAGTGTTGTCCTTTGCGGCGCCCATAACTGTTACGGGGCATTTGAAATCCTTAACGCTCTTGCCGATATAGTATTTTATCTGACCTCTGCCGTGAGTGATTCTGTTATCCGTTGCGGGAAATTCACATCCGAAAAACAGACTGTCGATGAAATACGGCTGACCGAGCATAGCCTGATACTCAGGAATTTCGCTGCCCGAAACAGCTTCAACACCGAAGTGAGTCTGTGAATTTACAATTCCGATGTTTTCAAGAAGGACAGCGGAGATTTTTTCATCATTAGTCTGCTGAATTGTAAGCTGTTTGCAGATTGAATTTCCGTCTGCATGAATCCAGTATTCAACAGTAACGGTAACGCCCCTGTTCTCAGCAAAGGTAAAGCTTAGTTTTCCTTCGTTTTCGCTTGAATTAACAACGGGAAGTCTTTTTGATGAAAACTGAGTTCCGTCTTCAAAATAAATAACAAATTCGCTTGAATTTCCGTCGGGAACGAAATTCATATCAGAACATTTGTTATGAATCTGACTTGCATAAAAGGTGTTGTTTGAAATTTTGAATTCTCTTTTTAAACGATTGCTTTCTAATTTAAACATAAATTATATCTCCAAAGAATTAATTGTTTGAGCGAAGCGAGTAACCGAAACTCTTAATTCTTCACTCTTCATTCTTAATTTGTTCAAGTGCCCTTGCCAACTGGTCGGGGCAGGAGGTTCCTCTGAAATTGCAGTCGATACCTTTCAATGTGCTGATAACCTCATCAATGTTTTTTCCTTTAACAAGTGCACATATACCCTTGAGGTTGCCGTTGCAGCCGCCAAGAAACGAAACATCTCCGATAGTGTTATCGTCGTTGATATCAATAGTGATTTCTCTTGAACATGTTCCTCTTGTTTTATATTTATACTGCATAATCCTTCTCTTTTCCAATTTAATCTATATTATTATACATATTAATGAGTGCCATTTCAACATTATTTTGTTAACTTTATTAATTGACATTTACATTATTTTTGATATAATATGACCGCATTGTATCCACAGAGGGCAAAAGACAGTCCTCGGCGTTTTCGCTTGGAACAGTAGCAGAAAGGAAAACTAAATATGAAAACAAACACAAGAACGATTGTCGGAATCGGAGTTATGACAGCGATTGTTGTTGTTCTTCAGCTTCTCGGCAGCTTCATCAAGTTCGGAATGTTCTCGATTTCGCTTGTTTTAGTGCCGATTATTGTCGGCGCAGCGCTTTACGGAATCGGCGCAGGTGCATGGCTCGGTCTTGCATTCGGAGTAACGGTTTTAATATCGGGTGATGCAGGCTTATTCCTCGGAATCAATCCTGCAGGAACAGTAATAACTGTTCTTCTGAAAGGTGCTCTTGCAGGTCTTGCAGCAGGCGTGGTTTATAAGCTTATTGAAAGCAAAAACAAGCTTGTTGCGGCGATAAGTGCGGGCGTTGTTGCTCCCGTTGTGAACACAGGCGTTTTTGCCGTTGGCTGTTGGCTGTTCTTTATGCCGACCATAACCGAATGGGCAACTGCAGCAGGCAAGGATAACGCAGGACTTTTCGTTTTAACAGGAGTTATCGGTTTGAACTTCTTTGTCGAGCTTGCAATCAATCTTGTTTTAAGTACGGCAATTGTTCGTATTATCAATATTGCAAAAAAAGAAAAATAATCAAAACGGCTGAGCTTTCAGCCGTTTTTTCTAACCCCTAACCCCTAAAACCTAAAACCTAACACCTAACATTTTTGTATATTATTACATATTGACACTATATCTATTCTATTATATAATAAATGTCCGAAAGGGAAGGGTACTTTTCTATGACACTTGTTTTGAAAAATGCTCTCGTCTATACGGGAAACGGTTTTGTTAAAAACGAAATAATTATCGAAAATTCAACCGTCAGCGCTATTGGTGTTTCTGTTTCTTCCGATGGGGCTGAGCGTATTATTGATTGTAAAAATAACTATTTAATTCCGGGTTTCGCAGATGTTCATGTTCATCTTCGTGAGCCCGGTTTTTCATATAAGGAAACGATTAAAACGGGAACAACGGCTGCGGCTGCTTCGGGCTATACGGATGTTTGCTCAATGCCGAATGTTAACCCCGTTCCCGATTCAATGGACGGAATAAAAGCGCAGACGGATATAATTGAACGCGATGCCGTTATAAAAGTTCATCCCTTTGCTTCAATAACCAAAGGAAGAAAGGGAGAGGGCGAGCTTGTTGATTTCGCTTCACTGAAAGATATTGCAGTCGGCTTTTCGGATGACGGCTGCGGTGTTCAAAGCGAAAGCGATATGAAAGATGCTATGAAAAAATGCGCCGAGGAGGATGCTGTTATCTCCGCCCACTGCGAAGTTAATGAGCTTCTTCACGGCGGATACATTCACGACGGCGAATATGCAAGACTACATAATCACAAGGGAATATGCTCCGAAAGCGAGTGGGCTCAGATTGAAAGGGACTGCCGTCTTGCAGAAGAAACGGGATGCAGGTATCACGTCTGCCACATTTCAACAAAGGAAAGCGTTGAGATAATAAGAAAGGCAAAGGCAAGGGGAGTAAAGGTGACCTGCGAAACTGCGCCCCACTATTTAACCCTCTGCGATATGGATATGAAAGAGGACGGGCGCTTTAAAATGAATCCTCCGCTGCGTTCAGCCGAGGACAGACAAGCCTTGATTGAGGGCATTATTGACGGAACGATTGATGTTGTTGCAACCGACCACGCGCCCCATTCAAAAGATGAAAAAAGCAAGGGGCTTAAGGGCTCGGCAATGGGAATAGTCGGTCTTGAAACCGCGTTCCCCGTGCTCTATACAAAGCTTGTTAAAGGAGGTATAATAAGCCTTGAAAAACTGATTGAACTTATGAGCGTTAAACCGCGTGAAATATTTAATCTCGGAAGCGGAAAAATAGCTGTTGGTGAAAAGGCTGATTTAGCGCTGATTGATATAAACAGAAAATTCACGGTTAACCCCGATGAATTCAAATCCATGGGCAGGGCAACACCCTTTGAGGGCTGGGAGCTCTGCGGAAAAAATATTATGACTATATGCGAAGGAGAGGTCGTTTATGAAGCCATATAACAAGAAAATTATCCTTGAAAACGGAAAAGAGTTTTACGGCTACGGCTTCGGTGCCGAAAAGACCGCAATAAACGAAATCGTTTTCAATACCTCGATGGTCGGATATCAGGAAATACTGTCCGACCCGTCATACACCGACCAGATGGTTTGTATGACATATCCGCTTATCGGAAATTACGGTATTTGCGACGAGGACTTTGAAACAAGAGTTCCATCAATGGGCGGTCTTATTGTTCGTGAATACAATGATTTGCCATCGAATTTCAGATATACAAAAACACTTTCCGAAGTTCTCGATGAATATGATATTCCCGGTATCAGCGGAGTCGACACGCGAATGATAACAAGAATTATCCGCGATGAGGGAAGCATGAAAGTTATGATTTGTGATGCGGATATGCCCTTTGACAAGGCATATAAAATGCTGATTAACTACAGAATTCCGACTGATATGGTATCCCGAGTATCATGCAAAAAACGCTGGTATTCAAGAACACCGAATCATAAATACGATGTTGTTGCAATCGACTGCGGAATTAAGATGAACATTGTTCGCAAGCTCAACGAAAAGGGCTGTAATGTAACCGTTGTTCCTTATAACATAACCGCCGAGGAAATCCTCTCCATGAAACCCGACGGTTTGTTCCTCTCAAACGGACCGGGAAACCCCGAGGATGTAACCGAGGTTATTGAGGTTGTTAAGCAGCTCAAAGGCAAGCTCCCGATTTTCGGAATCTGCCTCGGACACCAGATGATATCCCTTGCACTCGGTGCAAAAACCTTCAAAATGAAGTTCGGTCACAGGGGCGGAAATCATCCCGTTAAGAACCTGAAAACGGGCAAGCTTGAAATAACCTCTCAGAACCATTCTTATGCGGTTGACACTGCCTCACTTGAAAACACCGAACTGACAATGACCCATGTCAATCTTCTTGACAACACTGCAGAGGGCGTTGAATCACCTGAAAACAAGCTGTTTTCAGTTCAGTATCACCCCGAAAGTGCACCGGGTCCGCAAGACAGCGAATATCTCTTTGATGAGTTTACAAAATTAATGGATAAGGAGGCGAAAGCAAATGCCTAAGCGTACTGATATAAACAAGGTTCTTGTAATCGGCTCAGGTCCTATTGTAATCGGTCAGGCTGCCGAATTCGACTATTCGGGAACGCAGGCATGCCTTGCGCTTCGCGAAGAGGGCTATGAGGTTGTTTTAATCAACTCAAACCCCGCAACCATTATGACCGACACCGATATTGCCGACAAGGTATATATGGAGCCTTTGACCCTTGAATATGTTGCAAGAATAATACGCCATGAGCGCCCCGACGCAATTCTTCCGTCGCTTGGCGGACAGACAGGACTCAATCTTGCAGTTCAGCTTGCAAAAAAAGGCGTTTTAAGAGAATGTGATGTTGAAATTCTCGGAACATCTTTTGAAGCTATTGAAAGGGCGGAGGACAGAGAAAAATTCAAAGAGCTCTGTGAATCTCTCGGCGAGCCCGTTCTTCCCAGTGAGATAACGAATACGCTTGAGGACGGATTGCGCGCTGCTGAGGAAATCGGCTATCCCGTTGTTCTTCGTCCGGCATTTACGCTCGGAGGAACAGGAGGCGGATTTGCAGATGATGAGGAAGAATGCAGAGCAATGCTCAAAAATGCGCTTGCTCTTTCTCCCGTTCACCAGGTTCTTGTTGAAAAATCAATTAAGGGCTACAAGGAAATTGAATATGAAGTTATGCGCGATGCCAACGACACCGCAATAACCATTTGTAATATGGAAAACATCGACCCCGTCGGCGTTCACACCGGCGACAGCGTTGTTGTTGCGCCGTCGCAGACCTTAACAAACAAGGAATATCATATGCTCCGCGACAGTGCGCTGAAAATCATCCGCGAGCTTGAAATTGAGGGCGGCTGCAATGTTCAGTTTGCGCTCGACCCCCATTCATTTAACTACTATCTTATCGAGGTTAACCCCAGAGTTTCGCGTTCTTCTGCTCTTGCTTCAAAGGCTTCGGGATATCCGATTGCAAGAGTCAGCGCAAAAATTGCTGTTGGAATGCGCCTTGATGAAATTCAGATAGCAAACACACCAGCTTCATTCGAGCCGACGCTTGACTATGTTGTTTCAAAAATTGCGCGTTTTCCGTTTGATAAATTCGCCGATGCAAACAATACATTAAACACTCAGATGAAGGCAACGGGCGAAGTTATGGCAATCGGAAGAACAATGGAAGAGAGTCTTCTCAAAGCCATTCGTTCACTTGAAATCGGCGTTTGCCATCTCTATGATAAGAAATTTGACAGCTTTTCGAACGACGAGCTTATAAGCTATATCAAAACAGGAACGGACGACAGACTTTTTGCAATCGGTCAGCTTATCAGAAACGGCGTTGACCTCAACTTAATCTATAACGCAACAAAGATTGATATGTTCTTCCTTGATAAGCTAAAGAATATTGTTGAGTTTGAAAAGGTGCTTAAAGACAATAAGGGCGACGTTCAGACCCTTAAGGATGCAAAAAGAATAGGCATCTCCGATAAATATATCGGAATAGTCTGGGGAATGACAGAGGCTGAAGTTTTTTCACTTAGAAAAGAGAACTCCGTTTTCCCCGTATATAAAATGATAGACACCTGCGCTTCGGAGTTTGACAGCTATGTTCCGTATTTCTACTCAACCTATGAGGAAGAAAACGAAAGCATTGTCAGCGAAAAAAAGACAGGGCGTTGAATTCGACTATTCAACTGTTCACGCAATCTGGTCAATCCGCGATGCAGGATATGAGGCTATTATTATCAACAACAACCCCGAAACCGTTTCAACCGACTATACGACTTCGGATAAGCTCTATTTCGAGCCGCTGACGGTTGAGGATGTTATGAACATAATCGAGCTTGAAAAACCGCTCGGAATTGTTGTTTCCCTCGGCGGTCAGACAGCGATTAATCTTGCTGCACCGCTTGATGCGCTCGGCGTTCCGATTATCGGAACGGATGTTGAGGCAATCGACAGAGCCGAAAACCGCGACAGCTTTGAAAAGGTTATGGAGGAACTTAAGATTCCTCAGCCCAAGGGACTTGCAGTAACCGATATTGAAGAGGGTGTTGCCGTTGCAAAGGAAATCGGTTATCCCGTCCTTGTCCGTCCGTCCTTCGTTCTCGGCGGACGCGCAATGCAGATTGTTGCAAACGAGGAAAGCCTTCGTCACTATCTCCAGACTGCCGTTGAAATAAACACCGAGCAGCCCGTTCTTGTTGATAAATACATTATGGGCAAGGAGCTCGAGGTTGACGCTATATGCGACGGTGAAAGCGTTTTCATCCCGGGTATTATGGAACACGTTGAAAGAACGGGCGTTCATTCGGGTGACAGTATTTCGGTCTATCCGACTTTCTCGGTTTCGCAGAATGTTAAAGATAAAATACTTGATTATACGGTTAAACTCGGAAAAGCAATCGGCATTATCGGACTTTATAACATCCAGTTCATTGCTGATGATAAAGAGGATGTTTATGTCATAGAGGTAAATCCGCGTTCATCAAGAACGGTTCCGTTCTTATCAAAGGCAACCTCTGTTCCGATGGCGCATATTGCAACTCAGGTTATTTTAGGTCACTCCCTCAAAGAGCAGGGCTACACAGAAGTTTATCCTGCAGAGAAAAAGCGCTGGTATGTTAAAGCGCCTGCTTTCTCGTTCAGTAAGCTCAAGGGAATGGATACCTACCTTTCACCCGAAATGAAGTCAACGGGTGAGGCAATCGGATATGATAAGCATCTGAACCGTGCGCTTTATAAAGCAATTCAGGCTTCGGGACTCAATGTTGCAAACTACGGAACAGTGCTTGTTACAATTGCCGACAACGATAAACCTAAAGCGCTTCCACTTGTTAAAAGATTTTATGAGCTTGGTTTTAATATTGAGGCAACCGAAGGAACCGCAAAATATCTTAAAGAGCACGGCATAAGAACAAGAGTACGCCGAAAGCTTTCAAAGGACGGAAGCGACGAAATTCTTGTTGCTCTGCGCCAGGGACATATTGCATATGTTATTAACACAATTGATATCAATGCAGGCGACAGCCATTCGGACGGATCGTCAATCCGCCGTGCAGCAGTTGATAACAATGTGACCATGTTCACATCTCTTGATACAGTGCGCGTTTTGCTTGATGTTTTAGAGGAGATAACGCTCGGCGTGTCTACAATTGACGCTGAATAGAATTTAGAGTTGATAATTGAGAATGGAGAATTTCGGGCGGGCGCTGCCCGCACCCGATTGTATGAATATGTTCAGAATTATTGAAAACAAAAAAATTGCAAAAGACGTTTATAAGATGAAGCTTGAGGGCGATACATCAAAGATTACCGCACCGGGTCAGTTTGTTAATATCAAGCTTGACGGCAGATTTCTGCGCCGTCCGATTTCTGTTTGCGACTGCGAGGATAACACTCTCAGTTTGATATATAAGGTCGTCGGAGAGGGAACCGAGCAGATGAGTGAAATGCAGCAGGGTGAAGAACTCGATATTTTAACGGGACTCGGCAACGGATATGATATTTCAAAGTCAAAAAAACCGCTTCTTATCGGCGGCGGTGTCGGCGTCCCTCCGCTTTACCTGCTTGCAAAGAAGCTCATTGCCGATTCTCAGAAGCCGACTGTTATTCTCGGATTCAACACAAAGGATGAAGTCTTTTTAGAGGATGAGTTCAAAGCCCTCGGCTGTAAAACTTTAGTTACAACCGTTGACGGAAGCTGCGGTATAAAAGGCTTTGTAACCGACGCGATGAGCAGTGTTGATTATGATTATTTCTACACCTGCGGACCAATGCCGATGTTCAAAGCAATCGAAGCAGCCGCAAAAACAAGCGGTCAGTTCAGCTTTGAAGAAAGAATGGGCTGCGGTTTCGGTGCGTGTATGGGCTGTTCGTGCAAAACAAAGAATGGCTACAAGAGAATATGCAAGGACGGTCCAGTTCTGGAAAGGGAGGAAATCGTATGGTAGATTTATCCGTTAATTTAGCAGGACTGAAACTTGATAATCCCATTGTTCCCGCTTCGGGTACCTTCGGATTCGGCAAGGAATTCAAAGATTTTTACGATATAAATATTCTCGGCTCGTTTTCATTCAAAGGAACAACAAAGGATGCGCGCTTCGGCAATCCCACACCGAGAATTGCAGAATGCAAAAACGGAATGATTAATGCCGTCGGACTTCAGAACCCCGGCGTTCACCATGTTATTGAACACGAACTTCCCGAAATGAAAGAGTATTTCCACAAGCCCGTTATTGCAAATGTTTCGGGCTTTTCGGTTGAGGACTATGCCTATACCTGCGAACTTCTTGACAAGGAAGAGCAGGTCGGAATACTTGAAGTTAATGTTTCCTGCCCGAATGTTCACGGCGGAGGAATGAGCTTCGGAACGGACCCTGACTGTGCCGCTGAGGTAACAAGAGCCGTTAAAAAGGTTACAACAAAGCCCGTATTTATTAAACTCAGCCCGAATGTAACCGATATCGTTTCAATCGCAAAAGCCTGCGAAGAAGCGGGCGCGGACGGTATATGCCTTATAAACACGCTTCTCGGAATGAGAATTGATATTAATAAAAGAACGCCCGTTATTGCAAACAAAATGGGCGGATTTTCGGGCGATGCAGTATTTCCCGTTGCAGTTCGAATGGTATACCAGGTTGCAAAGGCTTGCAATATTCCCGTTATGGGCTGCGGCGGTGTTTCAAGCGCAAAGGATGTTATTGAGATGATGATGGCAGGGGCAACCGCCGTCCAGGTCGGCGCGGCAAATCTTGTTGACCCCTATGCATGCAAAAATATAATAACCGAGCTTCCGAAGGAATGCGAAAAGCTCGGCATAGAAAAAATATCAGATATAATAGGAGTGGTTGACTGATGGGTAAGGATGTTATAATTGCCTGCGATTTCGACAGTGCAGAAAAGACCTTCAATTTCCTCGATAAGTTTTCCGAGGAAAAGCCCTTTGTTAAAATCGGAATGGAGCTCTTCTATGCAGAAGGTCCTTCAATAGTTAAAGAAATCAAGAAAAGAGGACATAAGATTTTCCTTGATTTAAAGCTCCACGATATCCCGAATACAGTTAAAAAATCAATGTCGGTTTTGTCCGCACTTGATGTTGATATGACAAATCTTCACGCCGCAGGAACAATTGATATGATGAAGGCGGCGCTTGAGGGTTTAACCCGTGAGGACGGCACAAGACCAATTCTTATTGCCGTAACTCAGCTAACCTCAACAAGCGAAGAAAGAATGCAAAACGAGCTTCTTATAGGCGCTTCAATTGAGGATACAATAGTCAAATATGCTCAGAATGCAAAAACAGCGGGGCTCGACGGCGTTGTTTGCTCACCGCTTGAAGCGGGCATGGTTAAGAATGCCTGCTCAAAAGAGTTTGTAACCGTAACTCCGGGCGTTCGTTTTGCAGACGGCGAGGTCGGCGACCAGGTGCGAGTTACAACTCCCGAAAAAGCAAAGGAAATCGGCTCGGACTATATAGTTGTCGGCAGACCGATAACTCAGGCGAGTGACCCCGTTGAAGCGTACAGAAGATGCGTTAAGGAGTTTATCAGTAATAATGAGGAATGAGGAATTAGGAATGAAGAATTGCGGTTACTCGCTGCGCTCGGACAATTAATTATAAAATGCTGTGCGCAGCACCAAAAATTCCTAATTCCTAACTCCTAATTCCTAATTTTCAGGAGGAAATATGGAACAATATAAAAGAGAATTTATTCAGTTTCTTGAAGGTGCGGGCGTTTTGAAATTCGGCGATTTCACCGCAAAAAGCGGAAGAAAGATTCCATATTTCATAAACGCGGGCGATATAAAAACAGGCGAGCAGATTCAAAAGCTCGGCGAGTTTTACGCAAAGGCATATTTTGAAAAAATCGGAAAAGAAAAAACCGTTTTATACGGTCCCGCATACAAGGGCATTCCGATTGCGGTTTCGGTTGCCGTTGCACTTGCAAAAAACGGGCTTGATGTTCCGTTTTTCTTCAATCGCAAGGAAGAAAAAGACCACGGCGAAGGCGGTGTTTTCGTTGGCTACACTCCGAAAGAAAACGAAAAAATCGTTATCGTTGAGGATGTTATAACAGCGGGAACTGCAATTCGCGAGAGCATGGCAATTCTCTCATCGCTTAAAGATACCGAAGTTGCCGCAGTTTTCGTTATGGTTGACCGCAAGGAAAAGGGCAAAACCGAAAAATCGGCAATGGCTGAGGTCGGCGAAGAATACGGCTTTCCCGTATATTCGGTTGTTGATGTCTATGATATCATAGAATATCTTGAAGAGGACGAAAGCAACCGCGAAAATGTTGAAAGAATCAAGAATTATCTTGCAGTAAACGGAGCAAAAGAATGAGACATTTACTTGACACAACGGATTTATCATTAAAAGAAATAGACGAGCTTATTGCGCTCGCCGAGGATATTATTGAAAGTCCCGAAAAATACGCTGATATCTGCAAAAGGAAAAAGCTTGCAACGCTGTTTTTTGAGCCGAGCACAAGAACGCGCCTTTCATTTGAGGCAGCAATGATGGAGCTCGGAGGCAATGTTCTCGGCTTCTCGGAAGCAGGTTCATCCTCCGCAAGCAAGGGCGAAAGCGTTGAAGATACCGCGAGAATGGTTTCCTGCTATGCGGATATTATTGCAATGCGCCATCCTCTTGAGGGTGCGCCTCGGGTTGCAGCTCAGAAGGCAACAGTGCCGATTATCAATGCGGGCGACGGCGGACACGCTCACCCGACACAGACATTGACCGACCTTCTGACAATATTCAGAGAGAAGGGAACATTTGATAATCTCACAGTCGGTTTGTGCGGTGATTTGAAATTCGGAAGAACTGTTCATTCGCTGATTAAGGCAATGAGCCGATATAAGAATGTTAAATTCATTCTTATCTCACCGAAAGAGCTTTCGGTTCCCGAATATATAAAAACAGATGTGCTCGAGCCGAGCGGCTGCGAATACGCCGAGGTTGAAAAGATGGAGGCGGTTATGCCCCAGCTCGATATTCTGTATATGACAAGAATTCAGCGCGAACGCTTCTTCTCGGAAGAGGAATATTTAAAGCATAAGGACGCGTTTGTTCTTGATACAGAAAAACTGCAAAATGCGAAAGAATCGCTGACGATTATGCACCCGCTGCCGAGAGTAAACGAAATCTCAACGGCGGTTGACGATGACCCAAGAGCTAAATATTTCGAACAGGCGCTCAACGGAAAATACATAAGAATGGCGCTGATTATAACACTGCTGAAATGGGGTGATTTGCTTTGAATATAGATTCAATTGAAAACGGATATGTTATAGACCATATTCCCGCAGGCAAGGCAATGAGCGTTTATGAAGTGCTCAGACTTTCAAAGCTTTCGTGTCAGGTTGCAATTATCACCAATGCAAAATCAAAAAAACAGCAATCAAAAGACATTATCAAAATCAATGAACTCATTGATTTTGACCTCGATTTGATTGCCTTTATTGCCCCGAATGCAACAGTGAACATCATCAAAGACGGCAAAAGGATAGAAAAGAAAAAGCTCTCCCTACCGCAGAAGCTCACCAATGTTGTGCGCTGTCCGAATCCGCGCTGTATATGCAATAACGAGGCGATTGACCATGTTTTCAAGCTCACCGACAGCAAGGGAACATACCGCTGTTTATACTGTGAAACGAAAGTGTAATCAGGTGTTAGGTGTTAGGTTTTAGGTGTTAGGTTTTAGGTTGTAGGGACGATTCACGAATCGCCCCTACCGTTCACTTGCCACTTACCATTTGCAACTAAAAAAGCCAACTCGAAAGGGTGGGTAACTAAGGGATTTAACAGATTTTGAAATGTTATTTTCCGCTATAACTGCTTCAAAATAAGGATTAAGGCGTCAGCCTTAACCCTTATTTGTTCATTGTTCTAACGAAAAATTCCTATCTCAAAATTGCTTCGCACCTCAAAAATTCAGATTTTTGTGTAAGACAAGGCAAA
>CAJOEV010000018.1 GCA_905233545.1 uncultured Eubacterium sp. | reverse complement strand
TGTCAAGTCTTTTTTGAAAACTTTTTTACTTTTTTTGCAAAAAGAAAAAGCCCCACACATTTTCTGTGTGAGGTTTTTCTTAACTTAATGACATTGGCCGAAAGGCACCTTTTAATCTATCAGTGGGCAGCGGGTCAGTGGTCAGTGGTCAGTGCTTGGGTGCTGCGCACGGCTTATTTTAGTGAGTAGTGGGTAGTTAAAAATCATTCTTTTGGCTGATATACAAATGTAAAATTAATTGTTATAATTAAAATGAAAAAATTTATTTGAAAGGATGATTTTTATGAAGAAAGCATTATCCGTAATATTATCATTTCTTATGATAATAACCGCTGTTTCGGCGCTGCCGTTTACAGCAAATGCAATACCGACCTGGTATGAATTCTGGCACGGCTCAACTCAGCCGATAATTGACAAGGAATACAACTACAGTTATCCGGATTACGATGCTAAATATGAAAACGGAATTCTGTATTTCAGCCGTCCGTTCGGAGAGCCTCCGCTCAAACACGACGAAGCCGAGGATACAAAATATGTTGATATCAACGTGTATATGACCAACGGCAGATACTCCACCCAGTTTAAGAATATTTCCACACCCTGTGAAAAGGATAACAGCGTGGAGGTTGCCACGACGATGGCTGAAAAAAAATTCCCCTCAGGCTACTATTCTTTTGATACAATTGACCCTCATACCCAGATTTTCTGGATGGGCGACAGTAACAACTGGTACAGAGAAAAACAGATTGTTAAAAGAAGCCGTTACGGTCAATTCCAATATGTCAGCCCGTATGAAACACTGGACGCACCCGACTATCTGAGATGGGAGGGCAACACATGTAAATGGGAAGCTGTTGAAAATGCTGATGAGTACCGTGTTGAACTGTACAGAGAAGACGGCAGCTTTCGCCGTCAGATTCATACTTCCGCAACAGAGTGGGATTTTAACGACGCCTCCCTGACTGTTGAGGACGGATACTACTTTACCGTAATTGCAACCTCAAACGGTAACTATCTACCGAGCCGTGAGGCTGTAAGCCCGAGTAAAAAATCATATACTCTTGTTCTTAATCCGAACTACAATCACGGCAGTACATCAATGGCGTCTCAGGTAATCAATAATGTCAGCGGAAAATATGTTTTGCCTGCAACAACTGGTTACAAAGCGGCGGACGGATATAAATTCGTCGGTTGGTCGCTTACCCAGTCGGGCGATGAAATAATAAACTCTGTTGATGTGAACGACCACACAACCGTTTATGCAATATGGAAAAAGTATACCGCTGCAATCGGATCAAATGTGTACTATAACCTTGACGGTTCAGAGCTTTATATCTACGGAAGCGGTGCGATGTACAACTACACCCAGGGCTCGCCCAATCCGTCACCGTTTTATAATAACACTTCAATAACTTCCGTCTATATCGCAGGCGGCGTAACAAGCATCGGCGACAGACTTTTCTGCGGATGCAGTAATCTTGAAACAGTTTATCTTGAAAACGCAACGGATTTATCAACAATCGGCAGCGGCGCGTTTATGAACTGTTCCAAGATTGAAAGAATTGATTATCCTGGCGATCTTTCAGAGGAAATTCAATATATTAATGCAAATGCTTTTGAAAATTGTTCAAAGCTCAAAGAATTCAGAATTCCATCGAATGTGCAATATATTGCCGCAAACGCCTTTTTAGGCTGTACCGATCTTAAATACATATCAATTCCTAAATCTCTTAAAACAATTAACAGCGATGTTTTTAAGGGCTGCACCTCGCTTTGCGACATTTTCTACAGCGGTTCCGAGGAGGAATGGGCAGAAGTTAATAAAAATAACAATGTAGGTATTCTGAATTATGCCGATTTGCACCCCTACACCTCCTGGGGCGTTCCGATTGGCGCAAACGCTATGTATACCCTTGACGCTTTCGGTCAGAGAGGAACCATATCGGGCAAGGGAACAACCTATGATTATTCATATAATAAATCGCCCATACTTCAGAAACCCGTTTCGGAAATCATTGTTGAGGGCACTGTTAAAAGATTAGGCAATAATCTATTTTCGGGATTTGAAGCGCTGAGCTCCATAACAATCGAAGACGGTGTTAAAACTATAGGTTCGGGTGCTTTCCGAGATTGCAACTCATTGGCATCAATCAATATTCCCGACAGTGTAACAGCTATTGAAAGCTTTGCTTTTGCGTGGAGCGGAAATCTTAAGGAAATCTATCTCGGTAGCGGAGTTAAAACAATAGACAGATATGCTTTCTGGGGTAATAACACAGAGAAACTCTATTATAACGGAAGCCGTGCTCAGTTTGATGAGATAACAATAACGGAGGAAGAAACCAATACCTCTTTGACGGACGCAACCTTCTGTTCATTAACAGGCTTGTGGGGGGATAATGTAACATACAGTTATGAACCGTCAACTGCAACCTTAACCTTCAGCGGAACGGGCGATATGAACGATGATATGGGAGGCTCTCACACCAACAGACCTTGGTATAACTACCGTCAGGAAATTAAGCATGCGGTGGTTGAAGACGGAGTTACTTCAATCTGCAGCTGCTGTTTTATGGAAACAGGCATTACCGATGTTGAGCTTGCCGACAGCATAACAAAAATCGGCACTTCTGCATTTTTACGCTGTACGGATTTAAAGCAGATTGTTATTCCCGAAAAGGTGAAAAAAATTGAAACATCCGATTTCAATTACTGCACATCTTTAACAGACGTTGTTCTGAATGACGGACTTGAAACAATAGGCTTTCTTGCATTCATGAATTGTACCGCCTTAAAGAGCATTAATATTCCCGAAAGCGTAACAAGCGTTATGGCTCAGGCTTTCAGCGGCACGGCATTAGAGAACTTTGCAATGCCGTCTAAAGCGGAAAAAATTGAATTCTATACCTTCTACGTCTGCCCGAATTTAAAGAGCGTATATATTCCCAAGAGTGTAACTGAGATAGAATCAGGTGCGTTCTGGGAATGCACAAGCCTTTCGGATATCTACTATGAAGGCTCCTCATCGGATTGGAAAAAGATTTCAATCGATTATGCTAACGGCTACAACGATATACTTAAAACCGTAAATTTCCATTACAACTTTTCAAGTCTTACAAATGCCAAAATAACCGGTATTGAGTCAAAGACCTATAACGGCAATGCTCAGTATCAATCACCTGTAGTCAAAATGAACGGAATAACCCTTAAAAAAGGTACTGATTACAAGTTAAGCTATCAGAATAACACTAAGGTCGGTACTGCCACTGTAACCATAACGGGTATCGGTATGTTCTCGGGAAGCGTTAAAAAGACCTTTAAGATTAACCCGAAGGGAACAACCCTTAAAAAAGTAACAGCGGGTAAGAAACAGTTTACGGCTTCTTGGAACAAGCAGGCAACCCAGACAACGGGCTATCAGCTTCAGTACAGTACAAGCAGCAGTTTTGCAAGCTCAAACAAAACAGTTACCGTATCAAGTACAAAAACGCTTAAAAAGACGGTTAAGAGCCTGAAAGCAAAGAAAAAGTACTATGTCCGCATTCGCACTTATAAAACTGTTAACGGAACAAAGTACTATTCAAGCTGGAGCAGTAAGAAGAGTGTTACAACAAAGAAATAAATGTTAAATCAAAAACGGAGGGCAGCGCCCTCCGTTTTTTGATTTGGTTATATTACTGCGTAGTAATATTGCTTCGCAGTTATATTTTTGCAAGCAAAAGTTATATTTGCTTCGCAAGTTTATTTCCTATCGGAAATAGTGATAATACGCCATCCACAGAAATTCCTCAGTGAGTTCCATTTCTTCGGCAATTTCCCACATCTGATAACCCTTTTTGAAATACTCAATCAGCGTTTTCTTCGGAACGAATTTTCTGATTGCCCATCGGTTTGCGCGGTATTCACATTTTTCCTGAGTAAACAGGGGAGAGCTCTCGCAGTAGAGCGCGCCCGTCATACAGTGACCGAGCTCGTGCGCTTTTGCGGTTGTTATCTGCGCCTTATTCTCAAAGCTGTTTTCATTAATACCAATATAATACCTGTTTCCGTTTTCAATGGAGCAGGCTTTTATTTTTTCAAAAGGGTAATCGATAACGGCAATATTGTTTTTTAATGCAATCTCATTCACAATCTTTTCTGTCATATCCACTCTCCATAATTATTAAAACACATACTCATTCAATAAACAATAACTCTTTTTTGATAGTACAAGAAATCGGATGAGTGGAATCCGATTTATAAAACTATCTCTCCTTAATGAACTCTGCGAACTTTTTGACTTCCTCAAGCTTATCGTCGGTAACCTCACCGCCGAAAAGAGCAAATTTTAGCTCCTTATCGGAAATCTTGCGAACATTTGCTTCGGTTTTCATTTCAACGTCGTAGCCCATCAGCCAAGCTTCGTTAACTCCGAAAATGTTGGCAATCGAAATAACTGTCGGAACCTTCGGTTTCATAATCGCATTTGCGTATCTGCTTATTGTTGCAGCGGACAGTCCGAGTTTCTCTCCGATTGAATATGTTGTTTCGTCGGTTGTGTCAATAAGCTGTGATAGTCTTTGTGCAAATACATTAAGGTCAACTGTATTTTTCATTTTATCAGCCTTAGCCTTTCTGCCCTGTGAGTGGTTCCGTTTATCTTTCAGGGCGAAAAAAAGATAACGGAAAAGGTTTTTGCGCATTGCAAAATCACTTTCTATTAATAATATAACATATCGAATTACCAAAAGCAACAACTTTGCAAAAAAAATTTCAAAAAATATTGCGAAAAGTATTGACAAATGAATTTTGATGTGCTATTATCTAATTGCGAAACGAAATAAAAGGTGGTGATAGTATGAATCCACTGAACAAGCTCAAGGGAAGAATCAAAGAGAAAGATTTGAGCTATTTTTCGCTTTCAAAGGAAATTGGTATCTCTGTATCTGCTTTTAGCAACAAAATGAATGGCAGAAGTGCGTTTGATATCATCGAAGCGGGCAAATTATCTTCAATTCTCGACATTCCTCCCCAGGATATTACTATTTTTTTTACTTAATTAGTTACGATACGCAATTATTTGTCGAATCGTATCGAAAGGGGATAAAATGCAATGCAAAAATACTGCAGTGATATCAGATGATATAAGTTTTCATCATTATAATAAGCGCTTTGTGCAAAAACAAGCGTTATTTGACGAAAGGAGAATAGTGTGGACAAACGATACAGCGTAAACATTCCGACTCACTGGAAAAAGATTAAATGTCCTTTTTTTAAAAGCGATAACTATAATTCAATAAGCTGTGAGGGTTGCAGTAAAGAATCCTACATACGCCATGCATTTAAAAGCCGATTTATAAAGGAAGAATGGCAAAACAGCTATTGTATGGAAATTAGCACATACAGCAAATGCCCTATATTCTGCGTTGCTAACGAAAAGTACAACTGATTAATGATAAAAGGAGGATATTGTGAGCTTTGATATTAACTCGGCAATGAACGAATACATTAACAATCCTGATATGAGCTACAAAAAGCTCGCTTTAAAATACGGTGTTGCATATTCCGTCATTGCAAAAGAGGCAAAGAAAAATGAATGGGTCAAAAAGAGAAAAAAGAATATGAATTCCGATTTATCGAAGGATAAAAAGCTCTCCATTCTTCAGAAAGCAACCGATAAATCCATACAGTCGCTCTATTCAAAGCTGTATGAGGAGGAGCTGAGCATAAACGATATTAAAAACATTTCAACAATTCTCAAAACCCTGACTGCAGTTCAGCGTGATTTAAACGACCTTCCTACATATAAGGAGCAAAACAGTGTTCGAATTTCAAATGAAAGGCTGCAGCTTGTTAAGGCGAAAATAAGCTCATCTGGCGATGAAAGCAGTGAAACAGGCGTTGTTCTGATTCCGTTTCTTGATGAAGAAGATGAAGATGAGGATGTTGTTTATGAAGGAGAAGAAAGTGTCTGAAATTGTATGGAAGCCCCAGCCCAAACAGCTTGAATTTATGAAGAGAAGGGAATATGAATGCCTGTACGGCGGAGCGGCGGGCGGCGGAAAGAGCGACGCAATTCTTATTGAGCCCCTTCGCCAGGTACATATTCCGAACTACAGGGGAATAACCTTCCGAAGAACCTATCCCCAGCTTGAAGCGTTGATAACAAGGTCGCTTGAGCTCTATCCGAAAATATTTCCGAAAGCAAAGTATAACTCAGGCGAAAAAAGATGGCTGTTTCCGTCGGGCGCAAGGCTTTTTTTCGGGCATATGCAGCATGAGCAGGATAAGTATAACTACCAGGGAAAGCCCTATGATTTTATTGCCTTCGACGAGCTGACTCATTTTACCTATTCGCAGTATATGTATCTTATGAGCCGTAACCGACCTACGGGACCGAATACAAGAGTTTATATGCGTGCTACCGCAAACCCTGGCGGAGTCGGTCATGCCTGGGTTAAGGAGAGATTCATAACGCCCGCACCGCCCCTGACGCCGATAGAAACAAAATACAGCATTGAAACACCCGAGGGGAAAACAATACAGATAGCTAAGAGAAGAATATTTGTTCCCGCAACGGTTTTCGATAACAAAGCTCTGCTTGATAACGACCCCGAATATCTTGCAACTCTTGCAGCGCTTCCTGATGCGGAGAAAAAGGCGTTGCTCCTCGGCTCATGGGACGGTTTCGACGGCCAGGTTTTCAGCGAGTGGCAGAATGTTCCGTTTCACTATGATGACGGGCGTTGGACTCATGTTATAAATCCCTTTGAAATTCCGTATAACTGGAAGATTGTGCGCGTTTTTGATTTCGGCTATTCAAGACCTTTTGCAGTTTTGTGGCTTGCGTTTGATGAAGAGGGAAAGTGCTATGTAATAAAAGAATACTACGGCTGGAACGGTACTCCTAACAACGGAGCAAGGCTAGAGCCGTCGGCAATTGCACAGAATATCAGAGAAATTGAAAAGAATTCTCCCGAACTCAGAGAGCGTGATGTTTTCGGAATAGCCGACCCGTCAATCTGGGATAAGTCGAGAGGGGAGAGTATTGCAAGAGTTATGGAAAAGCATCCGTATTATATTCATTTCAAACCGGGTAAAAATGACCGTCTCAGCGGACTTATGCAGTTCCATTACAGAATGCATTTTGATGAAAACGGACAGTGCTTATTCCAGGTGTTCAACACCTGCAAAAATACAATCAGAACGCTTCCGGCGCTTGTTTATGATGAAAAGAAAGTTGAGGATATCAACACCGAGAGCGAAGACCATATCTACGACGCAATAAGATATGGGTTTATGGAATATACTGTTGCGCCCCGAAAGCCGAAGGTTATGCCCGATATGAGAAATGACCCGCTGAATTTAGCTAAAAGCTAAGTTGCGAGTTGCGAGTTCGTCGTTTCTCGCTTTTCTAAGTCAATAAACTAAAGGAGAGATTATGGAAAAAGAAAAAAAGAACAAAGCCGTCATCGGTGAAAACGAGCTGAAGGCGGCTATTGAAACCCTCAATGAGTACAAAGCCAAAAAAGCAAATTTCGATAACAGGGTTATTGATAATGAAGAGTGGTGGAAAATGCGCCACTGGGACAGCATCCGCAGTGAAAAGCAGGACACCGAGCCGACTTCGGCGTGGCTGTTTAATTCAATTATGAACAAGCTTGCCGACTACAGCGATAACTATCCCGAACCCCATATAAGAGCAAGAAATGCCGAAGATGTTAAGGAAGCACAGCGAATCAAGAACATTCTTCCGATGATAATTGAGGCAAACGATTACGAAAGCACATATATGGACATTGCCCTTTCAAAGATAAAAAACGGAACGGGCATAACGGGCGTTTTCTGGAACAGGGAAAAGGACGATATCGATATTCAGCCGATAGATGTTCTTTCAATCTACTGGGAGCCGGGGATAAAAGATATTCAGGCAAGCCGTAATATTTTTACGGTTACACTTGTTGATAATGATGTCCTTCAGGAAGCATATCCCGATATAAAACTCGATACATCGGAAGATGTGACCTCAGCGAAGTATCTTTATGAGGACAAGCCTGACACAAAGAACAAGAGCGCAGTTATTGACTGGTACTACAAGAAAAACGGAATTCTTCACTATTGCAAATTTGTCAACACAAGCGTGCTCTTATCAACCGAAAACGAGCCTGAAAACTATCCGAACGGACTTTATGACGACGGAGAATACCCGTTTGTTGTTGACACGCTTTTCAAGATGGAAGGAACAATTGCAGGCTTCGGTTATATTGATGTCTGCAAGTCACCACAGGAGTATATAGACAAGCTCGACCAGGCAATAATTCAGAATGCCTTTATGTGTGCTCGCCCGAGATACTTTATCAGAAACGATTCGGGAGTTAATTCCGAGGAGTTTCTCAACTGGAAAAATCCCCTTGTTAAAACAAACGGAAATCTCGGCGAGGAAGATTTGCGCCAGATATCTGTTAAACAGCTTGATTCCGGTGTTTACAGCGCAAGGGAGGGCAAAATTGTTGAGCTTAAGCAGACAAGCGGAAACAGTGATGTAAGTACGGGAAGCACCTCCAACGGTGTTACTGCCGCCTCTGCAATCTCACAGCTTATTGAAACGGGCTCAAAAGGCAGCAGGCTTGCCCTCAGAGGTACCTATAGGGCATACAGAAAGCTGATATATATGGTAATCGAGCGTATGCGCCAGTTCTATGATGAGCCAAGATATGTCCGCATTGTGGGTGAGGACGGCACAGAGAATTTTGATACTTACGACAATCGCGGACTTGTTCAGAGAGAAGAGACCAATTCAATAACGGGTGAAACCTATTTCAGACTTCCTCAGTTTGATATTGATGTTTCGGCGCAGAAATCATCGCCGTACAGCAAGATGTCGCAAAATGAGCTTGCACTTCAGTTTTATAACAACGGCTTCTTTGACCCTGTTAATGCTCAGCAGGCGCTTGCCTGCCTGAAAATGATGGACTTTGAACATAAGCAGGACATTATATCCATAGTTCAGAGTAATGCAAATATTCAGCAGCAAACAGTTTTATAATTTCCCAAATCAAAAAGCAGGCTTGCCGAAATTTTGATTTGAGAGGAAAAACATATGAAGCGATTCACAGCGTTTTGCCGGCAAAATGTTTCAATCGCGAAATGTGTTTTGACGAGGGTCGTGACCTACCACAGAATTTAACATAAAGGAGTTCAATATGAACAATGAAAATTTCAGCAATGTCCAGCCTTCTGCCGAGGGTATGGCAAATGCAAACAGCAGTGATGAATTAATAGCTTCATCAAGTCAGTTCGCTTCTGACGAAAACGCCCGCGAGGGCGAAGAATCTCTTGATGAGAGAGATAAGAGCGAGGAATTTTTGAATATGATAAGCGGTGAATACAAAGCCGAATATCAGTCCGCGCTCGAAAGTGCCCTTTCAAAAAGACTCAAAACAAACAACAAAAAACTTGCTCAAAACGAGCAGTTTAAAACAAGGCTGCAGCCTGTTTTTGAAATTCTTGCCGAAAAGTTTTCAATCGAAGACCCTTCGGACATAGAAGCAATAATCAGTGCAGCAGAAAATGAAAGAATGCCTGAAAACATCAGAATTGAAAAAGAATTTCAGAATCAGTTCAACGCATGGCTGCGTCAAGCCGACGAGATGAAACTCAAATATCCGAACTTTGATTTTGAATATGAATCCACCAATGAAAAAACGGGCGATTTTTTCAGAAGTCTTTTAAACAGCGGAGTTGACGTTGAAAGCGCATTCACCGTTATTCACAAAGATGAAATTATGGGCGGAGCAATGCAGTATGCATATAAAACGGCAAAGCAGGAAATTGCAGATGCAAGAACAGCGCGCGCAAACCGCCCGAGTGAAAACGGAACATCCTCCCATCAGGCATCGGCAATAATTGATGATATAACTAAGCTGAAACCCGAGCAGAGAAAGCTCATCAAAGCTGCGGTAAGCAGGGGAGAAAAGGTTTCGGCGGAAAACTTCAGAAGATTCCTTTAATAATTATGAATTAGAAATTAGGAATGAGGAATTGAGGGCGGGCTCTGCCCGCACCCGATTATAACAGGAGGACTTTATGGAAAAACTTAATCTTCAGCTTTTTGCCCACACCTACGGCGGAAATTCTTATTCATCCGGAGCAACGGGTGTCGGCAACACAAATGTAACAAATCAGCAGGTGAGCGACGGTAACGGCGGATATGACAATGTTCTCACTCACGGCATGAAAACCTACTATGATAACGAACTTCTTGAAAATGCAAGAAGCCAGCAGTTCTTTGCTCAGTTCGGCAAAAAGACTCCGCTTCCCAAGGGCAGGGGTAAAACTGTTGAATGGAGAAAGTGGGACACAATTCCTGCTGAAACCGCAACTCTTCAGGAAGGTGTAACTCCCGACGGAAGAAAGCTCGGTCAGACAAATATCACTGCAACTGTTTCTCAGTACGGTGACTATGCGGAGATTTCGGATGTTCTTGAGCTTACATATGTTGATGATGTTATTCTCGGAGCAACTGAGGAATTTGCCGCAGCAGGCGCTGAGACAATGGATATTGTAATCCGCGACGCTATTGATTCCGACGTTTCAACGGGTATCAATGTTGTTTACGCTCCAAAGTCAAACGGAACTGCAGTAACTGCAAGGAAAACCGTTTCAACAACCTCTGAGGGCGTTACAACCGTAACAACCCAGGGCATTGATTCTGATTGCAAAATCACACCTACTCTTATTAACCACATCGTAACAATGCTCAAGAAAAACAAGGCGCCGAAAATAAACGGCGACTATATTGCAATCATTCATCCTTCAGTTGCAATGGATTTAAGAGAGAGTCAGGGATGGCTCAATGCTCACCAGTATGCACAGCCCGAGGAAATTTACAACGGTGAAATCGGCAAGCTTCACGGTGTTCGCTTTATTGAAAGCACAAATGCAAAGGTATGGGACGGCAGCGATTCCTCAACAAACAGCGGTGTTGCCGTTTATGCAACCTACATTTTCGGTAAGGACGCATGGGGCGTTGTTGACCCCGCAGGTGCAGGTATGGAAATGATTGTTAAGGGCAAGGGCTCAGGCGGAACAGCCGACCCGCTCGACCAGCGCTCAACCGTAGGCTATAAGTTCGCAACAGCTGCAAAGGTGCTCTATCCCGAAAGAATAGTTCGCCTTGAAACAGCTTCAACATTCAGCGCAACGGATACTACTAACTAATTTTTAAGTTAAAAGCCGTATAAGGGGACTTCCCCTTATACGGTTGTGAAAGGAGATAATTATGGCTAAAAAGAAAGACGATATGCTCGAGGTATATATTCCTCTTGACCGTTCAAACGAGAAAAACGATAAGTTTTATTGTTCGGTCAACGGCGTTGCAATGCTCATTCCGATGGGAAAGCGTGTTAAAGTTCCCGCAGCATATGCATATGCAGTTATGAACGCGCAGTCCGAAGCAGAGCTTATAAGAAACAGAGCAAGAGCGTGATTAATATGAAAAAAGTAACACTTGATGAGGTTATTTCATATTTTGATGAGCAGTGTCCCAATCACTATTCAAGGGAGAATAAGATTGCGTGGATTAGTGAGCTTGATGAGCTGGTTTTTGAAAATATAATCAAAAGCAGAGAAAATCCCGAAATTACCGGATTCACCCCGTATAACAGTGAGACAAACGGCTCAAAAACGCTTCTCGTTCCGTTTATGTTCCGTGAATTATACCGCTTTTTTATTGAAAAAAGCGTTGCTTATTCAAACAGAGAAACAGTTGCATATAACAACGCACTGCAGATGTTTGAAGCATATTATGATAACTATTATTCATGGTATAACCGCAATCATAAAACGGCTGATACTGTCAGCTTTAACATTTAAGCATATTCAGAAAGGGGTTGATGAAATAAGATTACCGAAATTAATTCAGCAGCCGACATATAAAGAAACATGCGATGAATTCAGAGGCTATAACCGCAATATTCGTATATCCGACGGCGAATGGTTTACACAGAAGAATATGACCTCGGATTACTATCCTGCCGCAAGCACGAGAGAAAAGCGAAGTGTTCAGCAGATAAGTGAAAGCGTTTCGATTTCTGCTGAAAACTCACAGAGTGCCGATAAGTCTGCACTTATCAGAGGGCTTTGCTGTTTTGAAAACAAGCTTTATTCACTTAACCCGATTAGCTCAGATAATACCGCAATAGGTCATTGGATTTTTAATGGAAATGAGCCGATTTGCTGTGATTCAGAGACACCGCTCAGCCTTGAAAAATGCGCGTATTTTGACAGGAATAACACCTCTTTCAGAGACTGTTTTCATATGGGCTCATATATATGCACTTTTCCTGATGGCGTTATTTATGAAACTCAGAATACACAGAGCATTCCCGTAAAAAAGGTTGAAGCCGAAAGCACAGCTCAGGTTCTTAGTATCCAAACCGTTATCAAAAGTGACGGCGCAGCTGAATATGTTCCGATTGAGCTTGGTGAAAGCTACCGCGTTCAGGATTCACAGATTCAGTACTACATTGAGGATGAATCTCTTTGGGTTAATCAAAACACATATGTAATGCTTTATTCAAAGAATAACAGTACAACCTTTGCGCCGTTTGAAGAAGGGGATACAGTTTCGGTTAATTATTTTTCAATAGTCAATGAGGGTATGTATACCCATCCCTCATCAAAAAGCGGAATTTTCGGCAATAAAAAGACTGAAACAAATCTCAAAATAATTAAAAAAGGAACAATTGAAAGCGATTCCGACCTCGGAATCACCTCAACAACCGACTACATAATTGCTGCGGGACATCTTCATATTTTTTATTCCTATCAACACAGCAGCAACGGCGCCAGCTATATTAACGGAAGCTTTAACAGAGCCGTTATCAAACGCAAATGCCCCGATATTAAGTTTGCCTGCGAAGGCGGTAACAGAATCTGGGCGTGCAGTAAGGACGGACATGAAATATATGCCTCGGCGCTCGGTGACCCGTATAATTTCTATGACTACAGCGGTCTTGCAACGGATTCATATGCAGTTAATGTCGGAACTCACGGTGATTTTACAGCCTGCTTTACATTTATGGGAAGACCTCATTTATTTAAGGAAAACGCGCTTCACATCATAAACGGAAGCTATCCGAGCAATGCGGGCGAACTGGATGGAATGAGCTATTCGGTAACAACCGTCAACGATTTTCGCGGTGTTGAAAAAGGAAGCGAAAGAAGCCTTGCTGTTATTGATAATATTCTCTACTACAAATCCTCTGCGGGAATTGTTGCCTTTGACGGTGCAAATACGGTTGTCATATCCGATGCGCTCGGCAAAGAGAAATATAAAAACGCCTCGGCAGGAGCAAGGGGCAGTAAATACTATGTTTCAATGCAGGATTCTTCGGGAGAATACCACCTTTTTGTTTATGATACCGAGCTCGGTCTGTGGAGCAGGGAAGATAATACCCATGCGCTTGAGTTTATCAATTCAGGCAGCGAGCTGATATATCTTAATGCAGATGACAACAGCATATACAGCGTTTCGGATAACAATATTTTTGAAAACGAGGAATTTGAAAGCGAAGAGGAAATTCAGTGGATGTGCGAAACGGGTAATATCGGATATTCATATCCAAACAACAAATATCTTTCGCGCTTTCAGATTCGAATGCAGATGGCTGACCGTGCAAAAGCGGCATTTTATATTCAGTATGATTCCAACGGAGTATGGCACCGCAGGGGAGAAATGAGTGCAAAAGGAGTTAAAACGCATTTAATCCCGATTGTTCCGGTGCGGTGCGACCATATGAAAATAAAGATTGAAGGCAGCGGAGATGTTAAACTCTTTTCAATTTCAAGAATACTTGGAGAGGGGGGCGATGTCGGATGATTAATCTTCCAAAACCCTCAGCAATTTCAATGAAAAACTCTTCAAACGGAAAAGCAGATTATCTTTTTTCATATCTTAAAACTCTTGTTGGCGCAATAGAATCTGCGTTTCCTTCAAAAATCGGTGATGAAGAAAAAGCACAGAGATATGTTACGGATATTCGTTTAAATGACGGAACATTAAAAGTTACTTATTCAAACGGGGAAGAAAAGCAGATTAGTATTTAGGTGTTAGGAGTTAGGGGTTAGGTTTTAGCTCCTGACTACTAACTGAGTGCTATCTGCAATAAACAAAAGGAGATGAAATATGGCAAAAACTTCATCCGAAAAAAAGCTTGATAAAGCGAATAAAAAACTAAAAGAACTCGAAAAGTTTAAATATAATGACTCCCTGGGTCTTTCCTCGGCATATTCTACGGCATACGATGATTATTCAGATTGGCTTCAAAACGCTGCTGAAAACGGATACGGCAAGTATCTGAGTGATGTCGAAACTTTGTTCGGGGATGTAATGAAACAGGAAAAATTCAGCTATGACCCTGTTAAAGACAAGCTCTTTCAGCTATACAAGGAACAGTATACAAACCAGGGTAACAGAGCTATGAAAAATCAACTCGGTGCGGCTGCTGCATTTTCGGGAGGATATAATTCATCTGCAGCGCAGTCAGCTTCGCAAAACGCCTACCAGAACTATCTTACCGCACTTTCGGATAAGGCAGCTGAAACATATCAGAATGCACTGAATATGTACAAATACAAGCAGCAGAATCTTTTTGACAAATATAACGCTGCACGCGATATGAACAATGCCGCAAACGATGCCTACTGGAAGCAGGCCGATGCAAAGGCGCAGAGAATGAACAGTGCATATAATGCTTACAGCAATGAGAGAAACTATCAGTATAACAAATATTCTTCGGACAGAAATTTCTATCAGAACCAGGGCAAAAACGCTCTCGACCAGATTAACTGGTTAAAGGAATACCAGCTTAAAAAGAAGCAGTATAAGGGAGGATAGAAATGGCGGTTTCAAAGAAAACAAAAAAACAGTATAACAAGACGTTTTACGACTACAGTCCTTCGGCATCACTTGTTGCTTCTGCCAATGAGCTCAGTGCTTTATACAACCATTTTCCGCAGTATTCCAATTCATATGAAACACAGCTGAGAAATATTTATAACAAAATCAAAAATAATCCCGATTTTGAATATATGCCAAATAACGATTCCGCATTCAGGCGTTTTGCCGATGAATACAATGCGCTTTCAAATCTTGCAATTGCTTCAAATCAGCAGCAGGCGCAAGAGCTCACAGGAGGCTATGGCTCAAGTTATGCAGGCGATGTTGCAAGCCAGGGAATTGCTCAGATGAAGGAGAATGCCGATTATGCAAAGCCCGCATTCATGGAAGTGGCTGAGCAGGCATATCAGGCAAACAGTGATTTATATAAAAAGCTGTATGATACTGCTGCATCTGCAAGGGACGATGAACTTGAAGGTTATGTCAATGCGGCAAAGGCATATCAGCGCGAATATGACGCTCTGCAGAATAAATATGCCGATAAGCGTGATTTTGACTACGGAAAATACAGCGATAACAGGGACTTCTGGGCAAAGCAGTATGAGACTGAACTTGAAAACGAAAACAAGAACAAGGATTTGCTTTTCAAGAAATATGATACATGGAAGAGTATTGCCGAAAACAAATGTGCCGATTATAAGGACAAGAAGAATAATACGGCAATGAAAAAATATCTCAACAAGCTTGTTGAAGAGGATAAGCTCACCGGCTATATTGCAAATAATCTCTACAGAAAATATAAGTATGTTGCGCCTGCGCGCTCATCGAGTTCAAGTTCAAGCAGCCGCAGAAGTTCTTCAAAAAGCAAAAGCTCGAAGGATAAGTTCGACCCGATGGCAAACTTTGTTCCCGATGAAAACATTCTTAAATTCGTTAATATGCGAAACAGAGGCGAGGACTTCAACACAGCTGTTAACTGGCTTAACTATCTTGTTGAAAACGGAACTCTTGATAAAAACGAAAAGTATTACTACGTTTATTATTACAAAGAAAAGCTAAAGAAGAAGGGGTGATAATTTGAATAAAACAAAAATCAGCAAATCGCTTGATTTGCAAAAGCACGGCATTCAGTTCACTGTTAACGCAAATCAGAACGAAGCGCAATCCCGTGAAATCATATTAACAATTAACGACGATTCAAACCCCTTTGATTTCGGCAGCGGCGAGCTGACCGCTGTTTTATTTGCAAAAAAGCCCGACGGAACAATGTTATATAACGCTTGTGAAATAAACGGCAACAAGGTTTCATATACCTTAACTCAGCAGACGCTCACTGCAGCAGGTGAGGTTAATGCAAGGCTTCTCATTGTAGCAGTTGACAATGTTGAGGACGCGCTTGACGCAATCAGCAATAACTCGCTCGGAACAAGCGATATCGTTCAGGTTCTTTATTCACCCGAATTTGTTATTCAGGTCAATCCTTCCGATGATTACAGCGAAGCTGTCCAATCAACAAATGAATACACAGCGTTGACTCAGCAGACTGCTTCAGCACTTGCAGCAGCCTCCGCAGCAAACACTGCGGCATCCTCTGCAAGTGCAGCTGCTTCAAATATATCAGCCTCGGTAACTCAAACCGAATCGGGTGCAACAATATCAGTTACCGATTCCGACGGAACTCAGCGCACAGCCAGTCTCACCAACGGAGCAAAGGGCGACAAAGGTGATAAAGGAGACAAAGGCGATACGGGAGCTACGGGTGCGAAAGGCGACAGGGGAGAAACCGGCGCAAAGGGCGCCACAGGAGCCACCGGAGCGAGAGGACCTAAAGGTGATAAAGGAGATAAAGGTGACAAAGGTGAAAAGGGTGACACGGGCTCAAAAGGAGCAACGGGCGCTCAGGGACCCAAGGGTGACAAAGGAGATAAAGGAGATAAGGGTGATACCGGTGCAACAGGCGCGGACGGCAGAACATACTCAGTTGACGGAACGACAATTGTTGCAACAAATGATGTTCTAAGCGTTAAAGACGGTGGTATAAGCAAAGCAAAACTCTCTGCACCGCTTCAATCCGATATAAAGAGAATTTTCGGCGACGAGATTGACTTGTTATCTGGTTACTATTACACATATCCAAATGTGAGCGGAGCTATATATTCATTCAATGAAAACGGAATAAATATAATAACGGAAAGCAACTTCAGCAGCACATATGCACCGAGATATTATTATCGGGATAGTACACATCCCGTAAAGCTATTGCCGTTTGGCAAAAACAAAAAGCTGACTTTTGACTATATGGTTGACAACGCAAAACTGTATTTTGCTTATGAACTCTATGATTCAAGCGAAGACATTATCGGCAGTGCAATAACATTTAAAGACACTCATAACGGAAAAGCAATTATTGTTAGTGAAAACAACGCGGTTGCTTATATCGGTATAACTGCAGTCGGATTTGATGCACCTGTTGCAAATGCTTCGGTTTCGGTTAAAAACATACGAATTGATGATGTTGGTAACGATAATTTTATAAAATCAAATATTGAAAATCTGAATTCTGAAAGCAAAGCAACAAGTCAAAAGATGTGCAGAACTATTGCACATAAAGGAGACCCGCAAAGCGGTGTTGCAGAAGAAACAAAAACTGCATATATCGAATCTGCTAAAAGCGGATACTGGGGACTTGAAGCGGATATTGTTCAGACATCGGACGGCGATTTTATTTGTAACCACGATCTGACCGTTGACGATACATCAACATCATCGGGTAATGTTGCTGATTTCACACTTGCTCAGCTTAAAGCAATGACAAGAAAAATCAGAGGAACCTCAACAACTGTTGAGGATAAATACTTATCACTTGATGAGTTTCTTGATATATGCAGAATATACGGCTGTGTTCCTGTAATTGAAACAAAGAATAATTCCTGTGACTATTACACGATTGTGCAGAAAATCAAAGCCCATAATTTAGAAAACTCCTGTATAATAAACAGTTTTAATATTGCAAATCTTTGGGGCATAAGAAAGTATTCTGATAAAATACTGGTTTTAAAAAATGTTTTGAGTAATACAACTGCGCCCACCTCGGACAGTGATGATTACAAGGTTTTGTTTAAGCTCAAAAATGCAGGTTTTAACATTGAGCAAAGCCGGGAGGAATTAACAAAGGAATATATTGATAAATGCCATTCAGACGGACTATCGGTGTTCACTTGGACAAGTCTTGCAAGCAACAGAACGCCTGCAAATACTCATAGGGATAACGGAATAGACGGCGTGTTTGCAGAGGGGAGATTACTTGACCTTACGGGAGCAGAAAAGGTAAGCGAAGCAAGGGCAAGGGCAACCTATCAACCAAAAAACAGCTATATCACAAACACATCTGTTACAATTAACGATTGGGAAGAAGAACAGATCCCGACCTATGCTGACTATCCGTACAAGGCAACGATTGATGTATCAGGCGTAACGATTAACACTTGGGCTTATATCGTCTGGGGACAGCAGATTGACGAGGTATATCCCGACTGCAACACCGTACAGGGCGGTATTGAGATTTTCGCAAGCGAGCCTGTTGCAATAACTATACCAACGATAAAGATTGAGGGGTGATTGAATGATTTGTCCGAGTGATAAAAAATTCGGCGGTGGAACAACGCCGACAGGAACGATTCAAATTACGCAAAACGGTACAGTTGATGTTACGGACTATGCAACGGCTGACATGGCTGTGCCGAATGATAACACTATGTTTAACGGTGAATTAAGCGGTGCCGCCATCGATTTGGTAAATGATGAAGTCACAACGCTGAGAGAACGTTGCTTCTATAATTATACTGCGTTAAAGTCAGCGCATTTCGGAGCAGTAACTTCAATGTCGCAGAGAGTTTTTTACGGCTGCACGGGATTAAAAAGAGCTTATTTCCCGAAGCTGACAACGCTCAATCAGACTGAACAATTCAGAGGGTGTACACAGCTTAACTATCTTGATTTTCCTGTTTTAAGCAGTTTTTCATCAACAAACACATTCAATGGCTGTTCTGCGCTGAATTTTATAGTGTTAAGAAGAACAAGCGGAATCGTTACTTTAACATCGACAAACACTTTTTCAAACACGCCGTTTTTAACGGGAAACGGGGGCGGAGGAACAATCTATGTTCCTTATTCCCTTGTTTCAAATTATCAGGGTAATTCAACTTGGTCACAGATAACGTATGCAACGTTCAAATCAATTCAGGAAAACCTTGCAACGCTCTATTTACTTGGTGTCAATATTGATGAATACCGATTAATCGTGGATGAACTTCCCACAACAGATATTGACGATACCAAAACCTATTGGATTTATGTTAGCGGAACGACCTACCATCAGTATTTTTACGGCAGTGGTTCTTGGGAACAGCTTGCAGATATAACACTATAAGGAGAAAAAATGAAAGCTTTTAACATATTCAGCGTTATATCATCGCTGATAGGCGGTGTTTTAACATATATGTTCGGCGGATTCGATATGCTGCTCAAAGCGTTGATTGCTCTTGTTGTTCTTGATTACATAACGGGGATAATCAAGGGTATATGTATCAAATCGCTTTCAAGCGAACTCGGATTCAAAGGACTTTTGAAAAAGATTTTAATATTGATTATTGTTGCTCTTTCGGTAATCATTCAGAAAACAGTTAATAATTCTGTTCCTATAAGAGAAATTGTTATTGTTTTCTTTATCTGCAACGAAGGACTTTCGATAATCGAAAATGCAGCGGAATTTGTTCCGATTCCTCAAAAGCTGAGAAACATTCTGCTGCAGCTCAACGAGCAAAAGGAAAATGGCGAAGGAGAGGAGAAAATAAATGGATAAAACAAATATCGGATTGGTTCAGTATGCAAAAGCTCAGCTCGGCAAGCCCTATTGGTACGGAACATTCGGTCAGCGCTCAACAACCGCGCTTTACAGTGCAAAAAAGAAGCAGTATCCCGCTCATTATCAGTGGGCGTGCCCGACAAGTCAGATCGGCATCAAGGTGCACGATTGCGTTGGTTTAATCAAGGGCTATCTTTGGTGCGATAATGCCGAGGATATGCTTCCGGACTATAAAATGAGTCAGGATGTTTCGGCAAACGGAATGCTTGAAAAATGCAAAGAAAAGGGCGCGATTTCATCAATGCCCGATTTAAAAGGCATACTTGTCTTTATGAACGGTCATGTCGGCGTTTACATAGGCGACGGTTATGTTATCGAAGCAAGGGGACACAACTGGGGTGTTGTTAAAACCAAGCTTGGAGACAGGAACTGGAAAAACTGGGGTAAATGTCCCTGGATTGAATATATCGAGCCTCAGAAAATGATTAGTAAAAAGAATTCAGTCCCTTCAGTCAAGCCTGCAAACTATACTCTTAAAAATGTCAGAGGCGTTTATAACGGCTGGGGTACCTCAACGGGCAGAAAAAAGGTTAAGGATTTAACCGCAGACGGCAAAAAGCATGCAGTTTGCAAAAAGAATAATGCCGAAGCATTTTTAAATGCGGGAACAAGGGTAACAATTAAGGAAACAAAGCTTCTTTCCTCAGGTAACCTCTGGGCAAAAATCCCGAGCGGATATATCTGCATATGGGAGAAATCAAAAGAAAAACTTTTTGTGGAGTAAGGTAAAACAGATATAAAAATATGTTTTTCAAGTATGGGAGGGCGTAACTGCCCTCCCTTTACATATGCACCAATATGCATTTGACATATCGCTTATGAAGTTTTATAATTAAAAAGATATATTAAGGGGGGCAGTGCCGTGAGCAAAGCTAAAAAAGCTTTATCATTGTTTTTAGCTGTTGTTTTAACGGCTGTTTTTGCGCTGTCCGTATTTTTTGTTGTATTTGAATCAAAGCATAACTGCTCGGGTGACGATTGCCAGATTTGTCAGAGCGTCAATCTCTGTCTGAAGCTCTTTGATAACAAGACTCCGAAGCCTGAAAGTGCCAATGTTATTGCTGCGCTTTTCTTTGGTATTGTTCTTGTTGTCGGCGCTGTTTTGTTATGCAAAAAAAACGAAAACTTAATAACTCTCAAAATCAAGCTTTCAAATTAAGCATAAGGGTATAATTCTGTTTATCCATGGGCGTATTGCGCCTTTTAAACTATGCTTATTTGGAGGTTTTTATTATGAAAAAAATCATTTCAATCATTCTCTGTGCACTCCTTATTGTCGGTGCTTTTGCAGGCTGTTCATCAAATGGGAATGATTCAAAAAAACTCGGCATTGTCTGCACAACCTTTCCTGTTTACGACTGGGTTAACAATGTTCTCGGTGACGAAAAAGATAATGCGGATGTAACAATGCTTCTTGATTCGGGTGCGGATTTGCACAACTATCAGCCGACAGCTGATGATATGATAAAGGTTTCAAGCTGTGATGTTTTCATCTATGTAGGCGGTGAGAGCGACTCCTGGGTTGACGACGCACTGAAAAACGCAAAAAACAAGGATATGAAAGTCATAAATCTTTTGGACAACCTCGGCGATATGGCAAAAGAGGAAGAGGTCGTTGAAGGAATGCAGGAAGAGGAAGAAGAGGGCGAAGAGGATGAGACCGAATATGATGAACATGTCTGGCTTTCGGTAAAAAATGCTTCTTATTTAGCAGGAAGGATTGCCGAAGTCCTCGGCGAAGCCGACTCAAAAAACAAAGCTATATACACTAAAAACGCTGATGATTATCAAAACGAGCTTGATAAGCTTGATGAACAGTATCAGCAAACTGTTGATTCAGCAAAAACCAAGATTCTTCTTTTCGGTGACCGTTTTCCGTTCAGATATTTAGCGGATGATTACGGCATTAAGTACTATGCCGCGTTTATGGGTTGTTCAGCAGAAACCGAGGCGAGTTTTGAAACTGTAACCTATCTTGCCGGCAAAGTTGATGAGTTCAAGCTTGGAAATATCATGACAATTGAAACAGGCGACGGAAAGATTGCAAAAACAATTATTGAGAATACAAAGAGTAAGAATCAGAAAATATTAACTCTCAATTCCATGCAGAGCACAACAGCGAAGGACATTCAGGCGGGTGTAAGTTATCTCGGCGTAATGCAGGATAATCTTGAAGTGCTCAAAACAGCTTTAAATTAGGAGTGATTAAAAATGGCACTGCTTAAAAGTAAAAACTTAACTCTCGGCTACGACGGTAAAGCTGTTGCCGAGAATATATCTTTTGAAATAAACCAGGGTGACTATCTTTGCATAGTCGGAGAAAACGGCTCGGGCAAGAGTACGCTTGTCAAAACTCTTCTTGGTTTGCAGTCACCGATAAGCGGAGATATTGAATTCGGCGACGGACTTCATCAGAATGAAATTGGCTATCTGCCCCAGCAGACGGTTGTTCAGCGCGATTTTCCCGCTTCGGTTTATGAAATAGTTCTTTCGGGCTGTATCGGCAAAAACGGAATCAAGCCCTTTTATTCAAAGGAGGATAAAGTTCGTGCGTGCGACGCAATGGAAAGAATGAATATAACCCCTCTCAAAAAGAAATGCTACCGTGAGCTTTCGGGAGGTCAGCAGCAGAGAGTTCTGCTTGCGCGAGCTCTTTGTGCAGCAGGCAGAGTGCTTCTTCTTGATGAGCCTGTAACGGGGCTTGACCCGAAGGTTACGGCGGATATGTACGCTTTGATTAAGAGCCTTAATGAGCAGGGGATAACTATTATTATGATTTCCCACGATATCAATGCCGCGCTTGAATATGCAAGCCATATTCTTCATATTTCAAACGGCTCCTTCTTCGGAACAAAAAAGGAATATATTGAGAGCGGTGCGGGCAGTGCCTTTATAACCGTTACGGGAGGTGAGCGCAGTGAGTGAAATCTTTGAAAAGCTTTCGGTGTCCTTCGGATACTCTTTTGTTATCTATGCGCTTGTTGCAGGTGTTCTTATTGCACTTTGCTCTTCGCTTATGGGCGTTACCCTTGTTTTAAAGCGCTTTTCATTTATCGGTGACGGGCTTTCACATGTTGCTTTCGGTGCAATGGCTGTTGCCGCTGTAACAGGGCTGACGAATAATATGCTAATTGTTATGCCCGTTACAATTCTTTCGGCAATTCTGCTTCTTGCAGGTGGCAAAAACCGAAAGATTAAGGGCGACGCGGCAATTGCAATGATAAGCGTCGGCTCACTTGCTTTCGGTTATATGATTATGAATCTTTTTCCGACCTCGGGCAATGTTTCAGGCGATGTTTGTTCAACGCTTTTCGGCTCGACCTCGATACTAACGCTTTCAACGCTCGATGTCTGGCTTTGCGTTGGTTTATCAATTCTTGTTGTTGCGGTTTTTGTTCTGTTTTATAACAAGATTTTCTCAGTAACATTCGATGAGAGTTTTGCACGCGCAACGGGAACAAATGCCCGTGCATATAATCTTCTTATTGCAGTAATCATTGCGGTTATTATTGTTCTTGCAATGAATCTTGTCGGCTCGCTTCTGATTTCGGCGCTTGTTATTTTTCCCGCGCTTTCAGCTATGAGAGTTTTCAAGAGCTTTAAATCTGTAACAATCTGTTCGGCGCTGTTTTCGGTAATATGCGCTGCGCTTGGAATACTTGTTTCAATCGTTGCGGGAACGCCCGTCGGCTCAACAATCGTTGCGGTTGACGTTTTGGGCTTCTTCATCTTTTGGATTATCGGAGCTTTAAGGAGGTAAAAATGAAAAAGATTGCATCTGTTATTGTCTCGGCTTTGCTGATAATTGCGCTGTTTGCAGGCTGTTCGGGAAATAAGGACAGCAAGAAAACTCAAACTGCCGATAAAAAAATGCCGACGGTTTTAAACACAACCGAATATCAGCTCTATCAGAATATTTTTTATAACGACCAAAAAAATGACTACGACGGCAAGGAAACTTCAAAAGAGGGTACCTTTGCAACGGTTATTGATGCATACAGCAATGTCGAAAGATACTATGTCTGGGGATATAACGACAACACAAAGTGCTGTGACTGGCAGTGGGAGCTGAAAATTGATGACACCTCAAAGCTTCCGACAAACGGCTCGCTTATAACAGTTAAGGGAACCTATGAGGTCAATGATTCAGCACTCGACGGCTTGTGGATTGTCAACCCCGAAATAAGTGTTAAAACCGAGTTCAAGGAAAGGGACTACGATATTGATATGCTTTCAATGGGCAACACACTTGAGCGTGTTCAGGCAGCCAATATTGTTAATATCAAAGAAAAATTTGAAGGCAAAACAATCTGCTGTTACGGAAGAGTTCTTGATGAAAAAACTCTTCAGGACGCTTACTACGACGGCTCTTGGACAATCGGCTTTTCAGGCGATTTTGAGCCTCCTGCCTTTGGAACAACTATTCTTGTTTTCGGAACTGTTAAGGATGGCGCACTGGTCGACTGTTCAATAGCCGAAAACACCCAGTATTAATCTGCGGAGGAAAAGGATGAAAAGATTTTTAAGCTGTTTTCTGATTATAGTTTTATTGCTTCTTCTGGTTTCTTGTTCAAAAGGTGCTAAGCAGAGCGAAAGCACGACAGAAAGCGCAGCAGTTAGCGAAAAAACAGTAACGGGCAATACGGTTGATTTGACCAAAATCAGCTCAACTCTTGTTTATACGGAGCTGTATAATATGATGACCGGTCCCGATAAATACGACGGCAAAACCGTTATAATGAAAGGAACATACAAAATCTATGAGGGAGGCGGACGCAATTATCATGTCTGTGAGGTTATGGACGCAACAGCCTGCTGTACCCAGGGACTTGAGTTTGTTCTGAAAGACGGTGAAGAATATCCTGAATTTGATGAGAAATCCCCGAAGGAAATTGAAATTTCGGGAACATTTAAGGAATATGACGATAACGGGCAGAATAACTTTCGTCTTGAAAACGCAGAAATAGTTGCATAAATAACACTTTAACTCCCCGAAAGGTGACTTTTCGGGGAATTTTTTATAAAAATCATACTTTTGGCTGATGTGCTTTTGAAATTAATATGATATTATAACAATTGATATAATAGATTTTAATCATTTCAGGGAGGTAAAAATATGAAAAAATCATTATCCATCATATTATCAGTTCTTATGATAATCTCAACAATCTCATTTATGCCGTTTTCGGCAGACGCCGCAAACAATCTGTGCGGTGACAATGTTTACTACTACTATACCGCCAGTGACGGAACCATGAACATTATGGGAACAGGAAATATGTATAATTTCACCGATAATACCGTTCCCTGGGCTGGTTATGCAGCGGATATCAAAGAAGTAAATATTTTTGAGGGAGTTACCTCAATCGGTGAATATGCATTTAATACAGCAGTTAATCTTAAGAAAATTGGTATTCCCGCTACAATGAAAACAATAGGGCAACACGCTTTCTGGGGATGCGATAACTTGGAAACCGTTAACTATTATTCAACAAACGACGATTGGCTCGAGCTTGATATACGCAACGACAACAGCCCACTTGATTTAGCAGAAAGAAATTATTATCTAAGAGGTAAGTGCGGAGATTCTGCTGATTATATTCTGGATTTACAGACAGGAACCCTGGGAATTGACGGCAGAGGCGAAATGTACGATTACGATGACGAAAGCAACAGATCTCCGTTTTTCCTTAACGAAGATATTATTTCGGTTATAATTGCAGGCTCTATTACAACGATAGGCAATTTTGCTTTTGATTATTGCACAAATTTAGAAAGTGTAGAAATACCCAACAGCGTTACAACAATCGGTGTAAGCGCTTTTGACAGCTGTTATAATCTTAAAACGGTTACAATGGGAATAGGTGTAAAAACTATTTCGGATTTTGCCTTCAACTTCTGCCCGAAAATTGAAACCCTTAACTATGCGGGCACAAAGGAAGACTGGAAGAAAATAACTATCGGCATTAACAACGAAAGCATTATTATGTTCTATTGTGATCACGTGCCCGATGGACCGGCTTCAAGAGAAGACATTGAGGCTGCAACCTGCACCAAAAAGGGAAGATATGATATGGCGGTTTACTGCGCTATTTGCGGTGATGTAATATCAAGAGAAGTGCATTATGTTCCCGCCCTCGGACATAAATATAAAGAAAAGATTACCAAAGCAACCCTTACCAAAAAAGGAAAGGTTATCAAAACCTGCACAAGATGCAATTATCGCAAAGAGTCGGTTATTCAGCCCGCTTCAAACATCACAATTTCTCCGACTTCCTATACCTATAACGGAAGCGTCAGATTACCAAACCTTGTTGTTAAGGATGCGGACGGCTATGTTATTGCAAAAGATGAATATTCTAAAAAGTATTCAAAGGGACGCAAAAATGTAGGAACCTATTCAATAACCGTTACATTTAACGGCAGCTATTTTGAGGGTTCAAAGGTTCTTAAATTCAAGATAAACCCGAAGGAAACAAAGCTTAAGACTGTAACAAGTCCTTCTTCAAAGACGCTTAAAGTAAGATGGACTAAACAAACAACGCAGGCAAGCGGCTATATAATTCAAATTGCAACGGACAAAGATTTCAAAAAGAATGTTAAATCCTATACCGTTTCGGGAATGAGCAAAGACTATAAAACCATTTCGGGGCTCAAGAGAAGAACAAAGTATTATGTAAGAATAAAAACATATGCTCGTTCAAGAAATGTAAACGATAACGGAACCTATTATTCAGGCTGGTCATCGAGTATGAGTGCTGTAACTAAACGATAGTTTCGAGTTTCGAGTGCCGAGTTCTCGGTTTCTCACTTCGTTCGGTCAATTATAATCGGAGCGAAGCGACCCGAAACTTCAAACACCACCCCCGAAACTTAAAGAAAAGGAGAAATTATGAAAAAAACATTATCAATTATATTATCGCTTCTTATGATAATATCCGTTCTCGGCGCTGTTCCGTTTTCGGCAAGTGCAACTCCCTCAGGCGGAGATTGCGGTGAAAATGTAAAATACCAATATAATCTTTTAACACATAAGCTGACTATCAGCGGCAGCGGTGCAATGTATAATTATAACGATGTTGATTTCACGCCGCCTTATGCAACATTCAATGTTGAAGAAGTTGTTGTAAATCCGGGCGTAACAAGCATCGGTGCTTATGCATTTGACGGGTTTACAGATTTATATACCGTATCCATTGCAAAATCAGTTACGACAATCGGAACAAATGCATTCAGAAACTGCACAATACTCACTGCTGATTATGAAGGCAGACAAACTGATTGGCAAACTCTTACTGCAGGCACACCTCTTTCAAGCGCAACAGCATTTTACGGTTGGGGAATGTGCGGCACAGATGCTATCTACGCCGTCAGCTTTGCAGATGAAACTCTTACAATAAGCGGAAAAGGCGATATTGAGCCAAACGCAGATGACGCTTATGCTCATTTCAGTGATAAAATCAGTGCTGTTACAATTAATGACGGAATAACAGGCATCGGCGACGGCGCATTTATGACTATGTCGATTTTTGAATCAATTTCTATTCCTGACAGTGTAACAAAAATCGGCGCTTCTGCATTTGCAGGCTGTGCAAACCTTACAACAGTAGACGGTGCAGAAGGTGTTCGCGACATCGGACAGCAGGCATTTAAAAACTGCGTCAATTTAAAAAGCTTTGATATTCCCGAAGGTGTAACCGTTATCGGCGGTGAGACCTTTGCAAATTGTTCAAGTCTTGAAAGCATAACAATTCCGGACAGTCTGGGAACGAATTTAACACCACCTGAAAATATGGGAACGCTTTCTCCTGATGCATTTGACGGCGCAAGCGACACAATGACCATAAATGCAAGCTGTCAGTCTGTTTATCCTCCTTATCTTGTTGAAGGAACAAACCGCACTTGGAATAAGGTTCATACACCGACTGCTGCAGCTGAAGAAGACGGATATGATGTTGTTCACTGTATGTTCTGCAATGAAGAACTAAGCAGAACTCCCACTGTTATCAGTTCAAGCAACAATATCAAAGATGCAAAGATAACGGGAATAAAGAGCAAAACCTATACAGGCAACTTAATTCATCAGACAATAACCGTTAAGCTCGGAGGAAAAACTCTTGTAAGAAATACCGACTATAAGCTTAAATACAGCAAAAATAAGTATGTCGGAACTGCAAGCGTAACAATAACGGGTACGGGCAAATACAAGGGCTCGGTTAAAAAGACCTTCAGGATTAACCCCAAGGCAACAAGCATTTCCAAGCTTTCAAGCCCGAAGAAGGGTCAGCTCAAGATTAAATGGTACAAGAGAACTACTCAGACCTCAGGTTATCAGATTATCTACAGCACCGATTCAAAATTCGGAACAAATATTAAACGCACTGTTAAAGGCACAAAAACAACTTCAAAAACTCTTACAAAGCTCAAGAGCAAAAAGAGATATTATGTTCAGGTAAGAACATATAAGACCGTAAACGGCGTTAAGTATTATTCAAGCTGGAGTAAGACGAAGAGTTATAAGATTAAGTAATGTGTCGGCATCAGATGCAGGGGCAGACAACCCCGAAATAAGAATAGAATAAAAAAGTCCCGGGAACTTTGAAGTTCCCGGGGCTTTTGTTTGTTATATCAACTTTTCAAATTCCTCAATCGGCATGGGCTTATAGAAATAGTATCCCTGCATTTCAACCGCGCCCTCACTTTGAAGAAAACGCGCCTGCTGAGTTGTTTCAACGCCCTCTGTTATCAAATCAATTCCGAGTGCGTTAATCATCTTAATTACACAGCTGATTATTATATGGCTCTTTTCGGGGTCTCCCGAATCTTTGAGGAAATGAAGGTCAAGTTTGATTCTGTCAACAGGTACCTCCTTGAGCATATGCAGCGAGGAATAACCGCTTCCGAAATCGTCCATTTCAACCTTGAATCCGTGTTCTCTGAGAGAGTTCGCTGTGTTAATAAGAAGTTCAGAGTTTTCAACATACGCACTTTCGGTTATTTCAATGTGGAGCTGGTCGGGGGATAGGTTGTATTTTTGAATCAAAGAACTGAAAATCTTTGCAATATCTCTGTCTTCCCTTATATCACTGCGGGAAACATTAACCGAAACGGTCTGGTGATGACCGCGCTCATTCCATTTCTTCAAATCCTGACAAACCCTGTCCCAGACATATTTATCCAAGTCGAAAATAAGTCCGCAGTTTTCAAGAATCGGAATAAATTCCGACGGACGAAGATGACCGAGCTTGCCGTGGTTCCAACGGCACAGTGCTTCTGCGCCCGTTATTTCGCCCGTATTGTAATTAACCTGGGGCTGATAGTATACCTGAAGTTCCTGGTCTTTAATTGCAGCAGGAAGATTGTTGATTATATCCGTTGCTTTCTTTCCTTTAACCCACTGGTCGGGGTTATAGAATAAATAGCTCTGCTCGCGGTTTTGACGAACTTTTTTCTCGGTAATACGTGCCAAATCAAGCATATGGTCAACATCAATATCAACGAAGTCTGCAGGGGTCAGAACATAAATACCGCTGCAAAGCTGAACATTGATATCCTTGCCTTGATTTATGAAGAAATTTCTGACGGGAATAATAACATTCTTCTCATCTGCAAGAATTTCTTCATCGCTTGCAATCTTACGCAGAACTGCAAAGCGGTCGGCGGTAATTCTTCCGATTGCCTCTTCATCGTCAATAAACTCCATTGACCTTGCAGCCCAGAACTTTAGCAAATCATCGCCTGCAACTCTTCCGAGTTTGTCATTGATGTATTTGAAATCCCTTATGTTGTTGTAGGACAGGAAATAGGGAGCGTTAGGATTCTCACTGATAAGTTCTTCAGCGCGTTTTCTGAAGCCGTCCATACTTAAAACACCTGTCAGCGGGTCTTCGTCAATAAGCTTTTGAATCTTTTCTTCGTTTTCTTTAAGAAGACCGCGTGTTTTCTGAACAGCGATAATTATAACCGCTATGAAAAGAAGCACCGCAAGAAGAATAATCAGCCAGTAGGAATAGAAGAAATCCGAAACATCGTATTTATATAGTCTTCTTGATGTGTAATCAAGTGTTATTGCCTGACGTTTTGTTTCATTTATCTGCTTGATTCCTTTATTTAGACGCTCAATAAGTGCTCTTCCATCGGGTGTGTCGGCTGTTCCTGCTTTAAAGTCCATTGTGAACATTGATGAAGGCTGAACAACTAAATTCTCATAAGCGGGCTTCTGCAGAATGTAGCTCCAGAAAAATGAATTGTGCAAAAGCGCGTCAACCTCATTGTTTCTCAGTGCCTTGACACAGCCGTCAACATTATCGTAGGTGATAATAACAATACCGGGATAAAGACTTCTTATTGTATCAGCAACACCTTTTTGAGAATGGAGCATTCCGACTCTGAGATTGCTGAACGGGGGAATATCGCGTTTGCCTTCCGTAACAAGCGTGAACGGAGTACGGAAGATGTTTTCCGAAATAACGGACTTTTTGCCCGAAGTGCTTTCAATCGCGCTTCCGAAGGGCATAAGAATGTCATATTTATCACTGTCGAGCGCGTCCTTAACAGAAGGTTCGCTAATCTGAACAAATTCTGCCTCAAATCCTGCTTCATCGGCGGCTATTTTCATAAGGTCAACGCCTATGCCGGAGATTTCTTCTGTTTCGCTGTCTACATAGAAAATCGGACAGCGGTCAGTGGGTACACCTATTGTAAGCTTGTCACGGATTTGTTCGTTTCAGCCATTGCGGGAACGATGCAGGCAAAAATGCTCAAAGTGCACAAAAGTACAGAGATAAGCATTCTGATTCCGTTTTTATATTTCAATAATACTCACCGTCCTTTCAGATTGTGAGAAAGTGATGGTTTTTCAAGTATATTATTTAACATAATACACCTAACCGTCAATAAAAAATATTAATCTAAAATTAAAAAGAATAAAAAAATACAGCTCTTTCCGTAAGAGCCGTATTTTTGTGTATTATTTCACGGTTTTTATTTAAAAATGCAAGTTTCATTAAATCTTTTTTCTGTATTTTCCGTAGCGTTTATAATTTGGTCTGCCGTGTTTTCCGCTGAGATTAATGTCAAAATGAAAATAATGATTTCTCTTGTCCTGGTTTTCCCAGGAAACATCGGTAACTCTTCCGTCAACCTCAGCCCATCCGTGACCTCCGCTTGAAACAGCATAGCATTTCTTGTATCCGCAGGCATTTGCTGCAAAAGCAAAGGTTGCGCCGTAGTTGTAGCAACTTCCGTGCTTATTGGTATACATAAAATAGGCGTATTCTTCTTCCCATCTTTTTGAGTAATGAAACCTTAAAGAGCCTTTATACTTGTAGTTTTTCAGAATGTAGTCATAGCACTTTTTAAGTTTCACTTTTTTCTTCATATCGGGCTTGGTTGCTTTTTCAACAAGTTTGGTGGCATAAACAAGAGTCTTTAAGCGCTTCTTATTCGATTTGGTTACTTTTGCTTTACCGCTTTTTTTAAGGTATATTTTATTCACCTTTTTTTCTTTGAGCATATAACCGTTTTTGCCGTTGCCGATTTTAAAGTAATAGTAGTTTTTGCCGATTTTCTGCCAGCCGGTACGCTGTTTTCCATTTTTATCGAAATAATATGTGCGTTTTCCGATTTTCTTTAAACCTTTAAGCGCTTTCTTGTTCCTGTAGAAATATGTGTAATGCTTTTTTACCTTCCACTTTCCCTTGGACTTTTTCACTTTTTCAGGAGCTTTTGTTGTTTCTTCGGTGTCCGAGCCCTTTGCTTCAGTGTTTTCCACATTATCTGAAACTTCAGTATTGGAAGATTCATCTGTCTCAACGGCAAAGGTGTTGAGCGGAACCATTATCATAATCACAGCTAAAAAAAGTAAAATCAGTTTTTTCGCCATTTTTTTCACCTCGAAAAAATAATAACACATATTATCAATGCTTTCAATAATTTTTGATGTGTTAACTTAATGTTGAACTTAATCCGCGCCTTTATAAAAAATCAAAGCCCCACAGAAAGGGTGGGCAACTAAGGGATTTAACAGATTTTGAAATGTTATTTTCCGCTATAACTGCTTCAAAATAATGGTTAAGGCGTTAGCCTTAACCATTATTTGTTCATTGTTCTAACGAAAAATTCCTATCTCAAAATTGCTTCGCACCTCAAAAATTCAGATTTTTGTGTAAGACAAGGCAAAAAGCACAGGAA
>CAJOEV010000017.1 GCA_905233545.1 uncultured Eubacterium sp. | reverse complement strand
GGGTGATGGGAATCGAACCCACGCAATCAGCTTGGAAGGCTGAGATTCTACCATTGAACTACACCCGCTTATTGCAACGGACACTATTATATATAATGTCCGTTGAATTGTCAATACCTTTAATTAATTTTTATTTCAATTTTTTCATCGGCACTAAGAGTTATTGTTTTAATTTCAACATCTTTATTAAAGACGATTGCATTTGCAAGTTTCTCTTCAACCTCGCGCCTTACAGCATCTCGGAGTCCCCTTGCATTCTTCTTTGAACCGAAGGCATTATCGGCAAGATATGCACATACGGAATTCTCATATTTTAACTCAATTCCCTTATCCTTAAGGCTCTCAACAAGCTCATCAAGGATAAGCGCTGCAATCTTTTCAAAGTTATCCTTTGTGAGATTCTTGAAGATAACTATTTCGTCAACTCTGCCGAGGAATTCCGGACGCAGGAATCTTTCAAGCGCCTTCATTGTGACCTCTTCATTAATATCGTCGGCGCTCTTTCCAAATCCCATTGTGTTTTGGTCGGTTGAACCTGCATTTGAGGTCATAATGATAACGGTATTTTCAAAATTAACCGTTCTTCCCTGCGCGTCGGTTATTCTTCCTTCGTCAAGAATCTGGAGAAGAATGTTTAATACATCCTTATGCGCCTTTTCAATCTCATCAAAGAGAATAACACTGTAGGGCTTTCTGCGTACCTTTTCAGTAAGCTGACCTGCATCGTCATATCCGATATAACCCGGGGGCGAGCCGATAATTCTTGATACTGAGAACTTTTCCATAAATTCGCTCATATCAAGTCTTATAAGATTATCGGGTGAATCAAACAGCGCATTAGCAAGCTGTTTTACAAGCTCGGTTTTGCCAACACCGGTAGGTCCGACAAATATAAACGACTGCGGACGGCGTTTCGGGCTGATTTGTACCCTGCCCCTTCTTACTGCATTGGCAACCTTTTCGATTGCAGTATCCTGTCCGATAATATGCGCTTTAAGCTCTTCATCAAGAAGAGCAAGTTTATTGATATCACCCTGCTCAATTTTGCTTGCAGGAATACCCGTCCAGAGCGAAATAACCTTTGCAATATCCGCTTCCAGTACCTGGTTATCCTTGGCTTTTTCCTCAACCTCAGGAAGAGCATTTTCAAGCTGAATCAGCTCTGATTTGAACTTTGAAATAAGTTCATAATCAATTTCTTCGCCCTCGTCGGGATTTGAAAGCTCATCTATTCTCTCATTTAAAAAGTCTTTTCTTTCGCTTAGCATCTGGTACTCGCTAATTGCGGGATTTCTTAAATTTGCGCTTGTGCATGCCTCATCAAGCAAATCAATAGCTTTGTCCGGAAGATATCTGTCCGTTACATATCTTTCAGACATTGTTACAGCCTTATAAACAAGTGTGTCACTTATCTGTACTTTATGATAGTTTTCATAGTATGACTTGATTCCGACAAGCATTTTATAGGAATCCTCTATTGAAGGCTCCTCAATTTTTACGGGTTGAAATCTTCTTTCAAGCGCAGCGTCTTTTTCAATATATTTTCTGTACTCGGTAAAGGTTGTTGCACCTATAACCTGAATCTCGCCTCTTGAAAGCGCAGGTTTAAGAATGTTTGCGGCATTCATTGTGCCCTCGCTGTCGCCCGTTCCGACGAGATTATGAACCTCATCAATGAAAAGAATAATATTCCCCTCGTGTTTAACCTCGTCAACAAGACCTTTGATTCGTCCTTCAAACTGACCTCTGAACTGAGTTCCAGCAACAAGAGCAGTTAAATCAAGAAGATATATTTCTTTATCGGCAAGCCTTGCAGGCACCTCGCCCTTTGCGATTCTGATTGCAAGACCTTCTGCAATAGCGGTTTTACCGACACCGGGTTCACCGATTAAGCAGGGATTATTCTTCGTTCTTCTGCAAAGTATCTGAACAGTTCTTCCAATCTCCTGCTCGCGTCCGATAATATTGTCTATTTCGCCTTTTTTAGCCTTCAGGGTGAGATTATTGCAGTAGGTGTTTAAAAACTTTCTGCTTTCGTCCTGTGAGTTCTTATGGCGCTTTTTCTTTTTCTCTTTTTTACCCTCGCCTGTTTTGGATTCAGAGTCCTCTGCTCCTCCGAAAAGGTTTGCAAAAGGCATGGTCTGGGCTCCGTCGGCATTCTCGGCATTAAACATTTCGCCGATGTCGCCAAAATCGAAATCATCCATATTCTCCATAAACTGGCTCATCTGTTCGCTTGCAAGCTCAAGCTCTTCATCGGAAATTCCGAGCTTTTCAATCATCTGTCTTACGGGACCGATATTAAGTTCTTTAGCACAGTTTATGCAATATCCTTCGGGGGTTACTTCCCCGTTTTCCATCTTCTGAATGAATACGACTGCAGGCCGCTTATTGCATCGTACACATAATTGTTGTTTCATTATTTAACTCCTTAAAGTTTGTTATAAAGTTTTTTATTCCTCGTCAAAATCAGTTTTTTCGGGGTTTTCTTTTTTCTCCTTAAGCTGTTTTACAAAACCGGGTACATAGCCGAAAAGTGAAACAAATGCCATAACCGCAGAAATAACAATTAAAACAGTTACAACGGTGTCACTGAGAATAAGGTTCTCAAATGCTTTTACACCGTACAGAGCGCTTGACTCTCCGCCGAGTGCAATAATCAGAATCATAAACACATAGAATACTGTTGTTGCAACCTTTCCCCACATCTCAGCAGCAGTCGGACGAAGTCCTTTTGAAAGAAGCAATGCTCCTCCTGCAAGCATCAAGATTTCTTTAAGAATAAAGAGGAAAAGTATGTATCTGAGATAGCCGTCCCAATATTTAACAATAAGAATAATTACAATTGCCATCTGGGAAAGTTTGTCGGCAATCGGGTCAAGGATTTTGCCAAGGTTTGATACCATATTGAATTTTCGTGCAATTTTTCCGTCAAACAAATCAGTCAGCGCTGCAATAATCATAGTAATAAAAGCAGGAACATACTGACCTTTGATAAACATTACGGAAAAGACGGGGATGAGTGCTATTCTCAAAAAGCAAAGCCAGTTCGGAATAGTGTTCCAGCCTTCAAAAAGATCTTTAACATTATCTTTTAAAACATTTTTATCCTTCATCACAGTAATCCTTTCGTAATTGCATTAAATGGATTTATTTGATCAATCAGCTCAAGAAGCTGACTGTCGCTTACTTGTTTAACAAAACCGCTCATCTGAGCTTCATCATCGTATAATCCGACAATGAACATAAGTACCGATGCAACGGCAAATACGGCTATTGCGCCTTTGAGGAGTCCGAGAATACCGCCGAGGAATTTATCGGTCTTTTTAAGAGCTGATTTTTTGCCCCTTCTCTCTTCTCTCTTTTTGCTTGATTTGCGAACAATCAGAATTATAATTCCCGTAACTACAAAAAAGATTAAAAAGACTGCTGCAAATATTGCCGCTTTTGTTAAGAACATCAGTATTCCTTCAAAATAATTCTCTAATATTTCATTTGCGATATCGTCGCTTGAAATACTGATTTTGCTGAAATCAATTGAATTTGTAAGTGCCTTTGGCAGTCCGTCAGCATAGGACTGAAGATTATTCATTACCTCATCAATATTTCCGCTTGTAACAACTTTTTCGTTCAATGTTTCAAGCGCTCTCGGCTTAACGTAGCTGTTATATACAGTTACGCTCATATTTTCACTGAGGAAAAAGCACAAAAACAATCCTATTGACCAGCGAAAAAAATTGATTACATTAATCAACAGCCCTCTGCAAAAACCGATTATTATAAAAATCAAAAGAATTGCAATAAGAGCAATATCAATATAGTTAATTACATAATTAAAAACGCTCATAATAACCTCTTAATCTATCACATCAATAAGCTTCTGACGGCTTATGAATATCTTTGTTGATATCTTGTTTGCACTTGTTATCGAATCATCGCATTTATAGCTCTTTTTAACATCGCCCTTAGTCAGTGAATAAGTTACAATCTTATCCGAGAACAATACGCATATTTCACTTGAAGCACTGATGTATTTTGGCTTTTGTTTCAAGTCTATTTCGGTTTTCACTCTTCCCGATGAATTGATATAAACAAGCTTGTTTTCGTTTGCGGAAGCATATTTTGAATATACATAAACAAGTTCATTATCTTTTGTGTAGTTATAACAAACGGTGTTAACATTGCCTTCCTTAAATGTTTCGTGAAGTCTTTTCTGGTTTTTGATAACGCTGACTCCTGAATTTGAAACATAATACAAATCGGAAGATGTGGAATAGTGTAAATCCATAAGCGAGCTGTTTTTAAATTCGAATGAAGCTCTCGGTTCCTTATCACCGACATTAATAGTATAAACCGTAGTTATAAAATCGGCACCCTTTGAATTTGCAGTTGCATAAGCTATCTTTTTACCCGAGGAATCAATCGCGCAGTAAATCGAATAACCGTCGTCGATTTCATAGGTCAAAAGCTTTTTAAGGGTTGAATTAATAACGGTAAGATAAGATTTTCCGTTTTGTTCCCTTGTTATATATGCAATATTCCCGTTTTTGGAAACATCTGCACAGGTAATCGGCAAATCGGTTTTTGTTTCAAAAACACTTTTATTGGATCTGTCAAGTCTGAGCCTTGTTGCACCCTGGTCAATAATGCAGAAATAGTTGCCTGCATATTTAATAACGGGGTTAGCGTAGCCGTGATTAAAGGTGTAGATAACCTTTGCGTCGCTTGGATTGATAACGCTCAATGTTGTGTCATTAAGAATGCTCAGCTTATCGCCAATCGGCTCGACTTTTACTCCACCCGAGGAGCTCAAAGTAAACGGATAGGCATCCTCATTGGTTGTCATTGAAAATGTCAGCCTTCCGTTTTCATCAAAGAATCGGTTTTTGAGTTCCTTAAAGTCAACCTCGCAGATTCTCATTATTACCAGAGCGAAAACAACAAAAATCAAAACAATCCAAATAATACGTTTTGTTTTCTGTTCATTTTTCAGTTCTTTTTCTTTTCTTTCGTTTTCTCTTTTCTGAGATGGCATATTACTCTCCGAATCAATAATTTATTCTATTCAAATACAATCCCTGTGGCTGAGCGGTTTTACCCGCTCTCTTTCTTTCTTTGCTGTTTATTATATCTGTCAGTTCGCCCTCTTTAATCTTGCCTTCGTTGATAAACAGAAGCGTTCCGACCATAATTCGAACCATATTATACAAAAATCCGTCCGCTTCAACCTTGATATAAACCATATCGCCGTCTTTAGTTACAGATATACTTTTAACCGTTCTCACGGTATCCTCAACATCACTTTTAACCGAACAAAATCCGCAGAAGTCATATGTTCCGACAAATGCCTGTGCCTCTTTATTCAGCAGATTAACATCAATAGGATATCTGTAGTGAAAAGCATATTTTTCAAGAAACGGGTCCCTTATTTTTCCGTTATAGATTTTATAAACATATTCCTTAGACTTACAGGAATATCTCGGGTGAAAATCAAAATCGGTTTCTTCACACGAAACAACGGCAATATCTTTCGGAAGATATGTATTAAGCGCAAGAACAACATTTTCGTTTTCAATCTTCATATCGGTATCGATAGTAAGGCAATACATATTTGCGTGCACAGCGCTGTCCGTTCTTGAACAGCCCTTGACATCCAGCCTTTCATTAAACACCTTTTCCACAGCGTTCTGAAAGACCTCCTGAACGGTTAGGGCATTATTCTGAACCTGCCAGCCGTGATAGGCTGAGCCGTCGTATCTGATAGTTATAAGCAATCTTCTCATATAACACTACCCAATAAAACGCGCGTTGTTATTATTCCTGCAAAATATATCATAACTGCAATCAAAGAGAAATAGTCTCTTGTCTGCAGGTGCATAACCTTCATTTTTGTTCTGCCGTTCATCCGCTCTTCTGAATGAAGAAACAAAAAGCGGAATGAGAATCGGAACTATTGCTTTGGCTCTTTTGATTATTCCTCCGCTTTCAAGGTCGGCTCCCCTTGATTTCTGAGCAGCCATTATCTTTTGAACCTCTTCAAGAAGAATAGGAATAAACCTGAGCGCAATTGTCATAACCATTGCAAGCGAATGAACATCCGCTTTAAAGATTTTCAGAGGTTTGAGCAGCGATTCAATTGCATCCGTCAGCGCTGTAGGTGTTGTTGTGTAGGTCAGCATAAGACCGATTACAACAAGAAGAATTATTCTTGTTCCCATAAACAGCGCATTATTCAGTCCTCTCTCGGTTATCTTGAATATCCAGAACTGTGCAATCGGCTCCCCTGTTCCGTAGAAGATATTTAAAACTGCAGTGAACAGTATGATAAAAAACAGCGGTTTAAGCCCTTTCAAAATAACGGAAAGCTTTATTCTTGAGATAATCACAAGCAGTGTTGTTGCAGCTGCCGCAATCGCAAGAGAAACATAGTTTTTGCAAACAAAAACAGAAATCATCATAAACAGCAATAAAACTATTTTCATTCTTGCATCAGTTTTATGAAGCAGTGAATTCCCGGGGAAATACTGACCGATAGTGATATCATTCATCATACGGCGCTCCCCCTTTCACTCATAAGACGCTCATATTCACTCTGCGCCTGCTCAAGAGTATAGATATTTGTTTTGCAGTCTATTCCCATTTCACTGAGCTTAAGGAATACATCGGTGATTTCGGGTACATTAAGCCCCATCTCTTTAAGCTCTTTAGAATGTGAAAAAACATAATCAACAGTTCCGAACATTGCAACCTCGCCCTTATTCATAACAAGAACACGGTCTGCAATTTTTGCAATATCCTCCATTGAGTGAGAAACAAATATTACAGTGTTGCCCTCCTGCCTTTGATAGGAGGTTATCAAATCGAGAATTCTGTCACGTCCTTTGGGGTCAAGGCCAGCGCAGGGCTCATCAAGAATCAATACATCGGGTTTCATAGCAATAATTGAAGCGATTGCAATTCTTCTCTTCTGCCCGCCCGATAAATCAAACGGAGACTTTTTTTCAAGCTCTCTGCTTATTCCGACATAATCAAGACTGTCGTAAACACGCTTTTCAATCTCTTTGTCATCAAGTCCCATTTGTTTAGGACCATAAGCTATTTCTTTGAAAACGCTTTCTTCAAATATCTGGTATTCGGGATACTGGAAACAAAGACCGACTGCAAAACGCACCTGCCTGATGTTCTTTCTATTTTTCTTGGACCAGATGTCCTTTCCGTTAAGAATAACCTTACCGTCATTGGGCTCAAGAAGTCCGTTTAGATGCTGAATAAGCGTTGACTTACCCGACCCCGTATGTCCGATAATTCCGATTATTTCGCCCTTTTCGCATGAAAAATCAGCATTATTAACAGCGGCAGTCTCAAACGGAGTGCCGACTGAATATAGATATGTTAACTTTTCACACTCTAATATAGCCATGGTTTTAGTTTTCTTTCAGTTTATTATACAGAAGTGCTGCACATTCATCTGCATTCAGCACAGTTTCATTTGTTTTTATTCCAAGCTTGTCAATAAGCATTGTTGACTGAGGAGCATCAATATGCAATGCGCTTATTTCATCGGGATTTGAAAAGATCTCTCTCGGAGTCCCGTCAAGTTTAATCCCGCCTTTTTCAACGACAACAACTCTGTCCGCCTGAACTGCCTCGTCCATGTAGTGGGTTATCAAAAGAATTGTTATGCCCTCTTCCCTGTTAAGTTTGAGGATTGTTTTCATAACCTCTTTTCTTCCGCTGGGGTCAAGCATAGCAGTAGGCTCATCAAGAACGATGCACTTGGGCTTCATTGCAATAATACCCGCAATTGCAACCCTCTGTTTCTGACCGCCAGATAGTCTGCTCGGAGACTTTTCGGCGAAATCGGACATACCAACCGTTTTAAGCGCTTCATCAACTCTTCTTCTGCATTCCTCGGGAGGATGTCCGAGATTTTCAACTCCGAATGCAACATCCTCTTCAACAATTGAAGAAACAATCTGATTATCGGGATTCTGAAAAACCATACCGACATTTCTTCTGACATCAAAGATGCTTTCATCTTCTTTAACGGGGATTCCGTTAACCGAAACTTCCCCGCTGTTAGGAACGAGAATGCCATTTGTGAGCTTAGCAATTGTTGATTTGCCCGAGCCGTTATGACCGAGCACAGCAACAAACGAGCCCTCTTCAATATTCAGATTAAAATTCTTTAAAACCTCGACTTCCCTTTTCTGTGTTTTGGAATAATCCTGAGTTTCCTCATCAACAAAATACGAAAAGTCAACGTTCTTAAATTCTATTATATTCATATATTTCCGTTTTGGCTGAACCAGACAGCAGTAGCGCCGCACGGAAGAACTCCGCCCGTCTGAGTAACGGGAAGACCTATTTCGTCTGCAACTGCAAATCCGCCACGCCTTTTTGTTATTGTTTCATCAAGAATATACTTCATAACCGAAGGAGAAAGACCAGTCGTGTATGAATTAAGGATAACGGCAAGAGGCTCAGCACTTAATACCTGCTCAACAAGAGCAACAAAATCAAAGATTGAATCTTCAATATGCCAAACCTCACCCCTGGGTCCTCTTCCGTATGAGGGAGGGTCGAGGATAACGATATCATATCTGTTGCCTCTTTTGATTTCACGCTGAACAAACTTAATGCAGTCATCAACAATCCAGCGAACATCGCCTTCATCAACACCGCTTGCTTTTGCGTTTTCCTTAGCCCAGTTAGTCATGCCTTTTGAAGCGTCAACATGAACAACACTTGCGCCCTCCTTGAGGCAGGCAACCGTTGCACCGCCTGTATAGGCAAAAAGATTTAAAACCTTAACCTCCTGAGGACTTCGGCTTTTTATCATGTCCCTTACCATATCCCAGTTGACTGCCTGCTCGGGAAATATTCCTGTATGCTTAAAGCCCATTGTTTTGATATTAAAGGTTAAATCCTTATATCTTATCTGCCATGAGCCCGGCAATCGGGAATACGCCTTCCACTCGCCTCCGCCATGCTTTGAGCGGAAGTATTTTGCATTGGGCTGAGCCCATAGTCTGTGGGCTCTCGGGGTTTTCCATATAACCTGCGGGTCGGGACGAATTAAAATCTTTCTGTTCCAGCGTTCAAGTTTTTCACCGCAGGCACAGTCGATTAATTCATAATCCTTCCATTCTGTTGCAACTCTCATAATCCATCCTTAATATCGGAGCGTCGGGGTCGCTGCTCCCTACAATCGGGTGCGGGTGTCCCGCCCTAAACTCTTCACTCTCAATTCTTCACTCTTAATTTAAGAGAGTCTCTCTCTTACGACTTCTGCTATATCATTTCCAAGCTTTGTTATATGCTCAATATCCTTTCCTTCAAGCATAACACGAACAAGCGGCTCAGTTCCGCTGACACGGACAAGAACTCTTCCGTCTCCCATAAGCTCCATCTCTGCCTTCTGGGTTGCGGCAATGATATATTCATCGTTATTATATTTCTGCTTACCCTCAGGGGATACCTTAACATTAATAAGCACCTGGGGATAAACTGTCATTATCTTTGCAAGCTCGCTGAGCTTTTTACCGCTTTTAACAACGGTTTCAATAAGCTGAACGCCTGAAAGTTCGCCGTCACCCGTTGTTGCATAATCAAGGAAAATAACATGACCCGACTGTTCTCCGCCGATATTGTAGTCATCTTTGAGCATTCTTTCAAGAACGTATCTGTCGCCTACAGCGGTCCTTGCACAGTGAATGTCATATTCATCGCAGAACTTGAAGAATCCCATATTACTCATAACCGTTACAACGGCAGTGTTATTTTTGAGTCTTCCTTCGTTCTTCATCTTGTTAGCGCAGATAGCAATAACCTTATCACCGTCAACAAGCTCTCCGTTTTCATCAACAGCAAGCATTCTGTCGGCATCACCGTCAAAAGCAAGTCCAAGGTCTAGTCCTGCATCCTTAACGAACTTCATAAGTTCTTCCGGATGGGTTGAGCCGCAGTTATTATTGATATTTGTTCCGTCGGGCGTATCGGAAAGCATAAGGCACTTTGCGCCGAGTGCTGTGAAAATTTCTTTAGCACATACGGATGCAGAGCCGTTTGCACAGTCAAGAGCAATGCTCATTCCGTCAAAGCGAACATCCGTTGTTTCAACAACATGCTCAATATAATCCTTGACAGCGGTCTTTGAATAAAGTCTGTTTCCGACTTCTCCTCCGATTTTAAGCTCGGGATGCTCTTCCTCACCGAGAATAATCTTTTCAATTTCATCCTCGATTGAATCATCAAGCTTATATCCGCTCTTTTGGAAAATCTTTATTCCGTTGTATTCACAGGGATTATGAGAAGCGGAAATCATAATTCCTGCTTCACATTCGTATTTACCTACAAGATACGCAACCGCAGGAGTCGGAACAATACCGATTGATAAAACATTGCATCCGACGGAGCAAAGACCCGCTGTGAGCGCAGCTTCAAGCATATCGCCCGAAGCTCTTGTATCCTTCCCTATTAAAACAGTTGGCTTTGCGCTCTTTGCTTCCTTAAGCAAAACGGCAGCTGCTGCCGAACCGATTTTCATCGCAAGTTCATTAGTTAAATCTTTATTTGCAATTCCTCTGACACCGTCAGTTCCAAATAGTCTTCCCATTGTTATCACCTTTCTTATAAATCAAGTTTTTGCTGGATACTATTGTTATCGGGATTGAATTCAATTCCGAGATGCTTATATCCTGCAGGGGTAACACATCTTCCCCTCGGAGTTCTTGCCAAGAAGCCAATCTGCATTAAATACGGCTCATAAACATCTTCAATTGTAACTGATTCCTCGCCGATAGCCGCTGAAATCGTTTCAAGTCCGACAGGACCGCCGTTATAATTCTTAATCATTGTTGAAAGCAGTCTTCTGTCTATTGTGTCAAGACCGAGCTCGTCGATGTCCATACTTGAAAGTGCTTCGTTTGCAGCATTCTTGTTGATTATACCTTCGTATTTAACCTCAGCAAAATCGCGTGAGCGTTTAAGAAGTCTGTTTGCAATACGGGGAGTTCCTCTTGAACGGCTTGCAATAATAGCGGCTCCATCATCATCAAGCGGAATATTCAAAATCTTTGATGAGCGTTTAACGATTTCGGCAAGCTCTTCATTCGTATACATTTCAAGTCTTAATATAACACCGAAACGGTCACGAAGAGGAGCTGAAATCTGACCCGCTCTTGTTGTTGCACCGATTAATGTGAACTTCGGAAGCGAGAGCTGAAAGCTTCTTGCAGACGGTCCCTTTCCGATAATTATATCAATCTTGCCGTCCTCCATTGCCGGATAGAGGATTTCCTCAACAGTTCTGTTTAAACGGTGAATTTCATCTATGAAAAGAACATCGCCGTTTTCAAGATTCGAAAGGATTGCAACCAAATCGCCCTGCTTTTCAATTGCAGGACCCGATGTTATTCTTAAATTAACACCAAGCTCATTAGCAACTATTCCTGCAAGAGTTGTTTTACCGAGTCCCGGAGGACCGTAGAGCAAAACATGGTCAAGCGGTTCATTTCTGAGCTTTGCTGCCTGGATATAAACAGATAAATTCTCCTTTGCCTTAACCTGACCGATATAATCGGACAGCTGTTTTGGGCGAAGGGAGTTTTCTATTTCGTTATCCCCTTCGATATATTCGGGAGCCGAAAGACGTCCCTCAAAATCCATTTCATTTTCTATCATTTAAAAAACCTCAATAATTTTTAAAGTTGAGTTGATAATTCTTTAAGAGCTTTTCTAACCATATCATCAGTTGAAAGACTTTTATCCATCTTTCCGACTGCAGCGCTTGCATCACTCTGATTGAAGCCAAGGGTTACGAGTACCTCAACAGCCTCCTGAGCATTGCTTGAAGAAGCGACTGACTGTATTCCTTCAATAACAGAAGCTGATGAAGAAGAAGCAATGCCGACCATTTTGTCTTTTAGTTCAAGAACAACTCTTTCAGCTGTTTTCTTGCCGACTCCCTGAGCGCTTGAAATGGCTCTTATATCGCCGCTTGAGATTGCAAGCGAAAGCTTATCGGGAGAAAGAACGCTGAGGATTGCCATTGCAGCCTTCGGACCGATTCCCGAAACCGATATGAGAAGTTTGAAAGCTTCAAGCTCCTCAAGCTCTTTGAAACCGTATAAATCCATTGCATCCTCTCTTACGGCAAGATGAGTATAGAGATTGACCTCTTTGCCGCCAGAAGGAAGCTCTTTGAGCGTTGTTGTGCTGATGAAGCACTTGAAACCGACGCCGCCGCATTCAACGACCGCAAATGTCGGGTCGACATATGTTAAAATACCTTTTACATTATAAATCATTTATTATCACCGATTTGATTATTAATCATATTATTCAGCCTGCCTATTGACGAAGCGCTTGAATGACCGTGACAGATTGCCATAGCAAGCGCGTCAGCAGTATCGTCGGGCTTGGGTACAGCGTTAAGCCCGAGAATACTTTTGGTCATTTCCTGAACCTGTTTCTTTTCAGCTCTTCCATAACCTGTTACGGACTGCTTAACCTGCAGAGGAGTATATTCAAAAATGTCCTTGCCGTACATCTGAGCCGCAAGAGTTATAACTCCCCTTGCCTGCGCAACATCAATAACGGTTTTCTGATTTGAATTATAAAACAGCTTTTCCATACTCATAGCTTCAGGCTTATACTTCTCAAAGAGATAGCACATATCATTGTATATAATCTGAAGTCTTTCGGGAAAAGGCGTTTTTGCTTCGGTTGTTATTGCACCGTATCCGAGCACCGAAAACTTACCGCGGGAGTACTCAACGCATCCCCAGCCTATTATCGCGTAACCCGGGTCTATTCCTAATATCACCATAACGCATACTACCCTACTATATATTCAGTATATTATAACATATTATAATATATATTGCAATATTATAATATTATAATTTATAAAAAGCAACGCATTAATGCGCTGCTTTTATCTTCTGAGCTGATGAACAAATTTATCAAGCTCGGTAATATTGAAAGTATAGCTCTTTGAATCTGTGCCGGGTATATAATACCTTGCCTTTAGCTGAGTATTCAAAATCGGCAAACACTGTTTAAGCGTGTTAGTCATAAAATCAGCATTCTGCCTTGCATTTGACCCGCTTACAACAACAAGTCCCGCACTTTTCGGCTTTTCAATAGCAGGGTCGGCTCCCCTGCAGAAACGAGCTGAATAATAACGCTGAAATCTGTCTATTACAGCCTTAAGCGGTGCAGGAAAGAAATTATTATAAACAGGGCTAAAAATTGCAACATAATCAGCGCTTTCATAATCTTCAAAGAAAATATCGAGGTCGTGATTCGAACAACCCTCGTGCTGTTCACAATAACAGCAGGCAGTACACGGCGCAGGAGAGAGTTTATAAGTGTCATACTCCTTGATTTCGCAATCTGCAAAATAGGGTTTAACCTGGTTTATCACCTCTGCACAAACTCCTTTTTTTCTCGGAGAGCCGTTAATTATCAAAAGCTTTTTCATAATACTCCTTAATGCTTCAGAGACTGAATATTAAATAAATAATACCTATAAATTACGGGAGGGTTTAAACCCTCCCATACTCTTATAATTCAACAGTATAATTAATTTTGTTTTTTTCGCACCAATTCTCGAGTCTGCCTAAAATATACTCGCTCTGAAATTCTTCTACATCCTTAAATAAATCGGGATAAACATGGAAGCATTTCCAGAAATATTCAACAACAGCGTCATCATCAAGAATCTCAAATTTTGATTTAATTTTAGTGTTGGTTATAGTCTGAACATACGCCTTTGCAAGCTCGCTTCTTTTGAAATGGAAATAAGGGATGAATTCGTCAAGCTTGAATATCTCATCGTCATCCATTCCATCGGAAAGAGACAACTTAAGAAAGTCGATATCTTCAACTATTTTATAATCAACAAGAGAAAACCAATACTGACTGTCTGCGCCCCAGGCTTTTTTCAAAGCATCTTTATCAATAACAAAATTACTCATAGCATTACTTAATGGAATTCATTAAGCCTCCGTTTTTAATAATATTCTGAATAAATGCGGGGAAAGGCTGTGCCTGATAAGTTTTTGATGTCGTTATGTCAGTGATAATACCGCTGTCAAAATCAATTTCAACCTCATCACCAGCCTGAATCTCGTTTGCAGCTTCTTCACATTCAAGAATGGGAAGACCGATGTTGATTGCATTTCTGAAGAAAATTCTTGCAAACGTTGAAGCAATAACACAGCTGACACCAGATGCCTTAATAGCAATCGGAGCATGCTCTCTTGAAGAACCGCAGCCAAAATTAGCTTTGGCAACCATAATGTCGCCTTTATTAACATTCGAAGCAAAGGAAGCGTCAATATCCTCCATACAGTGGGAAGCAAGCCATTCCTCATCGCTTCTGTTTAAATATCTTGCAGGGATGATAACATCAGTATCAATATTATCTCCGAACTTATGTACCTTACCTTTAGCAATCATAGCTTACACCTCCCTCGGGTCTGCAACATATCCCTTGATTGCCGAAGCAGCGGCAACAGCAGGAGAAGCAAGATAAATCTCGCTGTCAACATGACCCATTCTTCCTACAAAGTTTCTGTTTGAGGTTGAAACAGCCTTCTCGCCTGCTGCAAGAATACCCATATGACCGCCTAAACAGGGTCCGCATGTAGGAGTTGAAACAACAGCACCTGCCTTAACAAATATCTCGGCAAGTCCTTCTTTAATGCACTGAAGATAAATTGACTGTGTTGCAGGAATAACAATAACCCTTACGCCGTCAGCCACCTTTTTATCCTTGAGTATTTCGGCAGCACATCTCATATCTTCAATTCTTCCGTTTGTGCATGAGCCGATAACAACCTGGTCAATCTTTATTGATTCGGGAGCTATTTCATCAACTGTCTTTGTGTTTTCGGGAAGATGCGGAAACGCAACAGTCGGTTTCAATTCTGAAAGATTAATTGTAACTACGCTGTCATACTCAGCGTCTGCATCAGCTTCAAAGACTTTATATTCTCTTTCACTTCTGCCGTTAACATAATCAAGTGTTATATCGTCTACGGGGAAAATTCCGTTTTTCGCACCGCATTCAATTGCCATATTAGAAATGCAGAGTCTGTCATCCATTGAAAGCTCGCTTATTCCGTCGCCCGTAAACTCAAGCGACTTATAAAGCGCACCGTCAACACCGATTTCACCTATTAAGTGAAGAACAACATCCTTGCCTGAAACATACTTTGATTTTTTGCCCGTGATAACAACCTTTATTGCGGAGGGAACCTTGAACCATGCTTTGCCTGTTACCATACCTGCAGCCATATCGGTTGAGCCGACACCTGTTGAAAATGCACCGAGAGCACCGTAAGTACAGGTATGTGAATCAGCACCGATAATGCAGTCACCGCAGGTTACAATTCCCTGCTCGGGAAGAAGAGCGTGCTCGATTCCCATATTTCCGACATCAAAGTAATGAGTTATTTCGTTTTTCTTTGCAAACTCTCTTACCTGCTTGCAGTTTTCAGCAGAAAGAATATCCTTGTTAGGCGTGAAATGGTCCATAACAAGCGCAATTCTTGTTCTGTCGAAAACAGATTTTTTATCAAATTTATTCATCTCATTGATTGCAACGGGAGATGTTACATCGTTTCCGAGCACCATATCCAGATTTGCTTCAATGAGCTGACCTGCCGTAACGCTTTCAAGTCCAGCGTGAGAGGCAAGGATTTTTTGTGTCATTGTCATTCCCATAGTTTAAATCCTCAATTTTAATCGTCGTTATCAGTCTGAATTCCTCTTACAAGAGAGGTTATACCTGTTCTTGCGAGCTCGCAAATACCAAAATTCTCTTCAAGATATCCAACAAACTTGTCAAGTGTTTCGCCAGCACCCGTAAGTTCGAGAGTCATTGTTTCAAGCGAAACATCAAGAACTCTTGCGCCGAATTTTGCATTATATGCAAGAACAGCATTTTTCTCTTCAATACCCTTTGCATGAACCTTTACCAAAAGAAGCTCGGAAGAGACAGAATTCTCCTCAGAGAGAGTTAAAACCTCCTTGACAATCTCAAGCTTTGCAAGCTGACGCTTAATCTGCCTGAAATTCTCGGGCTCGGTATAGGTTTCAATTGTCATTCTTGAATATTCTTCCTTCTCGGTTTCGGATACCGTAAGAGAGGAAATGTTATAGCCTCTTCTTGAAAAAAGGCTTGCAACTCTTTGAAGAACACCGCTTTCGTTGTCAACGAGAACAGAGAGAATAAGTTTTTCTTTCACTTCATTTTCCTCCTTAATTGAATTCTTCAATAATATCCGTATGAGCTCCTCCGGGAGGAATCATAGGAAGAACGTTTGAATCGGGGCTTATTCTGCAATCAACAAGAACGGGACCCGGGGTTTCAAGTGCTTCTTTAACAATAGAGTCAATATCATCGTTAGTATTAATTCTGAGTCCCTTAACACCAAATGCCTCGGCAACCTTAACAAAATCGGTTTTTCTGTGGGGGTCGGTGTCTGCAAAACGATTATCATAAAACAGCTTTTGCCACTGGCGCACCATACCGAGCACCTGGTTATTCAAAATGAACATCTTAACAGGAACATTATATGAAGCCATGGTTGCAAGCTCGGCTAAATTCATATGGAAGCAACCGTCACCTGCAAAAGATACAACGCATCTGTTGGGACAGCCAACCTGACCGCCGATTGAAGCGCCCATAGAATAACCCATTGTTCCGAGACCGCCAGATGTTAAAATCGACCTCGGCTGGGTGAATTTATAAAACTGAGCAGCCCAGAGCTGATGCTGACCGACATCCGTTACAACAAGTGTGTCGTCAGGAGTGAGTTCGTCGACCTTTTCAATAAGCTTCTGCGGATTTACATAATCGCCAATCTGATTCTGTACAAAAGGACGGCGGAAGGTTTCAATCTCCGCTTTCCACTCACTGTGATCAAGCTGTTCGATTGCTCTTGTCAGCTCGGGAATAAGCTCTTTCAAATCGCCTCTTAGATGGTAGTTGGAATTGATATTCTTATCCATCTCAGCAGCGTCGATATCAATATGTAATATTTCTGCATTGGGCGCAAACTTTGCTCTGTTACCTGCAACACGGTCAGAAAATCTTGCACCGCAGGTTATAAGAACATCGCAGTCGTGAGCCGCCTTGTTACACTCAAAATGTCCGTGCATTCCGATTAATCCAAGATGAAGAGGATGTCCGTTCGGGAATGCTCCGAGCCCCATAAGAGTTGAAACAACGGGAGCGTCGATTTTCTCTGCAAAGGTTATTAAATCTTCGCCGACATTTGAAATAATTGTTCCGCCGCCTGCATAGATAAGAGGCTTTTTAGCATTTCTGAGAAGCTCAATTGCTTTATCAAATGTTCCGATTATCGGCTTGGGTGATTCATCGGGAACCTGGGCAGGCTCGGGAGTATACTCTCCGATAGCGGCAGTAACATCTTTAGTAATATCAATGAGAACAGGACCCGGTCTTCCGCTCTGAGCTATTTTGAATGCACGGCGGATTGCAGGTGCAAGGTCTTCAATATTATTAACAAAGAAATTATGCTTTGTTATCGGCATGGTAATTCCGCAGATATCAACCTCCTGGAAGGTATCGCGTCCGATAAGAGGGCTTGCAACATTTGCTGTTATTGCAACAACGGGAACTGAATCAAGAAAAGCAGTTGCAATACCTGTTACAAGGTTTGTTGCACCGGGACCGGATGTTGCAAAGCAAACACCAACCTTACCCGTTGCTCTTGCATAACCGTCTGCAGCATGAGCAGCGCCCTGCTCGTGAGCGGTTAAGATATGATTAAAAGTGTCTCCGTATTTATAGAGTTCGTCGAAAATATTAAGAATAGTTCCTCCGGGATAGCCGAAAATAGTATCGCATCCCTGCTCCTTGAGAGTTTCAAGAACTATTTGTGAACCGTTGAGTTTCATTTGCATTCTCTCCGTTTTAAAAATATTAATAAATATAATATACTGTTTTTATGTTAAAGTCAAGATTATAATTATAATGCTTTTGTTTTATTTGCACTTGTAAATGAAGTCAAACTGGTGTATTATATTAGCATCATTATTTCTAAGGAAGGACACCCTAAATGAAACTTGGTATGGTAGGCTTGCCTAATGTCGGCAAAAGCACACTTTTTAACGCAATAACAAACGCAGGAGCTCAAAGCGCAAGCTATCCTTTTTGCACTATTGAGCCAAACATCGGAATGGTAAGCGTTCCCGATGAAAGACTTGACGCACTTGCAAAAATGTATGACCCCGATAAATTCACCCCTGCGACAATTGAGTTTGTTGACATTGCAGGTCTTGTTAAAGGCGCAAGCAAGGGCGAAGGACTCGGCAACAAATTCCTCTCGCATATCCGCGAAGTTGACGCAATCATTCATGTTGTTCGCTGTTTTGAAAATGACGATATAACCCATGTTGACGGCAATATTGACCCTGCAAGAGATATTGAAACAATTAATCTTGAATTGATTCTCTCCGACCTTGATATTCTTACACGCCGTCTTGACAACAGAAAGAAAGCTATGAAGGGCGACAAAACAATTGCCGCCGAGGTTGCATTCCTTGAAAAGCTTGTTGCTTTTATGGAGGAAGGCAAAACCGCAAGAGCATTTGAAATGACTGATGACGAGCGCGAATACTTAAAGGAAGTTGCACTGCTGACAATTAAGCCCGTTATCTACGCTTGCAATATGGGCGAAAACGATTTCATTGACGGAATTGAAGAAAACAAATTCTATCAGACGGTTAAGGAAATCGCAAAAGAAGAAAATGCAGAAACCTTCCCCATCTGCGCTGAAATGGAAGCAGAGATAGCCGAGCTTGATGATGAAGAAAAAAAGATGTTTCTTGAAGATATGGGACTTGAATCTTCAGGACTCGACAGACTTATTCAGAAGAGCTATTCCCTTCTCGGACTTATCAGCTTCTTAACCGCAGGAAAGCCCGAGGTACGCGCATGGACAATAAAGGAAGGAACTAAAGCGCCTCAGGCAGCAGGAAAGATTCATACTGATTTTGAAAGAGGCTTCATCAGAGCCGAGGTTGTTTCGTTTGATGACCTTATGGCTTGCGGTACTATGGCAGCTGCAAAAGAAAAAGGTCTTGTCAGAAGCGAAGGCAAGGAATACGTTATGAAAGACGGAGACATTGTTCTTTTCAGATTCAACGTTTAAGAATGTTGATAAAAGCATAAAATAGTTAAAAAGGCATATTGATTTGTTAAATTTTTGTATGTTTTTTGTATATTTTATAAAAAAATGATTGACTATTTCCAAAAATTAATATATTATTAATTAAGCTAAAGTTTTGGAGGATTATATGTCTGCTGATAAAAACAACAGTGATGAGCTTCTTCTCGAAGAGATAAAAAGCGGTTCATCAACAGCTATGAATGAGCTTATCAGCAAATATCGTCCGACAGTTGAATCAATCGCAATGAAATATATCAACTCACCCCTTGAAAAGGAGGATTTGGTTCAGGAAGGCTTAATCGGTCTTCTCGCTGCGATTAATTCATTTTCAAATGACAAGGGCGCAAAATTCTCCACCTATGCATCAATATGTATTAATAATTCTGTTCAGACAGCACTAAGAAAGTTTTCAAGACTGAAAGATATTCCGCCATCAAGCATTATGCCGCTTGAAGAGGATTTTTTCGATAACTATCCCGCTCTCAGCGCCGAGGATGAATATCTTGCAAAAGAAAGCGTTTTGGCTCTAACAGATTTTTTGTACGAAGGATTGTCGCGTTTTGAGAACGAAGTTTTAAGGCTTTATATCCAGGGTCATTCCTATGTTGAAATAGCCGACAAGCTTTCCAAAAATCCAAAAGCGATTGACAATGCTATTCAAAGGATTCGCAAGAAACTCGAAGGAGTTACTTTTTGAATATTTCCCCAGCATCTCGGTTAAACACTGTAGTTTTTAACCACTTCCCCCGGCAAAATCTTTAGAGAGGTAGAAATGGTATGTACGAAGACAAAGTGCTGATTTGCAAGGAATGCAATAACGAATTTGTTTTCACTGCGGGAGAGCAAGAATTTTATGCTGAAAAAGGCTTCGTAAACGAGCCACAGCGCTGCAAGGCTTGCAGAGACAAAAGAAAAGCTGCATTAAAAGGTCCGAGAGAAATGCACGATGCGGTTTGCGCTCAATGCGGAAAATCCTGCCAGGTTCCTTTTGAACCGAAGGAAGACCGTCCTGTTTACTGCAGTGAATGTTTTGCCAAAATTCAGGAAGCAGAAGCTGCAGAAGCAGAAAACGAAGAATAATCGCGATAAGATTTGGCTCAATGTCAAATGTTGGGGTAACCCAATAAAGACGAATAAGTAGAATGCTTAATGCAGATTAGGGCAAGCTTGCCCTAATCTGCAAATTTACGCCGTTCCTTTGGAACGGCTTTAATCATTTATAAAAGCTAAAGGACGGCAGCGCCGTCCTTTTAGTTTATTCTTCATCCTGAATATCCTCGAATTCAGTTTCAGCTGTTTCCAAAGCAGTTTCAGTTTCCTGAGCTTCAGGAGCTTCAACCGTTTCTTCGGTTTCTGCAATCTCTTCTTTTTCGGGAAGCTTGCCTTCGGTCATAAGTGACATAAAATCTTCACCCGTAATCTTTTCTTTATCAAGAAGAGTATTTGCAACGAGCTCAAGCTGGTCATAGTGCTCAGTGAGAATCTTCTGGGTTTTAGCATATGCTTCACGCATAAGGCGTTCAACCTCTTTATCAATTCTTGCAGCAGAATCCTCGCTGTAGTTCTTAACATTACCGTAATCTCTGCCGAGGAATACTTCACCGCTTCCGCCGTCGTAAACAACGGGACCGACATTATCTGTCATACCGTATTTAGCAACCATATCCCTGCAAATCTCGGTAGCTCTCTGAAGGTCGTTTGAAGCGCCCGTTGAGATATCGCCGAGTGCAAGAGCTTCGGCAACACGTCCGCCGAACATGGAAATAAGATTGCCGAGCATATCGTTTTTGGAAGTGTAGTTTTCTTCGTCAGGAGTATACCATGTATATCCGCCTGCGCCGAGACCTCTCGGAATAATGGAAACCTCTTTAACCTTATCGTGTCCCTCAACATAGAAGGATGAAACAGCGTGACCTGCTTCGTGGAAGGCTGTGAGCTTTTTAGCCTTTTCGGTATATTTATGTGATTTCTTCTCTGTTCCGATTTCAACTCTTGTTGCAGCATCGGCAATATCCTGGGCAGTAATAGCCTTTTTGCCGTTTCTTACTGCAAGAATAGCTGCCTCATTAAGAAGGTTTTCAAGGTCAGCACCTGTGAATCCCATTGTGTCCTTTGCAACCTCGTGCAAATCAACATCAGGAGCCATTGGCTTATTCTTTGCGTGAACTTTGAGTATATCCTCCCTGCCCTGTGCGTCGGGACGGTTAACCGTAATCTGACGGTCAAATCTTCCGGGTCTTAAAAGGGCGGGGTCAAGAACATCGGGACGGTTTGTTGCGGCGATAATGATTACACCGCTGTTTGTTCCGAAGCCGTCCATTTCAACAAGGAGCTGGTTGAGAGTTTGCTCGCGCTCGTCGTTTCCGCCGCCCATACCTGCGCCTCTGTGGCGTCCTACAGCGTCAATCTCGTCAATAAACACAATTGCGGGCGCTTTTTTCTTTGCCTGTTCAAACAAGTCACGGACACGCGATGCGCCGACACCGACATACATTTCAACAAAATCAGAGCCCGAAATTGAAAGGAACGGTGCTCCTGCTTCACCTGCTACAGCTTTTGCAAGAAGTGTTTTACCCGTACCCGGAGGGCCTACTAAAAGAACACCCTTCGGAATTCTTGCGCCGAGTTCAGTATATCTTTCAGGTTGTTTCAAGAAGTCAACAAGCTCTGCAAGTTCTTCTTTTTCCTCGTCACAGCCTGCAACATCTTCAAACGTTTTATCGGAATCCTCGGCAGCATTTTTGGCTTTAATCTTACCAAACGAAAGCGTTCTGTTGGTTTCATTGCCGATTGTGCTGCCCATTCTTCTGATGGTCCAGATTGCAAGTCCGAAAAGAAGAAGTCCGATTAAGAGCGACGGAAGCATACTGAGGAATACCGAGCCTCCCCTGCCCTTTTTATAGTTATACTTTATCTGGTTATTCGGATTTGCAGTATTGTACTCGTCAACATAATCGCTGATGTCATCAAGGAAATAACTTACGCTCGGAACGGCATATGTTTTCGGATTATCCTTTTCCTTATCGCTGAAAAGCTTATATTTAAGACTTCCGCTGCTAAGGTCAATCTCAAATTCAGATACCTGATTAGTTCTGAATAGATTGACAATATCGGAATAAACTGTTTCATCCTTATTGTTCTGAGAGCCGAATGCAAAAATCATTACAATCAGCAATGCAGGAATAAGAATGTAAAACAAACCGGTTTTCCAGTTTTGAGATAAATTCTTTCTCATTAAAATTAGTCCTCCGTTATTTTGAGTAAAAGAACTTTTTTTGTTGCTTCATCAAGTCTGACTCTTTCATCAGCGCAGTATGATGAAACACCTATAACCCCGAAATCATCCGCAACTATCGGGATTTTGCTTCTTTTGTCGGCAGGAATTTTCAGCTCGTTAAAAAGCTTTTTGAGTGACTTTGTGCAATTTCTTTTTGCAGGAGAAATGCAATCGCCCTCTTCTCGCTGTCTTGCCGAAACACTGCCGATTATTTTATCATAATCACAGTAAAAATCAAATTCTTTTTTTAATAATTCACATTTATTTAAAAATTCATCAATGCCGATAATTCTTTCACGGCACACAAATTCAATTTCTGAATTATCAATTTCGCTAATTCTCAGAGTTTTTAAATCCGAAATAGCAAAGATATTATTTCTTATCTGAAACCTTCCTCTTTTTGAAAGGAGCTCATATACACCGCCAAGATGAAGCTCATCAAGTGAAGCTCCGCTTTCTTCTGCAAGAAGAATTATTGCTCTTTTTGAAACAGCGCTGTGATAAGTTTTGAGTTTCTTTATATCAAGTCCGTTTTCGTTCTTGCAATTATCAAAGCATTTTTCGCTCTCTTCATTGAGATACGAACTATCCTCTGCTGCACTGCTTATGAATCTTTCAAATGTCCTTTCAAAAGAGGGATTGAGCTTTTCAAATTCAGGAATAATCACATTTCTGATATAGTTTCTTGAATAGTTATTATCAGAATTTGTTGAATCAACAACGAAAGGTATTTCGCCGTTTTTACACTCTTCCCTTATTTCATCTGAAGTAAGTTCAATTAACGGGCGGATAACGTTTTCTCTGACAGCGGGTATTCCGCAGCAGCCGTTTAATGAGGTTCCGCGGCTCAAACGGAATAAGACCGTTTCAACATTGTCGGAGAGATTATGCGCCGTTGCGATTTTGTCGGGAGTAAAGGACTCGAAAAACTCATAGCGTCTTTTTCTTGAATACTCTTCAACGCCCATTCCTGCTTCCTTTGCAAGGGCGGGCGCGTTAATCTTTAAGCATTCAAATTCAACGCCGTTTTGTTTGCAGAAGCTTTCAACAAAAAGACTGTCGTTAACAGATTCCTCGCCCCTGATTCCGTGTTCAACATTTGCGGCAAGAATTCTTAGATTCATCTCATCTCTGATTGAAATCAGATAGCTCAGAAGAAGCATTGAATCCGCACCGCCCGAAACGCCGACAACAACAAAATCACCGTTTTGGAGCATATTGTATTTTTGAATTGTTTTACTGATTTTAATCGTATTCTCTGACATTTTCAACTGCACGGAATCTTGTGAATTCCTTATCAAACGAAAGCTCGATAGTGCCTGTCTGACCGTGACGGTTTTTGGCAACAATAAGCTCGGTTAGTGTTTCATCAATTTCCTCAACCTTATCTTCGGAGAGCTCGTTTTTATAGTAGTCAGGACGGTAAAGGAACATAACAATATCAGCGTCCTGCTCAATTGAGCCCGATTCTCGAAGGTCTGAAAGCTGGGGCTTATGGGATTTTCCGCGTCCCTCAGTTCCACGAGATAACTGAGCACAGCAGATAACGGGGATGTTTAAATCCTTTGCCATCATTTTGAGATTACGGGTTATTTCGGTAACCTCCTGAACTCTGTTTTCTTTTCTGACAGCGGACTGCACCAATCCCAAATAGTCGATAATAACAATATCAACGCCTTTAAGTCGTCTTACTCTTGACTTGATTTCAGGCACTGTTATTGATGATGTATCGTCGAGATACAACTCGACATCCCTGAAAGCAGAAGCGGCATTTCCGACTCTTATCCATTCATCGTCGTTAAGGTCGCCCGTTCTGAATTTCTGTGAAGGAACGCCTGCTCTTGAAGCCAGAAGTCTTTCGGCAAGCTGTTCCTTAGTCATCTCGAGTGAGAAGAAAACACATTTCTTCTTTCCAATCATAGATACATTGTCTGCAAGGTTGAGGGCAAAGCTTGTTTTACCCATTGCAGGACGCGCGCCGATAAGAATGAAGTCTGATTTATTAAATCCAGTTGTGTATTTATCAAGAGCGCCGAATCCAGTCGGAATTCCCTTATAGTCATCGGCATTTTCGCCTGTGAGCTCTTTAAGCTTGCCGTAAACACCGTTGAGAATAACATCGCCGATTTTCGACGGTCCTGTTGATTCTTTGCCCTGACGGATATCGTATATTTTCTGTTCCGCTGAATCAAGAATTACCGAAGCATCTCCGCTTCCTGAGGCAGCATCATCCATTATTTCCTGAGCAACCTGAATAAGCGTTCTTAGATAATACTGTTCTTTAACAATCTTAGCATACTTAACTGCATTAGCAGTTGACGGAACAGTATTATAAAGCTGAACAAGGTAATCCCTTCCGCCTGCGATATCGTACTTCCCTGATTTTGCAAGTGCGTCAGCAACAAGAACAGGGTCAATGGCGCCATTCTGTGTTGTGAACATTGAAAGCATAATCGAGAAAATCTCGCGGTGCTGCGGAAGATAGAAGCTTTCGGGTTTAAGATGGTCGATAACATCATTCATGCAGCTTGGCTCTATGAGTATACAACCTAAAACGCTTTGCTCCGCTTCAAGATTATACGGTAAATTTACATTAACATTTTCGGGCATTTTAATTCCCCTCTTACATCAATTAATATTTATTCCTCGGAAACCTGAACAAAGATATTTGCAGATATTCCCTGATAGATTTTAAGTTCTGCCTGATATGTTCCAAAGGCTTTAACATCCTGCATAACGATTTTTCTCTTGTCGATATCCTGAGAAAACTCCTTCTTTATCTTTTCGGCAACATCCTTTGAAGTAACCGAACCGAAAAGTTTTCCGTTTGCGCCTGCTTTTGCAGTTAATTTAACGGTTTTGCCTTCAAGCTCATCCTTTACTGCATTGGCAGCCTTGATTTCTTCTGCCTTATGGAACTGCTTTGCTTTTTCCTTGTTTTTATATTCATTCAGTGCAGAGGCGTTTGCTTCAACTGCAAGTCCTTTCGGGAAGAGAAAGTTTCTTGCATATCCGTCGCTTGTGTTAACAAGTTCGCCTTTCTTTCCGAGTGATTTTACATCCGCTTTTAAAATAACTTTCATTTGTTTGTCCTCCTATACTAACGGGTCGTCGAGGGCGCCGACCCCTACATTGTTCGCTGTAATAACCGCCCCTACGTCAAATTTCCATAAAGATTGGAAGAATCATCGGTGAGCGCTTGGTTTTTTCATACATAAGCTTTGAAATCTCATCACGAAGTTTTGTTTTAAGTGAATTCCAATCGCGGTATTTGTTATTATACTGCGAATTGAAAACATTAACTGCAACTTCTCTTGCGCTTGCCATAAGCTCTTCGTTTTCCTTGACGAAAACAAATCCTCTTGAAACGATATCGGGACCTGAAACAACATAACCGTTTTGTGAATCGATTGTTGCAACAACAATAATAATACCGTCCTTGCTCAGTCGTTTTCTGTCGTTTAAAACAACATTTCCGACATCGCCGACACCGTAGCCGTCAACATATATCTCGCCAGCAGGAACATTGTCAAGCTTTTTGACCTCGTCCTGTGATATTTCAATACAGTTGCCGATATCACCGATAAAGATATTCTTTTTCGGAATTCCCATCTGCTGTGCTAAAGAAGCATGCTTGACTAGATGCTTTTGCTCACCGTGAACGGGAATAAAGAACTTTGGCTTTACCATGCCTATCATCAGCTTTAAATCCTGCTGACAGGCGTGACCCGATGCGTGAACATCGTACATATTTTCATAAATAACCTCAACGCCCTGTTTTATGAGAATATTAACTATATTGCCAACCATTTTCTCATTACCCGGGATTGGGGTTGCCGATATGATTACATAATCATTCGGGGTTATATTAACCTTTCTGTGTTCACCCGTTGCAATTTTTGTCAGCGCCGACATAGGCTCACCCTGGGAGCCCGTTGTTATGATAACAAGCTTATCATCGCTGTAGTTATTAATTGTGTCGATTGAAATCAGAACATTTTTAGGAACATTCAGATATCCGAGCTCGGCACCGACATTAACAAGGTTTTCAAGACTTCTGCCAAGAACAGCAACCTTTCTTTTGGTTGCCTTTGCAACGTCCATAATCTGCTGAACTCTGTGGATATTTGATGCAAAGGTTGCAACAATAATTCTTCTTGTTCCCGCTTTTCTGAAAAGCGTTCCGAAACTGTCGCCAACCATGCTTTCGGAAGGCGTTGTTCCCGGGCGCTCTGCGTTTGTTGAATCGGAAAGCAAAGCAAGAACGCCTTTCTTTCCGTATTCTGCAAATCTCGGCAAATCAATCATATCTCCGTCAACGGGAGTTGTGTCTATTTTAAAGTCGCCCGTCTGGATGATTATTCCTGCGGGACATCTTATTGCAAGACCGACGGAATCCGGAATTGAATGATTGACATGAATAAGCTCTATATTGAATGCTCCGAGAGTTATATTGTCCCTCGGCTTGATTTCAACAAGCTTTGCAAGATTCAATATACCATGCTCCTCAAGCTTGCCTTTGATAAGTCCGATTGTGAGCTTTGTTGCATATACGGGAATGTTTGCCTGCTTCAAAAGATATGCAAGCGCGCCAATGTGGTCCTCGTGACCGTGAGTGATTATTATACCTCTTATCCTGTCGCGATTGTTGAGAATATGAGTGAAATCGGGTATAACCAAATCGACTCCTGGAAGTTCTGCAGTCGGGAATGCCAGACCGCAGTCAACGATAAACATATCGTTTTTATACTCGTAAAGAGTCATATTCTTTCCAATTTCGTTCATACCCCCAAGAAAAGAAATCTTCACCTTTTCCGTTTCAGTATGGAAAACGGGCTGGGATTTCTTTGATGCCTTTCGGTAGGTATAATAGCGCCTCTGGGAATTCCGTTTTCCCTTAGCACCGGAATTTGGCATCTTTTTTTCATTTGTCATTAAAATAAAGACCTCCTGTTTTTCTTTATATTTTTCCGCAATATAGTTATCACTTATAATATATTATTATATAAATTATGTCAAGTGCTGCGAAAATTATTTACACTATATTGATTATTAGCCAAACTAATGGTAAAATATACATTAGGCATTAGGTTTCAGGTTTTTGGATAATGTCAATTATAACCGTGCGAATCACCCAAACCTAACCCTATAAGCTAAAACCTTAAATCTTCAAAGGAATTTTTATATGAAACTTGTAGAAATATACACAGACGGCGCATGCAGCGGAAATCCCGGCAAAGGCGGATGGGGCGCAGTGCTTGTTTATAACGGACACGAAAAAGAGCTCAGCGGTTTTGATGCTCAGACAACAAATAACCGAATGGAGCTTACTGCTGTTATTGAAGCACTGAAAGCGCTCAAAGAGCCCTGCTCTGTTAAACTTACAACTGATTCAAAATATGTATGCGACGCAATTAACCAGGGATGGGTTTATTCGTGGGAAGCAAACAACTGGAGAAAAGCTGATAAAAAGCCTGCTTTGAATGTTGATTTATGGGAGGAGCTTCTCGCTCTTCTTGAAGAACACGATGTTGAATTCATCTGGGTAAAAGGTCACGACGGACACAAATATAATGAACGCTGTGATAAACTCGCAGTTAATGAATATATGAATAATTAGGAGGAACATTATGCCTTATATCACAACAACAACCAACACAAAGATTTCTGATGAAAAAAGAGAAATAATCAAAAGCGAATACGGTAAAGCGCTTTCCCTTCTCGGCAAAACCGAAAGCTGGCTTATGCTTAATTTCGAAGATGAAAAAGAGATGTATTTCAAAGGTCAGAGCAATGCGCCTATGGCATTTGTTGATGTCAGCGTTTTCGGCAAATCAACCGATGAACAGTGTAATGCAATGACAAAAGAGGTTTGCAAAATACTCAATTCAAACCTCGGCATTTCACCCGATATGATTTATGTTAAATTCAGCGGTTCATCCCAGTGGGGCTGGAATAATATGACATTCTGATAAAAGCAAAAACGGCTCAAACGAGCCGTTTTTCGTTATATTTATTCATTTATCCAGTAATTAACAGTTAAACAGGAGGATTCAATGGCATTGCGGACATCTCCGCCAGACTCCATATTGACAAGATTGAACTTACCGTCGGCAAGTGCCTGATAAATCATTGCATAATCGCCGTTGTACTCTTCGTTTTCAACCTCATTGCCTTTCTTGTCTTTTTTGTATTCCTCAAGGCTCTTGCCCGTTACATAGATACAGCCGTTTGCACAGTTTGCCGAAAGAACTCCGCCCGGCATATAGCCTTCAAGTGCAAGCTTAACGGCAGCACCGTAATCATTTACAACGGAAGCATAGCAATTGCTCTTGCTGTGTTCATCGGTACCCGAGCCGAATGCCCAGACCTGATAATCAAAGTTTTCGGTTGCTGTGAAAACTGAATCGCTTGTCGGATTTCCGCCGCCGAAAACAATCTGCGTACCGTCGTCATACATTTTTTCTGCAACAGATGCAATACGGTCAACCATTTCAAATTCGGTTGTGTAGTCATATTCATTATCCATTGCAATACCCGTTGCAAGTCCCTGATTGTCAACGCTTTCCCATTTTTCGAACATATAACCGTCCTTAGGTGCATCGGCAACAATCTGAACCTTTTCACCTGCATAGTATTCACCGCTGCCAGTTCCGTTTTCAACATTTACTTCAAATGCAAAGGCATTTTCGTCCTTCGGAGCTTCCTCTTCCTGAGTTTCCTCTTCAGCTGCCTCATCGGTTACTTCATAAACAGCGGTAATTGTGCAATCGCAGTCACCGACAAGAAGATTCATTGATTCATCGCTTTTTGACGAAATATTAACCTTTGAATCACGAACGCCTTCGGTATCGCTCTTTGTTTCCCAATGGTCAAACTTTTTGCCTTCGGAAGCAGGATTTGCAGAAATAGTGACATTCTGACCGTCGGTATAAACACCGCTTCCAAGACCGCCTTCAACTTTAACCTTGAAGGTTTTTTCTTTTTCTTCGCTGACTTTCTTATAAACTGCTTTGATATTTACAGCATAATCATAGTTAAGATTTGATGCATCATAATTAGCATAATCAAGAACAACGGGAATATCCTTCTGGTCAGCTGCAAAGGCAGCACCCTGAGCAAAACCTGCGCCGTAATCACCCGATGACTTTGAGCCAACTGCACCGAGGTATCCAAGCTTATTAAATCCGTCTATAACAGCACTGTAGCCTGCAAGAAAGCCTGCTTCAAGCGCATTGAATGAAATGCACATAACATTGCTCTGGAAACGAACTGTTTCATCCTTTTCTGCATGGGGCATTGCGTCAACGAGAATGAAATTGATATCTGAATATGCAGGAGCAATTTCATATGCACTGACAGCAAATGCTTCGCCCGGAAGAACAACGAATTTTGCGTTATCTTTAGCTGCAAGGTCGATATAATTCTTGATTGTATCAACACTCAGTTTGCCGTTTTCATCGGGAGAAGGCTGATAGTAGCGATATGAAACATTATTCTCGTCACCGTATTTCTTAATGCCGTTCCATGCGCTTTCATTATATGCGCCGTCATTGACAGCAGAGCCGTCGGTTATCATAACAACATCGTATCCTTCACTGCCCTTCTTAGCACAGCCTGCAAATGATAAACAGCCGATAACCATAAGCGCTGCAAGAACAGCAGAAATAACTTTCTTCATATTTTAGCCTCCAATATACAGAATACTCCAAATAAAATAATATCAAATATACAAACATATTTCAATAGATTATAAAAAATAATTGATTTATTACTTCATATTTCCTATAATTAAATAGAGGTGACTGTTATGCTTAAGGCTCAACTTGAATACATAAGAAGCAAAACCGATATAGTTCCCGAAATTGCCATTGTTCTCGGTTCGGGGCTCGGTGAGCTTGCAGATAAAATTGATATAAAATGCATTATTGACTATAGGAATATAGAAGGCTTTCCGATTTCTACCGCACCCTCACACAGAGGACGTTTTGTTTTTGGTGAAATGGAAGGCAAAAAAGTTGTTTTAATGCAGGGCAGAGTTCATCTTTATGAGGGATATTCAGCAAAACACATTGCTTTTCCTATAAGACTTATGAGACTCATGGGCGCAAAGAAACTTATTCTTACCAATGCCGCAGGAGGAATAAACAAGGATTTAAAGCCAGGTGACTTTATGATGATAAGCGACCACATATCATGTTTCGTTGACTCCCCTCTTATCGGCAAAAACATTGATTTTCTCGGAAATCGGTTTCCTGATATGAGCAACGCATATGATATTGAACTTCAAAAAACAATTAAAGAAGTTGCGATAAATAATAGTATTCCGCTAAAAAAAGGAGTTTACTGTCAGCTCAAAGGTCCTCAATTCGAAACTCCCGCCGAGATAAAAATGATTTCTGCCTTAGGTGCAGATGCGGTCGGAATGAGCACTGCAATTGAAACGATTGCTGCCGTTCACTGCGGATTCAAGGTTTGTGCAATCAGTCTTATAACAAACTATGCATGCGGAATACTTGACAAAAAGCTGTCGGGTGAAGAGGTTGTTGAAACGGCTGACAGTGTCTCACAGAATTTTGAAAAACTCATTAAGGAGATTGTAAAATCAATATAATGGAGAATATAAAATACGAAAACGGCACGCTGTATCTGCTTGACCAGACACTGCTGCCGAATGAAGAAAAATACATAACTCCGAAAACCAAAGAGGATTACTTTTATGCGATAAAAACTCTGCAGGTGCGCGGTGCCCCTGCAATCGGAATTTTTGCAGCATACGCCATGGCTCTGCTTGATGGAGATAAGAAAGAGCTGAAAAAGTATCTTGACAGTGCAAGACCCACAGCAGTTAATCTCTCATGGGCAACCGCAAGAATGTTAAAAGCATATGAAGACGGAAAAAGCCTTATTGATGAAGCAATTGCAATTCACAATGAAGATAAAGAAATGTGCAAGAAAATCAGCGAATACGGCTTATCCCTTCTCAGTGACGGAGATGGAATATTAACTCACTGCAACGCAGGCGCACTTGCAACCTCAAGCTACGGAACGGGGCTCGGTCCCCTGCTGCTCGGAAAAGAAAAAGGATATAGTTTCAAGGTTTTCACCGACGAAACAAGACCGCTTCTTCAAGGTGCAAGGCTGACTTCTTACGAACTTGAAAAAGTGGGAATTGATGTTACGCTTATATGTGATAATATGGCGTCGCTGGTTATGAAGCAAGGCAAAATCAATGCTGTTCTTGTCGGCGCAGACAGAATTGCCGCCAACGGAGACACAGCAAACAAGATAGGAACAAGCTCCACTGCAATTCTTGCAAAGTACTATAATATACCCTTTTATGTTCTTGCTCCATATTCAACAATTGATTTCAACTGCGAAAGCGGAAGCGATATTGTTATTGAAGAACGCGACGGTGAAGAGATAAAGAGTATGTTTTTTGAAAAGCCCACTGCTCTTTCACAAACGAAATGCTATAATCCTGCATTTGATGTTACGAACAATGAATTGATTACTGCAATTATTACCGAAAAAGGAATAATAAAACAACCATTCAGAGAGGAAATGAGAAAGCTTTATGATTAGATTTACAAACGGATATATTTTAAACAAAGATTTTGAAATCGAAAAAAGTGATGTTTTTGTTGAAGGAAACAAAATCGTTGCAATCAATAAATGTGAAAAGCAGGCAGATGAAACATATGACTTAAACGGCAATTTGCTTATGCCATCATTTAAAAACGCCCACACCCATTCTGCAATGACCTTTGCGCGTTCATTTGCTGATGATTTACCGCTTCAGGATTGGCTATACAATATGATATTCCCGATGGAAGCAAAGCTGACTTCACAGGATATCTATGATTTATCCAGGCTTGCATTTCTTGAATACTTAACAAGCGGTGTAAGTGCATGCTTTGATATGTACTACTTTCCCGAAGCAATGGCAAAGGCAAGCATTGATGCAGGCTTCAGAACTGTTATGTGCTGTGCGGTTAACAACTTCAGGGAAAGCGTTAGTATTCTTGAGGATTATTATAACAAATACAATAGTTACGACGAACTTGTTTCTTACAAGCTTGGATTCCACGCTGAATATACGACCTCAAAGGAAATAATGTGCGGTATTGCCGACCTTGCAGAAAAATACAAGGCTCCTGTTTTTGTTCATGCAAGCGAAACGAAACCTGAGGTTGATGGCTGCAAGGAAAGATACGGTATGTCCCCTGCTAAGCTGTTTGATGAAATTGGCCTCTGGAACTACGGAGGCGGTGCCTTCCACAGTGTTTGGGTTGATGATGAGGATTTGGAAATTTATAAGAATAAAGGCATTTGGGCTGTTATCAATGCAGGTTCAAACTGCAAGCTTGCAAGCGGAATTGCTCCCGTTTCAAAAATGCTCGGCAAGGGCATAAATCTTGCAGTAGGTACTGACGGACCGAGCTCAAACAATGCGCTGGATATGTTCAGAGAGATGTTTTTGATTGAAGCAATGCAGAAAATTAACGATAAAGACGCCGCTTCAACAAATCCGATTGATATTCTCAAAGCTGCAACAATCGGCTCTGCAAAGTGTATGGGACTTGATAACTGCGACGTTATTGACGAGGGCAAAACAGCAGATTTGATTGTTATCGACCTTCACCGTCCAAATATGCAGCCGATTAACAACATTCTAAAAAACATTGTTTATTCAGGCTCTAAAGAAAATGTTAAAATGACAATGATAAACGGAAAGATTCTCTATGAAAACGGTGAATTCAAAAACACCGATATTGAAAAGATTTATTACAACGCACAGAAAGTTATAGACAGAATAAAATAGAAGTTCCTGACGGAACTTCTATTTTTTCTTTATTTTAAATGTCAAAGTTTTACTGCCTTTATAGTTGTTTTTAAAAGTTATCTTAACTTTTGCCGTTCCGACTTTTTTATTCGACGAATAAGCCACTGTGTAATTGCTTTTGCTTATTACCTTGCCCTTAGTATCTTTAATAGTTACCGTGGGCTTCTTAGCTTTTCCGTCGTATTTATATGCCGTTTTTGATAGCTTAAAGGTTTTAGGTCTGTAGATAACTGTATTTGTTACCGCACCGCATACCGAGCATTTTTTGGTTATCTTTCCGTTTGCTTTCAGCGTTGCAGGAGTCAGCTTTGTTGTTTTGTTTGAATGGCTGTGTTTAACACCCATAATTGTTGAATTATCGTTTCCTGCAGCAGAAAATGTTAAAACCTTTTTGCCCGAAGCACTGCTATCCTTCTGATATGCAAAAACTCCTTTATACTTAACACTTCCTATAGTAAATGTTGCATTGATACCCGAAGTTGAAAAGCTCCACTTTCCGCTTACATTCTTTGATGAAACATGGGTGTTAGTGAGCGAACATTCATAATCCCTTATTCCCGTTATTGTTCCGTCAGAATTTATTTTGATATACTGTTTTTTCAGAAGTATATCACTCCAGGGTGAAGATTCATCAGCCTTTCTCTGAGTCATATTATTGAGGTCTATATACTCGTAAGTGCCTGCAATATCACTCTTTTTGACCGATGTTAGTTTTTCGCCCTGATATTCAAACGGAAGCAAAACTGCCCAACCGTCGGACGTTCGAGCCATCTGGTGAACTCTCAGTTGATGACCGATTCCGTTATCGGTAGTGAATCTTGTATGAAAAGCCTGGAACATTCTTCCGTCCTTATCAATCAGGCAAGAGGAATGACCAGGTGAGAGATAGGCAGTTTTCATTGAATTAAACTTTATGTTTCCGCTGATTTTCAGCCCTGTGTTTTTGAAATCGGTTGCCTTGTTGCCCGCTGCGTCCTCATAAGGTCCGTCGGGGCGTTTTGAACGGTATTCGCGGATATTATATCCATCCGCTGCACCGAGACCGCCATATGTCAAAAAGAAATAGTAATAACCTGATTTTTCATCATATATGATAAACGGTCCTTCGCCCGTTCTTTCGGTTTCGTCATTCGTGCAGGAAATGCGTTTTCCGAAATAGATGTTGAAATCAGAAACTCTCTTCATATATTTGTAATCAGGAAGTCCCGTATTATTATCAATCTTCAAAACAAAGCATCCGCCGCTGAATGAGCCGTAAACAAGCCACATCTGTCCCATACTGTCAACAAATGCAGTCGGGTCTATTGCATTCGGGTACTCGCCCGCTCCTATACGAAGATAATAGCCGTTATAATCAGTAAAATCATAACCCCAGTTGCCTTCATTCGAGGTTATCATACTTTCGTTCATATAACCTGCTTCAACAAGCTCTTTCATATTCGTATTAGAATAGTCCATCTGCTGAGCATAGTATTTCTGACCTTCATCAAGATAGTCCCTGTCCTTTGCTTTTTCATAACAGGTCAGACCGCTGTAAACAAAGGAATCAACATATTCATATGGTCCCTCAACACTTTTTGAAGTTGCAAGCCATATAACTGAAACAGTTGTTCCCCAGACAGAACAGCATCCGTATAAGCAGTATTTACCCATATCCTCGTTATAAATAATGTCGTTAGCCCAACAGTTGTATTCAATATTTTCATCAGCGATTTCAGGGTTAACGGTTTTCTGATAAGTGGTTGTCCATTCCAAAGGCTCGGCAAGGTTTTCTTTCCATGATTTTGTCGAGGTTGTTAAATAGTTCTTGCCGTCAATTGAAGAACCTGTACTGCTCCAATCTATCAAATCGCTTGATTTAGCCATTGCAAGATGACTGCCAACAGCATAGTATTTTCCGTTTTGAGCGCGGAAAATTGAAGGGTCGTGGAGACACACCCTTTTTATTTCGTTGTTTGAATACGCATCCTTTGCGTTAACGCTAAATGTTAATGAAAACGATGAGATAAGCACAGCTAAGGATAAAAGAATTGATAGTATTTTTTTCATATTTTTCACCTTATTTTGTAGTTGAACCGAATCCGCCGTCGCGCTTTTCGCTGACTTCATCATCAACCGTTATTCCGAACGGCATAAATATCCCCTGTGCAAAGCCGTTTGTTTTTTCAACATGAACACTGTGGTTTTCATCATATGCATCGCATGATATTTTTATCATAATGTGACCTTCATTTGATGAATAATAGTAATCACTGTCGATTATTCCCACTGTGTTATCAAGCTGGAGTCTGTGTTTGAATCCGAGCCCCGAGCGCGGAAAAATGTTAAGTACCCATCCATCGTCAATCTTTGCTCTGATTCCCGTCGGAACAAGTATTGTTTTATTTTTTTCAAGTTTAATATCAATCGGAGCAAAAAAATCATATCCTGCCGAGCCCGTTGTTGCTCTTTTTGGAAGCTTTATTTCATCATAGATTGACTTAACATCATATTCGCCGCCAAAAAGCTTTACAAAATCCTTTTCAAACTGAGAAAATGAAACCTTTTCAAACTGAGCAATTCTTTTCATAAAAAAACTCCTTTATGTTACTAAATTAATAATAACATAAAGGAGATGAATAGTAAAGCGGTTTTATAATCCAAAGCTGACATTCAGTGCCTGATTTACCTTTGTCATATCACTGTTGTCAAGCGCGCCCATTTTTTCTCTCAGGCGCTTTTTGTCAATTGTTCGAACCTGTTCAAGAAGAACAACGCTGTCCTTTGAAAGACCGCATTCGTGCGCGTCTATTTCAATATGTGTAGGTAAATTGGTTTTATCCATTCTGCTTGTTATTGCAGCTGCAATGACTGTTGGAGAATACTTATTTCCAATATCATTCTGAACAATCAAAACGGGACGCACACCGCCCTGCTCGCTTCCGACAACGGGGCTTAAATCAGCATAGTATATATCGCCTCTTCTGACATACATTTTATCACCTTTTTTATTATGTTTTCATTAATAGTTTTATCAAAACAGGTAAAATTTAAACATCTAAATCATTATATTCAAAGGATTATTCAAATGTGTTTAATGTCAAAAGACAGGAATAAACATAGAATAAAAGAGAAAGGAGAAAAAATATGGAAAATTTTGAAGAACTATTTGTTCCGACCTTTTTGGAAAAAGATATGAAAAAACGCCCTGCAATTCCAAAGGATGCAAGCGTTACTATGGCATATATTCCGCTTCAGGAAACTCTTGAAAGCTATTCAGCTGATAAAGCACTTGAAAAAGGTACTCTATTCCCCGATTTAAACAAACCGTTTAAAGGAAGGATGGTTGATAAAAAATGAAAGAAAAGCTTTTAAAAAGGCTCTCTGCTGCTCAATTTGCAATGTATGAGCTCAGATTGTTTCTTGACACACATAAGGACAACAAAGAGGCATTGCAGATGTATGATAAATACCAATCAAAATATGATGTTCTTAAAAAGGAATATGAACAGCAGTTCGGACCTCTCACCCTTAACGGATTAAACAGTGATGAATGGCTGAAAGACCCATGGCCGTGGGAAGTTGAAAAATAAAAAAGGGCGATTGAAAAATCGCCCTTTAGTTTTTATTAGTCCATCTTGGGAAGCTTTGCTGCATATTTTGCAAGCTCTTCATCAGAAGGAATATAATCATCCATCTTACCGTCGTGGAACTTCTCATATGCAACCATATCGAAGTAGCCTGTTCCTGTAAGACCGAATACGATTGTTTTCTCTTCGCCTGTTTCTTTGCACTTGAGAGCTTCGTCAATAGCAACCTTAATAGCATGTGAGCTTTCGGGTGCAGGAAGAATTCCTTCAACTCTTGCGAACTGCTCTGCAGCTTCAAATACATCTGTCTGAATTGCGGTTGTTGCTTCCATGAGTCCGTCATCATAAAGCTGAGAAAGAACGGGGCTCATACCGTGGTAACGAAGTCCGCCTGCGTGGTTTGCAGAAGGAATAAAGTCTGAACCGAGAGTATACATCTTAGCAAGAGGACAAACCATTCCGGTGTCACAGAAATCGTATGCATACTTACCTCTTGTAAAGCTCGGGCATGATGCGGGCTCAACTGCGATTATCCTGTAATCAGCTTCGCCTCTGAGCTTTTCGCCCATGAACGGAGAAATAAGTCCTCCGAGGTTTGATCCGCCGCCTGCACAGCCGATGATAATGTCAGGCTTGATATTGTACTTATCAAGAGCAGCCTTTGTTTCAAGACCGATTACTGACTGATGAAGAAGAACCTGGTTAAGAACTGAACCTAAAACATAGCGATAACCGGGATTCTTTACTGCAACCTCAACTGCCTCTGAGATAGCGCAGCCAAGTGAGCCTGTTGTACCGGGATGCTCTGCATTAATCTTCTTACCGATTTCGGTTTCCATTGAGGGAGAAGGTGTTACGGAAGCGCCGTAAACTCTCATAACCTCGCGTCTGAAAGGCTTCTGCTCATATGAGCATTTAACCATAAATACTTTACAGTCAAGGTCGAAATATGAACAAGCCATTGAAAGAGCTGTTCCCCACTGACCTGCTCCTGTTTCGGTTGTTACACCCTTCAAGCCCTGCTTTTTAGCATAGTAAGCCTGAGCGATTGCCGAATTGAGTTTATGTGAACCGCTGGTGTTGTTGCCTTCAAATTTATAATAAATCTTTGCGGGAGTCTGAAGTTTCTCCTCGAGGCAATAAGCTCTTACAAGCGGTGACGGACGATACATTTTGTAGAAGTCCTGAATTTCCTGAGGAATATCGATATACTGATTTTCATTATCGAGTTCCTGCTGTACAAGCTCTTCGCAGAATACTCCGCCGAGCTCCTGAGCTGTCATAGGTTCATGTGTGCCGGGGTTAAGAAGGGGTGCCGGTTTGTTCTTCATATCCGCACGAACATTGTACCATTTTTTCGGCATCTCATTTTCTTCAAGATAGATTTTGTAGGGTATTTTGTTTTCTGCCATTGTTTTTTCCTCCTTATAAATTTTTTCTGGCAAATTTCTCAGGGACATAAAAAATCCTGTCCCTGCAAATGCTGGGACAGGATGTTAATTCCTGTGGTGCCACCCGGCTTGACGCGATATACTGCGCCCACTCTGTGCATACTATCATATGCCGACTGTTGTTAACGAAGCGCCAGCTCCGGCTTGCATACTCGAATAATCTTTCCGCTTGCCCTCAAAAGTCCATTCATCAATCAGCTTACCATCGCATTTCCACCGTCAGCGACTCTCTTGAGATAACCATAACTGATTACTACTCTTTCTCATCGGTTTAACATATCATAGCACTAAAGTGTTATGATGTCAAGGAATTATTTCAAAAATTTATTGCGGTTCCCTGTTTATTATATCGTTTATAAAATAATATGCTACTATAGCAAAAACTGCACATAAAGAATACTTTAACATATTCAAAGGAATGTTATAAAGCATAATTCCGATATTCAAACTGTCAAGAGACGGAACAACCTTTTCGATAAAAGGCATTGCTGTTATAAGATTCTGATATGCAACCTGATATGTGTTAAAGATGTTCTCAGGATTATAACCATAGCTTCCGAAGAAGTGATATAAAAGCGGAAGAAGAATTTTTTTCAGTGTTAAAACAGACAAAAACGATGTTGCAATAACAGAAATTACACTTGAAATTGAAAGAGCTCCAATGCTATATGCCCTGTACGGCAAGCACTTTTCTTCCCTCTCTTTTAACCAGGATTTATATG
>CAJOEV010000016.1 GCA_905233545.1 uncultured Eubacterium sp. | reverse complement strand
TCCTGAGGGAGACTTAACGCTTGCAAATGCAGGGGTGGACGGAATAGCAAGAATGAAGTCAAACCAGCACACGATAGGAAATCAGTTTGTAATATCCGTGGGTACAAAAAAGCTTATCGGAACAAATACAACAATCAACGTGAAATACAAGGCATATATGATATACACCGACGGCAGCAATCAATTTGTTGTTTATTCGGATAATGTAACCGATTCAACCGTTATTGAATAGTATTCTGTACTGATTTTTACAAGTTATTACAGTAATGATTTTTGACTTGACATATTTCAAAAAAAGCATTAATATTATCTTGTAATGATTTAGAAAATATGCAACTGCTGGGTTATTGCAGTAATTGCGAAAGGAGCAAAAAAGGATGTCACAATCTAAGTATGTAAAGCCTCAAATGGAAATTGAAAAGTATTCACCTGTAGATGTACTGACTGCTTCTACTGAATCAGGAGGCGACCTTCACAATACTGATGATTATGAATACGGCAATAATAATTAATAATTAAGCATTCCGCCCGTTCTTTGTTGAACGGGCGGTTTTGTTTTAGATTAAAATTTTATAACAAAACAAATAATAAATTTGACTTATAGTAATTTATATATTATTATTATAATGAATTTTTATATGATATAGGCAGAACAGGGTGAATCCGCCATTTTAAACAGGCTTTTGATTCGCTTTACTATGCCTAATGGGGCAAAAAATGAATGTTTTAATTTGCGGTCTCGGATTGATTGGCGCAAGCCTTGCAAAAGCTTTAAAAAAGAATACAAATCATACTGTTTTTGGCTGGAACAGAACTCTTTCTGTAACCGAAAAGGCGCTCAGGGACGGTGTTATAGATAAAAGCGGTGATATTGATGAGCTTATGAAGGAAGCTGATGTAACCTTTATCAATTTCTATCCCGATGCTATTGTTCCGTTTATTCTCGAACATAAAAATTCCTTTAAAAAGGACTCAATTGTAACCGATTCCTGCGGAATAAAAACAAAAATCTGCAATGAGCTTGCCGATAAAGATTTTGATTTCTATTTTATTGGCGCTCATCCGATGGCAGGACGCGAGGTTGGCGGATATGATAACAGTCTTGATAATCTTTTTGACAATGCAAGTTTTATCTGCACACCGTATGAGAGCACTCCCCGAAATAAAAGCGACGCTCTTGTAGGACTTGCACAGGATATGGGATTTGCAAGAACGGTTGTAACCACTCCCGAACACCACGACGAGATGATTGCTTTCACCTCACAGATTGCCCATGTTCTGGCGTGCTCATATGTTCTTTCGCCTCTTGCACCGATGCATGCAGGCTTCTCGGCTGGCTCATACCGCGATGTCAGCAGAGTTGCAAGAATCAATGCGGATATGTGGACCCAGCTGTTTCTTGATAACAAAGAACCACTCGTAAGAGAAATAGACGATTTGGTATCAAATCTCATGCGTTTTAAATACAATATCGTTAACGAAGATGGCGAAGCTTTAACAGAGCTTATGAAAAAAGGAAACAAGATTAAGGAAGAAATCGGTTAATGAAATCATTAAAAGTAAACGCAGGAAAGGGCTATGAAATCCTGATTGAAGAGGGAATACTTTCCGAATGCGGTGCATACATAAAAAAAGTTAAAAAAGCAAAAAAGGTCTGTCTGATAAGCGATACGAATGTAAGTAAGCTTTACGGAAAAACAGTTCAGAATTCGCTTGAAAATAACGGATTTGAAGTTATAAAATATGTTTTCACTGCCGGTGAAGAGTCAAAAACAACCGAAACCGTTGTTTCAATGGTGGAGTTCATGGCTGAAAACGAAATGACAAGGGATGACCTTGTTGTTGCGCTTGGAGGAGGAGTTTGCGGAGATATGGCAGGTTTTGCCTCTGCGATTTATCTCAGAGGAATTGACTTTGTTCAGCTTCCGACTTCGCTTCTTGCTCAGGTTGATTCCTCGGTCGGCGGAAAAACGGCTGTTGATTTACCCCAGGGCAAGAATCTCTGCGGTGCATTCCATCAGCCGATACTGGTTTTAATTGACCCGTTAACATTAAAAACACTCTCTTCCCATTATTTCTCCGACGGAATGGCGGAGGCAATAAAAATGGGATGCATAAAAAGCGCCTCTCTTTTTGAAAAAATCGAAAGGCATAATCTGAGCGAAGACTTGGAAGAGATAATTTTCGAATGTGTTTCTCTCAAAGCAGGCGTTGTTGAAAGAGACGAGAAGGAACACGGCGAAAGAGCACTTTTGAATTTCGGCCACACAGCAGGGCATGCAATTGAAAAGCTCCATAATTTCAGCGGAATCTCGCACGGTGAAGCAGTCGGAATAGGAATGCTTATCATTAGTGAGTTCGGTGAAAAACACGGCTTAACGGAAAAGGGAAGCAAAGAAAGAATTGAAGCTGTTTTAAAGCAGTATGATTTGCCTGTAGGTGTTTCGGATTCGCTTGAAAGTATTGTTAAGGCTATGAATGCCGATAAAAAAAGAACAAGCAGTTCAATCAAATTTGTTTTTATCAGTGAAATAGGAAACGGATTTATCAATCCGATTGAATATAAGGATATAGAAAGATTTTTCAAGGTATGAGTATTGTTGAGCTTGAAAACTCAATATTAAACGGCGATATCAGCATTCCGCCTTCAAAGTCCGCGGCTCACAGAGCGCTTATATGCTCTTTTCTTTCAGGCGGAGGAAATGTTGAGGGTATTATTGACTCAGCTGATATGAAAGCAACAACAGGAGCGCTTGATGCACTGCATAACGGAAACGAAGTTATTGATTGCATTGAGTCGGGCTCAACGCTGAGATTTCTTATTCCTGTTGCTGCTGCACTTGGAAAAAGCGTAACTTTTGTCGGCTCGGGCAGACTTCCCGAAAGACCGATAGGTGAATATATAACCCTGCTTGAAGCGCACGGAGTTAAATGTGAGTCAGACGGTTTTCTTCCGCTTAAAATCAGCGGAAAACTTCGCGGCGGGCGTTTTGAACTCAGGGGCGACATAAGTTCCCAGTATGTAACGGGACTTTTGCTTGCACTTCCTCTTTTAAAAGAAAACAGTGAAATAGTTTTAACTTCACCTCTTCAGAGTAAGCCCTATGTTGATATGACGATAAAGGTTTTAAAGGACTATGGGGTGGAGGTTGAAGAGAGTGAAAACGGCTATTTAATTAAAGGCAATCAGAAGTATAAAGTTCGCGATTACATTGTTGAAGGCGATTGGTCACAGGCGGCTTTTTTCCTTGCTGCAGGCGCAATCGGCGGTGATATAACGGTTTTGAGACTGGATATAAATTCAACTCAGGGCGATAAAGAAATAGTTTCAATTCTGAAACGCTTTGGTGCTGATGTTGAGGTTAACAACAATTCCGTCAGTGCAAGAAAATCAGAGCTTCACGCAGCAGAAATTGACGCAAAGGATATTCCCGATATGGTGCCCGCTCTCTCTGTTGTTGCGGCAAATGCAAGCGGAAAAACCGTAATAAAAAACATTCAGAGATTAAGACTCAAAGAGTCTGACAGAGTACAAAGCATTGTTTCAAATCTCAAAAGAGCGGGAGTTAAAGCTCAGGCAACTGAGAATGAAATAATAATCGAAGGCTCAAAAATCAAAGGAGCTGAGCTGTGCGGCTTTAACGACCACAGAATTGTTATGGCTATGTCAATTCTTGCGCTTTTTGCTCAAGGAAAAACAACAATTACGGATGCTCAAAGCATCAATAAATCATACCCGGGCTTTTTTGAAGATTACAATCTCTTAGGAGGAAGGGCAAATGTCATCGATAATAGGAAATAATATCAGGCTTTCTGTTTTCGGCGAGAGCCACAGTGACGCAATAGGATGCGTTATTGACGGACTTCCTGCAGGAACCCGGCTTGATTTTGAAAAAATTGAAAAGGAAATGGGAAGGCGCGCTCCGGGTAAGGATAGGACCTCAACTCCGAGAAAAGAGGACGATATACCCCGAATTATCTCAGGCGTTTTAAACGGGACGACAACGGGTGCTCCGCTTGCTGTTATTATTGAAAACAACAACACAAAAAGCGGCGACTATGCAAATATTATGAAGGTTCCGCGTCCAAGCCACAGCGATTATCCCGCATATGTTAAGTTCGGCGGTAATAATGATGTGAGAGGCGGCGGACATTTCAGTGCAAGGCTGACAGCTCCGATTGTTTTTGCAGGCGCAGTTGCAAAGCAGATTCTTGGCGAAAAGGGAATCTTTGTCGGCGCTCATATAAAGAAAATAGGCTCTGTTTGTGATGAACAGTTTGATTTTAATAATATCAGCAGTGAACTTCTTTCGTCGTTGACTTCAAAGAGCTTTTCGGTTATTGATGAAAGCACTGAAGCAAAAATGAGGGAAGAAATTGAAAAATACCGCCTTGAGGGCAACAGTGTCGGCGGCGAAATTGAATGTGCCGTAATCGGCATTCCCGTTGGAGTCGGCGGAAATATTTTCGATACCGTTGAAGGCAGAATATCTTCATTTGTTTTCGGAGTTCCTGCAGTTAAAGGTATTCAGTTCGGTCTCGGATTCGATTTCGCAAGTCAGAACGGAAAAGCAGTTAACGATGAATATGAAATAAAGGACAAAAAAGTTTGCCTTGTTTCAAACAATAACGGCGGAGTTCTTGGCGGAATGACAAACGGTGCACCGATAGTTTTCTCGGTTGCAATGAAGCCCACTCCTTCAATAGCTCTTCCACAGAGAAGCGTTAATCTTGAAACAATGGAGAATGAGGAGCTTGTTATCAAGGGCCGTCACGACCCCTGTGTTGCAGTAAGAGCGGTAAGCGTTATTGAAGCAGCCGCAGCGCTTGCAATTTTAGATTTAATTAGTTAAAGGAAAACAATTTTTAATGGATTTATCAGAACTCAGAAAAGAGATAGATGAAATAGACGAGCAGCTTATTCCGCTTTTAATCAGGCGCATGAAGGTTGCAGAGGATGTTGCAGAATACAAGGTTAAAAACAATATCCCCGTTCTCAATTCAACAAGGGAGCAGGAAATTCTCGACAAAGTCGGGGAAAAATGCGGAAAATACGGGGATACTATTAAAACAATTTATTGTGCAACAATGGATGCTTCGCGAGCAATTCAGCATAAGATAATCGGCGGCGGAAGCGAGCTCAGAGCAATTGTTGAAGACGCCGAAAGAAACAAAAAACTGAGAATAACTGCAAACGGAGCGCCGATTGCATGTCAGGGTGTTGAGGGCGCATACAGTGAAACCGCAGGAAAAGCAATTTTTCACGATTCACCGATTCAGTTTTATAAGCAGTTTGAAAATGTTTTTGAAGCGGTGAATCAGAAAAAGGCAAAATTCGGCGTAATTCCTGTTGAAAACTCAACAGCGGGTTCTGTTCACGAGGCATATGACCTTATTATGAAATACCGATTCTATGTTGTAGGCTCATATAATTTAAAGGTTGAACACTGCCTTTGTGCAAAGCCCGAAAGCGAATATGAAAAAATCGAAAATGTTTATTCTCATCCCCAGGCGCTTTCACAGTGCAGTTCGTTTATAAAGAATTTTGATTTCACGGGAATAAACTATTCAAATACAGCGGCAGCTGCAAAATATGTTGCCGAAAGCGATAAGAATAATATTGCCGCAATCTGTTCGGAAGAGGCGGCAAAGAAATACGGGCTCAAGGTTCTGAGAAAAGGTATTCAGAATATTACTAATAACACAACCCGTTTCATAGTAATTTCTAAGGAACTTGTTATTGATGAGGATGCTCAGAAGATTTCGCTTATTTTCTCTGCTCCGCATACAACGGGCTCACTTTACAGAGTTCTCGGAAGATTTTCAATGTCGGGTCTTAACCTGACAAAGCTTGAGTCACGCCCCGTTGCGAACGGAAAGTTTGACTATTTGTTTTATGTTGATATTCTCGGTAATGTTAACGATGAGGAAACGATTGATTTGCTCTGTGCTCTGTATGACGAGCTTGAAGAATTCACCTTCCTCGGAAACTATCACGAAATCTGCACAGAATAATTTACTGAATTTGGGAGGGACGGCGTATGAAAAGAGCAAAGCGCCACCAAACAAATTTAATATCGATGATAATTGCACTGATAACGGTTGGATTGCTTATTTTTCTTTCAATTGTGCTTGCAAATCATACCATGCTTGAAACGAGATTTAACACAATTATCAGCCTGCTGACAAAGATAGACACGGCGGTTGCAAGGCTTGACACCGAAAGGGAAATACTAATCTGCATTTTTGCGCTGTATATTGCAAAGTGTCAGCTTCCGATTCCGATGAGCTTTTTGTGTGCAATATCGGGACTGGTTTTTCCGCTTGATAAAGCATTGCTTATTAACGCTGTGTTCAGCCTGTTTTTCTTCACAGTAAAATACTTTGAAGGAATGTGGATTGGCGGCGGCTGGGCAGGAATGATACTTAATATTAAGAAAATTAAGTTCATTCGCGATTGGATTCAGTTTAAGGGGAACGGTAATCCGTATTTCCTCTCGGGCACAAGGCTTATTCCTGTAATCCCGCTTGGTATGGTTTCAAAGTACTATGGCTCAATGAAGTATGACTATATTTATTATGCGCTTCTTTCTCTTCTGGGCTATGCTCCGAGACTGTATGTTTACACAAAGCTCGGTGCGGCATTCACAAATCCATTTTCAACACAGTTCATTGTGTTGCTTATGATAATAGTCGGTTTTACCGGATTTACGAGTTTTTTCTTTAATATTTTCTATGGTATTAAGTCAAGACAGATGAATCAGACGCTGTTAATTTACAGCACAAAAGAAAAATATAGAATTGTTTTATAGAGGTATAAATTATGAAGGTTAAGGAATTAATTACCGCAATAAAAGAAAACAAATTTGATGAGAATCTTAAAGCTGTTTACGTTCTTGATGAAGCTGTAAAAGCTCAGAAACCGAGATATATCGAAGTGCTTAATACCTTCGGTGAACTCTTCGGATTTAACAGAGATGTCTGCATTATGAGCGCACCCGGAAGAACCGAGGTCTGCGGAAACCACACCGACCACAACAACGGTAAGGTTCTTGCAGCATCGATTAATCTTGATGCAATTGCAGTTGTAAGTAAGAACGAAGATAATATCATCAGAGTTAAATCAAAGGGTCATAAAATGAATGTTGTTGACCTTAATAATTTAACTCCCGACGAGAATAGATTCGGCGATTCAACAACCCTTGTTCAGGGTGTTGCAGCAGGAATAAAAGAGCTTGGCTATGAGGTCAGGGGCTTTGATGCATGCACTGCAAGCGATGTTATGGGCGGTTCCGGACTTTCCTCCTCAGCGGCATTCGAGGTGCTTCTCGGAACTGTTCTTTCATACCTCTATAATGACGGTAAGGTAAGTGAAGTTGATATTGCAAAGGTTGCTCAGTATTCCGAAAATGCATTTTTCGGAAAGCCCTGCGGACTTCTTGACCAGATGGCTTCATCGGTTGGAACCTTTGTTACAATTGATTTCAAATCAACAAGCGAGCCTGTTATCAAGAAGGTTGATTTTGATTTTTCAAAATCGGGTCATTCACTTTGCATTGTTGACACAGGCGGAAACCACTCTGATTTAACTGATGATTATGCAGCAGTAAGAAACGAGATGGAATCCGTTGCAAAGGCTATGGGCAAAAGTGTTTTGAGAGAAATCTCTTATGAAGATTTTATGGCTGCAATCCCCGAACTTCAGAATAAGGTAAATGACAGGGCATTGCTTCGCGCAATTCATTTCTATAACGAAAACAGAAGAGTTGACGCAGCTGTTGAATGCCTTGAAAACGGCGATTTTGAAGGATTTAAGAGCATAATTATTGAATCGGGTATTTCATCATTTACACTCAATCAGAATGTTTACACACCGAAAAATCCGACTGAGCAAAAACTGTCCCTTGCGCTTGCAGTAAGCGAGGAAATCCTCAAAGGCAAGGGCGCGTGGAGAGTTCACGGCGGCGGATTTGCAGGAACGATACAGGCTTTTGTACCCAATGCTCTTCTTGATACATATAAAAAAGCTATGGAAGACATTTTCGGCAAGGGCAACTGTTATGTTCTGATTATTCGTCCTGTCGGCGGAACACAGGTTATCTAATCAGGCGCTAACGAAATATACGCTATCAAGGCAGGTGTTGGCGTTTTAGCTATTTAAAGAGGACTACGAGGAGAATATTTACAGGTGAAATACATATTTATTATCAACCCCATTGCGGGAAACGACGATAAGGCGAGAATTATGTCGAGAATAAAATCGGCGTTTCGGGGAAGCGAAAACGAAATGATAATTGAAGAAACACAGGCAAGGGGCGATGCAAAGAGTATTGCATCGAAATATGCAAAGGAATACGGAAAAGACTGCGTTGTTGTAGCCTGCGGAGGTGACGGAACCGTTCACGAGGTTGCAGGAGGTCTTGCATTCAGTGAAACTCCGATGATGCTTCTTCCTTTCGGAACGGGCAATGACTTTGCAAAAAAAGTCTATAATACAACGAAAATCGACATCGAAAAGATCATTTCTGTACTCGGCTTGTTTGACGGTCACCCGACATATGATGTTAAGGATATTGATTTAATCGATTATAACGGTGAAATCGGTATAAATGTTATGTCGTTCGGACTTGATACTGTTGTTGAAACAATCGGAAGAAAAATGGCTCAGAAGCACCCGAAACTCGGTCACAATGCATATTCTCTGGCAATTATTCCCGCTGTTATGAAACCCATTCACTATAAAATCAGCTTTGATATTAACTGCGTGAACAAGGAAACGGGCGAGGAATACTCATTCAAAGAAAACAACCGCGATTATGCGCTTTTTGCAATATGTAATGCAAGCTACTACGGCGGAGGCTTTTGTCCCGCTCCAAATTCCGAACTTGATGACGGACTGCTTGATTTTACATTAGTCAACGGGCTGTCCCTTATTAAAGCGCTTCCGCTGATTCCGAAGTATTCAGCAGGAGAAGCAAACGAAAAAACAAGCAAGGAATTCAAAAACGGCTACATCAAGTCGGGAAGAATATGGATGGAGGATGGCTCCAATCTTCTTGGCAATTGCGATGGAGAAAATTTTGAATACAGCGAGATTAATCTTTCCGTTAAAGAAAAAGCATTAAAGCTTTGCGTAATAAATAAATAAAAAAATAACCCCTCGGCTGACAAGCCGAGGGGTTTTGCTATCGTAGAACGGCAAAACCTAAATCTATTGCTCCTGAAAGAATACGGGAGGTTTTGTGCATACCGAGTGTTTCGGTAAACCAAAGAATTATCAGCGCAATAAGAATTGCAATAATCATTGCTTCTTTGCTCATTTTTGTTCCCCCTTTATTTTAACTTATTAATATTATAAACATATTATAAGAAGAAATCAATAGAAATTTGTTTAATTTTTTTGTTGAAATATAGTGAGAGTTGATTTATAATACAGATGATTATTCTATTATAATGGGGTAGTTTTGATATGGATTTATTTTTGCTTAAAACAACTCTGCTTCCCGATACCTCTGCGGGCTTCACTTCAACTGTTGTTGTTTCGGGATTTTTAGTGGTTTTATTGATATTAACTATTCTGATAATTGTTTTCAGTTTGTTCTCGAAAACAATTTCAAAAACTCAGAATAAAAAAGGAAAAAAGAAAGAAGAGAAGGCTATTATGACTCAGGATTTAAAGGTCGTTTCTCCGTTTAACAACGCAGACACTGCGCCTGTTTCGGCACCTGCTGAACAGACTCAGGGCATCAGCGAAGAAGTTGTTGCTGCCATTTCTGCGGCTGTTTATATGATGGAGGGCGAAAATGCAGTTGTTAAGAGTATAACACCTGCAACATCAATTCGCAAAAACCCGATAAACACACGCAATCCTTGGGCTATGGCTGCTATTATGCAGAATACAAAGCCGTTCTAGGAGAACATATATGGAAGTTTTACAAGGTGTTTTTGAAGTTATAAAAAGCATATGGTTTAACAGCGGATATGCTTTTTTCTTCACAGGAGAGGGCTGGAAGAATCTCGTTATGCTCCTTTTTGCATTCTTCTTCCTCTGGCTGGGAATAAAGAAGGGATTTGAGCCGCTGCTTATGATTCCGATTGCTTTCGGAATGCTGCTTGCAAATCTGCCCGGCGCAAATCTTGCCGTTCAGTACCACGATTTGCAGGGATTTATTGATTTGGTTGCAGGAAGGCTCACCGCTCCCGACGGTAAGGTTTTAACCCCGGGACTTATGGACTTTTTATACTTCGGAGTTAAAGCGGGAATCTATCCTCCGCTGATTTTCCTCGGAATCGGCGCTATGACCGATTTTACATCACTAATCGCAAGACCGAGCTCCCTTATTCTCGGTGCAGCTGCTCAGCTTGGAATTTTCGTTGCATATATTATTGCAATTGTTTTGAAATTCTTCCCCAATGAAGCCGGCTCAATAGCTATTATCGGCGGTGCGGACGGACCGACAGCAATTTTTGTTACATCAAAATTGGCGCCCCATATGCTCGGACCGATTGCAGTAGCGGCATATTCATATATGGCGCTCGTCCCCGTTATTCAGCCTCCGATAATGAGAATGCTGACAACAAAAAAAGAGCGAAGCGTTGTTATGGAAAACCTTCGCCCCGTTTCAAAAACTGAAAAGATTTTATTCCCGATAATGGTAACTGTTATTGTTTCACTCTTCCTTCCTGACGCTGCAACCCTTGTCGGTATGCTTATGCTAGGAAATCTTCTTAAAGAAAACGGAAGAACGGAAAGAATAGCAAAAGCGGCGCAGAATGAGCTGATGAACATTGTAACAATTCTGCTTGGTTTATCAGTTGGTGCAACAACCTCTGCCCAGGCATTTTTGAATTGGAACACAATTAAAATTGTCGGTCTCGGACTTATTGCATTTGCTTTCGGAACAGCCGGCGGAACTCTTTTCGGCAAACTTATGTATGTTTTAACAAAGGGCAAGGTAAATCCGCTTATCGGCTCTGCAGGTGTTTCTGCCGTTCCTATGGCAGCCCGTGTTTCCCAGAAGGTCGGTCAGGAAAACAATCCTTCAAACTTCCTTCTTATGCATGCAATGGGACCAAATGTATCAGGCGTTATCGGTTCCGCTGTTGCAGCAGGTATTTTGTTAACACTTTTAGGATAAAAATAATTTGTAGGGGAGGGTCTCCGCACCCTCCCGATTTATTATGTTAAGGAACTAATCAATGAACAAAGACGCAGTAAAACCGAATATTCAGCAGCAGAAAGTTATTGAAGCAGTTGACGGTCCAGTGCTTGTTGTAGCAGGAGCAGGAACGGGCAAAACCGCAACAATAGTTAAAAGAATCGAGCATATTTTAAATGATGGCTATGCGCTCCCCTGGCAGGTTCTTGCAATAACCTTTACTAACAAGGCGGCAGGTGAGCTCAAAGAAAGACTGCTTAACACAGTAGGTGATGAGGCAAATGACATATGGGCTCAGACCTTCCATTCAATGTGTGCAAGAATGCTCAGAAGATTTGCCGACAGACTGGGATATTCTCAGCATTTCACAATATATGATACCGATGACCAGAAGCGTGTAATGAAGCGCGTTCAGAAGTCCCTCGGTATTGAGGATAAGTTTTTAAACCACCGTTCAATTCTTGCAGAAATCAGCAATGCAAAGGACAGCCTTGTTGACTGCAAAGAATATAAAGCCACAACGGTAAATGATTTCAGAAAAGCTAAAATTGCTCAGTGCTATGAAGAATACCAGAAAGAACTTCTCAAAGCGGACGCGATGGATTTCGACGATATGATTTTCAATACAGTTCGTCTTCTTAAAGAAAATGAAGATGTTCTTCAGCTCTATCAGCACCAGTTTAAATATGTTATTGTTGATGAGTATCAGGATACAAGCTATGCACAGTATGTTTTAACCTATCTGCTTGCAGGCGAGTATCATAATATCTGTGTTGTCGGTGATGATGACCAGAGTATATACCGTTTCAGAGGCGCAACGATTGAGAACATTATGCGCTTTAAGGAACGCTATGAAAATGAGGGGCTGAAAGTTATTCAGCTTGAGCTTGCTGAAAACTACCGTTCGAAGCAGAACATTCTCGATGCTGCCAATTCCGTTATCAAAAATAACAACACCCGACTTGCGGATAAACACCTGCTTTCATATACGGGGCAGGCGGGCGAAAAGGTTGTTTTATACACTGCAAACAGCGAAATGGATGAGGCTCAGTTCATTGTTGATGAGATAAACGAAAATGTTAAAAACGGCAGAAGCTACCGCGACCACGCTGTTTTATACCGTATGAACGCCCAGTCTAGAAACATAGAAATCATGCTTGCAAAATCGGGCATATCCTATAAGATAATCGGAGGAAACCGTTTCTTTGACAGAAAGGAAATAAAAGATATTATTTCCTATTTTGCAGTTATCAGCAATCCTGCCGACAATGTCCGTTTGCAGAGAATAATTAACACTCCGAAAAGAGGAATAGGCGACACAATGTTCTCCTATATCCTTGAAATTGCAACGCTTAATCATATGACGGCGTTTGAGGTGTGCGAGCACGCCGAAGAGTTTTCAAAAACTGCAAGAAGCGCAGGAAAACTCAAGGATTTCTGTGAGCTGATAAAGCATTTTCAGACCTGCTTAGAGGACGGAATGAGCGTTAATGATTTGCTTCAGGAAGTTCTTGAAAAAACAAAATATTTTGATTATCTTGATGAAGAGGACCCGATAAAAGCGGACGACAGAAAGAACAATGTCAGCGAGCTTTCTTCAATGCTTATCAAGTATGAGGAAGAGGAGGAAAGCTTCTCGCTCACTGATTTTCTTGAAGATGTTGCGCTTGTTTCGGACATTGATTCTTATAACGAGGATGACGATTGTGTTGTTCTGATGACTCTTCATTCCGCGAAGGGACTTGAATTCCCCGTTGTTTTCATCCCCGGTCTTGAAGAGGGAATATTCCCCGGCAACCAGAGTTTATACAGCGATGAGGAGCTTGAGGAAGAACGCCGTCTTGCATATGTCGGAATAACAAGAGCAAAGGAAAAGCTGTATCTTATTAATGCACGCCAGAGAATGCTTTACGGAACAACCAACAGGAACACAATATCAAGATTTGTTAAAGAAATTCCGCAGGATGTAACCGACGACAGAAGCACTTATGTTCAGAAAAGCTACGGCTTTTCGTCGGGCTTTAAAACGGATAACGATTATTATTCCTTCGGAACGCCGAAAAAAGACCACAAATACAGCCGTTCGCGCCAGATTGGCGACCCGAAACAAAGTTCGTCAGCAGCTCATCAGTTCGGGCAGGCAGGAGCTTCAAAAACAGCTTCGGATGTTAAATATAATACGGGTGACACTGTTCGCCATAAGAGCTTCGGAACGGGCGTTATTCTTTCAACCCAGCCGATGGGCAACGATGTTCTGCTTGAGGTTGCATTTGATAAAGCGGGAACAAAGAAGCTTATGGCAAACTTTGCAAAGCTTGAGAAATTATAGTGGTCAGTGGTCGGTGGTCAGTGGTCAGTTTTTGGTGCTGCGCATAGCTATTATACAATCGGAGCGAAGCGAATAACCGCAATTCTCAATTCTCAACTCTCAACTCTCAATTAACAAAAAAGTATCTCCTTCATACAATGTATTGAAGTTAGCTTCAAATAATTTGTGAAGGAGTATTTTTATGCCTGATGTTCCTATTATTAATAATAGCGAAAGAAAATTAAATGAAACCGTATGTGTTGATACAAAACGAATTTTTGATTCCTGCGTAAGCAAGGATTGTCTTGAAGAGTTGAGAGTAACCTTCTTCGATGACAATCAGGATTTAATCGATAATGCGGTTAACGTTAAAACCAGATATTCAAGCGTTGAGGCGGTAAGCGTTGATGTTGACGAGGTTCCGTTTAACAGAGGATACTACAGCGTTGACATAACCTGCTATTTCAAGGTTGGTTTTGATACTTATTCTGCTTTGTGCACAACACCGCAGGTTGCCGAGGGATACACAAGCTTCAATAAAAAATGTATTCTTTACGGCTCAGAGGGCAGAGTTAAAATCTTTGCTTCAAGCGCTGAAACAGATAATCTTGAATGCGCCGAGTCACCGCAGTACACAAGCCCGAATGCAAAAGTTCAGCTTGTTGACCCGGTTATTCTTGACACCGATATTCTTGAAGCAACAACACCCGACATCCCTGCGCTTATAACCACTTTCCCTCAAAGCATTCTTGACGAGGTTGTTGACCCTGTTCCCGTTACGACGGGTGAAAAAGCAGTTCTTGTTTCGCTTGGACTTTTTTCAATAGTTCAGATGGAACGCGACTGCCAGATGTTGATTCCCGCATATGATTATTGCATTCCCGAAAGAGAATGTCAGTGCAACACTCAGGACGCTTGCACAACCTTCCAGGGAATTGATTTCCCCGTTGAAGAATTCTTCCCGAGTGAGAGAGACGAAAACAATAATAACTGCTGCAACAATGAAAGATAGTGCATAAAAAACGGCTCCCTTGTGAAAAGGGAGCTGTTAATTTTGCATTTTCTTATATGCTGTGATATAATGAAAAAAACAATTATATGAAGGTATAAATATGTTCAGGAAAATGAGGAGATTTAAGCAGGAAATCTCAGAGCAGGAATGCATTGAATTGCTGAAAAATGAAAAGAGGGGAGTGCTCTCGATAATCGGAGATGAGGGCTATCCCTATGGAATTCCTCTGAATCATTTTTACTCGGAAAGTGACGGAAAAATATATTTTCACGGCGCAAAAGAAGGGCACAAAATCGATTCAATTAAGAAGAATAACAAGGTGTGCTATACTGTTTTTGACAAAGGTTATCGAAGGGAAAATGAATGGGCGCTGAATGTTAAAAGCGTTGTTGTTTTCGGAAGAATCAGCCTTGTCGAAGATGAAGAAAAAGCTAAGGAAATATGCACCGAGCTTTGCAGAAAATTTACCGATGATGAAGAATACTTAAACTATGAAATAACACATTCGCTTAAAAATGTTCAGTGCCTTGAAATAGAGATTGAACATATGACGGGCAAGCTTGTTAATGAGTCTTAAAGGGAGAAAAAATGGCTTCAAATAAGGAATATTTAGACTTTGTTCTTGAACAGCTTTCCGATATGGACGGTATTACATACAGGGCGATGATGGGTGAATATATCATTTATTATCAGGGCAAGGTAATCGGCGGAATATATGACGACAGATTCCTTGTTAAACAGACAAAATCATTGAAAGCTTTAATTCCCGATGCGCCGCTTGAGCTTCCCTATGAAGGCGCAAAAGAGATGTATTTGCCCGATATAGAAAACAGGGAACTGATGAATGAACTAATCCCGCAAATTGCGGATGATTTACCAAATCCAAAGAAAAAACAGTAGTTTTTATTTTGTAGAGTAAATTTAAAACTTTATTCTCTCGCGTTAAGACACGAATTGTGGCTTATAAAAGGGAATTAACAATCAATATGCAAAAAAGCAACCAAGCGCGGAGATTTTTCATTCCCCTTTGGTTGCTTTCTTGGTGCCGCCATTCTTTCGAACTTGAAAGAACGGCGATGTTTTATTTAGACTATTTTTTGGCTTTAGAAAAAACGGGATACATTCTTCTGTAAAGTGAATTTATATGTTTGAAATAATCGCTGTCTATGCTGTCGATTGTTTCCCTTGTTGTTCGAAAACGCCAGTTTTTATCGGGAACACCTGGGGTGTTCATTCTTGCGTCCGAGCCGAAACCGCACATATCCTGGAGAGTGATGATTGCAACATTGGATGAGCTCTTCCAGACCGCTTCGGTAATCTTTCTGCAGGAGGGCGAATGATATCCGCCCTCGCCCCAGTTACCGCCCGAAAAACCGCAGTAATCAAGCGCAAATTTTCTTTCGTCCTCGCTTGCCTCCCAAAGCCAGCCGAGCAGTGTGTTGTTATCATGGGTGCCGACATAATTGATTGAGTTTTGGGTTGCGTTGTGGGGAAGATGGGAGGAGTCGGAATGCGGGTCGAAGGCGAACTGAATAACCTTCATTCCCATAAAGCCCGTGTCCTCAAGAAGCTGAATAACATCTTCGCCGAAAACGCCTAAATCCTCGGCAATAATCGGTGCATCCTTACCGAAAACTTCAAAGATTTTGTTGAATAAATCCATCCTCGGACCGTCTATCCATTCGCCGACCTTTGCGGTCTTGCTTTCTGCGGGAATTTCCCAGTAGGAAGCGAAGGCGCGGAAGTGGTCAATTCGAACAATATCATAGGTTTTGAACGCCTGAGAAATGCGCGAAATCCACCAGGAATAGCCATCCTTTTTCATATTTTCCCAGTCGTAAATCGGGTTGCCCCAAAGCTGTCCGTCCTCACTGAAATAATCGGGCGGAACTCCTGCAACCTTCTCAACTTTGAGCGTTTTTTCGTCGATTAAAAACATCGGAAGATTGCTCCAGACATCAACGCTGTCCATAGCAACATAAATCGGCATATCGCCGATAACGGCAACGCCCTTTTTGTTTGCATATGCCTTGATTTTGTTCCACTGTTTAAAGAAGATATACTGAACGAATTTCCAGAATGCAGCGTCCTTTTCGAATGAGAAAACATCTTTAATGCATTCAAAATACCGTGCGTGGTTTTCGCTCCACTCCCACCAGGGCTTAAAGTTCTCCTGTTCCTTAACTGCCATATAGACCGCATAGTCGGTCAGCCAGTCATTTTCAAGCTCAAACTCCTTGATTTCCTTTGCAATCTCGTCGTTGATATTGAGGAAGGCTTTTCTTAAAGTTTTAAGCCTTTTTTCAGCTGCAAATTCATACTGAGCGGTGTACGGCGAGCCATCGTAGATATTGTCTCTGACATCGTTTTCGTCAATGAGCCCCATGTCTCTGAGTCCTTCGGGGTTGATATAAAGATAGTTTCCCGCAAAAGCACTCGGTGAGCAGTACGGAGAGTTTGCGCCGTCAATCGGATTGAAGGGCAAAACCTGCCAGTATGTGAATCCCATATCTGAAATTCTGTCGATAAAATGAGTGATGTTTTCATCAAAAACCCCGACTCCGTACGGTGAGGGGATTGAACTGATATGTAAAAGAACACCTGCTCCTCTTTGTTTAAGCAAAATATTCACCTCGATTTATAAAATACTCATAAATGATAACATTTTAATAACAAAAAATCAACCGCTCTTAGTCAAAATATATATAATATGCTAATAAAAAATATATAATATTTAATATTTTATATATTGAATATAAAATGGGGTTTTGTTATAATAATGCAGAATGGGTTAGTCTAAGCAGGGGCAAAAAGACCAACAAAAAAGCAGGTGATTTTATGAGAGAAAAAACTAAGCTCGTTGATGAAAAAGAACTCGAAAAGCAAAAAGATTTTTCTGATAAAATCACAAGTATTCTTGAAAGCCGATACACTGAAAAGCCCCTTGCCTGCGTTGTAACCTACGGTTGCCAGCAGAATGTTTCGGACAGTGAAAAGATTAAGGGAATGCTCAGCGCTATGGGCTACGGCTTTACCGAGAAAAGAACAGAGGCAAAGCTCGTTATTTTCAACACCTGCGCTGTAAGAGAACATGCCGAGGACAGAGTTTTCGGAAATGTCGGAGCGCTGAAAAAATATAAGCTTGCAAATCCCGATGTGATAATTGCTCTTTGCGGATGTATGATGCAGCAAAAGCATATCGCCGAGAAAATCAAAGAATCGTTTCAGTTTGTTGATTTGGTTTTCGGAACGCATGTTGTTCACAAGCTTCCCGAACTGCTCTTTAAAGCATTGACTCAGAGAAAAAGAGTTTTTGAGCTCCCCGATATCGACGGAGTAATTGCAGAAGGACTTCCCGTTAAAAGGGATAACGATAAAAAAGCGTGGCTCCCGATAATGTACGGTTGCAATAATTTCTGTTCCTACTGTGTTGTTCCGTATGTAAGAGGACGCGAAAGAAGCCGAACACCCGAAAATGTTATCAGTGAATTCAAAGAGCTTGTCAGTGAAGGATATAAAGAGATAACCCTTTTAGGTCAGAATGTCAATTCCTACGGAAAGGATTTGCAGCCGAAAGTCAGCTTTGCTGAACTTCTGAGAATGCTGAATGATGTTGAAGGCGATTTTCGTATCAGGTTTATGACAAGTCACCCGAAGGATTGCACCAGGGAGCTTCTTGAAACAATGGCATCCTGCGACAAGGTTGCAAAGCATCTTCACTTGCCGTTTCAAAGCGGAAACAACCGAGTGCTTAAGGCAATGAACAGATGCTACACGAGGGAGAGCTATCTTGAACTCATAAACTATGCCAAAGAGCTAATGGGGGACGAGCTTTCAATAACAAGCGATATCATTGTCGGCTTCCCGGGCGAAACATACGAGGAATTCAAAGACACCTATTCACTTGTTGATGAACTCGGCGCAACAAGCCTGTTCACATTCATCTATTCTCCGCGAGTCGGAACTCCTGCTTCAAAGCTCGATGACCCGATAAGCTATGACGAAAAATCAAAGTGGCTCAGAGAACTGCTTGTTCTCCAGGAGAAAAAATCGGCTCAGCAGATGGCTCTGCATGGTGGCAAAACCTTTAAATGCTTTGTCTACGGACACGGCAAAACCTGTGATAATTATCTTGCCGCAAGAACTGACGGCAATTTGATTATAGAATTTGAAGGAGACGAAGGGCTCATTGGCTCCTTCAGAAATATTAAAGTAACAGAGCCCCTCACCTATGTGCTTTTAGGTGAATTAACAGAATAATATAACAAACAAGGAGAAATTATTATGAGCTTAGAATCAGTACTCAGAGAACTTGGAAAAGAAATTCAGAAGGACGAGCGTTTTGCAGCGCTCAAAGCAGCTGCAGCAGCAAATGATGCAGACGAAGAACTCCAGAAGCAAATGCAGGAGCTTCAGCTTATTTCGTTAAAGTATCAGCAGGAAATGCAGAAGGGCGAAGAAGCTGACCACGAAAGAATCACTGAAATCCAGGGTGAATACCAGAGTGTTTATAACGACATTATGGAAACCGAAAATATGAAGAACTATTCTGCAGCAGCAGCTGAGATGGAACAGATGGCTCAGTATATCAGCGGTATGATTGGTCTTTTCTTTGACGGTCAGGACCCTGAGACCTGTGAGATTCCTCCTCAGGACTGCACCCACGACTGTTCAACCTGCGGCGGCTGTCAGTAATTTTGGCGAACTTGAATTTTTAAGCCTTGCGCGACCGCAAAGGTCAACACTGCAAGCTGAAAATCCAAATAATTTATTGTTCGAGCGAAGCGAGTTACCGAAAACTCGGAACTCGGTGCTCGAAACTTGAAACTTATAGAAAAGAGGAGGGAGAATAAATGGCAAAAAACGGCGAATTATCACCGATGATGCAGCAGTATTTTCAGATTAAAAAAGATTATCCGGGCGTGATTTTATTCTTCCGCCTCGGTGATTTCTATGAGATGTTTTTTGATGATGCAAAAACTGCATCAAAAGAGCTTGACCTCGTTTTAACGGGAAGGGATTGCGGTCAGGATGAAAGAGCTCCGATGTGCGGAGTTCCGTTCCACAGTGCGGACAGCTATATTGCAAAGCTTGTATCCCGAGGATACAAGGTTGCTATCTGCGAACAGACCGAGGACCCGAAAGCTGCAAAGGGCATTGTTAAAAGAGATGTAATAAGAGTTATAACTCCCGGAACGGTTATTGAAAGCAATATTCTTGAGGACGGCGTTAATAACTATCTCTGCTCAATTTGCACAGGCGGCGAAGAAACAGGAATGTGCTTTGCTGATGTTTCAACGGGTGAATTCCATATAACTGTTGTCAACGGCTATAATATTGAAGAAAAAATCATAAACCAGCTTTCAATTTATTCTCCCAAGGAGATTATTGTAAATGAAAGCGCCCATGCTTTTGACAAGGTTGCAAAATTCGCTTCGGAAAGGTTGAATTCCTCTTTTGAAAAGCTTGAAGAGAGCTATTTTGATTTCAACAATTCAACCGAGGTTATTCTTGAAACTATCAGCAGGGATGAAATATCCTCACTCGGAATAGGTCACAGCAAATGTGCTGTAAGCGCTCTCGGGGCAGTTATCTGTTATCTTCGAGACACTCAGAAAACAAATAATATTGAAGCGCCAAGCGAGCTCGATTTTTATGATAAAGACGATTTTATGGCGCTTGATTTGAATGCAAGAAGAAATCTTGAGCTGACAAAGTCAATGATGAGCGGTGATAAAAAGCACTCTCTGCTTTGGGTTATTGACAAAACAAGAACTGCAATGGGCAAAAGAATGCTTCGCTCATGGCTTGAAAAGCCGCTTATTAATATTACGCTTATAACAAAAAGGCAGAACGCAATTGCGGAGCTTTTTGATGATGAGTATCTAAGGGATGATATCCGCGAATCCTTATCGGGAATAAACGATATTGAAAGACTGCTCTCCCGAATTGCATATTCAACTGCAAACGCAAAGGAGCTTAAATCTCTCTCGGCGGCAATCGAGCATTTCCCGACAATTAAAGATAAGCTTTCCTCGGTTTCAAGCGCAATGCTCAAAGCAGTCTTTGAGAACATTGATTTGCTTGAGGATGTCAAAGGTTTAATCGACAGTGCGATAGTTGATGAACCTCCGTTCAGCTTAAGAGAGGGCGGAATAATCAGAAAGGGCTTCAATGCCGAAATTGATGAGCTTGCCGATATTGTCGGCGGCGGAACAAGCCTTCTTGCAGAAATTGAAGCAAGAGAAAAAGAAAGAACGGGAATACCGAAGCTCAGAGTTTCATATAACAAAGTTTTCGGATATTTCATCGAGGTAACAAATTCATATCTTGATTTAGTTCCCGAGGACTACATAAGAAAACAGACTTTAACAAATTGCGAAAGATTTATAACCCAGGAGCTTAAAGAGCTTGAGGGAAAGGTTCTCGGTGCAAAGGAAAGGCTTGTTTCTCTTGAATACGAAACCTTTGTAACCGTAAGAAATCAGATAGCAGGCGAGGCAATGCGAATTCAGAAAACCGCAAAGGCGCTTGCAACGCTCGACACGCTTGCTTCTCTGGCTCAGGTGGCATATGTTAATAACTACTGCTGTCCGAGCATAACAAACGACGGTGTTATTGATATTAAGGAAGGACGCCATCCCGTTGTTGAAACACTTATGACGGATGCAGTGTTCGTTCCCAACGACACCTATCTTGATAAAAACAAAAACCTCTGTTCGATAATCACAGGTCCGAATATGGCGGGTAAGTCAACATATATGCGTCAGACAGCGCTTATTACTCTGCTTGCTCAGATTGGCTCGTTTGTTCCTGCCAAGAGCGCAAGAATAGGAATTGTTGATGCGATATTCACAAGAGTCGGCGCGTCCGATGACCTTGCAACAGGACAGTCAACCTTTATGGTTGAGATGAATGAGGTTTCATCAATACTTAAAAATGCAACTGAAAACTCACTGATTATTCTTGACGAAATCGGAAGAGGAACTTCAACCTTCGACGGTATGAGTATTGCAAGAGCAGTGCTTGAATTTGTTGTTAAGAAAAAGACTCTCGGCGCAAAAACTCTTTTTGCAACCCACTATCATGAGCTTACTGCAATGGAGGGTATGCTCGACGGAGTAAACAACTATTCAATTGCCGTTAAAAAGAGGGGCGATGATATAACCTTCCTTCGAAGAATAGTAAAGGGCGGTGCCGACCAGAGCTTCGGTATCGAGGTTGCAAAGCTTGCAGGATTGCCCCAAAGCGTTATCAAGCGCGCAAAGGTGATTCTGAAAGAACTTGAATCAAACAAAATCGAAATTGAGTTTAAATCCGACGAGGCTCTTATTGAAGAGGATGAAACGGATATTCAATATAATTTCAAAACCAATTCAACCGAAGATATTCTTGAGCTTATCAAAACGGTTGACATAAATACATTAACGCCCATTGAGGCAATGCAGACTCTTTATAACTTGAAGAAAAAGGTCGAAGAATTATAATCGGAGCGCAGCAACCCGAAATTCATCATTCATAATTCCGAATTCATAATTAACAAAAGGGGGTGAGGGGAATGCCTGAGATTAATATACTTCCCAAAGAGGTCTATCAGCTTATTGCGGCAGGCGAGGGTGTTGAACGCCCCTCGTCCGTTGTTAAGGAAATGATTGAAAACTCGCTTGATGCGGGCGCAAAGAACATAACCGTTGAGATTAAAAACGGCGGAATAACTTATATCAGAATAACTGATGACGGCTGCGGAATTGCAAAAAGCGAAATCAAAAAGGTTTTCATTCCCCATGCAACAAGCAAGATTAAAACGGGGGACGACCTTGATGCAATTTCAACGCTCGGTTTCAGAGGTGAAGCAATGGCTTCCGTTGCCGCAGTTGCAAGAGTTGAGCTCTTAACAAGGGAAAAGGGCTCGAAGCTCGGCTCAAGATATGAGATTGCAGGCGGTGAGGAAAAGGACTTTTCGGATGCGGGCTGTCCTGAAGGAACAACAATCGTTGTCCGTGATATTTTCTTCAACACTCCTGCGCGAATGAAATTCTTAAAAAAGGATGTAACCGAGGGCAACTCTGTTGCAGGCGTTGTTGACAGAATGGCAATAAGCCATCCCGAAGTTTCGTTCAGATTTATTCGCGACGGCAAGCAAGTTCTTATAACCTCGGGTAACGGGGAGCTTAAAAGCGCAGTTTATTCCGTTTTCGGAAAAGAGTTTTCCTCCTCACTGATTGATGTTGACTACAGTGTTAATAATATGCATATCAGCGGAGTTGTAACAAAGCCCTCTGCTTCAAGAAAGAGCAGAGCAATGCAGTTCTTCTTTATCAATTCCCGTCTTGTAAGATGTCAGACGGCTATGGCGGCGCTCGAGCAGGCATATAAGAACTCAATTATGGTCGGCAAATTCCCCGGATGCGTTCTTAATATTGAATGCGACAGTTCATTTGTTGATGTTAATGTTCATCCTGCAAAAATTGAAGTTCGTTTTGCTAATGAACGCCCTGTTTTCGAGCTTGTCTACTACGGAGTTAAATCGGCGATTGAACAACAGGACACTCCAAAAGAGGTTATCTTTGAAGATAAAAAGCCCGTTGTTCAGACTGCAAGCGGAAGGCTTGATATCTTTAAAAAGAGTGAAGACAAACCGCAGCAGATGGAATTCAGACAGAAGAAGAGCTCCGAAAACTTCTGGAATGTTGCCGCTCCTAAGAGTGAATATAAAGCCGCACCCGATGAAGAGAGCAAAAGAGTATATAAAAAAACTCTTGATGAAATAAGCAATATTGAATTTGACGAAGAGCAGACTAAGGCGCCCGAAGAACCTAAGGAACCCGAGGTTGATGTTCCTGATTTCAGAGTTATCGGTGAAGCGTTTAAAACATACATAATTGTTGAAATTGACAAGGAATTATATTTTATTGATAAACATGCTGCTCACGAGAGAATGAACTTTGAAAAGCTCAAAAAGAGCACCGAAATAAATTCGCAGCTGCTTTTGTCACCCGTTGCCGTTCGTCTTACCAAAGAGGAATACAGCGCGGTTTGCTCAAATCTTGATTTATATAAAAAATGCGGATTCTTAGTTGAGGACTTTGGTGATTCGTCGGTAATTGTCCGCGAATGTCCGTCAATGCTCAGCGGCGAGGATATTGAAGAGCTTATCTGTGAAACTGCAGGCAAACTGCTTGAGGGCAAAACTGATATAACGCCCGATAAAATGGATTGGATTTTTCATTCAACCTCGTGCAGAGCAGCTGTTAAGGCGGGGGACTATACTTCTCCGTATGAAAGAGAGCTTTTTGTTAAGAAGCTTCTTTCAATGCCCGAGATAAGATACTGCCCCCACGGCAGACCTGTTATGATTAAAATGACAAAATATGAAATCGAAAAGCTTTTCGGCAGGTCGTAGTATGGAAAAAATAAAAATCATATGTGTTGTCGGGCCTACTGCTTCGGGAAAAACAGCGCTTTCAGTTGAACTTGCCAAAAGGCTGGACGGTGAAATAATCTCGGCTGACTCAATGCAGATTTATAAGGGAATGCCGATTGCAACGGCAGCAGTCACTAAAGAGGAAATGCAGGGAATACCGCATTATCTTGTTGAATGCTTTGAAGCGGACAAACCGTTTTCAGTTGCTGAATTTGTTTTGCTTGCAAAGGAAAAAGCATTTGATATTGCAAGCAGGGGCAAGCTCCCGATTATAGCCGGCGGAACGGGGCTGTTTGTTGATAGCTTTGTAAACAACATTTCATTCAGCGATGTCGGAGTTGATGAAAAACTCAGAAGCGAGCTTGAGGAAAAGTCAAATGATGAGCTCTATTCAATGCTTGTTGAATACGATGCCGAAGCAGCCGAGGGCATTCATAAGAACAACAGAAAAAGAGTTATAAGAGCGCTTGAACTTTATTTCGGCGGAACTTCAAAGACAAAGCAGAACGAAGAGTCTAAAAATGAAGAAAGCCCGTTTGAAGCGCTGTATATTGGAATTAATTTCAGGGATAGAAATAAGTTATACGAGCGGATTAATAAGCGCGTTGATTCAATGGCTGAAAACGGATTGGTCGACGAAGCAAAGAAAATGCCGGGCAGTTCGGGCAAGACATCCGCTCAGGCAATCGGACACAAAGAATTAATTCCGTATTTTGAAGGAAGCGTTTCTCTTGATGAAGCGCTCGATAGAATAAAACAGGAAACAAGGCACTATGCCAAAAGGCAGATAACCTGGTTTAAAAGAAATGAAAAAATCAAATGGTTTTATGCGGATGAAATGCAGTTCGATGAGCTGATTGACTCGGTTGAAAAACTCGCACAGGACTTTTTGAAATAATAAAAAACGGAGGTTTCAATTGTGAAAATTAAAAAAGACACGCTGGCAATAATTATTGCCGTTGTGCTTGTTTTTGCATATATCTTTTATCAATGCTATTCGGTTATGCATATTGATTTTGAGACTGAAACCGCCGTGCTTTCAACCGTTTATGAAAAGATAGATGCAACGGCGCTGATTGTTCGCGATGAACACACAATCAGTGCAAAAAGCAGCGGAGTTACCGTGCCCTGCGTATCCGACGGTGATAAAATTAATGTCGGCGGAAATGTTGCAATGGCGTTTTCATCTGCCGAAGCGGCTGAAAACTATTCGAAATATCTCGATGTTGAAAAAGATTTGAAATATTATGAAAATCTTCAGTCCCAGACAGTTGGCCAGGCGGCAAGCGTTGAATCAATCAATGCAGAAATCGGCGAAAACATCAATAATTATGTCCGTGCTGCATCAAACAAAAACGGTAAGGATATTGAAAACAAATCAGCCGAGCTTAATGACAGTATTTTAAGGCGTCAGATGATTATCGGAAAGGATGTTGACCTTCTCTCGATAATTCAGAATTTAAGAAAACAGGCGCAGAGTTATTCCTCCTCAAAGCCCGACAGTTATATCACAACTAAGGAATCGGGAGTTTTCTCGGGATATGTTGACGGATTTGAAGATATTGTTGATTACAGCAAAGCTGAAGAAACAAGCGTTGACGGTATTACCAAAGCGCTTAAGAAGGTTGATGAATCAAGCGGAATTAACGACGGAAAATATATCGGAAAAATCGTAACAAGCTATGCATGGTATTTTGAATGTGTTGTTGATTCAAACAAGGTTATCAATCTCAATGACGGACAGACGGTGCAGGTTGCGCTGAAGGATAATGATTCAACCGTGCTTAATGTTCAGATAGTCAGCGGTGCACAGCCTAAAACAGGGCAGAAGAAAACAGCGCTGATTCTTAAATCCAGCAATATGGATTCAAAAATTGCTTCAATCAGAAAAGCGGATATAGAAATCAGAACAAAATCTCTTGAGGGAATAAAGGTTCCTGCGTCCGCTCTTCATGTTTCAAAGGATAAAAAGACGAATAAAGAGAAAAAGGGCGTATATGTTCTTATTTCAAGTCAGGTGAAATTCAGGGAAGCAGAGGTTATTTATTCTGATAATGACTATGTAATTCTCTCCTTCAATCCCGATATGCCAAACGGAATAAGGCTGTATGACCAGATAATAACACAGGGAAAGGAGCTCGAGGATGGAAAAGTCTACATATGATGAACAGCGCGCTCGGCAAACGGTTGACAACTACAAAAAAGTCAAAGCGGATGTTGAAGAAGCTGCAATAAAGGCAAACCGAGACCCGAATGATGTTCGGCTGATGTGTGTTACAAAAACCGTTGAAGCTGAGTATATCAATCCGGTGCTTGATATCGGAGCCGATTTGATAGGCGAAAACAGAGTTCAGGAATATCTCGGCAAAAAAGATGAGCTCCATCTGGACGGTGTTGAAAAACATCTTATAGGACATCTCCAAAGCAACAAGGCAAAGCAGATTGTCGGCGAGGTTGATATGATTGAGTCGGTTGATTCAATCAAGCTTGCAAAGGAAATAAGCAGACAGTCGGTAAAGAAAGATGTTGTGACAAATGTGCTTGTTGAAGTTAATGTCGGCAAGGAGGAATCAAAAAGCGGAATCTTTATTGAAGAGCTTGAGGAGCTTTTGTTCCGGATAGCCGAGCTTGATAACATAAGGGTTAAGGGACTTATGACAATTCCGCCGATATGCGATGAAAAAGAGGTAAGAAATTATTTTTCATCAATGTATCAATCCTTTGTTGACATTAAAGATAAAAGAATAGATAATATAAATATGGACATTCTCTCCATGGGTATGAGCGGTGATTATGAAAGCGCCGTACTCGAGGGTTCAAATATAGTAAGAGTTGGCTCTGCAATATTCGGAGCAAGAAAATATTTTTAAAAATGTGAGGTAGAAAAGATGGGATTTTTTGATAAGGTAAAAGATATTTTAAATGAAGAAGACGATGATGCTGAATTCGAAAACTTTTATGATGATGCAGCATCCTCTTTTAACAAAGCTTCAAGAAGCAGCAGAACAGTTGAAGCACCTCCTACTTATGAAAAGGAAGAAGCAAGACCTGAGCGTACAATGAGAAGAGCTAAGAGCGATAAGGTTGTTAACATCAACACAACAGCTCAGTTCCAGGTTGTTCTTGTAAAACCCGAAAGATATGAAGAGGCAGCTCAGATTGCGGACCATCTCAACACAAAGAGGTCGGTTGTTCTTAATCTTGAAAGCACAAACCGTGACATTGCAAGAAGACTTCTTGATTTCCTTTCAGGAGTTGCATATGCAAATAACGGTCAGATAAAGCGCGTTGCAAACTCAACATACATAATAACACCGTATAATGTTGATGTTATGGGTGATTTGATTGATGAGCTTGAAAACAACGGAATGTTTATGTAAGAAAGATTATTATTCAGAGGAGATATATTATGATTAATTCAAACGATTTAAGAAACTTAACATTTTCACCCGAGCAAAACGGCTACAATGTTGATGAGGTTAAAAATGCATTAAACGATGCAGCCGACACAATTGAAGGCTATATCAACGAAAACAAAGAGCTTTATCGCAAAATGGAAATCCTCGCTAAAAGAATCGAGGAGTACAGAGAGGAAGAGGACTCAATCAAACATGCTCTTATCACCGCGCAGAAGATGGCTGATAAGATTGAAAAAGAGTCAAAGGAAACAGCGGATACTCTTATCAGCAACAGCGAAGCAACTGCAAAGAAAACAGTTGATGAGGCTAATGAAAAATCCGAGAGCATTATCAGCGAAGCAAGAGAATTTTCTGCAAAATTAATCAAAGATAAAAATGAAGAGGCTGATGCAATTATTGCTGATGCAAACCGTAAGGCAAGCGACACTATCTCTGCTGCAGAGAAGAAAGCAAATGATGCTATTAATTCTTCAAAAACTATTGCACAGAATGTTCTTGACCAGGCAAAAGAGATTTCCGATGAACTTATCGGAAAGTCAAAAGCTGAGGCAGAAGCATATAAGGTTTTATCAAGAACAGTTAAATCCGACGCTAAAGCTCTTATTTCAAAGCTTGTTGACCTCTATTCCGAACAGCTTGAGGTTCTGAAGAACGCAAACCTTGAAGCAGGCGATGACGAAGCTGAAGAAGAGGTTGAAAACATCCGCAATGATGTTAATTCTTTAGTTTCGGAAATTGAAGAAATTCAAAACGCAATTCCCGATGAAGTTGTAATCGACAAAGAACTTGACGATGTGGCTGAAGAGATTGAAGAAATCGAAGAAGCTGAAGAGGATACTGAAGAAATCCGGGAGCCCGAAGCAGCCGAAGAATTCGAAGATATCAGCTCAGAGAATAACGAAGAAGATGAAGAAACAGCTGAAGAGGACGAGGAAGAAAATACCGACCCGATGGAGGCTGTTGAAGCATTCTCAAACAATGAATTCACTCCCATTGATTCATCCGGAATGAATATTCCCGAAATCGGTGAAGAGGCAGAAATGGAAAAAGAGGATGAATCTCTTTTTGAGGATGAAAACGCAAAACGCCCGTTTGAATCATATTTCAACATAAACAATAACGACGCACACTATGACAGAAGCCAGACAATTTCTCTTGTTCCTCCCGAGGATGATGAGGAAGAAGAACAGCCGAAATTCAAGGGCTTTTTCAAGAAAAAGAAATAAGAACATACTAATCTAAGGAGCACAGATTAATGGATTATAATCAAACACTGAATTTACCCAAAACCGATTTCCCGATGAGAGCTTCTCTCCCCCAGAGAGAGCCTGAGTTTTTGAAGGGATGGGAGGAAAACAAGCAGTATGAAGAGCTTATGAAGCATAATGCAGATAAGCCCATGTTTCTCCTTCATGACGGACCTCCGTACGCAAACGGAGACATTCATATCGGTCACGCACTCAATAAAACACTTAAGGATTTCATAGTTCGTTATAAGAATATGACGGGCTTCCAGTCCCCTTATGTTCCGGGCTGGGACACCCACGGTCTTCCGACTGAGCTTGCGGCAAGAAAAAAGGCGGGTATCAGCGCAACAACTGATATAAGCGATCTTGAGCTCAGAAAAATCTGCCGTGATACAGCACTCGGCTATGTTGACATCCAGCGCGAGAGCTTCAAAAGACTCGGCGCAATCGGTGAGTGGGATAATCCCTATATTACTCTCCAGAAGGAGTTTGAACAGGAGCAGATTAAGGTTTTTGCTTCAATGGCGAACAAGGGATATATCTATAAAGGCTTGAAGCCTGTTTACTGGTGTCCCGACTGTAACACAGCTCTTGCAGAGGCAGAGATTGAATACGGCGAGGACCCCTGCCACTCAATCTATGTTAAGTTCAAAGTTACCGACGATATGGGCAAGCTTGCTGCTCTCGGTGCAGACCTTGATAAAACCTACTTCGTAATCTGGACAACAACAACCTGGACACTTCCTGCAAACCTTGCAATCTGCGTTGGTCCTAACTATGAGTATTCACTTCTCAAAGCAAACGGTGAATACTTCGTTATGGCAACCGACCTTGCTGATGTTGCAATGGCGGACGCAGGCGTAAGTGATTATGAAACCGTTGGAATCATCCGCGGAAACGAGCTTGAGTATATGAAAACTCAGCACCCCTTCCTCGACAGAACATCTCTTGTTATTGTCGGTGACCATGTAACTCTTGAAAGCGGAACAGGCTGTGTTCATACAGCTCCCGGTCACGGTGTTGACGACTTTATTGTCTGCAAGAACTATCCCGAAATCCCGATAGTTGTTCCCGTTGACGATAAGGGCTATTTAACTGAAGAAGCAGGTCAGTTTGCAGGTCTCTTTACAGAGGACGCAAACAAACCCATTGCAGAATATCTTGACAAAACGGGCGCACTCTTTGCATTAAAGAAGATTAAGCACCAGTATCCTCACTGCTGGAGATGCCATAAGCCCGTTATCTTCAGAGCAACAAGCCAGTGGTTCTGTTCTGTTGACGCATTTAAAGAGGATGCAGTTAAGGCTGCTGAGGATGTAAAATGGTTCCCTGAATGGGGTAAGGACAGACTTCAGTCAATGGTTCAGGAAAGAGCCGATTGGTGTATTTCCCGCCAGAGAAAATGGGGTGTACCGATTCCCGTTATCTATTGTAAGGACTGCGGCAAAGAGATTATCGATGCCGATGTTATGAATAAAGTTTCCGATATATTTGGTGAAGAGGGCTCGGACGCATGGTATGCTCACGAGGCTGAATACTTTGTTCCCGAAGGATTCAAGTGCCCCCACTGCGGAAAATCAGACGGCTTTGAAAAAGAAAAAGATATTATGGACGTTTGGTTTGACTCGGGTTCTTCGCATTTTGCAGTGTGCAAAAACAGACCCTACCTCAAATGGCCTGCAGATGTATATCTTGAGGGCGCAGACCAGTACAGAGGCTGGTTCCAGTCATCACTCCTAACCTCAGTTGCAGCAGGCAAGGGCGCTCCTTACAGAGAGATTATAACTCACGGCTGGACTGTTGACGGCGAGGGAAGAAAGATGAGTAAGTCCCTCGGAAACGGTATTGCTCCCCAGGAGGTTATCGGCAAATACGGTGCAGATATTCTCCGTTTATGGGTTGCATCCGCTGACTACCACGCAGATATAAGAATCAGCCCCGAAATTCTTAAGCAAATTTCGGATAACTACAGAAAAATCAGAAATACAGCAAGATACTGCCTCGGCAATCTCTATGATTTCGACCCCGATAAGGACATAGTTGCAAATGATGAGCTTGAAGAGCTTGATAAGTATGCGCTTATGAAGCTTGACGAGGTTATTGAAATTGCAAAGCAGGGCTATGATAATTATGAATACCATACAACTGCTCACGCACTTCATAATTTCTGTGTTGTTGATATGAGTAACTTCTATTTTGATGTTCTCAAAGACAGACTCTATACCTCGGCTCCCGATTCTAAGTCAAGAAGAGCTGCTCAGACCGTTTTATACAAGGTTCTTGATGCATTAACCCTTCTTCTCACTCCGATTCTTGCATTCACTTGCGACGAAATCTGGAAGGAAATGAAGCACGATTCATCAAGGGATAACCGTTCACCTCTCTTCAACGAAATGCCGAACGAAAAGTTCATTGAAACCGATTCAGCATTCATCGAGAAGTGGGACAGAATCCATGAAATCAGAACAGACGCCCAGAAGGCTCTTGAGGTTGCAAGAGGAGAGAAGATTATCGGTAAGCCCCTTGAAGCAAAGGTAACTCTTTATGCATACGGTGAACTTAAGGCATTCCTTGAGGATGTTAAGGAAGCACTTCCCGAAATCTTCATTACTTCAGCTGTTGAAATAGCAGACGGCGAAGGTGAAATCAAGGGCGATGTTGAAGGACTTTCAATCTCGGTTTCAAAAGCTGAGGGCGAAAAGTGCGAGCGTTGCTGGAAGTTTACAAGAAATATCGGCAGCGATCCTGCTCATCCGACTCTTTGCGCTGACTGCGCTAAGACAATGGAGCTTTTAAACCTCTGATTAACAAACACTATTTAAGGTGAAAGAATGCACAAAAAGAAACATATTTCCTGCGCTGTTATGATAGTTTTGATTGTGGCTTTTGACCAGTTCTCAAAATATCTTGCCGCAAAATATCTTCAAAACGGCGCAGTTACAATCATAAAAAACTTTGTTCAGTTCAGATATGCCGAAAACACGGGAATGGCGTTTTCAATGTTCTCGGGCGCAAGATGGATATTTGTTGGTTTAACAATAGTCATCTGCGCTGTGGGACTCTGGTATCTGTTTTCGGATAGATGCAATGACCTCTGGTATTATTGGAGTATCGGAGTCATCATTTCAGGCGGTATCGGCAATCTGATAGACAGAGCGCTATATGGATATGTTGTTGATTTTATCGAGCCTCTTTTTGTGGATTTTGCGATTTTCAATATTGCCGATTCAGCCGTAACCTGCGGCGCGGCAGTTTTGATAGTAAAAATGATTATTGATTCACTTAGAAAAGATGGAAAAGATTAATTTAACCTGCGAAGTTTCGGGGGAGAGAATAGATAAATTCATCTGTGAAAGCCTTGAAGAAATAACCCGCTCAGCAGTACAGAAAATCATTGAAAATGACGGAGTATGTGTGAACGGGGTGAGCGTTAACAAAAACTATAAATGCAAATCAGGCGATGAGGTTGAAATTGTTATTCCCGACGCCGTTCCTCTTGATGTTGAGGGTGAAAACATTCCTCTTGATATTGTTTATGAGGATGATGACCTTCTTGTTGTAAACAAGCCCAAGGGAATGGTTGTTCATCCTGCAAACGGAAATTATAACGGCACTCTGGTTAATGCACTGCTTTATCACTGTGAGGACAGTTTATCGGGAATCAACGGAGTAATCCGTCCGGGTATTGTTCACAGAATTGATAAAGACACCTCGGGACTGCTGATTGTTGCAAAAAATGACGCCTCACATTTAAGTCTTGCCGAGCAGATAAAGGAACATTCTTTTACAAGGGCATATGAGGCAGTTGTTTACGGAAATATAAAAGAGGATGAAATAACAGTTAACCGGCCAATCGGAAGAAATCCTAAGGATAGAAAGAAGATGGCTGTAACTCTAAAGAATTCAAAGCCTGCAGTAACTCACTTTTATGTTATTAAAAGATACGGTGATTTTACCCATGTAAGATGTGTGCTTGAAACGGGAAGAACTCACCAGATAAGAGTTCACGCAGCTTATATCGGACATCCTGTTGCGGGAGACAGCGTTTACGGACCAAAAAAGGTGATAACCGAGCTTGGCGGTCAGTGTCTTCACGCAAAGCAGATAGGTTTTGTTCATCCCAAAACCGAAGAATATATGGAGTTTGAAAGTGAACTCCCGGATTATTTTATCAAGTTTCTTAGCAAACTTGAAAACAAAAATTAACAGCAAAAACCTATTTTTTCTTGGGAGCAAAAATGGAAAGAACCTTTGAAAACTGGCTTGTTGTTTCGGATATTGACGGAACTCTCAAAAACAAAATGAGATATATTCCTCCTGTTAATATTGAAGCAATCAGAAAGTTCACTCAGCTCGGCGGAAACTTTACTCTCGCTTCGGGCAGAACTCAATCCAGTCTTGGAAGAAATTACAACAGAATATCTCCCAATCAGCCTGCAGTTGTTTTAAACGGTGCGGGCTTGTACGACTATAATCAGCAAAAGATGATATGGCGAAACACTATCGGCGAAAAGGGAAGGGAATTCGTTAAATACATTTCAACGGAGTTTGACGACCTTTTCAAAAGTGTTGATATCGGAATATATTTTGATGATTATGTTTATGTAGTTCACAGCGGACTCCTTTCAAAAAGCACAATGCGTTTTGATAAGGCACATTTTGAATATGTCAAATCGGTTGACGAAGTTCCCGAAGAGGGCTGGATGAAGGTTATATTTTGGGCGCTTCCTCCAACGATGATGCGTCTGCAGAGCAGGATTTTAACAATGGAAAATCCCGATGCAAACTTTATGCCTTCAACAGCGGTTACTCTTGAAATGCTTCAGAAGGACACTCATAAGGGCGTTGGAATAATGAAGCTTGCGGATATGCTCGATATTGATAAAAGCCATGTTGCAGCTATCGGAGATTATTATAACGACTGGGATATGCTTCATACCGTCGGTCTTCCTGCCTGTGCAGGACAGGCTCCTGGCTCAATTAAAAGGATATCCAAATTCCATGCTTGCCACTGCAACAAAGGATGTGTTGCGGATTTGCTTAACTATATTATGAGCGGTAAGGCGGACGAGGATATTGCAAACGGGCGAATTTAGAGTTGAGAGTTGAGAATTGAGAATTTCGGGTCGCTTCGCTCCGATTTTAAGGTGATTTTACTATGATGAAGGTTAGGTTTGGGAAAGAGGAAGATTTTGAGCTTGTTCAGAAGATTGACGATGGAATAGTCTTTCCCGAATATAAAAAATGGATTGATAATAATCAGGTTTACCTGATATTTGAAAACGAAGAATTTGCAGGCTGGATTCAATACAGCTTTTTCCTTGAAAGAATCCCGATGATAAACTATTTCAAGCTCTTTGAAGAGTTTCGCGGAACGGGAACAGGCGAGAATGTACGACAAGTTTATTGTTGCATTAAAGAATAGCGACGAAAATCTGGTAAGCTTTTTTGAGAGAAAAGGATATAAAAAAATCGGGGATTTTTCAATTCCCGATGATGAAGAAAGATTGGTTTATTTCAAACATAAACCTCTGTTTTAAAAGTTATGATTTCTGATATAGACAAACAAATAACAATAAGAAAAACGGTTTCCATAGCTGTTCTCACCGCTATTGCAATACTGCTGGTTTTTCTGCGGGTAAGACTTCCGTTTATTTCAGGAATGTTTGGAATTGATTTTTCGGTCTTTCCCGAATTGCTTGCAGCTATTGCGTTCGGTCCTATTGCGGGTATTGTTGTATGCTTAATAAAAGCTGTAATACACATAGCTTTTATTCCGACTGCATTAATACCTGATATTGCCAGTGTTGCAGTTGATATTGTTTTTATCGTTTTTGCGGAAATCCTGTATTCCTCGCATATGTATATGTCCGAGGACGAGGACATGGTTATTAAGCCTTTTGAAAGGGAAAAAGCAATCTTTTTCAGTTCGATTATTTCGGTAATTCCCGCATTGATTCTTCAGTTCTTTTTAACTGAGTTCTTTGTTTATCCAAAGCTTGAAAAGTATTATTCAAATGAAGGATTAACCTACGATAATATCCTTGCAAATTATGCGGTTTCAACTGAATTTTTAAGAAATCATTTTCCGAGCTTAGCAAAGAGTATTCCCGATTTCAAAGGAATATGGCAGGGCGTATTATTTGTTAACCTGCCTTTGGCATTCATAAAATATCTTATTGTTGCAATTGTTACAATGGTGGTATATAAATACATTTCACCTTTCTTTCATTACAGACAAGATTAAAACGGACTGCACAGTGCAGTCCGTTTTGTTATTTGTATCAGTCCTTTAAAAGTCCCTTATACATCTTAATATATTCGTTAGCGCTCTTGCCCCAGCTCATATCGCATTCAAGTGCTCTCTTAACAAGAATCTTCCAGCCTTCCTTGTTTGCGTATGCGTCAACGCCTCTGTAGATAGCGCCAAGCATATCATAAGCGTCGTAGCTCTTGAATGTGAAGCCGTTGCCTTCACCGTCACCGCTGTCGGTAATGGAGTCTTTAAGACCGCCTGTTTCACGGACAATCGGAATTGTTCCGTATCTGAGTGAAACCATCTGTGAAAGTCCGCAGGGCTCGCTTTTACTCGGCATTAAGAAGAGGTCAGCGCCTGCATAAATCTTTCTTGCAAGCTCGGGAACAAAGCCGATTGTAACGCCGACTTTATCGGGATATTTGTCGTGGAGCTCTCTGAAGAAGCTCTCATACTGCCATTCGCCCGAACCGAGAACAACATACTGAACATCTCTTTCCCAAAGGCTCTTTTCAAGAACTTCTTTCATGAGGTCGAAGCCCTTGTGTCCTGCAAGACGGCTTACTATTCCTACAAGCGGAACATCATCTCTGACAGCCATGCCCATCTCTTTCTGAAGGGCTTTTTTGTTTTCAGCCTTAGCCTTCATAAAGTTTCCGGTTGCGCTGTAGTTTGCAGCTATGTTCTTATCTGTTTTAGGATTATAGTTGTCAACATCAATTCCGTTAAGAATACCGCAGAGCTTCCATGAACGCTGATTGAGAATCGGGTCGAGTCCGTGGCTGAACCAGGGGTCAAGGATTTCCTTAGCATATGTCGGTGAAACGGTTGTAACCATATTTGAGCATTCAATACCTGCCTTCATAAAGTTAACAAGTCCGTCGTAGAGAATGAGATTGTTGTGTTCGGGAGCAATGCCGAGAACATCGTTAAGAAGCTCGTCGCCGTATTTGCCCTGATACTGAATGTTGTGGATGGTGAAAACTGTTTTTATGTTTTCATATCCAATCTGATTTGCATAGTAGCATGAATAGTAGAGCGGAGTTAATGCGCTCTGCCAGTCATTGCAATGAATGATGTCGGGTTTCCAGTCAAGATGAGGGATAATCTCAAGAACTGCTCTTGCAAAGAAAGCAAATCTTTCGGCATCGTCATAATGACCGTAAATTCCGTCCCTCTTGAAATAATACTGATTATCAAGGAAGTAGTAAATTACTCCATTGTGTTTTGCTTCAAATATACCGCAGTACTGTCTTCTCCATGAAACAGGAACGGATATTGAAGTGATGAACTTCATCTTGTCCTTGTATTCCTGCTTGATGGAATCATATAACGGCATAACAACTCTGCATCCGATAAGGCGCTTTCTGAGTGCAACGGGAAGTGAACCGGCAACATCACCGAGTCCGCCTGACGCCATAAAGGGAAGTGCTTCGGAAGCAACGTATAAAACCTTCATAATATATCTCCTTTGTATTGCAAGAACGAAAAATTCGAAGTTCGCTTAAATTCTGCATTTCAGGCGATTTCGGATTCGTCTTGCTCTGCCTTAGATTCTGGTATCTTTTGAAAGACTAACGGGATAGTTTTCAGCACCGGAAAGCTCAACGCCCGATTTAATGTTTACATTCTTGTCTGCAATAACGCAGTTAATCTTGGAATTCTCACCGATAACAGTATCCTGCATAAGAATTGAATTCTTAACAACTGCACCTGCTTCAATCTTAACGCCCTTGAAAAGAATACAGTTTTCAACTGTTCCTTTGATTTCACATCCGTCTGCAACAAGGGAATTTGCAATTTTTGCCTCAGGTCCGTAGAGAGTTGGCATATCGTCGCGTTCCTTGGTGTAAATCGGTCTGTCCTTATCAAAGAGCTTGTTCTTGTTTTCTTTATCAAGAAGACTCATTGAGATATCATAATAGCTCTGAATGCTGTCGATTGTTCCAACAAAGCAGTCTGTTGCATCGTATGCATATGCTTTTTCGGATTTAATGCAGTTCATAAGAATGCTTCTCTGGAAGGAAACCTCATTCTTTGAATGTGCATTTGCAATAAGAGTCTGAAGAAGATATTTCTTGATAAGAATAATGTTGCAGGAATAGAAAACATCTTCGTCTGTGTTCGGGTCGAGAGAAGCTTCAATAATCTTTCCGTCATCTGCAACTTCGTTTAATACGAGAACGGAGCTGATATCCTTCGGCTTTTTGCCCTTAACGCCAACGATTGTAACAGCAGCACCGCTGTTTTCGTGAGCTTCAAAGAGCTCTTCAAAATCAAGATTCATAATGTTGTAGCAGTCGCTCATCAAAACATATTCCTGATTTGACTGGTCGAGGAATCCCATATTTCCGTAGATAGCGTCTATTCTGTTGCCCCACATAGCTGTTGAAGTAAGAGAATAGGGAGGAAGAATGAACAAACCGTCGTTCTTTCTGCTTAAATCCCAGGGTTTACCTGTTCCGACATGGTCCATAAGTGAATTGAAGTTTGCATTTGTAACAACACCGATTTTGGTGATACCGCTGTCAACCATATTTGAAAGCGGGAAGTCGATGAGTCTGTATCTTGAGCAAAACGGCACAGAACCCATGGTTCTCATATTTGTTAATGCTTCAAGAGCCTCTTCGTGAATATTTGCAAAAATCATTCCGAGAACTTTCTTTCCGTTCATAGTTATACCTCCTCTCCTGATGCTATCATATCTTTCGGAGCAATTTTCTTGCCCTTTGTTATCTTTGCTTTTGAACCGATTACTGCGACTCCCCAGTCAGCGCTGTTTTCAAGGTTTTCGGGAATTTCGCCAATCTGAGCGTCCTCTTCAATAACTGCATCCTCGGCAATTATTGAATAATAAACCTTTGCGCCGTCTTTAATTGTTGCGCCAGGCATAATAACCGAATATTTAACCTCGGCGCCCTTGCCGATGACAACATCGGGGGAAACAACGGAGTAATCAACCGTTCCGTCGATTTCACAGCCTTCGCCGATTGATGAATTCTCAACCTTAGCGTCTTTGCCGATGTAATGCGGCGGAGACATCGGATTGCGTGAGTAAATTCTCCAGGTTGTGTCGCTTAAATCAAGGTCAACATTTGGATTGATAATGTCGAGATTTGCTTCCCAGAGAGAATCAATTGTTCCGACATCCTTCCAATATCCCTTGAACGGGAATGCAAACATTCTCTGGTCGTCATTCAGCATTGTCGGAATGATGTTCTTACCGAAGTCATTTGATGAATCGGGATTAGCCTCATCCCGGATAAGATATTTTTTGAGTTTGTCCCATGAGAAAACATAAACGCCCATTGAAGCCTTGTTTGATTTCGGCTGAGCAGGTTTCTCTGCAAATTCATAAATCTTATTGTTTTCGTCGGTTGCAAGAATTCCGAAACGCGATGCTTCTTCCCACGGAACCTCGAGAACGGCGATTGTGCAGTCTGCATTGTTCTTCTTGTGGAAGTCAATCATCTTTGCGTAATTCATTTTGTAGATATGGTCGCCCGAAAGGATAACAACATATTTCGGGTCATATTTCTCAATGAATGTTATGTTCTGATAAATAGCGTTTGCAGTGCCCTTATACCATTCTGCTCCTCCGATTGCCTCATAGGGAGAAAGAACATGAACGCCTCCGTTGATTCTGTCCAGATCCCAGGGCTGTCCGTTGCCGAGATAGTCGTTGAGAACAAGGGGCTGATACTGGGTTAAAACGCCTACTGTGTAGATACCGCTGTTAACGCAATTTGAAAGAGGGAAATCAATAATTCTGTAGTTTCCTCCGTACGGAACAGCGGGTTTTGCAATGCTTTTTGTTAAAACGCCGAGACGAGAGCCCTGACCTCCTGCAAGCAGCATTGCAACAACATCAGATTTGTGTTTCATATGCTTAATTCCTCCTGAATTTTAATCTTTTTGTTTTTTCAGATAAACTGCCGAAAGACCGTGCAGTTTAAGATTGATGTGGTTGTCGAAGCCGTGAATAGGCTCTTTAACTGACTTATATGTTCCTGAAAGTCTTGCTTTGTCACCGCCGAATTTTGCAAGCGATGTATCAAGCACGACTTTATAGGTGCCTTTTTCGGGTACGCCGATTTTGTAGCTTTCAAAGCTGTTCGGTGTCCAGTTGAAAACAGCAATAATCTCTTCGCCCTTTTTGTTGATTCTTCTGAATGCGATAACGCTGTTGCAGTTATCCTCGCTTGAAATCCACTGGAAGCCTTCCCAGGAGTAGTCAATCTCCCAGAGCTCGCTGTGGTCTTTATAGAACTTGTTGAGTTCCTTTGTGAAATTAGCGAGTTTCTTGTGCTTTTCATAATCAAGAAGCATCCAGTCAAGTCCCTGCTTGTAGTTCCATTCAATGAACTGACCGAATTCGCTTCCCATAAACAGAAGCTTCTTTCCGGGGTGAGCCATCATATATGCAAGGAATAATCTCATTCCATCGAATTTCATATCATAGTCACCGGGCATTTTGTTGAGCAGGCTTGCTTTTCCGTGAACAACCTCGTCGTGGCTTATCGGAAGAACAAAGTTTTCCGAGAATGCATAGAAGAAGCTGAACGTTATGCAGTTATGATTGCCCTTTCTGAACAGCGGGTCCATGGATGTGTAGCGAAGCATATCGTTCATCCAGCCCATATTCCACTTGAAATTGAAACCGAGACCGCCGATATCAGTCGGCATTGTTATCATCGGCCATGCCGTTGATTCTTCTGCAATCATCATAACATCGGGATGCTCTTTGAACATTGCCGAATTAAGATTCTGGAAGAATGCAACTGCTTCAAGATTTTCGCGTCCGCCGTTTTTGTTCGGTGTCCATTCGCCGTTCTTTCTTCCGTAGTCGAGATAGAGCATTGAAGCAACTGCGTCAACCCTGAGTCCGTCAAAATGGTATTTGTCAACCCAGAACATTGCCGATGAAAGCAGGAAGGAGACAACCTCTTTTTTGGAGTAGTCAAAAACTCTTGTGCCCCATTCCTTGTGCTCGCCCTTTTTGAGGTCGGCATATTCATAGCAGCAGGTTCCGTCAAATTCATAAAGACCGTGTGCGTCCTTGGGGAAGTGAGCGGGTACCCAGTCAAGAATAACGCCGATGTTATTCTGGTGGCACTTATCAATGAAATACATCAAATCCTCGGGGATGCCGTATCTTGATGTTGCGGCAAAATATCCTGTAACCTGATAGCCCCAGGAGCCGTCAAACGGGAATTCCATAATAGGAAGCATTTCAATATGCGTGTATCCCATTTCCTTAACATACGGAACAAGCTCGTCTGCCATTTCTCTGTAGGTTAAGAAATTGCCGTCCTCATGCTGTTTCCATGAGCCGAAATGGATTTCATAAATGTTAACGGGCTTTTCAAGAATATTTCCCTTGGTTTTAGCTGTCTGCCATTTTTTGTCGCCCCATTTATAGTCGCTCAGCTCATATACCTTTGAGCCTGTTGCAGGTCTTGTTTCCTGGTGAACTGCATACGGGTCGGCTTTGAGAAGAGTTCTGCCGTCTTTGGTCTTAATGGAGTATTTATAGCAGTCGTATACATTCAGATTGTCAATTATTGCTTCCCAGATTCCCGGTGATATCGGAAAACATCTGTGAGCGTTTTCGTCCCAGTTGTTGAAATCGCCGACAACACTGACTCCTTCAGCGCCCGGCGCCCACACCCTGAAAGCATAGCGGGTCTTATCTATTTTATGAACGCCGAAGAACTCATATGCCTTGTAGTTCGTGCCGTCATGAAACAGATATATCGGAAGCTGATATTCTTCTTTAAGATCAGTCATAACATCACTCCTATATAATAAAATTAAGTCTACTTTTTTACTATAATACCATTATATAAAGATAAAAACAAGGGGTTTTTGTTTATTTTGTTACAAGAATTTGTGAATTTTTTTTGAAATATGTGCAATTTGTTGTAAAAAACATAGAAAAAATTGGCATAAATGTGCAAAAAAATTATTTAAAATATCTTGGTGTTTACTATTGCCGTATATTTATAAAATATGTTATAATATTCAGCGTTATAAAGTGTTATAGGATGAATCTATTTTATAAGGCAGGTGAAGTAATGAAATTCACAAAAATGCACGGCTGCGGAAACGACTATGTTTATATTGACTGCACCGAAAATGTTATTGAAAATGAAGAGAGGGCGGCTATCGAAGTTTCGGACAGACATTTCGGAATCGGCGGCGACGGAATGATTCTTATAAAGAAGAGTGATATCGCTGATTTTGAAATGGTTATGTATAATGCCGACGGCTCTCGCGGAGCAATGTGCGGCAACGGAATCAGATGTGTTGCAAAATTTGTTTTCGACCATAAGCTGACCGATAAAACAACTCTTGCAATTGAATCAATGGGTGCAATTAAGTACATTGATTTGAAAGTTGAAAACGGCAAGGCTGTCGGAGCAAAGGTTGATATGGGCAAGCCGATTCTTGAATCAGGCAAAATTCCCGTTATTTCCGACAACGAAAAGGCTGTTAATGAGCCCATTACCGTTGACGGTAAGGAATATAAAATGACCTGCGTTTCAATGGGCAATCCTCATGCGGTTATCTTTATTGAAAAATCGCCAAAGGAAATTGAACTTGAGAAAATCGGTCCCAAGTTTGAAAACAACCCCGTTTTTCCCGACAGAACAAACACCGAATTTGTTAAGGTTATCGACAGAAAAAATCTTGAAATGCGTGTTTGGGAGAGAGGCTCGGGCGAAACGCTTGCCTGCGGAACAGGAGCCTGTGCAACTGCGGTTGCGGCAATCATTAACGGCTATTGTGATAATGATGTAACCGTTCATCTTTTAGGTGGAGACCTTCAGATAAGCTGGAGCGGAAATGAAGCCGACAGCGTTATTATGACAGGTCCGGCTGTCACCGTCTTCGAAGGTGAAATTTAGAATGAAGAATTAAGAATGAAGAATTGAGGGTGGGCGCTGCCCACACCCGATTATAACTACATTATGGAGGTAAGGTTTAAATGAGTATTAAAATCGGAATTTTAGGTTACGGAAACCTTTCAAGAGGCGTTGAAAGCGCCATAAGACAGAATGATGACCTCGAGCTTGTTGCGGTATTCACAAGAAGAAATCCCGAGGGCGTTAAGATTAAAACCGAAGGTGTCGGCGTTTACCATGTTGACGAGATTGAGAACTTCAAGGATAAGATTGATGTTCTTGTTCTCGGCGGCGGAAGCGCAACTGACCTTCCCGAGCAGACACCGAAATATGCAAAGCTTTTCAATGTTATCGACAGCTTTGACACTCACGCAAGAATTCCCGAGCATTTTGAAAATGTTGACAAGGCTGCTAAAGAAGCAGGCAAAGTAGGCATTATCTCAATCGGTTGGGACCCGGGACTTTTCTCACTTTTAAGAATGGTTTCAACAGCTGTTCTTCCCGAGGGCAATAACTATACCTTCTGGGGTAAGGGAGTAAGCCAGGGTCATTCAGATGCTATAAGAAGAATTGAAGGCGTTGTTGACGCAAGACAGTATACAATTCCCGTTGACGCTGCAGTTGAAAGCGTAAGAAACGCTGAAAACCCGACCTTCACCGCAAGACAGCAGCACACAAGAGAGTGCTTTGTTGTTGCCGAGGAGGGAGCAGACCTTGCAAGAATTGAAAAAGAAATCAAGGAAATGCCAAACTACTTTGAACCCTATGATACAACCGTTCACTTCATTTCAAAGGAAGAGCTTGACAAGAATCACGCTTCACTTCCTCACGGCGGATTTGTTATCAGAAGCGGTAACACAGGTTTTGAGAAGGAAAACAGCCACATTGTTGAATTCAATCTCAAACTTGATTCAAACCCCGAATTCACAGGCTCGGTTATCGCAGCATATGCAAGAGCTGCATACAAACTCAATAATGAGGGCGTAACAGGAGCTAAAACAATATTTGATATCCCCGCTGCATATCTCAGCAGTATGAGCGGCGAGGAACTCAGGAAATCACTGCTGTGATTTCAATGAAAAATGAAGAATGAAGAATGAAGAATGAATAATTTCGGGTCGCTTCGCTCCGATTATAGAGTAAAAAGAGGAAACTAACTATGGCTAATAACACCTATAATTCACCGTTCAATGCACGCTATGCGAGCAAGGAAATGCAGTATATCTATTCTCCCGATTTCAAGTTTAAAACCTGGAGAAAGCTTTGGATTGCGCTTGCTGAGGCTGAAAATGAGCTCGGACTCAATGTCACTCAGGAGCAGATTGATGAGCTCAAGGCGCACGCCGATGATATTAACTATGATGTTGCAAGGGAATATGAAAAGAAATTCCGCCACGATGTTATGAGCCATGTTCATGCTTACGGCGAACAGTGTCCGAGTGCAAAGGCAATTATTCATCTTGGTGCAACTTCATGTTATGTTGGGGACAATACCGATGTTATAACTATGAGAGAAGCGCTTTTGCTTATCAAGAAGAAGCTTGTTAATGCAATTGCTTCTGTTGCAAAATTTGCAGATGAATACAAGGATATGCCCTGTCTCGGATTCACCCATTTCCAGCCTGCACAGCCTACAACCGTAGGCAAAAGAGCAACGCTCTGGCTTATGGATTTAGTTATGGATTTGAACGAGGTTGACCATGTTCTCGACACCCTTATGCTTCTCGGCTCAAAGGGAACAACGGGAACTCAGGCGTCCTTTCTCGAGCTCTTCGACGGCGACCACGAAAAATGCAAGGCGCTCGACAGAATTATTGCCGAAAAAATGGGCTTCAAGGCTTGCTTCCCCGTAAGCGGTCAGACCTATGCAAGAAAGCTCGACACAATTGTTTGCAACTGCCTTGCTTTAATCGCTCAGAGCTGTTGCAAGTTCTCGAACGATTTAAGACTTCTTCAGAATCTAAAGGAAATTGAAGAGCCGTTTGAAAAGAATCAGATTGGCTCATCCGCAATGGCGTATAAGCGCAACCCGATGAGAAGCGAAAGAATTGCATCGCTTTCAAGATATGTTATGATTGATGCGCTAAACCCTGCCTGGACGGCTTCGGCGCAGTGGTTTGAAAGAACACTTGACGACAGCGCAAACAAGCGTGTTTCGGTTGCAGAGGCGTTTCTTGCACTCGACGGTATTCTTGATTTATATATCAATGTAACAAGCGGTCTTGTTGTTTATCCAAAGGTTATTGAAGCAAGACTGATGAGCGAGCTTCCGTTTATGGCAACCGAAAATATTATGATGGATGCCGTTAAGCGCGGCGGCGACCGCCAGGAGCTCCACGAAAAAATCCGTCAGCATTCAATGGCTGCGGGCGCAGTTGTTAAGGTTGAAGGCGGAAAAAATGATTTGGTTGACAGAATCGCTGCCGACCCCGCGTTTATGACAACGAAGGAAGAAATCCTTGCAATTCTCAAGCCCGAAAACTTTGTCGGCAGAGCCCCCGAGCAAACCGCCGATTTTCTCAATGAAGTAATCAAACCGATACTTGAAGAAAACAAAGACTTAATCGGACTTGAAGTTGAAATAAATGTATAAAAAATAACCGCTGATTGAAATCAGCGGTTATTCCTTTTGTGACCGGTGGTCAGTTGTCAGTGGGGAACTGCGCTCCTGATGTTCCGTTTTAAAAGCGTATAAGGTCTTATACGCTTTGAGCAAAAACTGCGCACCCGTGAGCAAAAACTGCGCAGCCGATGAGCAGAAATTGCTCAGTTATGTGCGCAATAATTGCTTACCATACTGCGCAGAATCTTCTCAAAATAATAATATATATAATAAAATATATAACAATAATGATAAGAAATTGCAGGGGAGATTATTAATCGTGAGCGTTTGTGGTATAAAGGGTATGACCCTTTATACGCTTTTATTTATTGACTTGTAAATTGATTAATGCTAAAATGTAAATGCCAAACAAAATTAAATAGATTAATCTCAATCGAAGTATGTTTTTTTATCTTCCTGATAAAAATGCATGCTCTTAATTGCATACTTCTTTGAGGTTATGTTTAATTTTGTTTGGCGACAGTTGAGCTATGCGTTTTTTGTGCGTGGCTTCGGCTGCGCACTTTTTTATTTCAGGGGATAATATGAGTACTGCGTTTTTATGCGGAAACATTGATGAAAACTATTTCAAAAGTGTTGATATAACAAATTTTATCAATATCATTAAAAGCATTATCGAAGAAAACAATATAGAAAAAATCTACCACTGCAAAAGAACATTTTTTGATGTTAAGCTATGCGGTATCGTTTCTTTTTTGAAACCCGATATTGAAATAATCGAACTCAGAGATATCCACAAAAAAGATAATGACTACCGCTTAAGGCAATCCAACAACGCATATTTACCATTCTGCCCTTTTGAAACCGAAATTGAAAACAGCAAGCTATATCAAACCCTTTATGACTACGCAACAGAAAACAGCGAAATCCTGATAACCTATTCAAAATTTGATGACGACATTTCACAGCAGATAATAAAGAAAGCAGAAGAAAGAGGGAAAAAGGTTATAAACATTGCAGAAATGATATAATCTTGATTAACCCCTTGTTGACGGCTGTATAACTATATTAATAGATAAAAAACCTTCTGTCTAAAGGGCGTTGAATTAAGGCAGAAGGTTTTTATTGACATCTATATAAAATTATATTAAAATAAAAATTGTATAAAAATACATTTTTTAAGGAGAAATGCTATGAAAAAGGTTTTATCAATCATATTATCATTAATTATGATAATATCAACAATCAGCCTGATTCCGTTTGAGGCGTTTGCCAACGAAAGCGGACAGTGCGGAGAGAATCTATCTTATGAATATGATTCATCAACAGATACGCTGACCATAAGCGGAACCGGCGATATGCAGGATTACAATTGGTTTTCCTCACCTTTTGAAGGTATGTATCCTTCCAAAATTGTTATTGAAGAAGGTGTAACCTCAATCGGTGACTGTGCTTTTCAAAGTTGCGACTGGACGAGAGAAATCAGTATCGCAGGAACTGTTGAAAAAATCGGAAGTTATGCCATTTCATATTGCTATTCCTTGGAATACATAACAATTCCAGGGAGCGTTACAACTATTGAAAACAATGCATTCTATAGTGACTATGGTTTAACATCGTTAATTCTGCCCGACAGCGTAACAGAGGTTGGGGATAATGCGTTTGCATCCTGCAGCAGTATTGAGAGCGTAACTCTTTCCAAGAACTTAACGAAGATTCCAGAATCAATGTTTTCAGGATGCGTAAAGCTTAGCGAGATTAGCATACCTTATGGTGTGAAGGAAATAGGTCAAAGCGCTTTTTTTGATGCCGTTTCATTGGAAAGGGTTGAAATACCCGAAAGTGTAACAAGCATTGGCTTCGGCGCTTTCAGCGGTTGCGCAAAGCTGACCGAAATAACAATACCCTCCAGTGTTAATATTGTAAACACTCAGGCTTTCAGAGATTGCTCAGCTTTAACTAAAATAACAATAGAAAATCCGTTTTGTGTAATCGGAACCAATTATTATGCTTTAAGAAAAGAAACCATTCCTGATAATGCAACTATTTATGGATATGAATATTCTGAAGCACGCAGTTTTGCAGAGCAATATGAAAAGAAGTTTGTTTCCATAGGCAATTATTGCGAGCTGAACGACCACACTTTCAGCAAAGGAAAATGCACTTTGTGCAACGCAAAAGATCCTTCATATGTTATAACAACGAATTCATCTAAAGCTATTGAAACAGATTCGGATAACGAGCTGACTTATGTTGCGGATATCGACGGAAGAGTAAGATTTTTCGCTAAAGGAAACACAATGACATACGGATGGATTTATGATGAAAACAACAGCATTCTTACCTATGACTATTCCTGCAACTATGAAGGAGAGAATTTTTATCTTGAATTTGATGTTGAAAAGGGAAAAAGCTTCACTCTTTGCAGCGAAACATTTGAAGAAAATTCAACAGTATATCTTGAAAGGGTTTATTCATATGAACTCAACGAAGAAACAGGCTTGCTGACTATCAGCGGAACAGGTGCGCTTCCCAATGATAATTATATACCCGGTATGTATTTCAGGGGTGATGAAAGAATTAAAGAGGTTGTTATAGAAGAAGGCATTACCTCAATTGGCACCAGCCAGTTTGAAGACTGCAAAAACTTAACAAGTGTTTCAATTCCGAGTTCTGTTACAAGTATCGGAGAATGTGCATTTGGCAGATGTGAAAAGCTGACATCAGTCAGTGTTCCGGGCAGCGTTGAAAACATGGGCTATTCTATTTTCGAAAAATGCACTGCGCTTAAAAGTGTAACGCTCGGCACAGGATTGAAAGAAATCGGCATTCAGATGTTTGTTGATTGTGAAAATCTTGAAAGCGTTTCAATCCCTGCCACCGTAACCCTTATTAACGACAGAGCTTTTCAGAATTGCAGAAATTTAAAGAGCGTTTCAATTCCAACCTCAGTAACAAAAATCGGCAAGAGCGCATTTACATGGTGCTTTGGTTTAGAAACTGTTTACTACGGCGGTATGCCGATTGAATGGAAGAGAATTGAGATAGAGGATAGCAATGAAGGATTAACAAATGCCGATATACAATACGTTATCGAGGCGCATGAGCATACTTATGAAAGCGTTGTTATTAAAGAACCCACCTGCAGCAGAACAGGCATAAAAGCATTAAGCTGCACTTTCTGCGGAATAGAACAAGAAAGAGAAGAAATCCCGATTGACAGCAATAATCATAATTTCATAAACGGCTTTTGCACCTACTGCCAGAGTAAGGACCCAAGCTTCATTATTCCTGAGACTAACGGAAATGAAACGGATAGCGTAAGCATATCAGATGGCAAAAAGTATTATCTTTCGTTCACACCGAGCGTTAACGGAACAATCACCTTTTATTCAACAGGCAATAAAGATACTTACGGTTATCTATACAAACTCCAAAACGACAAATTAACATTTATCACAGGTGATGATGAAGGCGGAGAAAAAAATAACTTTAAAATTGTCTGCAAAATTGATGCAGGAACAGAATATATTCTTTGCTTGAAATACTATTCGGATTCGGATTCAGGAGATATAACATATTCTGTTGAATTTGAGCCCGAGCATACTCATTCATTTGTACCCAGAGTAACAACCGAACCCACCTGCACTCAGGAAGGCGTTATGACATATGAATGCGAATGCAAAAAGGATTCATATACAGAGCCGATTCCAAAGACCGACCATATATCAGGAGCAGCTGTTAAAGAGAATCAGGTTTCTGCAACCTGCACAGCCCAGGGCTCATATGATGAGGTTGTTCGCTGTAAAAACTGCGGTGTTATAATAAAAAGCACCCATAAAACCGTTAAAGCAACCGGTCATAAGGAGGTTGTAGTTAAGGGAACGCCTGCAACCTTTAAGGCAGCAGGAAAAACCGATGGCAAGAAATGCAATGTCTGCGGCAAGGTAACTGTTGCACAGAAGAAAATTGCAAAGCTCGGCGCGCCCTCACTCATCAAAGTAACTGCAGGCAAAAAGCAGTTTACTGCAAAATGGGGCTCGGTTAAGAGCATTGACGGCTATCAGATTCAGTATTCAACAAGCAGCAGCTTTAAATCGGGCAATAAAACGGTTACTGTCAGCGGTTATAAATCAACAAGCAAAGCTGTTACAAAACTCACAGCGAAAAAGAAATATTATGTTCGAATCAGAGGATATAAAACCATTAACGGCAAGAAACAATACAGTGCATGGAGCGCGAAGAAAACGGTAACGACGAAGAAATAGCAGTCAGTGGTCAGCGACCGGTGGGCAGAGAAAAAGCGTGGTAAAAAATACCACGCTTTTTTTGTAGGGCGCGACACCCCTTGACGCGCCGTTGCAGCTGCACTTATGCTACTATAACAAATAAATGAAACGAACTCTTCTCTGCGGCGCGTCGAGGGCGTCGCGCCCTACAGTTATAATAAAATGGAATAATCCATTCATTTTTATTTATCCTTAACTAATTGACCGGTAGTAACCGGAAACTCGGAACTCGGGGCTCGGAGCTCGTAACTATTAATCATCAACCGTGTCAAGCAATTTATGAAGCAGTCTGTAGAGTTCCTGCGCTTCTTCTTTTGTAAGATGAACGCACTGCACCATTTTATACGGAACCTCGATTGCTTCATCCTTAAGCGCGTCGCCCTTTTCGGTGATTGAAACGAGAACGTTTCTTTCGTCGTTCTTTGAGCGCTCCCTTACAATATATCCCTTGCTTTCAAGCTTTTTGAGCAGGGGAGTGAGCGTTCCCGAATCAAGGTATAATTCCTCGCCGAGCTCCTTAACATTAACGGTTTTCTTATCCCATAAAACCATCATTGTTATATACTGAGTATATGTTAAATCAAGCTCATCAAGATAGGGCTTATATTTCTTTACAACCTCTTTTGAACACGCATAAAGCGGAAAGCAAAGCTGATTTTCAAGTTTTAGTGCGCTGTAATCCTTTTCCATTTTCATCACCTGTGCATATGATATAATAAAAAATGCAATCTAATTGTACGCAATTAGATTGCATTTGTCAATAGCTAAATGCTTATTGGTTTTCCGTTTATATAAAACACTCTCGGAACTCGTTTTGTTATTCGGCAGGGGAGCTCGTAGTTGAAGGAATACGCCGCTTCGGAAACTTCTTCCATTGAAAGTCCGTCGCCTACCAAAACGACCTCGCTTCCGATTTCTGCCTCGGGAATTTCGCTTATATCAACCATGAACTGGTCCATACAAACTCTGCCTAAAATCCTTGCTTCTTTGCCGTTTATAAGAACCTTGCCCTTGTTTGAAAGGCATCTCGGATAGCCGTCCGCATAGCCGACGGGGACTGTTGCAACGCAGGTTTCCTTTTCGGTTTTAAATGTTCCGCCGTAGGAGATTTCGCGCCCTGCCTCAAGCGTTTTAATGTGGGAGATATGGGATATCCATCTCATAACGGGTTTGATATCAAGCAGACTTTCATCAACCTCGTGCGAGGGATAAAGACCGTAGAGAATTATTCCCATTCTGCACATATCATAGCTCTTGTCGAAATTCATTATTCCCGCGCTGTTGTTGATATGCTTAATCGGAATTTCAATATCTCTTTCCTTGAGGAGATTTACGAATTCATCAAACTTGTCCCTCTGTCTGAGCGCTTTTGATAAGTCGGTTTCATCGGCGGTTGCAAAATGAGAAAAAAGTCCTTCGGGATAAATATTATCAAGCTTCGCAATCTCCTTGCAGATATCTGCGCTTTCTTCATTTACCTGAAAACCGATACGGCTCATTCCCGTATCTATGCAAAAATGATAGGGAATATTTTTACCCTGTTTCTTCGCTTCGTCCGAAAGTGCTTTTGCATCTTCAAAATGAAAAATAGGAATTCTTATACCGTTTTTAACAACCGCTTCAAATTCATCCTGAGAAACATATCCGAGAATTAAAATCGGGGTTTTGATTCCCGCATTAATAAGCTCAAGCGCTTCATATAAGCAGGCAACTCCGAAAAAGTCGCATTTTTCATCAAGAAACTTTCCTATCTCTACTGCGCCGTGACCGTAAGCGTCGGCTTTGATAACGCCGAGAAGCTTTGTTTTTTCGGGCAGTTTTTTTCTTGTGTTGTTATAATTGAACTCAACAGCGTCAAGGCTTATCTGAGCTTCGGTTCTGAAATACATTTTTCTGCCTCCAATGTATCATTGCGTATATTTTATAACTTTTATGTTAAAATTTCAAGTGTATTGTAAATTATGTATTATTATGATATAATAAAACGAATTTTTATTATAAGGTGAACTTATGAAACTACTTGTTATTGACGGAAACAGCATTGTCAACCGTGCGTTTTACGGTATTAAGCTTTTAACCACTAAAAACGGCGATTACACCAATGCTATCTATGGCTTTTTAAATATCCTGTTAAGACTCAAGGAAATGAGTCAGCCCGATGCGGTTGCGGTTGCCTTTGATGTTCATGCGCCGACTTTCAGGCATAAGATGTATGACGCATACAAGGCAGGGCGCCACGGTATGCCGGACGAGCTCAGAGCGCAGATGCCCGTTTTAAAAAATCTGCTTAAGCTTCTGGGCTACAAAATTGTTGAATGCGAAGGCTGGGAAGCGGACGATATTCTCGGAACTCTCGCGCTGAAATGCCGTGAAAACGGGGACGAGTGCTTTATTGCAACGGGTGACAGAGATTCGCTCCAGCTTGCTCACGGAACGGTCAAGGTGCTTCTTGCAAGAACAAATGCAACGGATGTTTATGATGAAAAAGCAATTATTGATGAATACGGCGTAACGCCCGTTCAGCTTATTCAGGTCAAGGCGCTCCAGGGTGACAGCTCGGATAATATTCCCGGTGTTCAGGGAGTCGGACCGAAAACAGCGCTTGATTTGATTTCTAAATACGGCAGCATTGATTATATCTATGAAAATATTGAAACACTCGATATAAAAGAGGGCGTTCGCGCGAAGCTGATTAAAGACAAGGAAAACGCTTATCTTTCACTTGCTCTCGGCGAAATTAATTGCGCTGCTCCGATTGAAACAGATATCAATGCATATAAAGTTCAGCCCGAAGATTTAAAGGCTGCGGCAGGTGAGTTTTCAAGGCTTGAACTCTATTCGCTTATGCCGAGGTTTGAGCTTGACGCAAATGACGCAGCTCAGGTTATCGCTCCGACAAAGGAAAGAGAAATAACCTGCTCAGAGCCGGTCAGTGCAAATGAACTCTTTGAAAAAATAGAAAACGAGGTCTATTTATACCCCGTTGTTATTGATAACACTATTAGCGATATATATTTTGCTTTCGGTGATGATATTCTTGTTCTTCATTCTGAAAACCCGGATTTCAGCGCAATTGTCAAGAAACTTTTTGAGGATGAAGCTATAAAGAAATATACCTATTTTTCAAAACAGCTTCACCGCCTTGCAGCAAAACTCGGCACCGACTGCAAAAATGTTGCAGGTGATTTGATGCTCAGTGCATATCTTCTCAAACCGTCGGATAATAACTATGATATTGAGCATTTATGTCTTGATTACAATATTGCCGTTCCTGAATACAGCAATCCTCTCGGCGGTGAGGACGAAAATGTTTCGCTTGCATCGGTTTTAAAACCGCTTTTTGATAAAACAAATATGCTTCTTGACGAGGCAAACCAGACCAAGCTTTTAGATGAAATCGAGCTTCCGCTTGCAAGAGTTCTTGCAAAAATGGAAATCGTCGGTTTTTCTGTTGATAAAAGCGGAATTGAAGAATTTTCAAAGAAGCTTTCAATCAGGATAGACGAGCTGACAGAACAGATTTATAATTTCGTCGGCTATGAATTCAATATCAATTCGCCAAAACAGCTCGGCGTTGCACTTTTTGAGGATTTACAACTGCCCTGCAAAAAGAAAACAAAAACGGGCTATTCAACAAATGCGGAGGTGCTTGAAGGGCTTATCAACGAGCATCCCGTTATCAGCTGTATCCTTGAATACAGAAGTCTTACAAAGCTTAAGTCAACCTACTGCGACGGATTATTGAAGGTTATTGCCGAGGACGGAAGAATTCATACCTCGTTCAACCAGGTTGAAACAAGAACGGGAAGAATAAGCTCGCTTGAGCCCAATCTTCAGAATATCCCGATAAGGACAGAGCTCGGCAGAGAGATGAGAAAATTCTTTGTTGCCGGCACGGGGAATATGCTTGTTGACGCTGACTACAGCCAGATTGAGCTTCGTGTTCTTGCCGACCTTTCAAACGATGAAAATATGATAAACGCTTTCAACAGGGGCGACGATATACACACGATAACCGCATCCCAGGTTTTCGGATTGCCTGCTGAAATGATAACAAAACAGCTCCGTTCACGCGCAAAGGCGGTTAACTTCGGAATTGTTTACGGTATCGGTGCGTTTTCGCTTGCAAAGGATATCGGCGTAACAAGGAAAGAAGCGCAGGAGTATATCGACAACTATCTTGCAACCTACAGCGGAGTTGCAAATTATATGAATCATATGATTGACCTAGCAAAAGAAAAAGGCTACAGCGAAACCCTCTTCAACAGAAGGCGCTATCTGCCCGAGCTTAATTCATCAAATCATATGCTCAGATCCTTCGGTGAAAGAGTTGCAAGGAATATGCCCATTCAGGGAACAGCTGCGGATATAATCAAAATCGCTATGATTAAAGTCGACGAGCGCTTAACAAAGGAAAATATGAAAGCAAAGCTGATTCTCCAGGTGCACGATGAACTGATTGTTGAAGCACCCGAGGATGAAGCGGAAAAAGCGCTCAGAATTGTAACCGAAGAAATGGAAAATGCCTGCAAAATGAAAGTCCTTCTCAGAGCTGACGGCTCTTTGGGCAGAACATGGTTTGACGCGCACTAAATTAGTGGTCAGTGGTCAGTAATATGAATTATGAAATTGTAAGGGCAACGCTTGATGATGTTGCTGATATAAAGAAAATTGAAGATGAATGCTTTTCTGTTCCCTGGAGCGAAAAAAGCATTGAAGAATCGCTGAATAATCCCTGTTCGCATTTCTATCTTGCAAAAGACGGAAAACTCGTTTTGGGTTATATCGGTATTCAGGTTTTCAGCGGTGAAGGCTATGTTACCAATGTTGCAACGCTGAAAGAATACAGAAAGCAGGGAATTGCGAAGGCGCTTGTTGAAAAGGCGCTTGAAAATGAAATGGAGTTTTTAACTCTTGAGGTTCGCAAAAGCAATATCCCTGCAATCAATCTCTATTCAAAACTCGGTTTTGAAACTGTTGGCGTTCGGCAAAAATTCTACCGCGAACCCGAAGAAGACGCATTACTGATGACTAAGTATTTGTAAGTTTCAAGTTCCGAGTTGTCGGTTACTCACTGCGTTCAGACAAATAAATTGTAGGGAACGACGACCTCGGCGTTCCGCTGAGAAGGCTTACCTTTTCATATTTGTTTAAAAGAAATATATTTTAAGGATTTGGATTAATGAAAATACTCGGAATTGAAAGCTCCTGCGATGAAACGGCGGCTGCCGTTGTTGAAGACGGAAGGAAGGTTTTATCAAGTGTTATTGCAACTTCGCTTGAAGAGCATAAGCTCTACGGCGGAGTTGTTCCCGAAATAGCTTCAAGAAGGCACGCTGAGAGTATAAGCGGTGTTGTTTCTGAAGTGCTGGAGCAGGCAAACTGCACTGTTGATGATATTGATGCAATTGCCGTTACATATGCTCCCGGACTCATCGGAAGCCTGCTTGTGGGCGTTAATTTTGCAAAGGGACTTGCGCTTGCCGCAGATAAGCCCCTTGTTCCCGTGCACCATTTAAGGGGACATATCGCTTCAAATTATATTGATACCGAGCTTGAGCCGGAATTTCTTTGCCTTGTTGTAAGCGGAGGACATTCGCATATAGTTCTGGTTAAGGACTACACTGAAATTGAAGTTATCGGAAAAACAAGGGATGATGCAGCGGGCGAGGCACTTGATAAAGCGGGACGCGCAATGGGACTTGAATATCCGGGGGGAGTGAGCATTGATAAGCTTTCAAAAGAGGGCAATGAAAACGCATTTGAATTCACTCATCCAAAGGTTAATGACTCTCTTTATGACTATTCCTTCAGCGGACTAAAAACTGCGGTTATTAATATAATTCACAATGCCAATCAGAAAGGCGGGGAAATAAACAAAGCCGACATTGCGGCATCGTTTCAAAAGGCTGTTGTTGACTGTCTGCTTGAAAAGCTTGAACTTGCAATTGAAAACACAGGTGCAAAGCAGGTTGTTATTGCAGGCGGTGTGAGCGCAAACTCAAAGCTGAGAAGCGAGGCTGAAAAGCTGTGCAAAAAGCATAGAATCAGCCTTTCAATACCACAGCTGAAATACTGTGGGGATAACGCCGCTATGATTGGAGCTCAGGGATATTTTGAGTATAAAAAAGGTGTTGTTGCAGATGAAAGTCTGAACGCATATGCAACGATGCCCATAGATAAAATAAACTATTAAAGCGCCGTTTTTCGGCGCTCAGACTTTAGACAAAGGGCATAACCCGCCGATTAGTATTAAATAATATTTGTAGGGAGCGGCGACCCCGACGCTCCGCGTGCATAGCACCATATAGAATTATCTGTTGAAAAAGCCCGAGAACATCGAATTCTCGAGCTTTTTAGCGTTTTTCGTTTTTTACGAACAAGCGGTATTTATATACAGCAAAGTTTGCAAAAAACGAAATTCTGCACCTTTCTCTAAAGTCTGTCAGTTTGTCAATTTGCAAAAAATGGAAAAAAGTGGTATAATGACTGCAAAGTGAGGTGTAATAATGAAAAAAGCACTTTCAATTATATTATCAGCAGTTATATTTATCTGCTCATTTTCTTTTTCATCAAATGTTTTTGCCCATACAAAAAAAGAAGCGCCGAAGGTTGCTTTGGGTGAAAGCTTTCAGGTTGTTCAAAAAGCAATCAGCCTGAGCAAACTCAAAAAAATCAATGTCGACGATTTATCCGAAACCGATTTTTACTGTGCAAAATTTCTTCCCCAAAAAACGGGATATTTTGAATTCGTTTTCGACACGGATTTTTCTGATACAAGCGATAATGCAACATTGTTTGCCTATGTGTTTGATAAAAACGAAAAGTCAAAAGCAAATGTTATGTGTATTGCAAACGGAAGTTCAAATGATTATTCAAAGCTTTCATTAACTTCAAACCCATCAATGTGCACGAAGCTTGAAAAAGAAAAAGCTTATTATCTTGCAATAATCAATGTCGGCAAAAAAACATATAATTCAAATGTTGTAATCAATGCTCATACCCATGAACTGCATGAAGGAAAAATGCGTTCATATGTCAATAAATCGGATTTGAAGAAATGCTGTAAGGGAAGCCGCTATGTTTCATGCACCAAGAATGGCTGCGATTATTTCAAGGCAACAAAATCGATTTCGCGTGTAAAAAAGATTACGCTTTCACATCCTTACTATACATATAACGGCAAATACAAGCGTCCGATTGTAACTGTAAGAGACTACAAAGGACGAAAAATCAGCAAGAAAAACTACAAGGTTAAGTATTTACAGAATAAGGTAATCGGAACGGCGAAAGTAAAAATAACCTTTAAAAACGATTACGAAGGCTCATATACGAAAGCTTTCCATATTAATCCGAAGAAAACATCTATTCAAAAATTAACCGCCCAAAGAAGGGGCTTTTCGGTTAAATACAGAATGCGTTCAAAACGCATAACGGGTTATCAGATTCAGTATGCAGCCGATAAAGAATTCTCAAAGAATAAAAAGACACTCACTGTTAAAGGAACGAAAAATACACGCCTTAAAGTATCTTATCTCAACAGAAGGCAAAAATATTATGTAAGAGTGAGAACATATAAGGTTGTAAATAAAAAAACATATTATTCAGGCTGGAGTAAAATCAAAACAGTTAAAACAAGATAAAACAAAAAGCGTCGGAAGATTATCCTTCCGACGCTTCAGACTGTCGAAAAAGTCCACTCGAAAGGGTGGGCTTTTGTTGTTTGAGGAGGGAAAATATGGTATAATAACTATGGTGATGAAAGATGATGGAAAA
>CAJOEV010000015.1 GCA_905233545.1 uncultured Eubacterium sp. | reverse complement strand
TTTCCATCATCTTTCATCACCATAGTTATTATACCATATTTTCCCTCCTCAAACAACAAAAGCCCACCCTTTCGAGTGGACTTTTTCGACAGTCTGAAATGACCTGCTCTTTACGAGCAGGTCATTTTTTTATTTAAAAGTATTAATATCCCCAGGAAACAACATACCAGTTGCCTTCCTCATCACAGGCAAGCCACCATTGATATTCCTTATATTCCTCATCTGGGTTAAATGCACCCGCCTTTTCGCCTGAGGGGGTATGGAAATCCATAAGAAACTGTGCTGTTGAAACATATTTTATTTCATCGCTTTCTTCGTTGAAGCGCTTTACATTTTCTTTGCTGTTGCTTTCATCGCCTGCATAGGTAATTGAATGAAGCTCACATCCGTCCCATTCCGCAAACTTGCATTTAATCTGGGAAACTAATTCGTTAAGCTGTTCCTCGGAATATGTATCAGATTCACAGCTCACAGTTACCTCGGGAGCTTTGAATTTGCCGAGGTATTCTTCAAGAGTTATTCCCTTTTCGGTAATCTCTTTTGCAATTTTCACATCGTCAATATAGCGGATATGCCAGGGCTCATAGCCGTAGCCCGTTATGTGCTCCATACCGTCAAGATAGCGGAGGATGAAGCCGTGGTCGGCAAGCTTTTCGTGGATTTTTGCCCAGATTTCGGGATATTTAACCATATCCTCGTTAAGATAAACATCCTTGCTGTTTATATTAAGATACAGGTCGAGAGCAAGCCCTGTGTGATGCTCTGAATAACCCGGAGTTGCAACATATTTTTCAACATATGCCAATCCGTATTTTTTGGTAAAGCGTTTAACAATATCTTTCTGCGCTGCAACGCTTCTGCGCGCTGAATCAAGGTCGATTTTAACTCCGTCTTTTTCAAGGTCTTCCTTGAGCTCAAGATATGCCTTATACGCCTTTGTTTCAACCTCGATTTCGTCACCGAGTGAGTTGGTTGTTTTAGTTATATCAAGCTTTTTCTCCCAATAGTCGGGGAGCTCGTTGAGCTTATTAACAAGAACAAGATAGTTAATTCCCTGCGCCTTTACTGAGGTCGATTCGGGTTTGGATTCGTTTTGCTTTGCCGAACATCCCGAAAGACAGAAAACTCCGAAAAGCATAACAGTACAGATTAATACACTTAGAACTTTTTTCATAACTTTTCTCCAGAACTTATTTAGTAAACATCATTATTATTAATGCAATAACAAGTATTGCGGCAACTGCTGCAAAGAATTTTGCCGTTCTTGTCAGCGCGTCGAACATATTTGTCGGACAGAGCTGCATTATAGCGTATTTGAGCTTGCTTTTAACTTTCTTTCCGACAACATCTTTATACCTCAAATCAAAGGTTTTAAGCGTTCCGTCGGTGAAAAGGTCAATAACCCTTGTTCCCCTGTCCTTGCCGGGACCGTAGACATTGAAGCCTGCACCCTGGGTATAGCCGACATCAATTCCGTTAATATCACCATTGAAGGAATTATTATGGTCGTGGCCGAAATAGAGTCCCTTAACCTCGCCCTTTTCACAGAAGGCGCTGAATTCACCGCTGTTTTCCTGCGGGTCGGCAGGTGATTCCTTCATAAATCCGCCTTCATTGACTCGGTCTTTATTAAGTATAAAATATTCTCCGTCGTGAGTTCTGAAACCTCTTACGGCTCCCCTTTTCGTTCTTCTGACCTGAGTTAAAAGCTCGAAAACCTCGCACACGGGAATATGCTGAATAACAACGGACGCAACGGGAGCGCCGTTCTTTTCCTCAAAACTGTCCCTTGTTTTTCTGTACCATTCAATCTGGTTTTCGTGAACATTGTCGTATCCGATTTTAAGACTTGAATGGCTGTCGATAAGATAGAGCAGAAACTTGGTTTCATCACCGTCCTTTATCTCATAGCAGAAATTGCCAACGCCGTCGATTTCAGGTGTTGTTTCGCCTATGAAGCAAGGAAATTTTTTATAGATTTCAAACTGCTCCTCATTGGTTAATCCGACCTGGCGGTCGTGGTTGCCGAAGCAGACGGCAAAGGGAATATTTCTGTCTGAAACGGGCTGTGTAAGCTCCCTGAGTACTCTTTCAACCTCGTTTTTATCGCCTTTGAAATTGCGTTTGCCCCAAATCTGGTCACCGCTGAAAACAACCATATCAGGCTTCGCCTCATCAAGAGAAGCGTTGATGAGCGCAAGTGTGTCTGCGCTGACCTTTCTGCTCTCCTGGGTGTCGGCAATCATAAGTATTCTGAATTTATTATCCTTGAAACTGAGTTTCATTAGTTCTCCTCCGAGGAATTCATATTTGAATGTCTTTCAACAAGTGCATCAAGCATTTTCTGATGCTCCTTTGTTGAGATTTCATATTTAACGGTTGGAATTATTGCAACGGCATACGCAATGGCTGCAGGAATTGTTAAAATAAACCACATCGCTTTTGAATACTGTGCATAATCCCTTGCAAAGCTTGCGCCGTTTTCAAGCGCTTTGTTCATCTTGTCGATATTAACATCGGTGTAGCCGACATAGTTATAAACATAGGCTGAAATGATTGAGGCAATACCTGCCGAAAACTTTGTAATAAAGCTCTGACCAGAGAAGAAAATCCCGTCGGGACGGTAGCTGTTGTGAAATTCCTCATAGTCAATACAATCCGAAATCATAATCGACTGAGCAACATTGACAACACCGAAGCCTGCGCCCGAGAAAACAAATAGTATTCCGTCGATAATAACCCATTTGATATCCATTAAATTCTGCGGAGCGATAAGATAGGTAACAAAAATCAGCCCCGTCGGAATTGCGGTTAGCGCAGTTGAGTTATAGAGGGTTTTAACGCTCATTTTGCTGATTAAAAACGGGCAGAGAATCATTGCAATAAACTGACCGATAAAATATCCGCCGCCGACAATAATAAGAATAACAAGTCTTTTCGGCTCAGTGAATGCGGTTTGAAGATTTCCGTCGCAGTAGTAGTATGTAAAGAGGGTTAAAACAACAATCATCATAAGCTGCATTGGTGAGCGAAGAATTCCGCTTATCAGAAGTCTTCTGAACGGAACACATTTCCACATCAGCGCAATGCTTTGCTTCATTGTCTTCTTTTCTCCGCCTGCAGGAACTCGCTCTTTTGTTCCGAGCCCCGCGCATTCAAACATAAGGGAAGCAACAACGGTCATTGCAATTGAAACAACAATAAATCCCTTCTGGGCGTTTGTGCTTTCGCCGAAGGCTTCGTTTGCCGCCTGAGAAAGCGCAACGATTGAAACAATAACTGCTGCAGCACCGATTGAAGCGATAATTCGGGAGAGGGATATAAGCTTTGCTCTGTCCTTTTCGACCTCGCTCATACGGCTGATTATGCCCCATAGAGGAATATCGCCGACGGTGTAGCTCATGCCCCAGAGAATGTATGATATAGCAGCCCAAGCAACGATTAAAAACATTGCCGTGCTGTTGCCGTTTTCCTTTGCCGATGCATAGTTTCCGTTAAGAAAGGTTACGCAGGTTATAAGGCAGATAAAGGGCGGAGCAAAAAGAAGATAGGGACGGCATTTGCCCCATTTAGTCTTTGTTTTATCAACAATTGCACCCATCATCGGGTCGTTTACTGCGTCCCAGACTCTTGCAATAGCAAATATCCAGCCAAGTGCAATCGCGGGAAGGCAAATTACATTCTGAAAATAAAAATAAAGCCCCGTTGCAATTATGTTATAAATCATATTCTGACCGAACATTCCCGTCAGATATAAAATCGCTTCACCGGGCTTATAGGTTTTAGCAGATGACATTTTTACGCCCCCTTTTTAATAATTATAACTAAATAAAAGAGGCGTGTCAAATACAAAGTGAGCAGTGAACAGCAACGTTTTACTCACCACTGACCACTGAGCACTATTTGTCCTTCGGCTTGGTAACGAACGCAACTGCAAGTCCGCTGAGGATTGCAACGGTAACTCCGCCTGCACAGGCAGAAAGCGGTCCTGTTAAAACGCCGACGAAGCCCTGCTCCTTGATTGCATCGCGAACGCCTGCTGCAAGAGCGTTACCGAATCCGATAATCGGAATAGTTGCGCCTGCGCCTGCAAAATCAACGAGCTTATCATATATTCCGATACCGCCGAGCAGAACGCCGAGGCAGACGAACAAAACGAGGATTTTTGCAGGAGTGAGCTTTGTTATATCAATCAGAAGCTGACCGATAACACAGATTAACCCACCGACAACAAACGCTTTTAAACACATTAATAACATATTATTCCCATAGCCTTTCTGCCCGTTTTCATAATAAAAATACGCTTTTAACGGGCAGACAAGGCGTATTATGGGAATTTAGCCATTGCTCGTTGTCGCACTGCGGCAAACTGAGCAGGCAATATAATTCCGTGATTTTTGTTTTCAAAAAAACAAAAATCACCTGAAGATATTTTTTACATCTTCAGGTGAATTATTCTTTTATCAGCCCAAATCAATCGGGTTTTCGTTATTCTCTTTTGCTTTTCTTCCGTATTTTGCTTCAAACCCCGGGTTGATATAGTCCTCAACAACCTTGCCGTCGCGGATTCGGATAACTCGCTCTGCTTCCATTGCAATTTCGTTATCATGGGTGATAACAACAACGGTTCTTCCCTCATCCTTAAGGGTGTGAAGAATGTTCATAACATCCTTTGTTGAGCGGGTATCAAGGTTACCCGTCGGCTCGTCGGCAAGAATAACGGGGGGCGCTGCGGCAATAGCTCTTGCAACGGCAACTCTCTGCTGCTGACCGCCCGACATTTCGTTCGGGAGATGGTCCATTCTGTCGGCAAGACCAACCTTTTCGAGCGCGGCGATTGAAACCTTTCTTCTCTCTTCCCTGTGCATTCCTCTGTATACAAGCGGAAGCTCAACATTTTCAACTGCAGAAAGCGAAGGAATAAGGTTAAAGCCCTGGAAAATGAAGCCAATCTGCTCATTTCTGATGGTGCTCATCTGGTCGTCGGTCAAATCGTCAACCAGCTTGCCATTGATATAGTACTCGCCCTCTGTCGGAGTGTCGAGGAGACCGAGCATATTCATCAGAGTTGATTTTCCCGAGCCCGACTGACCGATGATTGCAACAAATTCGCCCTCATCAATCGTTATTGAAACGCCGTCGAGCGCATTGACCTGGTTTTCACCGGGGTTATATATTTTATAAACATTTCTTACATCAATAAGATGCATAAAAACACCTTCTTTTAATTACTATAACAATTATAAGAAAGCAAAACATTATTGTCAAGGAATAATTAAAGCCGCAAAACACATAATATAGGCGTAGGAGTGATTAAAAATGAGCATTTCAAACAGCGATTATTCAAAAATGACGGACAAGGCAAGCCCAAATTCACCCGTTTTTAAAAACTGTATTAAAGCATTTGTTTTCGGCGGCGGTATCTGCGCTTTTTCGCAAGTTCTCAATTTCATTTTTCAAAAAGCAGGATTAAAAGAGGACGATATAAAGCTTGCTACCCCCTGTGTTATAATTATTATAACCGCAATTCTGACGGGTATCGGCGTTTATGACAGAATTGCCCGACATGCAGGCGCAGGATGCGTTGTTCCAATATCGGGCTTTGCGAATGCGGTTGTCTCCCCCGCCCTTGAATTTCAGCACGAGGGCTTTATTCTCGGAACAGCTGCACAGATGTTCAGCATAGCAGGTCCCGTTATTGTTTACGGAATATCAAGCGCATTTCTTTATGGGGTGATAATTTTCATTTTCAGGTTGTATTAAAATATAAGGTCCCCTGTTTATCTATTTTTCATATATAAATTCATCTATAGCTTTATCCAGTTGACTATTCTTTATGCTTTTCCAATCTTCTTCGCTTTCCATAAGCTTGAATTCCTCCGGGAAGTTATATTCATTTGCTATTCTGTGAAACTCCTCAGCGGATAAATGTATTCTTTTCCCGGCGGACATCCAAAAGCAGTAGTATACATTTCTAAATCTGCATACAAACTCACTTTCCTAATATTAAGAATAAATGATACACGACTCCATGCATTCTTTTCTTCGTTTGGAAAACAATTTTTTACATCATCCCATGACAAATCCTCTATAAGTACATACACATTATGAACAACGGGCGGATAACCGCCCGTTTAATTATTTCGTTTTTACGGTTTTCTTTGACGACCATTTGCTGTACTGAGTTTTGCCGTTAACCTTTTTATATGCGCGAATTCTTACATAATATGTTTTCTTGGATTTTAGTTTTTTTATTGTAGCTTTTGTTTTCTTTGAACCATTGACCGTCTTTTTCTTAGCGCCCTTCATATTCTTTTTTTGAGAATACTGAATTTGATAACCGCTTGCGCCTGATACCTTTTTCCAAGAAAGATTGATAGATTTTTTTGCAGTCTTTGCTTTCAATACTGGCTTTGATTTAGTAAACGAATTAGTTTTATTACCAGTGTTATAATGAATTACAACCCTATAAAAATCATTATATGCACCAATACTTATTTTATCCCAGCTGCTTTTGCTACCGGAATAATAAATGTCGTTTAAGCTTGTACAATTATTAAATGCACATTCGCCTATTCTTTTAACATTTTTGCCAATTCTTACACTGGTTAAACCTGTGCAAGACATAAATGCACAATCATCAATATTTGTAACACTATCAGGAATTGTTACGCTGGTTAAACCAATACAAATATTAAATGCATAACTTCCAATATGTGTTACACTTTCACCAATCTTGATATTTGTTAGACCTGTGCAAGAATAAAAAGCTTTGCTTCCTATGCTTTTAACGCTATCGGGAATTTTAACACTTGACAAACTCTTACAAAATTCAAACGAATCATTGCCTATAGTGGTCAAATTATTAGGGAACACTATACTTGTTAATCCATTACAATTATAAAATGCATCATCACCAATGCTTTTTATGCTTTTGGGAAGTGTAACACTCGTTATTCCGCGGCAATCATAAAACGAGTAACTGCCAATGCTTGTTACACCCGAAGTAACGGTAACAGTTTCAATACCGAAATCTCCATATCTGCTGTAAAACGGCGACTTACTATATTGAAATTCTGTCATTGGTCCTGTACCGCTGATGATGAGTTCGCCGGTTGATGAATCAAATGTATAATACACATCCGCACCGCAATAACCGCTGCTTGAAAGAGCATACGCAGAAAAATCAAGCTCTGCAGTTATGCTCAAAAGCATAACTATTGATAAAAATAAACTGATAATTTTTTTCATATAATCACTCCAATAAAGTTTATATAAATATTATAGCATTGGGCTTTGCTTTTTACAATAATGTAATGTCATAATTTAACCGATAATTTTTTGTTGAGTTGTATATATTTTTATGTTAATATAGTATTGAAATAATAAAAGAAAGGTTAAAAGGTGAAAATATGAAATATTGTGCTAAATGCGGAGCACAGATGCCTGACGATTCTGCGTTCTGTCCCAACTGCGGTACAGCCGTTAATAATCAGAATAAACAGCAACAGTTTTATTCAGACAACAATAATTATTACCCACAACAGAATAATCAGAATTTTCAGCCCAATTTGCAGCCGGAAAAGCCAAACAAAAACTCACGTCCTGTTTTAATCGGCGTTATTGCAGTTGTAGCTGTTGTTATACTTGTCGGTGCCGGCGTTTTTATAGGAAACAACAGCAAGGATGATGATTCTTCCCGAACAACTTATAATTCCGGATACGATGATGACAATAATGATGACAATGGTGAGCGCAACGGTAAAGCAGTTGACCTGGACTCAAAGTACCTGGTTGATGACTCAAATCTTTTCACCGATGAAGAAAAAGCAGATTTGATATATAAACTCGAAATGGTCAGCGATGCATATGATATGGATGTTGTTATACATACAACGGATTCATTTTACGGACAAACTGCCGGGACATACGCATGGGAATACTATGTCGAAAACGGTTACGGAAGAGGAAGCACGGATGACGGTTTTATCTATGTGCTTAACTTAGATGACGGCGAGTGGTATATCTGCACATTCGGAAAAGCTATTGATATTATCACACATGACAGAATTGATATTATCGGCAGTGAAGTAAATCCCTTAATTAACAACGGCGAATACTACGACGGTATGCTTTGCTACATTGAAAAAACTTCAAAATACCTTTACGATGAATATTAATCAAAAAAACAAGGGCAGCCTTTGATGGCTGCCCGTTTTTTGTTGCTACATTTTAAGCTCTATTCCCTTATTCTTAAGCTTTTCAACAATGAAGTCTGAAATTTCCTGAACCTCATCCCTTGTTAAAGTCTTTTCGGGATGTGAGAAGGTTATTCTTGTTGTTATGGATTTGATTCCCTCGCCCTCATAGATATCCGTTACCTCAACATTTTTGATAAGCGGTGAGTTTGCCTCCTGAATTGCAAGTGCAATCGGAGCAAAAACAGGAGTTATAAAGGATAAATCAATTTCCATTGACGGGAATTTGCTCGGCTCCTCGTATGCTATTGAAGCATTTTTAATCTTTGAAAGCTCGTTTACATCAATCTCAGCGTAAACGATTGATGCTTTCTTGTCAATCTTCTTTGAAACAACGGGATGAGCAATTCCAATTTCACCGATAACCTTTCCGTCGCAGATAATGCTGTAAAGATTTCTCGGATGCTGGTATGAATGCTCAGCGGTTTTTGCTTCAAAAACAACACTTCTGTGCTTGAGGTCGTCCACCATTGTTTCGATAATATCCCTGAGCTCGAAATACAAAACGCCCATAGGCTTAACCTTTGAGAAAAGGGTTATTCCAAGGAATTTCTTTTCAATACAGAGATTGTTTTCATCAATTCCCGTAACAGCTCTTCCGATTTCGAAAATGCCGAAATCAGGAGCAAAGGAAGTGTTTGTTTTAAGCTGACAGAACTGAGTCGGAATAAGCGATTTTCTGATTGTTTCAATATTCGGATTTGATGCATTTGCAAGCTTGATTTCACTTTCAACATCAATACCCAGAGCCTTGAGTTCATCATAGTAATTCCATACATATGAATGAAGCTCGTGGAGCGAATATCTCTTAACAAGCAAATCCTTGATTCTGTCCTCATCCGATTTTTCAACATCGGCGCGAACGGGATAAAGGGGTGAGCGTGTTGTATGAACATCAAAGTTATCATAGCCGTAAATACGGGTGATTTCCTCGATGATATCCGCTTTCATTGTTACATCCTTAGTCGCTCTCCAACTCGGAACGGTAACGCTGAATTCATCATTATCAACGCTTGCAGTAAAGCCGAGTGATGAAAGAGTTTTGATGATTGTGTCGTTGGAAATCTCAATTCCCGTATACTTGTCAACAAATGCCTTGTCGAAGGTGAGATTTACGGTGTCATAATGATATGCATATTCATCAGTGAGCGCCGAAACAACTGTTGCACCATTATCGGCATCCTGAAGAAGCTTAACAAAACGCTCAATAGCCAGAACGGTGAGCTCGGGGTCGAGCGATTTTTCATAGCGCATTGATGAATCGGTTCTGTGAGAAAGGCGAACGGTTGACTTTCTGATTGTTGCAGCGTCAAAGGTTGCGCTTTCAAGGGTCAGGGTTGTTGTGTCCTCAACAATTTCCGAATCGAGTCCGCCCATAATTCCCGCAATCGCAACAGGAGTGTCGCCGTTGCAAATCATAAGGGTTTCGGGGTCAATATTTCTTTCAACGCCATCAAGAGTCTGGAATGTGAAGGGCTCTTCAAAGCGTCTTATTCTGATGTTTTCAACCTTTCTCGAATCGAAAGCATGCATCGGCTGACCGATTTCAAGCATAAGATAGTTTGTAAGGTCAGCAAGGAAGTTAATAGCTCTCATTCCGCAGTAGAACAAGCGGATTCGCATATTAACGGGCGAAACGCTTCTTTCAATATTCTCAACCTGCAAACAGGAATATCTCTGGCAAAGCGGGTCAAGAATCTTCATATCAACCTTTTTGAGATTGTCGTATTTTGAAGTGTCTATCTTTTCAATAGGTTTGAGTTCTCTTCCTGCAAGAGCAGCAAATTCCCTTGCAATTCCGTAGTGACCCCAAAGGTCAGGACGGTTTGTAAGCGATTTGTTATCAACCTCAAAAATGATATCCTCGATTTCGTAGAGGTCTTTGAGGTCAGTTCCGTTTGCAGCGTCATCGGTTATATCCATAATTCCGCTGTTATCATCTGAAATGCCGATTTCCTTTTCGGAACAGCACATTCCGTTTGAGGTGTAGCCGGCAAGCTTTCTCGGAGTGATTTCAATCTCACCGATTTTCGCACCGAGCTTTGCGAATGCCGTTTTCATTCCAATGCGAACATTCGGCGCACCGCAGACAACATCAACAAGCTCATCTTCGCCGATATCAACCTTGAGAAGATGAAGTTTCTTTGAATCGGGATGATCTTCAACAGATTTTATTTCGGCAACAACTATTCCCGAAATATCAGAGCCTTTGAAGAAAATTTCGTTTTCAACCTCAGCAGTTGAAAGAGAAAACTGATTTATGAGTTTTATTTTATCGAGCCCTGTAAAATCAACAAAGTCCGAAATCCAGTTCATTGATAAAAACATTATTCTTCACGCTCCTTTCTTATTCATCGTCGGTGAACTGCGACATTGATTTAAGATTTCCGCTGTTCAAATCACGGATGTCGCTGATACCGTATTTCATCATAACAAGTCTTGTAAGTCCGAGTCCGAAAGCAAAGCCCGTATATTCCTCGGGGTCGATTCCGCCCATTCTTAAAACCTCGGGATGAATCATTCCGCAGGGGCAAAGCTCAAGCCATCCGCTGTGCTTGCAGGAGGGACAACCGTCGCCGCCGCAGATTAAACAGCTTATATCAAGCTCAAAACCCGGCTCAACGAAGGGGAAGAATCCGGGACGAAGGCGAACCTTAATGTCCTTTTGGAACACTTCCGAAAGCATTGTTTTCATAAAGTATATAAGATTAGATATTGAAATATCTTTATCAACCATCATGCCCTCCATCTGGAAGAAGGTATTCTCGTGGCATGCGTCGGTTGCTTCATTTCTGAAACAGCGTCCGGGGAAAATTGCCTTAATCGGAATTCCATCTTCAACAAGGGGCTTTTTGTATTTTCTTAAAATGGCATTCTGAGCAGCCGAAGTCTGGGATTTGAGAAGCTGACCGTTTTCAAGATAGTATGTGTCCTGCATATCTCTTGCAGGATGGTTTTTCGGAATATTTACCGATTCAAAGCATTCATAGTCGGTTACAACCTCGCTGTAGTCCTCAACGGTGAAGCCCATTGACTTGAATATCTGCTCGCACTGACGCTGAACAAGGGTTATCGGATGATATGAGCCCCTTGCAAGATTTGCGGGAATTGATAAATCGAATTCGGGCATAAGCTCGATTTCCCTTTGAATCTGAAGTTCCTTGAGCTGGGTTGTTTTTTCGCTGATTTTTTCAGCAACGGCTCCCTTGAGCTCGTTGACCTTCTGACCGAAAGCCTTTTTATCCTCATTTGAAAGCTCGCGCATTCCCTTGAGCAAATCGGTTACAGAGCCCTTTTTGCCAAGATATGCAACTCTCATACCCTCAAGTTCGCTTAAATCTTTGATTTCGGAGAGTTCTTTTTCAAACTGCTCTTTTAGTGAAAGAATTCTTCTGTCCATAATTTCCTCCCGATAATTATTCTGATAAAACAAAAAAACGCCTCATACAGATGAGACGAATAATTCCGCGGTACCACTCAAATTTCAGGTTTCCCTGACACTCTTCGGTCTTAACGCGACCAAACGCCATACTTAGTTTCTCGCATGGAGCTCCAAGGTTGAAATTCACAAATATTTTCCTGTGTGCTTCCACCCAACACACACTCTCTGAAAAGCAAAACATTTGCTACTTACGCCTCTTCACAGCAAATCTATTGAAATATTGCTTAGATTATAAACTTATAAATGCGTTTAGTCAAGAATTTTCGCATATATATTATAAAAAAATCTATTAAAAGACTTGTATTTTCAAAATCTTGGGGTTATAATGGTATTTGTGATTATTTACGCTTTACAAAAACTAACGACGGAGGTGACTTTACTGTGACGGATAAAACTATGACTTTCAAAATCGGCGGCAACGATGAAGACGTTATGAAGGACAACCTGACAAAGGTTTATGATGCGCTTCAGGAAAAAGGATACAATCCCGTTAACCAGATAGTTGGATACATTCTTTCCGAAGACCCGACATATATAACAACTCATAACAATGCAAGAAGTATTATCAGAAGAATTGACCGTGATGAGCTCCTTGCAGAAATGGTAAAGTCTTATCTTGATTAAATATTAAGGAGGACAAAGCTTTGGCAGAAGAAAACAAAACTGCTCAGCAGTTTCTTGAATACAAGGGCAAGCCGTTGGTAAGAAGCGGCAACACTGTATTCTACGGTGATATGAACGACCCCTATGTTGTTTGCCTTAACATCAAGAATTCAAGCGAGCTTAAAGACATAACTCTTGCAGGAGATGTAACTATCCAGCTTCTCAGCACGGATGAATCCTTATCTCCAAAAGACAGAATCATCAAAAAGAGTGAAAAGAACGGACTTTTCACTGCGCTTGATTTGGGCGCAACATGGCTTGAAAGACAGCTTAAAAAAGGATAAAGCAAAACGGACGGAATTTCCGCCCGTTTTTTTAATAGTAAGAGCGGGTATAAAACCCGCCCTTTTTCTTTTATTTCTTTGTTGTAACGGTTTTCTTTGCGCTCCAAGAGCTGTACTGCTTTTTGCCGCTAATTGTCTTATATCCTCTTATGCGGACATAGTACTTTTTCTTTGCAGTCAGCTTTGAAACTGTTTTGCTTGTTGATTTATAACCTGAAACAGTTACGGTCTTGTTACCCGACTTGAAGGTACTGCTTGTTGAATACTGAATCTGGTAGCCGTCAATATTCTTAACAGATTTCCATGTTGCCTTGAAGCCCTTACTCTGTGCAGTAACGCCACTGAGTGAAGGTGAGCCGAGCTTTGCAATGCTCTTCTGTTCAACGGTAATCTTACCGCATACAGAACATTTCTTTCCATCGGTTTTGCCTGCTGCTTTGAAAGTTGCAGGTGTTCCCTTAACGGTAACTTCCTTATGTCCTTTTGCCTTAACTGTCTTTTGTGCAACAAGAATTGTTTTGCAAACAGAGCAGTGCTTTCCTTCGGTTTTGCCCGCTGTTGTGCACTTTGCAGCGACTGCCTTATCAATAACCTCTTTATGACCGAGTGCATCAACATTTTTCTGTGCAACCAGAACAGCATTACATATTGAGCAATGCTTTCCTTCGGTTAATCCCGTCTCTGTGCAAGTAGGAGCAACCGCTTCATCAACAACCTCTTTGTGTCCGAGTGCGTCGACATAATTCTCGATGTATTTATCACCGCATTTCTCGCAGGTGTAGGTTGTATAGCCCTGCTCTGCGCAGGTCGGTGCTGTTACAATCGGTTTGTAACTATGTTCAAGCTTATCAATTGATTTGCTTTCTCTTGAAAGCTCAATCTTACACTGCGAACAATATACGACCTCGTCATATGAGCCCTGTTCTGTGCATGTTGCGGCTATTTCATTCTCTCTTACTGCCTCGCCGCCCTTGTGTCCGAGTGCTGCAGAATACTTACTCTCTCTTGTAAGTTCTTCTTTGCATCCAAGGCAATAAACAACCTCATGATATGAGCCGCCTTGAGTGCAGGTTGCAGGAACTTCATTTTCAATATATATTTGTGATGGATTGTGTCCTATTGGCGCGGTTTCCTTAGTTTCTCTTGAAATCTCCGTACCGCATACTGAGCAGTATATAGCTTCCTGATATGAGCCGCCTTGAGTGCAGGTTGCAGGTACTACATTTTCAATATAAATTTCTGACGGATTATGTCCTGTTGCTGCTGTAGTCTTAGTTGTTCTTGAAAGCTCTTCTTTGCATACTGTACAGTATACAACCTCGTCATATGTTCCGCCCTCGGTGCATACTGCGCCATGTGCGTTCTCTATTACAGCCTGAGCAGGAGTATGTCCTGCTGCGTCAACATAGTTGCTGATTTTTAACTCTCCGCATACCGAGCAGGTAAATGTTGTGTAGCCTTGCTCTGTGCATGTGGGTGCTGTTACAACGCTAAGGTAATTATGTCCGTCCGCTTCAATATAATCGCTTACATATGTATCCTTACATCTGCTGCAGGTGTAGGTTGTATAACCCATTGCCGTACATGTCGGCGGTGTTACCGACGCTATGTAGCTGTGATGGAGCTGTTCAACATAATCATCGACATATTTGTCACCGCATCTGCTGCAGGTATATGTCGTGCAGCCTTTTTCCGTGCATGTAGGTGCTGTAACAACAGCTTTGTAATCATGTTCGAGTGCATCAACATAATCATCAACATAAGTGTCTTTACATCTGCTGCATGTATGAGTTGTGTAGCCCTGTTTTGTACATGTAGGCAGTGTTACAACTGAACTGTAATCATGACCGAGCGCCGAAGTTGTTTTTGTTGTTCTTGAAAGCTCGTCTTTGCATACTGTGCAGTATACAACCTCGTCATATGAGCCTTCTTCACTGCAGGTTGCAGCCTCTTCATTTTCTTTAACTGTCTCACCCGGTGTATGGTCAAGTGCATCAACATATGCGTCAACATAAGTGTACTTACATCTGCTGCATATATGGGTTGTGTAGCCCTGTTTTGTACATGTAGGCGCTGTTACAACTGAACTGTAGATGTGTCCGAGTGCAGGAGTTGTTTTTGTTACTCTCGAAATTTCCTCTCCGCATACTGTGCAATAAACCACCTCATCATATGAGCCTTCCTCGCTACAGGTTGCCTCTTGTTCATTTTCGTGTTTAGGCTCTCCTGCGGTGTGAGTGGCGCACAGAACATAATTGTAAACAATATTTGAGTTTGTTAAGTGGCTGTTGCCTTCACCTATACTTATTTTGTTCCAGTTTTCTTGGCTTGAACAGTAGTTAATACTTGCCGTTTCACCCCATGAAAAAGCATATTCAAATGCAGATTCGCCTATTCTTACAAGAGATTCCGGAAGAACCACTGTTGTCAGGCTGGAGCAATCTTCAAAAGTGTTGTTGCCAATGCTTGTTACACCGTTTGGCACTATAATTGATTTTAATTCATATAACCCTTTGAATGCAGAATTGCCAATTGCGGTAACACCGTCGGGAATAACAGTTTTAATGCATCCCTGAATTAATGTATTACTGTTTGTTTCAATTATTGCATTGCAGTTGTTTCGGCTGTCATAAACCGTGTTTTCTTCGTCAACCGTAATGCTTGTTACAGAAAAACATCCGCAAAATGCACCTTCACCGATGCTTTCAACATTTTTGGGAATAACAATTGTTGTAAGGCTCTGGCATGAATCAAATGCATTGTTCCCTATGCTTGCTAAGCCCGACGGAAGAACTACATCATTAAGTCCGTTACAACCGCGGAATGCATATTCGCCAATGCTTGTTAATCCCGAAGGAAGAGACACTTCAGTTAAGTCGCTGCAATATTCAAATGCACTATTTCCTATTGTCTTAACACTGTTCGGAATATCCATTGTTTCAATTCGCCAACAGCCGTAAAATGCATCATCACCTATGTATACCAGACTTTCCGGAAGAATAATGTTTGTAATTTCATATTTTTCACAAAACGCCTTACCGGCGATTGTTTTGGTTCCGCTCTTAACAGCGTATTCTCCTGAAAGCTCATAATTTGTTGCTATCAGGTGATTTCCGATATATAAGCAATTATCTTCCCAGTTGCTGTCGTCATTATAAAAATCCGTCTCCAAGAAAGAGTCGCCAAAGTATCCTATTGCCGTAACACTGTCGGCAATAGAAACGCTTTTTATATTACTGCAATACGAAAGCACATTATAACCTATTGTTTCAGCGCCGTTTGCTATTATAACAGTTTCCAGATCGTCGCATCCGGAGAGTGCCTCATCACCGATGCTCTGCGCAGCTATCGTAATCTTATTAAGATTTTCGCACGAATAAAATGCTTCTTTATCAGCAATTTTCACGGTGGAAGGAACAACTATTTCCGTAATATCATCACATGAAGAAAAAGCATTTTTGGATATCGCTTTTACATTGCTGCCAACGGTATACTTGCCTTTTGCATAGGGTGCATAAAGCATCCATCCGTCAACAATCATTGGATCAGTATTAAGATTAACACTATCGTCGTAAGGCGTATTATATAACAAATGACATCCTACACTTGTTACGCTGTCGGGAATGTTTATCGAACTCAGCTTTCTGCAACATTCAAAAGCCGCATCGCCAATGCTCTTAACACTGCCCGGAAGAACTGCCTTTTGCAATGATGAACATGAATCAAAGGCATATTTGCCTATACTTGTAATACCATTTGGTATGCTGACGCTCTGAATATTTGAGCAATGCATAAACATACCGTCACCTATGCTTGTGACTCCGCCGTTAATAGTGACGCTCTTGATTGAGCTATTGCCATAAAACGGAGAACTCCATTCATAGTCATACATATCACCCGTTCCGCTGATAACCAATGCACCGGTTGAGGAATTAAAGGTATATGTTATATTTTCTCCGCATTTTCCGCTTGCATTAAGTGCAAACGCTTCAAACGGAAGAAATGAAATTGATGATATTATCATAAGCACTGATAATATGATTGATAAAGATTTTTTCATAAAATACCTCCAGTATATAATACTTACATAATTATTATACAAATGTAATGTACAAATGTCAATAAATGCAATTTAAAAAATATACAGGTGGTGGTTTTTCAAAGCTACGCAAAAAAAGAACCGAGAAAAATCTCAGTTCTTTTTAGCTTTATTATCCTTTTTTTCTGAAATGCATATATGGGGATAATTTGGGATAAACCCACATTACCAGCAGAGTAACTACCAAAAACTTGAACAGCGTTACGGGGATGTTTATCAACAATACATTTCCCCAAAGCGTTGTCGGCTGTGGATAGAAAGGAATAACATTAGCTATTTTTTCGGTTGATTTAGTATAGAACGATAACAAATCCTCATACTTATAGCCATATTTGCCGAAGTACCAATTGAATTTAGGGAACACAAATTTCAGTGTTGCATAAAACTGAATTATTGCCGCAGGAATCATACCGATAAGGCAACCGTTAAAAATGGTTTTTCTGCGGTGCACTTCTGACGGGTCTTTTTTTCTCGATTTACGGCTTGGAAAAACAGTTCTGAAATAATATATTCCCGCAACGACAGTAAACGCTGAATTAATAAAAAAGTTAGAGATAACACTTATATAAGAATACGGTGTGATAAAAACAAGAATTATACCTTTAATCAGACCAACTATAACTCCGATTATCGGTCCGTATGCAATTGTTGCAAGAAGTTCTGCAAAAACGGAAAAATCAATAGTTACAAATTCAGGTAAAAAGGGTGCACTTGCCTTTAAATATGTTAACCCAACAGAAATTGCACTTAGAATAACAATACTGAAAAAAACTCTGGCAAAGTTAACATCTACAGGCAAAAGCATATTTACTTCTTTTTTAAATCTTTCTCTTTGTTCCTGGTCAGCCATAAAAACGCATCCTTAAAATAATTTTAGATTCTCAAAAAAACGGCTCGAATTCCGAGCCGTTATTTGTTTTAGTTTTTGTTCTGTGCGTTAGAGATTCCCTGACGGATTCTTCTTACATCAGTGAGTGCCTTATAGAGTGCATCATCAATTGAAAGAAGAGTGTCATCAGCATAATTGTTAACTGCGTTGAGCATCTCTCTTGACTTGTTCTGAGCTGAAGTAACCATCTCGTTTGCCTGAGTTGTTGCGTTGCCGAGGATTTCCGAAGCCTGATTCTGAGCCTCTGTTACCATAGCTTTGCCCTGCTCGTTTGCATTGTTGATAATGTCAGCAGCCTCTGCCTGAGCAGTCTTGGTTATTTCATCTCTTGTAACAAGCTCTCTTGCCTCTGCCTGAGCCTGTTTAATTATATCTGCAGCCTCTCTCTTTGCCTCTTCAAGAATTGTGTTTCTTGAATCAACAATAGCCTTAGCCTGCTTTGTTTCCTGGGGAGTGTTGAGTCTGATATCCTCAATTATTGTTTTGATTTTTTCAACATCAACTGCCTGCTTTTTAGAAAGCGGAATGGAAGTAGCGTCGTCGAGTACGTCTTCAAGATCTTCAAGTAAAATATCTGTGTTGGTCATTTTATTTATCTCCTTTACATCTTTTATAAATGATATCTGATATACTTGCCGGGACAAACGAACTTATGTCGCCTCCGAGGGCGCATACCTCTTTAACCATACTGCTTGATAAAAACATATTTTCGCCCCTTGCACAGAGGAAAACTGTTTCGCATTCGGGATAAAGAGATTTATTTGTTAGCGCCTGCTGGAATTCATAGTCATAGTCACTGACCGCCCTCAGACCCTTAACAATTGCAACGGCATCTTCTTTTCTTGCATAATCAACAAGAAGTCCGTTGTATGTATCAATTTTCACATTTGGTTTTTTCAGGCATTTTTCAAGCAGCCCTATTCTTTCCTCAATAGTGAAAAGAGATGATTTCTTAGCTCCGTTACTCATTACCAGAACAACAACTTCGTCGAATATATCGGCTGCTCGCTCGATAATATCAACATGCCCCAAGGTTACGGGATCAAAGCTGCCGGGACAAATTGCCTTTTTCATCAATCAATTTCCTTTCGGTAATAAGTTAGCTTTGTTTTGCCGTAGCTTTTTTCCTTTGAAATGCTGAAATCGCCGACTTTTTCGGGGAGCTCTTCCCCTCTTGCAGTTTCGCAGATGATTATGCCATCCTCGCTCATGTGCTCTGAGAGAAGCCCGAGGCATTCATCAACCAAGCCCTTGTTATACGGAGGGTCAAGAAACGCGATATCGAAGGTTCCTTTTCTTTTCAGAAATGAAACAGCATCCGAAAACACGAGGCTCGACGCATCCTCCATCCTGCAGGTTTTGATGTTCTGCTCAACGACTTTATATGCCTGGCGGTTGTTTTCAACAAAGGTGCAGAAAACGGCTCCGCGGGACAGCGCCTCTATTCCGAGCTGACCGCAGCCTGCAAACAAATCGAGCACTCTTTTGCCTTCAATTTCAAACTGAATTGAGCTGAAAATTGATTCTTTTGTGCTCTGCGCAGTCGGCCTTGTTATTTCTTCACCCTCAAGGGTTATCAGCTTTCTGCCTCTTGCAGTTCCGGTTATAACTCTCATAGCTGCTTGTCCTTATCGCCGTATTACTAAGAGTATATACGGCTGTTTTTACTATAATATTATACAAGTCATTCACCCTTTAGTCAAGGGCGATATATTTAATTATTTATAAAATATTCCACTATATCTTGTGCATTCTTTTCAGATATACACTTAACTTTTGTGAGTTCCTCAACACTCGCCGATTTAATCTTCGATATTGTTTTGAACTCTTTTAAAAGAGCCTTTGCTTTTTTCTCGCCTATTCCGTCGATTTTAAGAAGTCCCGAAGAAAAAGAGCTCTTTTTGTGTTTGTTATGGTGATAGCTCACGGCAAAGCGATGAACCTCCTCCTGAATGTTCGAAACAAGAGTAAATGCGCTTCTGTGGGAATTAATCTCAATTTCACCGCCACCGAAAGCAATGGCACGCGTTCTGTGCTTGCTGTCCTTAACCATTCCGAAAACAGGAACATTCAGATTCATCTGCTCAATAACGGGTAAAACTGCATTAACCTGCGCCTGACCGCCGTCAAGCAAAATCAAATCGGGAAGAATTTTGAAGGTGCTTCCCTCTTCATCCTCATAATAGTGCTTAAACCTTCTTTCAAGCACTTCGTTCATTGAGCCGACATCGTTCTGACCGTCAAATCCCTTTATGGAAAAGCGCTTATATGCCTTTTTCATTGGTCTGCCGTTATGGAAAACAACCATCCCCGCAACATTATCTGCGCCGAAGGTGTGAGAAATATCATAGCTCTCAATATATTCGGGAGGTGCTGAAAGACCGAGAAGTGTTTTTAGCTCCTCAAGCGCCGCAACCTCTCGTCCCAGGCGTCCCTGCTGCTGAGCCAAATGCTCGTTTGCATTTTTTATGCAGAGATTAACAATTGCAAGGTGCTCGCCCTTCTGTGGATGAATAATCTGAACTTTTTTCTCTCTTTGCGATTCAAGGAACTGAACAAGAAGCTCCTCGTCCTCGATATCGCCGTCAACGGCAATTCTTGAAGGAATATTTCCCCTCATTGAATAGTATCTTTCAATGAGCTCAAATCTTGCCTGGGGAACATCATCAACACTGTCAATAAGCCAGTGCTCGCTGTCGGTAAGTCTTCCGTTTTTAAAGCGGATAACCTCGAAACAGGCTTTTTTGTTTGAATTAACAAGCGAAAAAACATCCTCCTCGGGAACATTTATTGAAACAACCTTTTGTTTTTCGTCAAGGTTTTTAATCGCTTTGATTGTGTCCCTGATTTTTGCGGCTTTTTCAAATTCAAGTTCTTCGGAATACGCCTCCATTTTTGCGGTTAAATCCTTAATGGACTTTGCGCTTCCGCCTTTAAGAAAAGCAACTGCGTCATCAATTGAAGCTCGGTATTCCGCTTTGTTTATCTTGCCCGCACAGGGTGATGAGCAAAGTCCCATAAAACCGTTAAGACAAGGTCTGCTTTTGCCCCAATCCCTCGGAAATTGCTTGTTGCAGCGAGGAAGTCTGAATATTTTCAGCGTTTCTTCAACTGCGCTTTTAACCGAAAAATTTGATATGAACGGACCGATATATTCAGCGTTTTCATCGTCCATATGATAGCATTCCTTTATTCTCGGAAATTCTTCCTTGGTGACCTTGATATAGTTATATCCCTTGTCGTCTTTCAGAAGAATATTGTACTTGGGCATATGCTGTTTTATCAGCGAACACTCAAGAACAAGCGCTTCAAATTCCGTGTCGCAGAGAATATAGTCAAAATCGTCAACATTTTCAACCATTCTGATAACTTTGAGCGAATGATTTGAATGCGAGCCGAAATAGGAGGAAACACGATTTTTGAGCGCCTTTGCCTTGCCGATGTAGATAATCTTTTTGTCCTTGTTTTTCATTATATAAACACCCGGACTTGTCGGCAGTGCCATGGCTTTTTTTCTGAGTTCTTTCTGGTTCAGAGCAGTTCCCTCCTTTCGCGGTTGATTTTATTTATTATAACACATATTCCGTATAAAAGACCACTTTTTTATAGTGTTTTCAAAAGTGCTTCGCACCCTTCATATATATTGGAATATGCAAGGGCGAAATTATTGCTGTACCAGGGGTCATACACATCTCCGCCCGAGGAATAATCAAGCAGCTTTCGGATTTTTGTATCCGCCTTGCTGCCTAAGATTCTATGCATAAATCTTATATTTTCGCTATCCATACCAATGAATAAATCATATTTATTTGCATCGCTTTTTTCGAGCAAAACTGCCCTTTTTGACTTGTCAAACGGAATGCCGTTTCTTTTCATTTCCTCCTGTGCGGGAGGATAGATATGGCTTCCGATTCCGTTCCATATTTCATCGGTGTGGGTTGCCTTTGATTCAATGAAAAATTCTCCGTCCCTGCCCGCTTCACTGACAAGGCTCTTCATAATAAATTCAGCCATCGGAGAACGGCATATGTTTCCGTGGCAGACAAAGCATATTCTTATCATACTGCTCCTTTAATCTAAAAAATGAGATATCCCGCCAAAGGCAAGATATCTCAGAGTTTTTATCAATTAAAAATTATTCGTTGAACCCGCTCTTTACAAGTGCAACAAGTCCGTCAACAGCATCTTCTTCATCAGAACCGTCAGCGATAATTCTGATATCTGTGCCACCCATAATTCCGAGTGAAAGAACACCTAAAAGAGATTTTGCATTAACTCTTCTCTCTTCCTTCTCAACCCAGATTGATGACTTGAATTCGTTTGCCTTCTGAATAAAAAATGTTGCCGGTCTTGCGTGGAGCCCTACCTGATTTTCTACTGTCACATCTTTTACGAACATTTTCCTGTACCTCTCATAATGAATGTTCTTTTCGCTTTTGTTTAGCGTAAAATTTTGGTGCCTTTTCAATCACCTGCTTTATTATATCACCAAAAAGATAATCGTCAACTGACTTTTATAAAGTTCGTATGAGTAATGCATTATGTATATTTTCAACAGCTCAGATTTGTGCAATTTTAACATAATTTTAATAGACTTTCAAATGGACAAAAGTCTATTATAGTTTATACAAGCACAATAATTAAAACTTATAAGCGGTTTTCGTCTAATAACTTTAAAAAATCTTCGTCTTTTTTACTAAGTTCTGCTTTTTCAAGCATATCGGGTCTGCGCTCTTTTGTTCTTATCAGCGCCTGCTCCCGTCTCCACTTGTCAACATTTTCGTGATGACCCGAAAGAAGCACATCGGGGACCTCTCTGCCGTTCCAGATAGCAGGATGAGTGTACTGCGGATATTCAAGAAGCGAGCTGAAATGGCTTTCCTCTTCAAAACATTCGCTGTTTGAAAGAACGCCGTCGAGCATACGCGAAATTGAATCGGCAAGAATCAGCGCGGGAAGCTCTCCTCCTGTTAAAACATAGTCGCCGATTGAGATTTCCTCGGGCTGAAGCTCTTCAATAACTCTTTCATCAATTCCCTCGTAGTGACCGCAGAGAATTGCAATATTATCAAGCTTTGCAAGCTCCTTAACCCTCTGCTGAGTTAAGGTTTTGCCCTGGGGAGTCATATAGATTAAATGCGGGCGCTCTCCGAGCTTGTCGCAAAGTGCGTTGAAGCAATCGTAAATCGGCTGAGCCTGCATAATCATCCCCATTCCGCCGCCGTAGGGCTTATCGTCAACCCTGCGGTGCTTATCTTTGGTATAATCACGGATATCAATACAGTTTATTTCAACCTTGCCAGATTGCCTTGCTCTTCCGATTATGCTCTCAGAGAGAACACTTTCGCACATATCACAAAACAGAGTTAATATATCAATCCTCATCGAAAAGTCCTTTCATAGCCTTAATCAAAACAATTTGTTTTTCAGTGTCTATTTCCTTAACAACATCGGGAATTGCAGGAACAAGATTGTGCTTTTTATCAAGCACAACATCGTAAATATCGCTTGAGCCGTAGTTCATAACATCAACGATTTTTCCGTATTCCCTGCCGTTTTCAATATCAACAACAGTGCATCCGATAATATCCGCAAGGTAGTAAGCACCCTCGTCAATTTCAGCGTCGTTTCTGTTGCAGAAAATAACCTTGTTTTTAAGTTCCTCGGCTTCATCAATTGAATTAATCTCGGCAAACTTGATAATTGCAATACTCTTCTGAGGACGCACCGAAACAATACTAAGCGCCTTATTGCCCTTATCATCAAGATAAACGGTTTCAAGCTGCTTAATATAATCAATTCCGTCACACCACATTTCGAGCTTAACCTCGCCCTTAAGTCCGTGGGTATTATTAACTTTTCCGATTTCAAGATATTCTTTCATAATAATATACAATCGGGTGCGGGTGTCCCGCCCGAAACTCTTCACTCTTAATTCTTCACTCTTAATTTGAAAAAAGCCCTCATCCGAGGGCATTTTTCACTAGTCTATTTCAACCGATATTTTTGCATCTCTTCTGGTAGCAGCGGCGCGCATTACAACGCGGATTGCCTTTGCAATTCTTCCCTGCTTACCGATAACTCTTCCCATGTCGCCCTCGGCAACATGAAGATGATAAACAACAACGCCTTCTTCGTTAGGCTCATCAATATCGACTGAAACCTCGTTTGGATTATCAACCAAACCCTTAGTTATGGATACCAACAATTCCTCCAAAGAAAACACCTCCTATTAAATTAATCCGTTCGGATTAAAGGATGCCTTCTTTTTTGAAAATGCTCTTAACAGTCTCTGTGGGCTGAGCACCGTTTGCAATCCACTTCTTAGCCTTGTCTGCATCAATGTTGATTTCAGCAGGCTCTTTCATTGTGTTATAAGTTCCGATTTCCTCGATGAAACGACCGTCTCTGGGATATCTTGAATCTGCAACAACAACACGGTAGAAAGGAGCTTTCTTAGCACCCATTCTGCGAAGTCTGATTTTTACTGCCATTTTTCTTACCTCCGTAAATATATGTTAAAAATATTATAACCAAAATTAATTTGGGTTTTACCAACTAATTGTTTGAGCTAAGCGAGTAACCGAAAACTCGGAACTCGGGGCTCGGAGCTCGGTGCTGAGCGAAGCGACTAAAAGCCAAAGGGATTTTGCGAGCCTTTTTGCGAATTCCCCATAAGCTTCTGAGCCATTTCGGGATTCTGCTGCATTAAGCGGCGCATTTTTTTGCTCACCTTCGGTCCTTTGTTTCCGCCGAACTGCTTAAACATTTTCTGCATCTGCTTAAACTGGGAAAGGAGCTTGTTAACATCCTCAACCGTTTTTCCGCAGCCTGCTGCAATTCTTCTTTTGCGCGATGCATTGATGATTTCGGGCTTTTCGCGTTCCTGCTTCGTCATCGAATAAATGATTGCGCGCATTTTATCGAACGCCTTTTCATCAATGTCCTCATCGTTAATCTGCTTGCCGATACCCGGGATGAGCTTAATTGTATCTTTAATCGAGCCCATTCTTTCAAGCTGTTCAAACTGGTCGAGCAAATCGTTGAGGTCGAACTTGTTTTTAGCAAGCTTCTTTTCAAGCTCGGCTGCCTTTTTCTCATCAAGAGCAAGCTCGGCTTTTTCGATGAACGAAAGCACATCGCCCATTCCGAGAATTCTGGAAGCCATTCTGCTCGGGTGGAAGGTTTCGAGGTTATCGAGCTTTTCACCCATACCGACGAACTTAATCGGCTTGCCCGTTACGGCTCTTACCGAAAGGGCTGCACCGCCTCGGGTGTCACCGTCGAGCTTAGTTAAGATAACACCGTCGATTCCGAGGGTTTCGTTGAAGCTCTTTGCAACATTAACCGCATCCTGACCCGTCATTGCGTCGATTACAAGCAGGATTTCGTGGGGATGAACGGTTGCTCTTATGTTAGTAAGCTCAGCCATAAGCTGTTCATCAATATGAAGTCGGCCTGCAGTATCTATAATAACATAGTCGTAGCCGTAGTCCTTAGCGTGTTTAACCGCTTCCTCGGCGATATGAACGGGATTTTCATTACCCATTTCAAAAACGGGTGTGTTAACCTGCTCACCGACAACCTGGAGCTGTTTGATAGCAGCTGGTCTGTATACGTCGCAGGCAACAAGAAGGGGTCTGTGGCCTTCTTTTCTGAGCTTGTTAGCAAGCTTTGCGCTGTGGGTTGTTTTACCGCTTCCCTGAAGTCCGCACATCATAACGATGGTCGGCGGATGGTTTGCGATTGCAAGTCTTGCCTCGTTACCGCCCATAAGTTCGGTAAGCTCTTCATTAACGATTTTTATAACCATCTGACCCGGGGTCAGAGATTCCATAACATCGGCACCAATGGCGCGCTCGGTTACTTTTTTGGTAAATTCTTTTGAAACCTTGTAGTTAACATCCGCTTCAAGAAGCGCAAGCCTGACCTCACGCATTGCCTCTTTAACATCGGCTTCGGTCAGCTTTCCCTTGGCGCGAAGCTTTTTGAATGAACTTTCAAGGCGTTCACTAAGTCCTTCAAATGCCAAGATTTTACTCTCCTAAATAATCCGCAAGGGATTTTATTTTAACAACGTTTTCGTTTATTTCTCTTGAAAGGCTGTGGTTGAGGTTATATTCATATATAACATCCGCACATTCCTTGATTTCATCAAGACCTTTTCTCAAATCGTTGAACTTTTCGCACAGGGCAAGCTTTTTTTCCATATCAAACATCTGAGCCTCGGCTCTTTTGATAGCGTCGCGAACACCCTGGCGCGTTATGCCCTCGTTCTGGGCAATTTCGGAAAGAGAAAGGTCTTCGTTATAGTAGTAATCAAGAAAATCTCTTTGCTTTTCGGTCAGCATTTCGCCGTAGAAATCAAGCAGATTTGATATTTCAAGATTCTTAGCCATATTGCCTCTCTCCTTTCAACGATTTAAGTGTAAAGCATTTTATCTTTACAGCGGTTGTTATTATACTAAAACAATCCCCCGTTGTCAAGGCAAAAAAGAAGAATTTTTTCAACAAAATTTTCGCAAAAAATATTGACACAATAATTTGTGTTTTGATTGAAAATCAAACACAAATTAAGCCCCGAGTTCCGAGTGCCGAGTTCCGAGTTTTAGGGTGACACATTCACACTTGATTATATAACGGGACGTCGAGGACGCCGACATTCCGCTCAAATAGTGCTTCTGTTACAACAACGAATAAATGAAACGAACTATTCTATATAGAAACGGGAGGCTCGGGAGAGCCTCCCCTACAACCTAACACCTAACACCTAAAATAACTGTTGACAAGATATATTACTATACATTATTATATAATAGTAATTATATTCCTTAGTGGAGGTAAATTTATGAACTTTTTAGAAACCGTTAAAAGCCTGTTTTCGGCTTTCGGTGAGTTCTATGACCCGACCCCAGGGGCTGCGCTTGGCGGCTGGGGCGACGGACTGAAAATGCTTTTGATGATTGCAATCGGCGCGCTTCTTGTTTTCCTTGCAATCAAAAAAGAGATGGAACCCACCCTTCTGCTTCCGATGGGCTTCGGAACAATTCTTGTTAACCTGCCCCTTTCGGGTGCAATCGGGCACGAAGGACCGATAACCGTTTTGTTCGACGCAGGAATTGCAAACGAACTGTTTCCGCTTTTGCTGTTTATCGGAATCGGAGCCATGATTGATTTCGGACCGCTGCTGAAAAATCCGTGGCTGATGCTATTCGGCGCGGCGGCGCAATTCGGAATATTCTTCACCTTTGTTATGGCAGGCTTCTTCTTTGACCTCAAGGACGCGGCTTCAATAGCAATTATCGGTGCGGCTGACGGACCGACCTCAATTTTCGTTGCAGACAAGCTCGGCTCGGCTTATCTCGGAGCAATTATGGTTGCCGCATATTCATATATGGCGCTTGTTCCGATTATTCAGCCCCCCGTTATCAAGGCTGTTACAACGAAGAAAGAGCGCCTTATCAGAATGCCCTACAAGGCAGGCGAAGTATCAAAAACAACTAAAATTGTTTTCCCCGTTATCGTAACAATCGTTGCAGGTCTTGTTGCTCCCGCTTCTGTTGCTCTTGTTGGTTTCCTTATGTTCGGTAACCTTATAAGAGAATGCGGCGTTCTCAATTCTCTCAGCGAAACAGCTCAGAACGCTTTTGCAAATTCGATAACAATTATGCTCGGACTTGCAGTTGCTTCAAGAATGCACTGGAAAGATTTCGTAAATGTTGAAACCCTTATGATTTTGGGTCTCGGTCTTGTTGCATTCATTTTCGACACTGTCGGCGGTGTTATGTTCGCAAAGATTATCAACATCTTTATGCCAAAGGACAGAAAGATAAATCCGATGATTGGCGCAGCAGGTATTTCAGCATTCCCGATGAGCGGAAGAGTTGTTAATCAGTTAGGTCTTAAGGAAGATCCCCAGAACTTCCTGCTTATGTATTCAATCAGCGTTAACGTTTCGGGTCAGATTGCTTCGGTTATCGCAGGCGGTCTTATCCTCGCACTCGTAACGCCGTTAGTATAAGGAGGGTATGATTATGCTTACTACATTACAGCTTTTTGTAATTCAGGTTATAACCCTTGCGGATAAGTTAACATTCCGCGGCGGCTCGTGGAGGCAAACCCTCCCCGCACTCGTTATCGGTATGATTGGAATTTTCCTTGTTATCGGAATAATTATTCTTGCAACCTATGCGCTCAACAAAGCGTTTTCAAAAAGAAAAGATAACGAAAAAGAAGAATAAAAATGAATAAAAAATTCCCATCTCGCTCACACCGAGATGGGAATTTTTTATATGTTTACCACAAATTTGTCCGAGCAAAGCGAGTAACCGACAACTCGGAACTCGCAACTTTTACTTAGTCGTAACCGCTTTCTTACCGCTCCAAGCACTATAGTACTTTGTTCCGCTTACTGTTTTGTATGTACGGATGCGGACATAGTACTTTTTCTTTGCTTTTAGGCCGCTTACTGTCCTTTTGGTTGTTTTGGTGCTTGATACGGTAACGGTTTTATTGCCGCTTGCAAAGCTGCTGCTTGTGCTGTACTGAAGCTGATAGCCCGTTGTCTGGGTTGCCTGCTTGTTCCAAGAAGCAGTAAAGGATTTTTTGCCTGCGGTAACCTTTGAAAGCGCCGTGCCCTTGGGGTTAATTTTGAATTTAAGCGTCTTTGTTCCTTTATAGCCGCCTTTGAAGGTTATTACTGCCTTTGCTGTGCCTACTTTTGTATTATCCGAATACTTAACGGTGTAATTGCCTGAATTAACTTTCTTACCCTTTCTGTCTTTTACTGTAACAGTGGGCTTTTTAGCACTGCCGTTATAGGTGTAAGAAGTATTTGAAAGTGAAGCTGTTTTAAGCTGATAAATTATATACTTACCCGTTGGGTCACCGCAGGTTGAGCAGTACTCATCTCTGAGTCCGTCTTTATCAAACGTTGCCGGTGTAACCTCGGCTGACGTTTCGTAATGGAGTTTTTCCCACTTGCGGTTTGTACCATCAAGTATTGCCTCTTCGATACCGTTTGTATGGCAATATGCAGTTACGGTAAAGTTTTCGTTTGAGCCGTTGAAGGAATTCATACAAACAAGCTTAACAGCAGGTGAAAGGGTTATACTTTCAAGGCTTGTGCAATTCCAGAAATCGTACGGCAATATGTCGGCATACGCGCCGAAATCAACAGTTTTAAGACTTGAACAGCTGTGGAAAACCCCTTGCCCGAATTCATTTACAGAGCTGTGCACGGTTGCCTTTTCAATACCCGTGCAGTCAGCGAATGCCCAATTGCCGACAGAATGAACATCGGCGGTGTCAATCTCTTTTATTCCCGAACAGCGTGCAAATGCATAGCTTCCTATATGGCGTATTCCGTCGCTGAAATCAATTGTTTCAATTTTTGTGTTGCCTGCAAACGGAGACAGATAAGGACCTTCATAATCCTCCATATCACCGTAACCGTAAAGATACAGTGTTCCGTTACCCAAATCCAAAGCGTATTCGATATTGTCACCGCAGGTACCGTCGGTAAAATAAACGGGTGCATTGAACGTTGAAGAATAATCGCTCTCCTCAAGCAGTGACTCAAAAGTCTCCCTGTCACCGCAATAATACACACTGTTTAAATCATTGCAGTTCTTGAATGCGCCCGAACCGATGGAGGTTAAGTTTTCGGGCAGAATAACTTCGCTCATAAAGTTGCCCGCAAATGCACCGCCGCCAATTGTTTTAAGACTGTTGGGAAGCTCAAGTTCCGTAAGAAAGCAACCTGCAAACGCTTCGTAATCTATCGTCTCAACCCCTGTACCGAGATAAAGGCTGCCCACAAAACATTCTCTGAATGCTCCCTGACCTATATAGGTAACACTGTCAGGGATACTAAGGTATGTAATTTCTCCGCAATCACTAAATGCTGCTGTTCCTATGGAATTCAAACCTTCGGAAAAGCAAGCTTCTTTAAGATTAGTACAAGAAGAGAAAGCAAACTTACCGATATCGTTTACCGTGCCCTCGACAGAGATATTTGTTACCTTAGTAAAGCATTCAAACGCTAAGTCGCCTACATGCGTAATACCTTCCCTGATATAAATATACTCTGCTTGGTCACTCAATGTTGCAAACGGAGCGGGGTTTTCAGGGGTAAAATCATACATTGCGCCGTTGCCCGTGATTTCAAGCGTTTTCGCCGAGGCATAATAAGTATAACTTACTCCGTCTCCGCAGACACCGCTTTCATCGGCAAACGCCTCAAACGGCATAAATGAGATTGTTGATATTATCATAAGAAGTGATAATATGATTGATAATGTTCGTTTCATTTTAATTCTCCCTTCTTTTAATTAGGAATTAGGGTGTAGGAATGAGGAGTTAAGGGCGCTGCTCTCGGCATTATATTAACTCCAAACCCCGCAAATGAATAAATTAATTCATTTTTATTATAGCAAATAAAAGTGCTGAGCACATCAGCCAAAAGAATGATATTTTATAATTGTTCGAGCTAAGCGAGTAACAGACAACTCGGAGCTCGGGGCTCGCAACTCGAAACTTACTTCAGCTTTGCTATTGTAACTCCGTCCTCGCCTTCGCCGTAACGTCCAAGGCGGTATTCGGCAATATTCGGGTGGTTTCTGAGTTCCTCGGAAACCGCTTTTTTTAATACGCCAAGACCCTTGCCGTGAATAATTCTTATTTCACCGATGCCGTTTAAAACACATTTATCAATGAATATTCCAAGGCTTGAAAGCGCCTCCTCGGTGTTCATTCCCCTTAAATCAAGCTCGCTTCTAACGTCATCATCAGCTCTTGAAGAGGTTCTGTAAACGCTTCTTGTTTTCTTAATCTCTTTTTTCTTTTTCTCGCTGAGCATAATATCCGAAAGCTTAACCCTTGTTTTAAGAAGTCCCGATTTAACAAGCACCTTATCGTCCTTGACCTCGATAACCTCGCCTTCGCCAATGCCCCTGATTATAACCGCGTCGCCCTCCTTGGGCATACGGGGCAGCTTATAATCATAATCCCAGTTTTCTGCAAGCTCCTGCGGACTTACCAAATCCTGCATTTCGCCCATCTGGGATTTGATTGCACGGCGGGTTTTCTTTGCAATCTCGGTTGCGTTTGAATCGTTTTGCTCTCTTTTGAGTTTTTCTAGTTCAAGAAGAAACTGCGAGGACTGCTGTTTTGCCTGGTTAACCAGCTTTTCGGCTTCGCGCTTTGCCCTGTCGAGCTCGCGTTCTCTTAAAACATCAATTTTATCCTTTTCGCTCTGAGCCTTTGCTTCGATTTTCTTTGCTCTTTCGGTTGCTTCCTGAGCAATTCTCTTTTCTTCCTCAAGCTCCTGACGGGTCCTTTCAAGCCTTTCAAGAACGCCCTCAAAATCGCGGTTATCCGAGCCCACAATTCTGTTTGCATTGTCGATTACACTCTGCTCCATTCCCAGTCTCTGAGAAATTGCAAAGGCGTTTGAGCGCCCGGGAACGCCGATTAATAGTCTGTATGTCGGGCTGAGAGTTTCAACATCGAATTCACAGCATCCGTTTGTTACACCGTCAGTATCAAGTGCATATGCTTTAAGCTCTGCATAGTGGGTTGTTGCCGCAATCTTTGCGCCCTTTTCCCTCAGCCTTTCAATTATTGAAACCGCAAGCGCAGCGCCCTCAACGGGGTCCGTTCCTGCGCCGAGCTCATCAATCAGAACGAGGGTTGAATCATCCGTCTGATTCATAATATCAATGATATTCGTCATATGGGATGAGAAGGTTGAAAGACTCTGGTCAATGCTCTGCTCATCGCCGATATCAACAAGTATTTTATCGAAAATCGAAATCTTTGATTTATCCGATGCGGGAATCAAAAGTCCGCACATTGTCATTAATGTTAAAAGACCGATTGTTTTTATAGAAACGGTTTTACCGCCCGTATTCGGTCCCGTTATAACAAGGGTGTCGAACTCCTCGCCGAGCGAAACATCAACGGGAACAACCTTCTTTTTATCTATCAGCGGATGGCGCGCTTTTTTGAGATTAATTTCGCCCTCGGTATTAACAATGGGCTTCAGCGCCTTCATTTTATCGGCAAGATGTGCCTTTGCAAAAATCAAATTGAGCGAAACCGCCGCTTCATAGCTCATTTTTATTGAGGAGGCAAAGTTGCCTGCTTCGCTTGAAAGCTCATAGAGAATTCGGGCAATTTCTTCCCTCTCTCTGCCCTGAAGCATTTTTATATCGTTGTTCGCCTCAACAACCGAAACGGGCTCAATGAAAACAGTTGCTCCGCTTGATGAGGTATCGTGAACAAGACCGGGTACATCGCCCCTGTGCTCGCTCTTAACGGGAACAACATATCGTCCGTTTCGCTGGGTGACAATCGGCTCCTGCAAAAATTTTGCATAGTGGGCACTATGTATTATTGAATCCATCTTTTCGCGCACGGAGGCGCTTTTCGCCCTGATTTTCTTTCTTATTTCATACAGCGCTTCGCTCGCCTTGTCGGCAATTTCGTCCTCGCTGATTATGCATGAGAAAATTTTATCCTCAAGATATTTGTTAACCGTTATGCTTTCAAAAAGAAAGTCGAGCGAGGTATTAACTCCGCTGCAATGGCTTCTCCACTCATAAAGTGTTCTGATTGAACGAAGAGTGTAGCCGATTCTTAAAAGCTCGCCCTGACCGAGTGAGCCTCCTGCGTCGGCGCGCGCAAGCGGATTGTTTATATTTCTGAGCCCTGAAAAAGAGGGCGCACCGAAGCGAGCCAGAAGAGAACTTGCGTCCTCGGTCTGACTTAAAAGCTGGCATACTGCAATAAAATCACTTGTCGGAGTTATTTCAAGAGCAAGTTCTTTTGCATCCTCGCACGAGGTTTCCTCAGCAAGCATCTGCAGTATCTTATCAAGTTCAAGCGCTTCGTGATTTTTGTTCATTTTCATATTTATTCCGTTACTATTTTTTTATAGAAATCAAGCGTTGGAAGCTTTGATTCAACGCGGGAGAGCATATATTTTTCACATATATCCGAAAGTATATTCATATTCTCATCACCTAAGCTGAATGAATACACCTTTGAAATATCCGAAAGACAGATATATCTTATTGCGGTTACAACACTCAGAGGGGCTTCAAGGGCATTGTTTCTGAAACAGTCCTTGCAGTAAATACATCCCTCCTCAATATCAAAGAACATTATATCGGTTTCATAAACTCCGCATCGGTAGCATCCGAGAAGATTCGGCATATATCCTCCGAGGCAGAGCATTCTCATTTCAACAACAGCTTTTATCAGCTTTTTGCTTTTATTACCCTTGCAAAGCAGATGGAGCGCATTTAAAACAAGACGGAGAGTTTCAGGCGCAGGATGCTCTTCTGCACCGAGAAAATATGTAAGCTGTGCAAAATACTGAGCCAAGGAAAGTGTTTCGATATCATTTCTCAAATCGAAAAAAACCTCAATCGGAGAGGCACTGTCAACAACATAGGCATCCTTGCCCTTATACAGAGTAAAATCACCGTAAACAAAAAGCGAGGTTGACGAAAGGTTTTGATTTTTAAAAGTCTTTGCCCTTCTCACAAATGCCCGTATAAGTCCGAAATCAGCAGTAAGAAGAGTGACAATCCTGTCACTCTCCCCTGTACTCTGTTCCTTGATTATCAAGCCCTTCGTTGTTAACTGCATTTTGTGAACCCTTGTTTTGTTCCAAGCTTTTATAATAGCTGTTTACATATTTTATATAGTCCTCAGCCTTACCGCTGAGAAGAAAATTATGCCATAATTCATCCATTTTATCACCCTTATTATCTTGCGCGGATATAGGTGATGAATTAATGGTAAGTTTTGCAAATGATTATTTGAGTGAAGAATGAAGAGTGAAAAGTGAAGAGTTGATGTTACTCGCTGCGCTCAGATAATAATAAATATAATCGGAGCGAAGCGACCCGAAATTCTTCACTATTAATTCTTAACTCTTAACTCGGATTGGATAATCAATCCAATCCGAAATTATGTATCAGCCCTTCTCTGTTTCGCCAATCCTCTTTAACCTTAACCCAGGTCTGAAGATTAACCTTGATTTCAAAAAAGCTTTCCAGATCCTGGCGCGCATAGGTTGAAATCTTTTTGAGCATTGCGCCCTTTTTGCCGATAACCATTCCCTTATGGTTTTCTCTTTCACAATAAATTATTGCTTCAATATCAAGAATGTCGGCATTTTCTCTTTCGCGCATTTTTTCGATTGAAACCGCGATTCCGTGCGGAATCTCCTTGTCCATAAGACGAAGAATTTTTTCGCGGATAATCTCAGCTGCAAGAACTCTTTCGGGCTGGTCGGTCAATGTGTCATCGGGGAAAAAGTGGGGTGATTCAAAGGAGAGCTTTTCCATTTCCTTAATCATCTCGTCAACATTTTCGCCCGTTTCGGCACATACGGGAACAACCGCTTCAATTGTCGCTTAGCAGATCAATTTTATTTATTGCAAGAATAACGGGCACTTTAAGCGATTTGAATTTTTCAATAAGCTCTTTTTCGCCCTTTTTTATCTCTCCCTTTGACTCGGTTACAAAAAGACACGCGTCAACACCGCCGATTGATTCACCGACAGCTCTGTTCATATTCTCGCCGAGCTTGTTATGGGGCTTATGATAACCCGGTGTATCGGTAAACACAAGCTGAACATCGCCGTTTGTTAAAACGCCCATAATTTTTGTTCGGGTTGTCTGCGGTTTTGAGGAAACAATTGCAATTTTTGTTCCGAGCATTTTATTAAGCAACGACGATTTGCCGACATTCGGACAACCGACGATTGCAATAAAAGCAGTTTTGGTCATGGTTATTCTCCGTTATAGTATGAGTTGTCGCGTTTAAGTCCGAGCTTGGTTAAAACCTTTTCTTCCTTTTCACGCATTCTTACCTCTTCCATTCCTCCGAGCTCGTGGTCGTAGCCGAGAAGATGAAGCATTGAATGAACAGTTAAAAAGCCTATTTCACGCTGAAGAGAATGGTTATAAAGTTTAGCCTGTTCAACCGCTTTTTCGGCGCTGATAACAATATCCCCAAGCAGTTTCGCACCGTTTGAGGGATTGATATCGTATTCCCCGTTTTCACCCAGCGGGAAAGAGAGAACATCGGTTTCCCTGTCAATCTTTCTGTGGGTTTTATTAAGCTCCTGAATTGCATCGTTATCAACAAATGTTACGCTGATTTCAGCTTTGCCGTCCATTTTTTCCTCTGCAAGTACAGCCTTGCAGCAGCGGCGAACAAGGAGCTTTGTTCCTCTGGGAAGCGGTATTGCCTTTTGTTCATCGGTTATAAAAACCTTAGCCTGAATCATTTTTTTGTTTTCTCCTCATACTTTTCATATGCTTTGATTATATCCTGAACAAGACGGTGGCGAACAACATCCTTCTGATTGAAATAGGTTATTGCAATTCCGTCAACATCTTTAAGGATATTCAAAACTGTTTTAAGTCCTGATTTCTTTCCGTCGGGCAAATCTATCTGTGTTATATCCCCCGTTACAACCATTTTTGAACGGAAGCCAAGACGGGTTAAAAACATCTTCATCTGTTCGGGAGTTGTGTTCTGTGCCTCATCAAGAATTATGAAGCTGTCATCAAGAGTGCGTCCTCTCATATATGCAAGGGGAGCGACCTCGATTGCGCCCCTTTCCTGGTAGGTCTGAAAGTTTTCTGCGCCGAGCATATCAAAAAGCGCGTCGTAAAGCGGACGAAGATAAGGGTCAACCTTGCTTTGAAGGTCCCCCGGCAAGAATCCGAGCTTCTCGCCTGCTTCAACTGCGGGACGTGTTAAAATTATTCTGTTAACCTCTTTTGCGCGGAATGCGGTTACTGCCATTGCAACCGCAAGATAGGTTTTGCCCGTTCCTGCAGGTCCGACGCCGAAGGTTATTGTATTTTCTTCAATCGCCTGGGTATATTTCTTCTGACCGAGAGTTTTCGGTTTGATTGGTCTGCCCTTTGAGGTTATGCAGATTGAATCAGTTGTCATTGAAGAGAGCTTGTCCTCATTTCCCTCATTGACAAGTGAAAGAACATAGCGGACATTCTGGTCAGAAAGCGCTTCGCCCTTGTTAATCAGAACCAACAGTGAATTAATCGCGCGAACAGCTTTTGAAACATTCTCTTCATCGCCCATAATTTTCAAATCCGAGCCCCTTGAAACAATTGAAACAGAATATTCTCTTTCAATCATTTTTATGTTTTCATCAAAGGAGCCGAAAAGTGAAACAGCCTGTTCAACCGCTTCAAAGGTTATTGTTTGTTCAATCATTTATTTCCGCCTTAATCTTTTCTATTCTTCTTTCATCAAGTTCAAGAACTGTGAAAGTTATATTATTATATTCAACCTTGAGGTTTTTATCATCCTTTGTTGGAAGGAAGCCGAGTTTGCTTATAACAAAACCAGCAAGAGTGTCAAAATCGCCCTCTGGAAACTCAACGCCAAGCGTTTCCTGAGCATCTTCGATATCGGTTATGCCTTCGAAAATATAGGTTTTGTCGTCAATTTTTCTGATGCTTTCTTCTTCCTCGTCGTATTCATCCTCAATCTCGCCGACAAGCTCTTCGAGAATATCCTCAATTGTAACAAGTCCTGCAGTTCCGCCGTATTCATCAACAACAATTGCAAGCTGAATTCTTGTTTCGGTCATCTTTGCAAAGAGCTTTCCTATTGCAATTGTTTCGGGAACATAAAGAGGCTCACGGATATAATCGGAAAGCTTTTCGTTTTCCGAAATCTCTTTTCCGATGAATTTCAAAAGGTCTTTAACATAAACAATTCCGAGAATATCATCAAGGTCATCATGAAAAATCGGAACACGCGAAACGCCTTCTTTGATTGCAAGATTAACAACATCATAAAGCGAGCCGTCGTCAGGAACGGAAACAATATCCGTTCTGTGGGTCATAATATCGCCCGCCGTAATATCATCAAACTCGAAAATTGCGTTAATCATTTCGCGCTGAGAAATTTCAAGCTCGCCCTGGTCCTCATCAACAAGCTGCTTGATTTCCTCTTCCGTTGAACTTTCTTTTCTGAATAATCTTCTTAAACTGCCGCTGCCCATAAAGGCAAATCCCTCCAAGTTAAAATATTTCAATATATTATAATATATTTATTAGGGTTTGTAAAGTGGTGAGGTTTATGCTATGCTATAGGCATAGCATAAACAATGCAAAGTGCATAATGCAAAATGCAAAATTAAGGTTGATACACATGGTTGAATTAATTAAAGAACAAAATGTCTGGGATAATTTAAAAAACAGCAGCAAGCCGACTGTTTTATACGGTATGGGACTGGGCGCTGAGAAAATTATGGACACACTTACTCAATACGGCGTTACGGTAAGTGATATTTTCGCTTCCGATGAGTTTGTCAGAGGGCATTATTTCAGGGGCTTCAAGGTGCTTAAATACAGCGAAGTCTGCGAGAAATACGAGGATTTCAATATTGTTTTATGCTTTGCTTCAAGGCTTGATGAGGTTATTGACAGAATTGCAGATATCAACAATGAACACACTGTTTTTGCGCCCGATGTTCCCGTTGCGGGAGGCGGACTTTTCAGCAGAGAATTCATAGCCGAAAACGAGGACAATTTCGATTTTGTTTATAACAATCTTGCCGATGAAAAAAGCAAAAAAACATATCTTGATATTCTGAACTTCAAGGTCAGCGGAAAGATTGAATATCTGCTGAAATCCTTTGCGGATAAAAGCAGAATATACAGCGATATTCTTAAACTCGGAAGTGCCGAAAACATAATCGACCTCGGTGCATACGACGGCGACACGATAAGGGAGTTTTTAGATTTCACAAACGGTGAATACGCCTACATAACAGCACTTGAGCCCGACGAAAAGAACTTTAAAAAGCTCCTGAGAAACACTGAAGAGCTTTTTGATATCAGCTGTCTGAATATGGGAGCCTGGGATAAAAAAGACACGCTTATTTTTGCAGGCAAAGCGGGCAGGAATTCAAAGCTTGCCGCCGAGGGAAAGAGCGTTGAAGTTATTGATATTGATTCGCTTGAACTTGCACCGACATTTATTAAAATGGACATTGAGGGAGCAGAACTCAAAGCACTTTCGGGCGCAAAAAAAACGATAAAAAAATACACGCCGAAGCTATATGTCTGCGCGTACCACAGAAACGAAGATTTGTTTTCCCTGCCGCTGAAAATATGGGAGCTTAACCCCGATTACAAAATCTTCTTCCGCCATTCAAAATACATTCCTGCATGGGAGAGCAATTTTTATTGTATTTAATAATTAGCATAAGGGAGGCTCAGGAGAGCCTCCCCTACAAAAAAGCCGCTTCGCTTTCGCGAAACGGCATTTTTTTGTTATTATGCTGCGTTTTCTTTTGCTGCTCTTTCCATGGCAAGTTTGAAATCCTTTGTATCTGTAAAGATTTCGTTTGTGTACGGATTCTTTTTCTGTTCGATTGAACGCTTGATAATAACCGCAAGAACAAGAACATTAACTGCAATTGCAGCAATTGCAACAACGCCCTGTGCTTTCGGGTTAGCGTCTGCAGCGGTAAGAACGAGATTCGGATCCATCTTTCCGTTAGCAGCTGTTGCAAACATAGATGCATCAGCGTAAACGGTGGGAAGGGTTGTGAATCTTGAATGGTTCTGGAAGCTCGGGAATACCTGAGCAAACATACACCAGAGTGCAAGTGTGTTTGCGCGGTTCTGAATCCAGCCGCCCTTGTTCCAGAGTGCGTTTGCAAAAGTAGGAGCAAGAAGAAGAGCAACACCGCAGTACCATGTGTGAAGAGGAAGGTTGAGGTATGTATACTCAAAGTTCCAGACATCATATGCAAGAATATACATCCAGATCATATCGGGCCAGAGCATATCCTGCTGCTTTTTCTTTGATGAATAAATTCCGAACCAGCCGGTCATACAGAAGATGTTGATGATACCGGCAAGACCGTTGAGGATGTTCCACCATCCGCCGAAAAGCCATACGCCTTCTGATGAATACCACCAGCCGCCTTGCATTCCGCCGATTTTCATACCTTTGATTGCGGATTCGAAGTCGGAAGCAACAGCAATAAGAATGTTGATTGCAACGATTACGAACGGGAACACTTTAAACCAGTTAACCTTGCCGAGTTTGCCCCAGTGATATTTTAATACCATGAAGCCAACGCATCCGATTGTTGCAGCATAGAGCTTAGCATAGTGGAACCAGCCGTTCATCTGAACAATTGTCGGATTGTCTTTTGCAAAGGTCTCAGCTCCGATATTGATAACAATAAAGTAGATTGTCAGCGCAATCGGAACAACAACAAAGCAGAAAATTCCGCCTGCTTTAGTGCGGCGTGCTATTTCATTAGCAACAATGAGTCCGACGAATACAAGACACCATCCGACTATCTGCCAGACAGACATATCGCCGTAAATTTGGAATAACATACCCATTATGTTTTCCCCCTTCTTTTTTTAATGAAGAATTAAGAATGAAGAATGAAGAATTTCGGGTGCGGGTGTCCCGCCATAAATTCTTAATTCTTAACTCTTAACTCTTAATTTATTAAATTGCTTCTATTTCCTTAATCTGCACCTCGTTGCCCTGAAGCAAAAACGTGTTTTCGCTTTTGCAATGAGGGCAGATTTTTGCATATTTAACCGTTTCATAGGTCTTTTTGCAATCCTCGCAATAGGTTATTGCCTCTATTTTTTCGCTGATTAATACGCTGTCCTTAAAAAGTTCGTGCTTTTTAGCAGCCCATTTCCAGCAATCCTCAAGATAGCTCGGAATAACCGTTGAAACCTCGCCGACTTCAATGGTTACCGAAGCCACCTTTTCAAGATTTTGTTCTTTGGCAATTTCCTCAATTGTATCCATTATGTGAAAAACAATACCTAATTCGTGCATAGCTTATTTAGCCTTCTTTGCAGCCTTTTTGATTTTGATTTCACGCTTGATTATATTCGGGAAGATTGCTTTTAATTTGTCCTCTGCTCTGTACATTGTTGAGCATTCGGGACGGTCTCTGTAAAGATGGATTGCATCAAATTCACACTTGGTTGTACAAACTCCGCAGCCAACGCATCTGTTCGGGTCAACAATTGTTGCACCGCAGCCGAGACATCTTGAAGTTTCAATCTTAACCTGCTCCTCGGTGAGCATCTTATAATCATCCTTGAAGCCCTTCGGGTCAACCTTCTTTGTCGGCTGAGGAATCTGGCGGTGTGCTGTGTCGTAACTTTCAAGAACAATATTGTCCTTATCAAGCTCAACATAGTATCTCGGATTTCTGCCGATTGTTAAGGTTGAATGAGGCTGAACAAATCTGTGAATAGAGATTGCGCCTTCCTTACCCATTGCAATAGCGTCTATTGCAAATCTCGGACCTGTAAACGCGTCACCGCCGACGAAAACATCGGGCTGTGCTGTCTGGAAGGTGAATGTATCCGCCTTTGCGGTGTTGTTTCTATTGAGTTCAACAGATGTTCCTTCAAGAAGCCCGCCCCACTCGATAGCCTGACCGATTGAAAGGATTACACTGTCACATTCAACGGTCATAGTTTCGTTTTCATCATAAACGGGAGCAAAGCGGTGTTCATCATCAAAAACGGAAACGCACTTTTTGAATACAATAGCTTTAACCTTTCCGTTTTCGTCCTTAAGAATTTCTTTGGGTCCCCAGGAATTGTTGATTGAAACGCCGTCCTCAAGTGCTTCTTCAACTTCATCATCGGAAGCAGGCATTTCTTCCCTGCTTTCAAGACAGAACATTGAAACATTTTCAGCTCCGCAGTGGACGGAAACTCTTGCAGCGTCGATTGCAACGTTACCGCCACCGA